>JAYVZE010000023.1:0-4185 GCA_043783625.1 Blastocatellia bacterium | reverse complement strand
CTTCACAGTTGAGACTACCCGCTTGCCCGGAAGGAGCTTCTGCAACGTAAAATTCCTTTCCTTAAAAAATAAGTTGACAGGAAATGTCACCTGTTGGATACTCCGCCCGTCCACCAGATATACAAATTGAAAAGTAACTGAGACCTGACTTGATTTTTTTGGATGGCGATTTCAATCCTCGAAATCATTGTCACAGCCAGACCTTGAGCCAACCCCTTTGATAATTTTGAAGGGATTTGATAACCAGTGTAAAAGCAGTTCGAACGCTTGAACGCAAGCTGCTTTTGACCGAATCGGAGACGAACCAGATGAAACTTTTTACCCCCCCGGCAATTCTCATGCCAGAATTTTAGCTAAGCAGTTCTTAGCACTGACGATTTCGTATGTGCTGATTTTTTCCAGTGCGACGACTTTTACGTCCGCTACTGTTCACGCACAAGCGGTAGATCAGCCGGATGTGCCGAAGTTGAAAATCAGTACGGGGGAAGCGGTGCTCCGAACGACGGAACCGCCGATTAAGAATTTGCCGAATCTGGATGAATTAAAGCAAAAGGCGAAGGACGATGCTGACCCGACGAAGGTTAAGATCAAGGCGAAAGATGAGAAATTGAAGGAAGCCATTCGTTGCCGTCCCAGCGATAAAAATTGTCAGGAGTATTGGAAAAAGCAAGGCAGACCGTCAAGCAACATCGGCTTGCTGACCCCTTCGGAAACCCAAACCAATTCATTCACGAATCTGATGGCCGCGAATAAGAATCCATTCAATTTATTCACCAGTTTATTCAACACCAGCGACACACCATTTTCTCCCTACCGTCCACCGACCTCCCACCGAACACGATTTGCCACGATGCAAGCGGGCGGTTCGACCTTCGGTGGCTGGGAAACGGAAATGGCGCAGCGGCGCAATCATCTGGGGAGCGACAGTTTATTTTCCGGCAACTATCATTGGAGCGTTCCGGTGGTGGGATTGCCCGGACGCGCGGGACATGATCTGAGCTTGTCGCTGACCTATAATTCTCATCAGTGGATCAGAGCCAGCTATGGAATGGAGCTGCTGGATAATAGCGCCCTGGTTGGCAATCCTGGCGGCGGCTTTAATATTGGTCTGCCGCAGTTAAATTCTTATGCGCATTATTCCCGCGTTGGCTCAACCTTAGCGGCGTATTTATTGGTAATGCCCTCCGGTGAAGGCATTGAATTAGTGCGGCGTGGTGGTTCCAATGCCAGCCAGATTTATGAAGCCGTAGACGGTTCGCTGTTGCGGCTGATTGTGGAAGGAAGCAATCAGTATTTGTATTTTCCGAACGGGACACGGCACTGGTTTGTGAATTATCAATGTCAGGAAATCCGCGACCGTAACGGCAATTTAATGACTGTCAGTTACGATGCGAACACCGGACTGATGTCAAAGATTACGGATACGCTGGGGCGGGAGCTTAATTTTACTTACAACGCTTACTACGATTTATCGGAAATTACGCAGACCCGCACCAAAGAAGACGGAGCCAGTATTACCTTGTCATTAGCCAAATTCGGCTATGTTGATGTCATCATCAATACGAATTTCAGTGTGTCGTCATCCGTTCCAAACGGTTCAATTTTGCCGCGACTCTCGACCGTGCAATTGTCTGACGGATCGGTGTATAAATTCGATTACACGACCTACGCACAGGTGAAAACTGTTCATCATTACGCGCCGCTTACCGCCACAGCCAGCCCGAATAATATCAATACGACGGATTTCCGCGAACTTTCCACGGTCAGCTATAATTTGCCCAGCACCGACAATTCTGCGAACAATGCGGCGCAGAGTGATTGCCCGCGTTTCACGACCCGCACTGATAGTGCCTTTGATTGGGCAAGCAATGTTGTCACGACGTTTAATCGGCAATCCAATTATGGCGAAGTCACGACACCGGACGGCACGAAAAGCCGTGAATACTATTTGTTAGCATCAGGCGCAAACACGGCGTGGCAGGACGGCTTACCTTTTAAAACCGAACTGTATGCCGGAACTGTTCTGAAGCGCACCACCTTGACAACTTGGGAACAAGCGGGAACTGTCTCCTCAACCTGGGGGCCGCGTGTTTATGATTCATCCGTCACCGATAATGAAAATAACAGTTCACGTTATAGCTCGTTTGAATATACAACGTACAATTTGCCAACCACGACGTACAGCTACAAAGGCGCAAGCTATACCGGAACGATGGTAGGCAAATCAACGACCAGCTACTTGCTGAGTTCACCTTATATCGTGACCAGTGGCTATGGAGCGACGCAGCGGCGCATTATCGGCTTACCAGCAGAAACCAATAGTTATGCACCCAATGATGCTACTGGAAGTTCGTCCACGAATTTATCCCGAACCACATTTCTTTACGATCAAGCAGGATTCTTAACGGCGCAAGCTCCGGCAGGAGGTGCAGCCATCTCGAATCATAATACTGCTAGTTTTGGCGCAACATTTACGGCGCGCGGCAACCTGACCCAGGTCACAAAATGGGATACGGTCACTTCGGCGAATTCCATTACAAGTACGACAAAATACAACACCACCGGATCACCGATTGAGCAATCATTGCCGGATAATAATTTAACCGGACGCTCAACGAAGATTAGCTATATCGATAATTTCACGAATGGAATTACGAATACTTTGGCGTATCCCACGATGGTGACTGACCCTGATGGATTTTCTTCGCGGATTCAATATCGTTATGATTTAGGTGTTGTCGCGCGTACCCAAGACCCGAAAATGTATGCGGCGGATTCAACCAAAGGCGTGCTAAAAAAATATGACGAAGTCGGTAGATTGAAGCGTGTCGAGAATCAATTTACAACGGCATACTCAACCTATGCTTATGATAGTGCCTTCGGCTGGCTGTACACTCTGACCAAAGCGAATGACGCTGGACCATCTTTGATGGACACGGGCGCACCCGCGCCAATGTCACCGCGCATCCCGGCAGCACGCTGGGAAACCGTTCGCAGTATAGCGTCTACGACAACATGGGGCGTACGATCCAAACCTCGAACCCGACTGAAGTAGATTCAACCTGGAATTACGCGGGAGGCGATGACAACAGCGGTTATGTCTGGTCACAACAAAGCTACGACTGGAAGAGCCGACCACTGGTTACGACGAATCAGGATGGTGGGACAAAGCAATATACCTATGGCGGCTGCGGCTGTACGGGCGAAGCCACGGTTACTATTACGGACGAAGTTGGACGCAAAACCAGACAGACCAGTGATGTGTATTTAGACAATGCCACGCAGGTGAGTAAAACCGAAGTGCTGGATTCAAGCAATAATATCTATTCAACTACTGCGCAAATAAACGACATACTGAACCGCAAATCTTATGTTCGGGAATATAAAGGCATAGCCGCAAATTATATGGCGTGTCCTTCAGGTGATTGTCAGGAAAGCTGGATGCAATACGACGGTTACGGGAGAACATTCCGGCGGCATGGTGTGAACGAAGTCGGAGCTACACCCTACACAGAATTTCAGTACTACGCTGATGGCTCAGTCCAAAAAGCGACAGATGCGCGAAAAATTGAAACGAATTATCTTTACAACAATCGCTCGCTTGTTACTCAGATGAGTTATAGCTATGGCTCAGGAGCCAATTCTGCTATCGCACTCTCGCCGACGGTTTCATACCTTTATGATGTCTTAGGAAAGCGAACCAAGATGACAGACGGGTTAGGTGAGGTGAATTACGGATATGATATTTCAAATAACCTGACTTCTGAATCCCGTGTCTTTAGTAATCTTACGTTGTATAATTCCAGTAACTTTATCTCGAAAAATAATGTTATTGCTACCTATAACATTGGTTATGAATACGACTCGGTTAATCGTTTGAAAAAAATTACAGACCCGTGGGGCGGTTCAGTTTCTTATCAAAAAGATTTGAGCGGAAGAGTCACTACGATGACTGCCGATGGATACGGAAATTACGACCCTTACAATAACGCGCCAATTACCAGTATTGTTTCCAATGTGAAGTACCGCGCTTTTGACGCTTTGAAAGAATTCGATACTGGGACAGTTGCTTCCTTATCACATTTTGCTTATAGAACCTGTTTGCAGTTAGGCGATTCTGCGCAGAATTAACCGAATCGCGCAAATCCGAATCTTCGCTTCGCTCGTTCTGAGTAATCCTTCGCA
>JAYVZE010000022.1:0-33141 GCA_043783625.1 Blastocatellia bacterium | reverse complement strand
AAACGCCCTTACTGCGTGCGGGCTTCTGCAATTAGGAGAAACCCATGAACCCTGAAATTAAACGACGTGAATTTCTTATGAATACTGTAGCTGCGGGTTTGACCGCGCCGCTCATTGCTTCCACCGCTGCGGCGAATCCGTGGGCGGCGGCTCGTCCCGTAGTAATTTCCAGCTCCAATAACCACATCGGAGCCGACGGCAAAAAGCTCAATGGCGGAATCAACTGCGTCAACAAAGCCATGGAAATTCTCAAGGCTGGCGGCGACACTCTTGACGCTGTACTCGCGGGAGTTGAGTTGGTCGAAAATGATCCCAACGATGATTCCGTTGGCTACGGCGGATTGCCGAACGAAGAGTGCGAAGTTGAACTCGATTCCAGCGTCATGCACGGCCCGTCCAAACGCGCAGGCGCAGTGGCAAATTTGAAGACCATCAAAAACCCTTCTAAAGTTGCGCGTGTCGTGCTTGAAGATACCGATCACCTTTTGATTGTTGGCGAAGGCGCTTTGAAATTTGCGATCAAGCAGGGCTTCAAACAGGAAAATTTATTGACCGAAAGTTCGCGCAAATTGTGGCTGAAATGGAAAGAAGAATTGAACGACAAAGACAACTGGGGCCCAAGCTGGCACAAGACTGCGAGAACAAAAAAAGTCGCGCAGATCGAAGCGAAACCGCAGGAAATCGCGTGGAATAATTACGCCGAAGAACGCTTGCGCAATCGCCCCACCGGAACGATTAATTGCTTAGCCGTAGACGCGAACGGCGATATTTCCGGCGTGACTACGACTTCCGGTTTAGCGTGGAAAATCCCCGGACGCGTTGGCGATTCGCCGTTGATTGGTTGCGGATTATATGTGGATAACGAAATCGGCGCAGCGGGTTCGACCGGACGCGGCGAAGAATGTATCTACATCAACGGAGCGCACACCGTAGTCGAAAATATGCGTCACGGAATGTCTCCGACCGATGCCGCGATGGATGCCATCAAACGTGTCTGCGCACGCTACGGCAACAATCTGGAAGAACTCGCCAGCATTAGTTTGAATTTTTATGCCGTGAATAAAAAAGGCGAATACGGCGGAGCTTGTATTTGGGAAGGTGGAACATTCACCGTTCACGATGGAACGAGTGCGCGATTAGTGAATAGTGTTTATTTGTACGAGAAGAAATAAATAGGTACGATAGACATCTCGCCTGTCGAATTCATGTTAGGTGTCAGATGTTGGAGGCTTGGTTGTGGGAAAAGTGTCCTAGAAAACAGTAATCAACTTGACGAACAATTAAAGGCGTGGAAAAATTTAATTCCCCATTTTCAGCTAAACAGGTATACGTCAATCAATCGCATACATACTCAAAACAGGGAAGTTGTTTTTTTACACGCCCTAACGATAAAATTTTTCTTGTGGGCCTTCCCCAAAAAACAGAGGAAAGACTGAAATGGATAAAATATCGAACATCCCAGAAAGCGCACTCCCTTCAGAGTTGGAAAAAGAAAATGCGATTCGAGTAAATTATAAAACTAATTTACTTGCCCCATCTTTAGGGCCTGTGTCGCTAGGCAATCAATTTACTGCTGTAACTTGGCTATTAGTACCTATTTTACATACTTTTATTGAAGTTATAGAACTCTCAAAACTCATATTAAACACTGAAATAGTATCTTTGCCGAAAAAGGATGACCCTGAATGGACGAGCAGTAATCGTAGGATTCAAGTGAAGCATAGTTTCTCGGAGCAATTTACTGCCCCATTAATCAATTATGCATCTCGTTTACGGGAACAAACAAAGATTGAAGCCACAACTTTAGTAGCAACTCCGATAACTAGAGGTTCTCAAGCTGTAAATCGCGGCATCAACAACAATTTTGCTCAAATGGAAATAGCTGGAAAACGAGCGGAAGGGCTAAGTATTGCGAATGATATTGCCGACTTTCTGCAAGTATTTGCGGTACCAAACTTTGTAAAACGCGATCTTTTCCGCGCTGGGATTCTCAAAAATAATGGTTCAATAATTGATTCGAATTTTCTTAAGCTTAACCGCGAAGAGCATATTGGAACGTTAATTGAGGCTTTATTGAGAAGTACGACAAAGAGTGAGGCAACAGCAGCTACGACCTATTATACAAAGACAACTTTAGCGAAGCTGAGCTTGGCTAACTCTAGGTACAAAGATATTGCCTCGGCTATCAGCCTTGACCAAGCACTTCAAGCTAACCTGTCGGGTTATGTTCAGTCCCAATTTTCAACAGGCACCTTGGAACCGTTCGACTCAGACCTCGATACCGAAAGAGAATGGGGAATCACTCGCTACGAAGAATTAAGGCTAGGGTTAGGTACCCCTTTTTTTAGAGGGCCGATTTCTGCTCATTCTGTTTCTCCAAAGAGCAAACTGACTTTGAGCCAAGCTAGTAGCATAGAAACAGAACTTGCATCCATTGCGGTGGACAGTCGGATATCCTCGACCGTGATGACTGACTCAGCAATTTCTTCTTCACAGTTCCAAATGCACTTAGAAAATCTTTCAGAATTTGGTATCACGAATGCAAATGCTTTCAGCTCAACCTCAACATTATTTGAGTCGCTAAATGAGGTGCGAAGGTCAACAATACAGCAAGTCGCAAATACAATTTCTGAAACCAACGAGCGAAGGGTTTTGTCACGTAGTTCTCGAAGAATTGTGCAATCTAGTGAGTATGTTACAGAGGGAAAGGATGAAAAACTCGCGACAACTGAGTTAGAATTTCAAGTTGTTGTTCCAGCTAAGGCTCAGGTGAAATTGTTAGATGTGGGGTTGATATGGACGCCCCATGTATATGAACCGTTTACACCGCTTAGGAAATTAATTTCTGAGTATAAAGAACAAGTAAAAAACGAATACATAAATCAGTATCAAATTCCAACACCTGCACAACCTGAGCCTACTTTGGAAAAAGATCGAGTTATACATAAAACTCAATTTGTGGTCGAACCGGGAAATTTAAATGCAGACGGGAGAATAAAAGGATCATTTGAATACGATTTACATAGTTTTATGTATGGGGACGTCGGCCTCGGCTCTACAAAAACAGTAGACGTTGACAAGATTGATTGGAAGATTGAAGGTCAAGTCGTAAGTGCCGAGTGGGTTGATATTGGTGTGTATCCCATGGATGGTGTAGTTCAGAACTTGTCATTTAGTGGCGACGTTTTACGTGGTGACTATATTGTCTCGTGGAAAGTGCCATCCAGAAAGGCAATTGTTGGTGGGGCATCATTATCACTCGACATTCCAATTTTTAGCTGGGATGCTAAAAGTGTTGCTGCCTATCGGCAATATGAGGCGTCAATAAAAGAGAGTAAAGATCAGAAAGTTAGCATCAGTGCCCGGGCTAAACAGTTTGCTGAACTTAAAGCACAAGAATTAATTCAAAAATATGAAGCTCAATATGATTTAACAAAAGAGTCGTTTAGGCAAGCATTGAAAGCTATTTATGGTACAAACGATAGCAGTATCCCAGAGGATAGGAAGACATACTTCGAGCAATTATTAGCAAGCTGTATTATTTGGCCAGAAAGTAGCACTGTGTTTTCTTCAGCCCAATTAGAAACACTTTTTTATAAAGATTTACTTCCCGATCATTTTTTGAATTCACCTAGTGTACGCCTATTCTTGCCGATTAAGCGCAGCGCAGAAAAGAGTTTTTTTGAGATATTGAAGCAGATGAATCAAGAGATGCAAAAATTTGAAGGAGAGTCTCCCGATTTTTACACTACTGCACAAAAAATTCGTGATAGCGTAGAAAGTTATCGTAGCGAAATAGAAAAAAGAAAAAACCTCGACTCTTCCCAACTGGTTCTCGATAGTTTTGATACTGAGATCATGATCGGACATCACTTAGAAGCGGTACTAAGTCGATTTAATTTTTCAAAGTCTGAGTGAGGAGATGATATGATATGGAATATATCGAATATCCGATCTATTTAGACGATGTGGTAGTAATCGGCTATCTGGATACCCATTCCCGCAGTATCCTTGTTCGCCCAAAAGAGAAGGGAAAATTTATTTTCGTAATGTGGCCGCAGCATTTTGCGGATTCACATTATGTGTTTCGCAAAGAGTTATTTTTCCCCGGGCCAAACAGTAAGCCGCAACAATTTTTTATTGATATTAGAAAATTTGCCGCGTCAGGCATGACAAATTGGGAGTGGAAGCTTGCTAAATGCAATGCAACACAACTGCAAATATCAAATTCGGATATTATTTTTCTTACCAATGAAAATGACCCGAAAGGCAGGCTCTCTTTTGACCTACAGTCGCACTCACCAGAAATCCGAACAATAGCTTGGAGTTGCCATCAGCCTTTCGATACAGAAAATGGTCGAGCTGTTCAACACAAACATGTTGAACCAATTATGGAGTGGTATTGGAAGGTAGTTAACAAGTTTGATCCTCATATTATCTGGGGATCAGGAGATACAGCCTATTCTGATGGCACTGATGCTACTAATTTTGTCAAGCACGTTTACAATAACCCAAACTGGCATCGTGACCCAAATAATCAGGAATGGCTTCGCCAGTCTTTTCGATATATGTATCGTTATCACTGGAGCTTCAAAAGATTACGAGAAGTGATGAGCAATTACTCACATATTTTCATGTGGGACGATCATGAAATACATGATGGATGGGGGAGCGATAGCAAAGACTTTTCCGAAGAAAACCTTGCTATGTTTCAGATTGCCAAAGAGGTTGCAAATGAGTTTGTTCTGAACGTGGGGCCTCGCCTTAGAGAGAATGACGATTCACATAAAGCATATATAAATGGGTATCAAGCTCACTTTATTACGGACACAAGAACGAGTAGGAAATATAGATTTGGCTACGGCAAGTTAATGTCCGAACAGCAAATCAAAGACTTAGATAATTTCTGCAATAGAGTAGCTGCTGATCCTAAAGTCCACTTTTTTATCCTAAACACTACTGTCCCTCTGGTTCATGTTAACGATCTGCTCATGTTGATTGCCACATCTCCTTTGCTTGATAAAGTTTTAGGAGATAATCGTGATGATGTGCGGGATGGATGGATGGCTCAAGGAAATAGAGCCGAATTAGTTAGACTATTATGGATTTTACGCGAGCTTCAATTTAAACGTCCTGATATAGAAATCATAAATATTTCTGGTGATGTACATATTGCGGATGGGTTCACCATTTATTTGGCAGGAATGACAAAGCCAATTTACCAAATAACATCATCAGCTATTACAAATAGGCAGCATATGTCAGATGTCGGGCGCGAGCTTGTAGGGCTTTCCACTTTTAATATACCACTTCTTCCAGGTGAATTAGCTGTTGTTAATCGGATTTGGCCAGATATTACTGACCCAAACGTACTTTGCATAAAAAGCTCCCCTGATTCGATAGAGCTAGAACTGCAAGTTCTTCCAGTCGATGGAAGTACTAATGAAAACCTTAAATTAACAATCCCATACTCTTCTTCAATTAATCCTTTCAAGATAGCAGAAGTTGCTGTCGGATCGGTGGTAAGTGCAGTTAATGCTGTTGGGGCAATTGTGAGCGAGATATTTTGATAGCGTTTTGGTGCAAAAAATAAGTAACATTTTATCCTATAATTGGTCAATGACAAGAATAGCCATAATAAAAAAACTAAGAGCTATTGCACCATAGCTGAGCCAATTGGGGTTGTTAATACTTCCAATGTTACAGGCACGACACGGTAACGAATTGTTATTAAACAAGCGACATGCGAGATGCCTGTCGTATCTTTGTACTGCTATTTCTCTTTTCCAAATAACGACGAAATTTTATCAGCCCACCGATTCGAAAACATCACACCTAGCGCACGCGAAAATAACTTTTCATTTTTAGCGGAATACGGATACCAAATCAGTTCGCGCTTCAATCCGAAGCGGTCGGTGATGATGACTTGTTCGTGGCAAAACCTGCGGATGCCTGCGACGCCATGACGTTTGCCGATGCCGCTTTCTTTGAGTCCTCCTGAAGGCGCATCCGTCACCGCAAACCCTACCATCACATCATTGACGCAAGTGATTCCGGCGACGACCTGCGCGGCTAGTCGTTTGCCTTTGGCTTTGTCTTTTGTCCAGACGCTCGCATTTAATCCGTAAATCGAATCGTTGGCTAAACGCAGGGCTTCGTGTTCATCTTTGACGCGCATAATCGGCAGCACGGGGCCGAAGGTTTCTTCGGTCATAATTTTCATCGAATGATCTACGTTGGTTAGCACCGTAGGCTCATAAAAACGTCCGGCTAAATTTGGATTGCGTTGTCCGCCCGTCAGAATTTTTGCGCCGTGAATTTTAGCGTCATTGACATGCTCTTCGACGGTTTCGATCTGTTTGGGATACGTCATCGCGCCAACGTCTACACGCCTGTCAGTATTGGCTTCGGAGGCGTCAACGCCTTGTCGCAGCGCACGCGTTTTTTCGACGACGCGCTTCGTGAAATCGTCGGCGATGGATTCATCAACGTAGACGCGCTCGACCGAAATGCAGACCTGACCGGAATTGGTGAAGGCTCCCCACACAGCGGCATTCGCGGCGCGTTCGATGTCAGCATCGCGCAGCACGATCATCGGGTCTTTGCCACCGAGTTCGAGGCTGACGGGAATTAATCTTTTGGCGGCGCGTTCGGCAATAATTTTTCCGGTTTTGACGCTGCCTGTGAACGCAATCATATCGGCTTCGTCGGTGAGCGCGCCGCCCGTTTCGCCGTAGCCGTTTACGACCTGCAAAATCTCGGCAGGAAGTCCTGCGTTCGTGAACGCCCGCTGCAAAATTTCGCATCCAAGTTTGGCAATCAGCGGAGTCCATTCCGAAGGTTTAATAATCACAGCATTGCCCGCCATCAGTGCTGGAATTGATTCGCCGATGGTTAAGATCAGCGGAAAATTCCACGGCGTAATCATGCCGATGACGCCGCGCGGTTCGTAATGCGAAAGAACTTTTTTATTGCGGAACAAATGTGGCGTGATGCGTTCCGGTTTGAGAAAGCGTTTTGCCTGCTTGCCATAAAACGTGATGACATCGCAAACATACGTTAATTCAACCAGAGCTTCGAGGCGAGGCTTGCCGTTTTCGGCGCAGATTAAAGAGATGATTTCTTCCCGACGAGCGAGGAAAAGATCACGTGCAGAAAGCAAAATTTCTGACCGTTGTTGAATGCTTAATGCGCTCCAGGCTTGAAACGCTGAGTGCGCAGAAGCGACTGCGATACGCACATCCGCAGTGGAATCAATGGCCACTTCGCCGATTTTTTTGAGTGTGGCAGGGCTGTGAATTTCAATTACAGGTTGTGGTTCTAGTCTGAGTGCTTGTGCCATAAATATGTCCTTTAATGATTAGGCTGCGGGAAAGAAAACAGTAAATGTCCGAATCATTTCAACTTGTCTGATTCTATAAAGCAGTTGCAATAATTGTAAAATTCACTTTAAGTTGATCGCTGATTTTAATCGCGCCGAATCCGCCGGAAACAGGGGTGATGCCAAAATCTGATTGCTTGATGGTTTCTTCGCCGATGGCGCGAAGCTGGTTTCCGTTAATGGTGACTTTTACGGGCAAGGCAACACGCCGCGTGACGCCGCGTAAGGTGAGGTCTCCGTTAAGTGTAAAGCTGCGATTATTAGTATCTGATTTTTGGATGTTGGTGATAGACACCGAGCGAAAGGTGATGGTCGGATAATGATTACTGGCCAGCACTTCGTTGTGTAGTACTTTTTGAAAGCCGTTGCGCTCAAAATCTTTCATGGTATCCGTGTTGGTACAGGATTTCGCATCGGCTTGTAATGTCACAGTTGTTTTAGTTTCATTGGCGGGGAGCTGAATTTGTCCGCTGAAACTTTTGACGGCGACGTGATGATTCGGATACCTATTGCGCAGCAACCCTTCTTGCGTAAGCGTGATGGTGAGCTGGCTTTGCGCGGCGGACATCGCATAAATTTTTGCTGCCGTGGGCACAGGCTTTTTCGTCGTTTTGCGGTGTTGTGCAGCACTGCTATAAGGTAGAAGCAACAACAGCAGTGCCGCCATCATAAAAAATTTGTTAAATAGTCGAATCATACATTGCTCCTTGATCTCAGATTTTTTCTTTTTGGGCGCGTCAATCCCCGAGACTTATTGGTGAACAGCAGGATTTTCATGGCGAGTATCCTCACCGAGGCGAATTATTGTTGGTAATTCGCGGGTTCGGTTGGTTGCACGATGACGGCAGTGCCGTAGGCGAGAACCTCGGTGACGCCAGACCCGATTTCATTGGCGTCGTAGCGTGTGCCGATGATCGCGTTCGCGCCAATTTCTGAAGCATGCTGAATCAGGATTTCAAATGCTTCTTCGCGCGCCTGTTCGCAGAGCTTCGTATAAATTGAAATATTGCCGCCGACGATAGTTTGAAATCCGGCCCCAATCGTTCCAAAAACTGAACGCGAACGGACGGTAATGCCACGCACTACGCCAAGGTTTTGGATGATGCGAAATCCGGGTAATTCAAATGCCGTTGTGACCATGTGATGGGCGACAGAATAAACAGGTTTTGTGACTTGATAAGGAGTTTGTCGGGTTGGGTTGTTGTCCATAATTTTGATAGGTAAATTTACTGTTCAGTGACGAACCAACGTGTGCCGTTGACGAAAGTTTGATTATTACGGTCTTCCAGGAGCGAAGACTCAATTTGACCATTTTCGTATTTCGTTTCGAGAATAGCTTGTCCGTTTCTGGCATAAATCCGCCACGTTCCGGCGGCGCGTTTCACTCCGCCGGAGCTGCCATTTGCGCCTTCGACATAGACTGCAACGGAGCTTTCCGAGCGAGCCTGAAACGTCCCATTTGATAATAAATAAAGTTCGGTTTTACTGCTCATTCCGCCACTGCCGCCGCTATTGTAGCTGCTCAGCTTCGTCAATTTTTTCCCGTTTAATCGTTGCAGCCATTGTTGCGCTAATGGCGAACGATCATTATTCACGACGGCCGGAGCTTGATTTGGTTGCGTTCCAGTATTGCCGGAGGGCGCGACGCTGGCGGCGATTTCGCGCAAGATCGTTTCACGCGCATCAAGCTTGGCAGCACTTCCGGCGGCGAATAACACGACGGCAATATTATTCAAAGTTGTCGCGTACATTCGCATCTGAACAGGTTGCTTCGTAGTCAGATTTGTTCCCGCCCAGATTCCGCGCAGTCCACTTGCGGTTTTTGTTTTGTAGCTTTGGGTTGAACCAATTTTGGTGAAGCCGGGAATTTGCGCGGCAAGCTGATCCATCTCTGCGCTGAAACGTGGATTGGTGACTTCGATAGGAGCGGGAGTTGTCACGATGCGAAAGTTTTCCGTTTGATCGTTGGCAGAAATCCCGGGCGGCAGGATTTGGGCGGCTTCAGCGTTGAGTTCGATTTTCCAATCAGCCGGATATTGAAAGCTGAAACCTTGTGGGTGAGAAAAGGTTTTTTGCGTCGGAGCCGTGCGCGGTTGCGCAAAAGTTGCAGTGGTTAAAATCCAAAAACAGAGAATAATTTTCAGGGGCATTGAAGTTCCTCCATAACGGCTATGCCGGGGAGAATTACCGATCAAATAATCCGACTTGATGATTACTTTGCGCTTCATATTCAGGCGGTGTCCAGAGATATTTTTCAATCTTGCATTTGCCTTTGTCGTTGAAGGCGATGCCTTCGGTTTCAAGCAGTCTTTGTTGTAAATCAGGTGGTGAAGTTACGCCTGCTGTTGAGCATCCGCCTTGTGAATTAATAACCCGATGCCACGGGATTTTGCGATCATCCTGAGGTGTCGCATACATAATATTCCCAATCGCTCGCGCATCGTAACCAACGCCTAAGACGCGGGCGACCAAGCCATAGCTCATCACGCAACCAGCGGGGATTTGCAGGACTAATTCATAAGCTCGCTCACGAAAACCGGGATCGTCTTTCGGGCGCAACGGATTCGCGTTAGTGATGACGTTATTACTCATCTTTTGGCAAAATAGACCATAGACCACAGATTGAGCGGATCATGCGGGTTTACGCGGGTCTGAATTTCAGATCGGCGTAAACCCGCATGATCCGCTCAATCCGTGGTCTATTCCTTATCCAAACAGCGGCGGACATTCGCAGCCGAGAATGCGCAAATAGGTGTAAAGCTGTCCACGATGATGGATTTCATGTTCGAGCATGACCTGTAAAAGAAAGGCGCGTGGCATCGCTTTCTCAGGGCCGAACGGTGCAACCATATCGCTCATTTGCTCGGCAGTGAGCGTCGCAACTTTGGCCACACTTGCTTCGTGCGATTTATCGAACGCCGCGAGGAGTTCTTCCGTGTTGTTGATAGCGGCAGGCAATTTGTCTTTGTCAAATCCGCCTGACACTGCTGAGTCAGCGAACAATGCTTCCGCAATGTAAAGATGGTTTATCAATTCACCGAGCGGCATTCCGGTTTCGCTAGGCTTCCAGTCATATTTGTCAGAAGGAGCTGATTTCATTAAGCGTGCGCTTTGTTTGTGGACGCGAGTCCAGTTAGCGATCAATGGATCAAGATGTGTTGCAGTTGCAGACATGTAATTTTCCTTTCGTTAGTACAGAACGTAAATAAATGGATTGGCGACGGCGAGGATTATAACGCTGAAGAGAATTGTTGGCGATGGCTGGGATTAATTTTCAAGTTGTTTACCGCGTGTTTCAGGCAACGTCAGCATCATCAAAGCCCCGGCGAGTAAAAACAAAGAAGTCACGCCGAGTGCGCTGCCGACGCCTTTGCGCTCAGCAATTGCTCCGACTAACCACGGAGCTGTAGCACTGGCGGCGCGTCCGATGTTGTAAATAACTCCCAACGCCGTAGCGCGAATTCGCTGCGGAAATAATTCAGAAACCATCGCGCCGAAAATCCCAAAATACCCTGAGCCGAAAAATCCGAGCACGGGACCCAGCGTCATCAGGACAGTTTGATTCGTGGCATTCAATCCATAAATCGGAGTGACAATGGCAGTGATAAGTAAATATAAAATAAAGGCAGGCTTGCGCCCCAGCCAATCGGCGATGACTCCGAAACTTAAATATCCGAAAAATGCGCCGAGCTGAACGGGGATAATCCACCACGTACTTTTCACGATGCTCATCCCCGCGCCGCCTTTTTCAACGGGCAAAGCCAGAAACCCCGGCAGCCAGGTAAACACCCCCCAATAGGCAATGAGAACGCAAATTGCTACGCCGCCAGCCCGTAAAGTGAACTGGCAAAATTCAGGGCTGAAGACCTCAAGTGGTGACGCTGGATTTAATTTTTGTTCTTCGTTTAGTGTTTCGGGGACGTGATGACGTACCCACAAAATTAAGAGTGCGGGGAAAAATCCAATGACAAAAAGCAAGCGCCAGTTCGGTAAAAATGCAGCCGCCAGCAGGGCTGCTAAAATATAACCAATTGCCCAACCGGATTGCATGATCGCAATCGCTCTGCCGCGAATTTCCGCGGGCCAGGTTTCGGCGACGAGAGCTGCCCCACAAGCCCATTCGCCTCCCATTCCAAAGCCTAATAATCCACGCCAGAAAATTAATTGTGCCAGTGGAGAAATTGGAATCAACCCGACCGTTGCCGTGCCTGCACTCGCTAATGAATACAATAAAAGTGTGAATGAAAGAGCGGTTTTGCGCCCGATCCGATCTGCTAAAATTCCAAAGCCGATGCCGCCAATCGCGGCGGTCAATAAAGTTGCCGAAGCGACGCTGCCTGCCTGTGCGCTGCTCAAACTGAATTCGCGCATCAGTGTTGTGAGCGCGAATGAATACAGCATGGCATCCATTGCATCCAGCATCCATCCGGCTTGTGCGGCAAATAAGGTATTCCACTGACTACGGGAAATATTTGAAAAGGAAACGCGGGGAGGATGAATGATCGGGCGGGGCGTATTTTGATCCATCGTTTTGGTGCGCCAGCATCTTGCTGGCTGTTCGCAGGCTGTGCCAGTAAAATGCTGGCACACCAGTCATCATTTATTTTTAGGATTTAGTTCAGCCCGGATAATTACAATTTTACCGGAAGGCAGAAAATATTTTTTCTCGAAGGATTCATAACCTGGAGCGACGAGTAAGACGGAATGGACGCCGCTGATAATTTGCACGGTACGCGGCGCAGTTCCACTGTAAGAACCATCAACATAAAGTCTGGCTCCGGGAACCGTACACTCAATGGTGACTTCGCCGATTCCCGTTCTTGGATTGGCTAAATCTCCGGTGATTTCTGCGGCTGTGACTCCTGCTGCCAGTACAGGCGCAGGAGGCTGAATCGGTTCCGATTGTATCGTTAATTTGTTATTTGGATTTAAAGTCGTGACATCTATAGCGGATGAAAGCAGCCGATTGATGCTTTGTAAGTTCAAATCCTGCGTCCCGATTTCGCGCGAAAATCGCAACATCAATCTGGGATCAGGCAGGATTTTTTTTCGTTCGGCTAATTTCGTAGCTGCGACGGAAGGGCGCGTACTCACCTCTGAACCAAATTCTCCAACTGGTTGCAGTGATAACGGCGGTGCCTCTTCGTTGCGGCTATCGTTATTAAAATGCACTTCGATAACTTTGTTTTTAAAGCGCAGCTCACGGATTAGGACTAATTCTCCTGGCTGAACGGCTGCCTGTAAATTAGCGAGCGGTTGCGCTTTGAGCTGACCGTCAAGAATTTCCAGACCTTGCTCATTCGCCGGAATGACGACTTTTGCGCGGACCGGCTTACCGCTGTAATAATCGTTCAGGAGCGATTTTAAATCAGCGTCAATATTTTTATCGGTGACGGTGCGCTGGCGTTCAGTTTGCGCGACAGATATTAATGAAAGAGTGAAGGTGATGAGGAAGACAGAAAAGACCCACGTCAAATCGCTTCGTTTTAATGGAAGCTTAATCATAGCTGAGCACGTGGGGCAAAAAATACTAAACAAAACAGATAAGCGTCAGAAAGTTTTTGTAACTTGCTGACGCTTACCAACCTGACAATTATTAATTGTTCTTGACTACCGTAAACGCTTCTTTGCGCGTAAACGTTTTGCCTGCGACATTGTCCGTGACTTTGACGGCAACGTCATAAGAACCCGGCTTTAGGCCTTTGATCGAAATCAATCGTGCCAGAGTAATTTGCTGACTGGTCAGACTACTCATGCCAGATTTTCCGTCTTCCTTAAAGGTGCTAAGAATATCTTTTTCCTTGCCGGAAGGCGTAATCACGTACTCAATGTCTACGCTGGGACGCAGCGTTGCCTGATCAATGGCGACGTTATAAACTTGCATATAAACGCCGAGTGTTTGATCGGCTTTATACTCAGCAGTAGCGTTCGGAATGACTTTCATTTGACCGCGCACAAAAGGCCCGGTTGCTAAACGTCCATCAAGTGATTCAATGCGTGATGCCAGCAACAAAGTCGAAGAAGATAGCTCGCCTTCGCTGTAATTCGGAACCTTGAAGCCCAGATGTTTGATGTCGGTGCGTCCGCTGTTCACGTCGCGCACAATCAAATCAACTTTGTAATTACCGGGAGGCAAAATCAAATCCTTGTTGTAAACAGATTTTAATTTTTGCCCCATATCTAATTGTTCAGGCAAATAGCTGGAGGTCACAACGTCTTCGAATAATCCAACCCGGCGACCTGAAACGTTGGTGATACGCGCATGAATATTTGCCGCTGCCTGTTGTAAGCCACCGACAGATTTATACACCAGATCGGTGTTATCAAGTTGCAGCGTAAACGAAGTTAGTACTGCGCTTTCAGTCACACGGGCATAGTTGATTGCCATTCCGGTTGACAGCACGTCTACGTTGATTTTTGGATCATCTGAAAATGCAAGATTCGCTTCGAGGTCTTTGAATTTCACCTTCGGAGCGCGTTGCAAGGCGACGTATTGCGCCAAACGCTCAAATGGTTGATCCTTGGCGCGTTGTCCGAAAAGCTGTCCGCTGCCACCTTGATTGTTGCTGCTATATCCGGCAATGCGGTCTGCTTTTGAAGATAATCCCAATTCTTCGGACATCGTGAGTCCGGCGTTAGGAACATATAACAAAGCGTCTTTTTCATTGGGGCTGCGAGCGATGCGGTATTCGCCGGAGCCGGTCGGGTCTACGAATTCGATTTCGATGTCGGAGCCGACGCCTTCGATGTAGCGATACCACCAATTTTCAAAAGGAAAAGTCGAAGTGGTTCCGCCGCCTTCCCACGTGGGACGATTGTAGCTGCCGCCGGAAGGATGCGTTTCTTTTTCATCCGGCTTGCCGAACATAATGTAGATGCGACCACGATCAGTTTTCCAGCCGGGGATACCGCTGGCGAAATTCTCGTTCGCGTAGGCGATGCGCTGATAATATTCTTCGCGGTATTCGTTGGTGTCGGTGTCAGGATCAGGATCGCGGCGCAGCCAGAACTGTTCAATGAACTGCTCGCGCTCATCATCGGTTTTCAGTGACTTGAAAGTTTTCTTTTCTTCGTCAGTGATGATGTAGGCGACATCTTCATCCATCCATTTTTTGTAGACGCTGTTGAGACGTTCGGCGCGACCTGATTGTTGTTGGTCTTTGCGACGCTTGGTTTCTTTTTTGTCTTCCTTGTCCTGCGCGAAGACGGCAACTGACGACGCGAGCACCGCACCAACCAGAAGCTGAGAAACAGTACGTTTGAAATCTAATGACATAAAAATATCTCCTCGGCATTTCGCGGGCATGCATCAAGTTGCGCCACGTCGAAATTGTTAAGCTCACATTAGCCTTATAACTACGACCAGCTTTTGTCAGCCATTAGGGGCTAACCGAGTTGGTAGGTATTCAATAATCACAGAGTTTACGCGAACCCACTAGGTGGCGTCAATTACCAATCTTGCAGAGGCCTTTTCGACGCCGATAATAGAAAGGCAGTGAAGGAGCTGTGATGGCTGGCAAAAAGCTGGGATTTATCCGAAAAAGTGAATGATCTCCAGAATTTCGGATAGTATTGGTGATGAAAATTCAGAATAACCAACAATCTTCAAAGTTCTTGACACGTAAAGAAAATGGCACAATCATTGCAGTTTATTTCCTCTCATTTGGTTGAATAAATAGTATTCAGGTGTTGGGTGAGTCTGAACCCAAAAAAATAAGCGCAGTTAAGCGCAGTTACTTTCCTCAAGGAGTTTACGAATGAAAAGAATTATTCCCGCGATCCTCATAGTGATCGTCTTTGCTTTGACAGCACTCGCGCAATCACCTCTTGGCAAAATTGTAGGAACCGTGCGCGATCAAGCCGGAGCTATAGTACCAAGCGCAAAAGTTGTTGTGACGAATGAAGCCACAGGACAAAAAATCCAAACCACTACGACAACAAATGAAGGGGTTTTTACCAGCCCACAATTGACCCCTTCTTCTTATACAGTTCAGATCGAAGCTGTAGGATTCAAGATCGCTGTGTACAGGGAAGTAACAGTAGAAGCTTCACGAGAATATTCTTTGAATGCTTCGTTGGAGATTGGTCAAGCAACTGAGACGGTACAAGTCACAGCGGGAACTGATTTAGTCAATACTTCTTCACCAGAGCTTAGTACAACGGTTATCCGTCGTCAGATAGTTGACTTGCCGCTAAATGGTCGTAATCCGATTGAATTGATTCGCTTGCAGGCGGGTGTTGTTGGATTGCCTACACGTACAAATACGACTATCAATGGCGGGCGTCCAAGCTGGACACAATTAACGCAGGACGGTATCAACATTCAAGATAACTTCATCCGTGTTAATTCGTTGGATTTTGTACCGAATCGCCCGACTACAGATGCGATTGGTGAGTTTACCATCACAACAAATACGCAAGGTGCGGATTCCGCCGGTGGAGCTTCGCAGGTCAAACTGGTCACTCCTTCAGGAACTAACAAATTTCACGGGAGCCTTTACGAATTCAACCGAAATTCCGCTTTTGGAGCTAATAGCTGGTTTAATAATTCCACTGTCAATGCCACAACAGGTAAAACAATTCCTCGCGCATTTCTGAACCGTAATCAGTTTGGCGGCAATGTCAGTGGCCCGGTTTATCTTCCTCGTTTTGGAACTGGTGGCAGCCCTGTCGTTAGTGGTAAGGACAAGCTTTTCTTTTTCTTTACTTACGAAGGATTTCGCCAGCGGCAACAAGTGACCCAAAATAATACTATTCCAGCTAATAATGATTTTCTGACAGGTGTTTTTAGATACGTGCGTCCCAGCGATAGCAGTATTCAAGCCATTAATATTCTTTCCGTATTGCCTGGAATTACGCTTGATCCTAAGGTAAAAAGCCTACTCCTTGATGTAATGCCTTCTGCGGCGATTGTTAATAACTATGATGCTGGAAACTCGACGGCGACCCGTCTATTAAATACCGCTGGTTATCGCTTCAATCAAAGTAAAGCAACTGATCGTAATCAATATGGGATGCGCTTTGATTATCAGGCTAATGATAAGAATCGCTTTGAATTTATTCATACTAAATTCAAAGATCGTGATGATCGTACTGATTTAGATACAATCAATCTAAGCCCGAAGGTTTTTACCGAATCGAATGTAAAATTGATTGTTGGTGCCTGGCGTTGGTCTCCAACGGCAAGATTGAATAATGAATTGCGAATCGGAGCGAATATCGCCCCTGTTTCGTTTAGTTCCAGTGAAAACTTTAGTGGTTCTATCTGGGCGATACCTTTTCTGACCTTGCGTGAGGCCAATTTTCAGCCTCAGGGACGTGATACCAATACTTATCAATATATTGATAACGCTTCTTTCATTGCAGGGAATCACTCTCTTCAAGTTGGCGGTAGTTTACAGAAAATCACAGTGCGCCCGTACAACTTTGCAGGTCGCTTCCCAACTGTAAATTTTGGGTTTAGTACAACAGCTCCAGCCACTGTTCAATTAACAGCTGCGAACTTTCCAATTTGTAGCCCAACGCCTTGTACAAATATCAGTGCAACTGACTTAGCGAACGCTAACGCGTTGAGAGCATTTTTGGGAGGAGTTGTTTCTTCAGTAAGTCAGACTTTCCAAGTGAAAGACAAGACTTCTGGTTATGTGTCAGGAATTCCAAATGACCGGAAATTTCTATTAGATAATTGGTCTACTTATTTCCAGGATAACTGGCGTATTAAACCTAATCTTACTTTGCGTTTAGGATTGAAGTGGGAATATTTTAGCCCGCTCAAGGAGCAAAGTGATTTGCAATTACTCCCAATTATTAGTGGTGATGTCAAATCTACACTACTCAGCCAGACAGGAACGCTTGATTTTGTGAAAGGTGGTTTTTACAACAAAGACCTCAATAATTTTGGACCTTCGATTGGACTTGCTTGGGATCCTTTTAAGGATGGTAAGACCTCAGTTCGTGCTGGATATACAATGGCATTTGTTAACGAGGAAACTGTCACAGTTGGCCGAACGGCTTCAACTACAAATAGTGGGTTAGCTTCAACACGAACCCTTCTCAATTTATATAATACAGTCAATGCAGGTGTTCCAGTTGTTTCTTCGCCCACGTATCTTGTCCCACGTACTTATGCCGATCAACTCGCACTTAGTTTGACTTCTGCGGCACAAACCATTGATCCGAATATCAAGCAGCCATTTGTTCATCAAATAAGCTTTGGTATTGAGCGGGAAATCGGATTGGATATTGCCGTTGAAGCTCGTTATGTGGCGACAATGGGTCGTGATGTCTGGCGTGGTGTGGAGTTAAATCAAATTGGATTTAAGAGTGACTTTCTACAAGATTTCCAACGCGCTCGTAGTAACGGATTCATTGCGTTGAATACTCCTACAACGGCGACTGGTTGCTCAGTAGCTGGATCGTGTGGTGTTTTCAATCCTGCCTATAATGCGAGCTTAGCTGGTAGTCAGCAACTCTCTGAGTTACCGAAATATGGAGCTGGACTCTTAACACAAGCAAGTGTTAGAACTGCTCTTCAAACAGGCGCACCTGCTGCGCTTGCTAGTGCATATATCACCTCGACTGCCAGTAGAACTGCTGCACTAGCTGCTGGATTCTTACCGAATTCAGGCATTTTTGGTGCTGGACTGATTTTGAATGGCGGCACAACAGATTACCATGCACTTCAAATGGAAGTACGCCGTCGTTTCAAAAATGGAATTTTTGGTCAAATGAACTATACGTTTAGTAAAGTTCTGACAAATTCAGCTGGTACTTCACAGTCACGTTTTGAGCCGTATGTTGATAATGCTCGACCGGAAATTGATAAAGTCCGTGCGGATTTCGACGTTACTCATATCATCAATGGTAGTCTTATCTTTGAACTTCCTTTTGGACGCGGGCACAAATTCCTGAGTAACACCAATGGAGTAGTGGATCGAATTATTGGTGGCTGGCAGGTAAGCTCAATTTTCCACTACCAGAGTGGAGCACCGATTTCAATACTGTCTGGTCGCAGTACTTTCAGTAATACAGGAAGTAACCCGGCTGTATCGAGCCTGACTCGAGATCAGATCAAAGACTTATTTGGAATTCGTAAGCAAGCAGACGGTAAAGTCTATTATATAGATCCTAAAGTTACCGATACCAATACCGGATTTGCTGTTGGTGCTGATAATGCCGGAAATACTGCTGGATTTTCAGGGCAGGTCTTTTTTCATCCTTCTGCTGGAACTATTGGCAACTTACAGCGCTTGCAATTTGATGGTCCCTCACAAACGTCGTGGGACTTTGGGGCTATCAAACGTGTTCGCTTGAATGGTGATAGTGACAGGAATTTAGAGTTTCGTGCAGACTTCTTTAACTTCCTCAATCATCCACTTTTCTTTGTTGGTGATTATAACGTTAGCAGTTCGCAGTTTGGGCGTATCACTGGTTTGAATTTTGGACCACGTGTTATGCAGCTTGCTTTGAAACTCAATTTCTAAGTAGGCGGTCATAGAAATAAAAAGAGGCTAAGAAATATTTCTTAGCCTCTTTTTATTTTAAGCACACTTTTTCAGACTTAAAAATCCAAGACTTCTTTGAATTTATTCTTTCTCTTTTTCCACTCAACCTGAATTTCTGCCTTGATCGCACCCCACGTCGTTGGATGTTCGGGTTGACCTTCAAAATAAAACGGACAGGGTGCAGGAGCGACTTCGCGTTGGACTTCGCGGAGGTCGTTCGGGTCGGCGGGGAAGCTCACGCATGGCGGTACGGCGTGCTTTGTGGTGTAAATCATGCAGGCGGTTGTCTTGCCGTCTTCGTAAAAAAATGGACAATTAAAAACGATCTTGCAGCACAATCCACAGCGGTTGCATTCGCCTTTCTGGTATGGCTTCCAGCGATACAAAATCTTGTCCGGTAAGGTCTTCGCCATAATCCAGCGGCGCGTCGCTCCGTATGAATGCGTTGTATAAAAGTAACCTAAGACCTTGCGGAACCCGGCATAGAACTTCATGCGGTACACCCACATGTCGGACGGGATTGGCGGAAGATGGATGTCCGTGACCGGCTTGGGAGCGAGTTGATTCACGGTTGACGCTGAATACGCTACGCCGGATTTACTCTTTGGCTCAATCTGTACGAGCTTCATCGGAGGGGTCGAATTTGGCATTACACTTTCCTGAATTTTGTGTTGTCACGTTCTGGTTATCAGATTTAACGCGGGTTAGCTTAGCATTGACTGTGTATTTGTGCCAAATGCTGTGGAATACGCCACGATAGCTGGTACGTTACATTTCTAAAATTCGGCACTTTCCTCAATTTCAGCAAATACAACGCGGTCATAAATTTCTGAGAGTTTCAGTTCGCATTCGATGGACGCTAGATAGAGACTGCTTTCCAATCCGGTCGCCCAGGTAATCGTCCATTGTCCATTACTTTGACGGGCGCGATGTTCGATATACGGCTCATCCTGAGAAATCAAAATGTAATCGGTGAAAGTCTCAATTGCCTGATAACGCAGGAATTTTTTGCCACGATCATAGCTTTCCGTTGAAGGTGAAAGGATTTCAAAAATCACTTTGGCATTCACCAGTACATCACCGTAATTGTCGTGAAAAGCCGCTTCGCCACAAACTACACTGAGGTCAGGATATGAGTATGAAGTGCTCAAACTGCGCACTTTCATGTTTGGTGAAAATGCTTCACATCTTTTGCCTTTTAGTTGGGTGCTGACCTCACGGATTAGATTGACATTAACCCGGCTGTGATGACGGCTCTCACCAGACATCGCGTAGACATGTCCGTCAATGTATTCGTGTCTGATTTCGGCATTGCGCTCAAATTCTAAATACTCATCCGGTGTGAAGCGCATTTGTGACAAAGGTAGAGCCATAAATTTCTCCTACTGAATCGCCGCCATTCCCGCAAAATCTTTTACCGGAACATCGTGACCCATAATGGCTTCATCGAGTTCCGCTGAAATATCTCCAGTCATCGCCGTCAATGATTTGAAATCGAATTGCTTGTGATCGAGCAGATGCGTAGGTGTGACCCTGCCCAGTGCCGCCATCATTGATTGTCGCACAAAAGGGAAATCATTTTTTTCCAGCTCATCTAGAAAGCGTTTGACCTTTTTACGTTTGAGATTTTCCTGTGAACCGCACAGATCGCACGGAATAATCGGAAAATTCTGGATCGCGGCGTATTCGGCGACTTCTTTTTCCCAGCAATAAATCAGCGGACGAATAATCGTATTGCGTCCATCGTCCGAGCGCAGAATTGGCGGCATGGCTTTTAATTGTCCGACATACAGCACGTTCATCATAAACGTATTGATGCAATCATCGGCGTGATGTCCCAGCGCGATTTTGGTGCAGCCTTCCTCGACTGCGACGCGATAGAGAATGCCACGACGCAAGCGTGCGCAAACGGAACAGTACGTGTTCGGGTTAATTCGTTTGACGATGGAATACGTGTCTTGTTCTTCGATGCGAAACGGAACACCTTTTTCGGTTAAGTAATCGGGCAAAATATGCGCCGGAAAATTCGGTTGTTTCTGGTCTAAATTGACAGCAATAATCTCAAAATTAACGGGAGCTTTACGTCGAATGTCGAGCAGGAGGTTGAGCATTGAATAGCTGTCTTTGCCTCCGCTCAGGCACACCATAATTTTGTCGCCTTCGGAAATCATTCCGAAATCTTTGATCGCTTCGCCCATTTTGCGAAGCAGCTTTTTTTGAATTCGTTCTTCCTGAGTAATCATAGTTGTAATGGTAAACCATCTTTGCCGCAGATAATAGTGGCGTGAACTGTTAGTTTGCACTGAGTGGTGATCTCGAACTTCTGTCGAAAAGATTGAGCCTTCGAGATAAATTTTTCTATTGAACGCAACGCGAACTATACCGAACACGGGAACAAGCTGAGGTTTTTATCCACGAAGAACACGAAGGAACACGAAGAAAGACAATCATCTTAGGGGGGGTACTTCGTGTCCCTTCGTGGATGAGAAAAAGCGCAGTTAATGACCGTTCGCAGTATAGCAGTTCACGCTACCACGAAATGATCGAAGCCTGTAATGTTTAGCGGCTGAATATTTTTGTCACGATTGAGTAAAACAGGTTTGGTTGCTTGCTTGATGATTTCGCCGATACAAGTCAGGCGTACGTCGCAAGTTTGAGCGAGTTTTTGCAAAGCATTTTCGTCGGTGCGGTTTACCGTAAATAATAATTCATAATCTTCGCCGCCGCTCAAAGCCTGCTCAAGATTTGCATCAGGAGCAATCGGAATCGCTTCGGCGTCAATGACTGCGCTGACGTTGCTTTCTGCGCAGATGTGCGACAAATCCTGCGCCAAGCCGTCGCTTACATCCATCATGGAATGAATAATCCCGGAAGCCCCTAAAGCAATTCCAAATTCAACTCTTGGTTGCGGCATTAAATGGGCAGTGATCGAATTATTTTTTTCGGTCTCACCTTTTAGCAATAATTGTAAGCCCAAAGCCGAGGCTCCTAATACTCCAGTCACGAAAATTGCATCACCAATTTTTGCAGTGCTGCGGCGAATCGCTTTGCCGCGTTCGCAGCTTCCCATCACGATGGAATCAATCACCAATTTATCAGGTGAAGACGAAGTGTCTCCGCCAATTAAGGTAACGCCGAATTTTTCCGCGAGTGCGAAATAGCTGGCAAAAAATTCATCCCAGTCGTGAGAGCGTAAAGATTTTGGGATCCCAAGTGTAAGCAACGAAAATTCCGGTGTCCCGCCCATCGCGGCAATATCGCTCAGGCTGACAGCTAAGGCTTTGTGTGCGAGGCAGGACAGCGGTGTGTAGTCCAATTTGAAATGAACGTCTTCGATCAATAAATCCGCCGTGATGAGCCGTTCGCGTCCGGCACATTCAGGCAGAATCGCGGTGTCGTCACCGATGCCTAAAACGGCTTCACTGGAATGTTGTGCAGCGCGTTCACGAATTTTTTGAATGAAAGTGAATTCTGACATGGAAGAAATGTCCAACAAACTTCAGTTTGTTGTTTCTCTCGTTAACTGTAGCTCTCGTGTGAAGCCTCAACAAACTGAAGTTTGTTGGACATCTAATTCTTACTCGCCTCACCGCGTACAACCCCGCGCCCCGCTTGATTTATTTTAATGATCGCTTCGGCGGCGGTTTTAATATCTTCGGGTTTGACGGCACGAATGAGGTCAGGTTGATTTTCGACATCCATTGGTTTTTGTCCGGCGACGATAGTTTTTACATATTCCATCAAGCGTGTCTCGCTGGATTGCAAACGCACCGCAAATGATCCAATCGCGGCATTGCGTCCACGCTCAAATTCATCTTCGCTCGGCGGCGTTTTGATCAAATTTTCCAGCTCTTTGAATAAACCATCTTTGGCGCGTGCTTCGTTTTCCGGCGAAGTCGCAATGTAGGCAAGCAACGCTCCAGAGGCCAGATTCTGTTGATGGCTGAGCCGCACTGTGTACGCCAGGCTCTGCTTGTCGCGGAGTTCGGTGAATAACCTGCCGCCCATCCCGGAAGCGTAATTTTGCAGCACTTGCAAGGCATAAGGATTCGTCGCAGTCGGCATGCGAAAGGCAATGACCTGCGCCGTTTGTTTGCGGTTTCTGGGTTCGATTTTTTCTTGTGGTGTTTCTGTCAATCCGGGCAAACTCACTTTTAAGACTTGATCGAGATCAGTGCTGCTGCGTTTGAATCCTTCCGAGAAAATGCTGGCAACGAGAGCCGATCCGTCAGTGTCGCCGACCAAAACAACCAAGGGTAATTGTCGTTTAATTAATTTTTTATGCCATGCTTCCAGCGTTTCATCGGTCGTGGTTTTGAGCGCGGCAGGTAATCCGTAGCGCGGTAATCCGTACGGATGTCCTGCGTAAATCGAAGCCATTGCGAGTTCCAGCGGGCGTTGCAATCCATTATCGCGTTGCCGTAATTGCTGCGCTGTGATGGCTTCTTTTTCGCGCGGAATATCTTTTGGATCGAAGTAAGGATTTTCGATAATTTCCATCAGGACGCTGACCGCTTTTTCAGCATTACGCGATAAAACATCCAGCGTGAAACCAAAGAAATCCGGTTCATTCACGAGGCTGATTTCTCCGCCGTAACTTTCCATTTCCAGTGCAATTAAATCGCCTTTGCGCGTCATCGTACTTTTCATCATCGAACGCAGCATCAACTCTGTAATGCCACTATTTGTTTGATCTTCCGTTAATCTTCCGCCTTGAAAAAATACGCCAATCGTTAACTTTGGTTGTCCTTTGTCTTCGCGCACGTAGGCACGCGGGCCGCGATACACCGAAAAATCCTTGATCGGAAGCGGCAACGGAACAAACGAAACTTTGTCTGCATCTGCGTTAGTATTTCGTTCTCTGCCCTGCGCAAATTGTTTCAGCGTGACAGCCTGTTTGATGTCTTCAGGCTTGATGGGTTGCAAAGCTGAGGGGGCGAAAATCGCTACGGCATCAGAAAATTTTTCGGGCGTGTAGGTGCGGGCTTGTGCCGTTCGTGGTTCGTATTCATGAACCGTAGTGTTGCTAATAGAGAAATATTTTGCGGCGACCTGCTGAACATCTTTGGCGGTGACAGCGCGCATCCGATCCATCGCCGAATCCAGCAATTTAAAATCGCCCAGTTGCGATTGATAATGCGCCAGAAATTCTGATTCATTATGCAAGGCAGCCGTAGCGTTATAAAAGTTTTTTTCCAGCATGGATTTCGCGCGTTGTAATTCTCCATCACTCAATAGTTCACGCCGAAATTTTTCGATTTCTCTGAAGTATTCCGCTTCAGCACGATCAATCCGATCAGGAGCTGTAGTCAATTGTGCGCTGAAAATTCCAGCCGTTGGAAGGGCTGAAAAATCTATGTTGACGCTGGAGGCGGAAGCACTTTTTTCAATCAGCGATTGCTGCAAACGTGCGCCGCGACCTAATCCTAGAACAGCGGACATCACTTCTAATGCCGCCTGTTCTTTCAATCCTTCTGCCGTTTTTGTTAACGCCGGAACGTGATAGCCGAAGGTGATAACAGATTGTCCGATGTCTCCGCGTTCGTTGCTGTAGCGCAATTTTTCCTGCGCTGACTCTTCAAGCCCCAAAGCTGCAACGGGAACAGTTGGAATTACCGGAGCGGCGGCGATAACAGGTTCTTTCGGAGCAGGTTTGGCACTGGTTGCTGGTTTTGAATTAGGTTGCGTGACAGTTTTTTTGACATTCGAAACCGGAGCCGGAGCAGTTGCTTTATCGCCTTTGTTTTCCGGCTTGATTTCAACTTTTGGAGTTGCTGCAAAGTTGGCGTAGAGCTGTTGAATTTGCCCGATAATCTGCATCGTAAAAA
Organism: Blastocatellia bacterium; assembly: GCA_043783625.1. Taxonomy (GTDB): domain Bacteria; phylum Acidobacteriota; class Blastocatellia; order RBC074; family RBC074; genus JAFDVL01. The sequence goes on along the minus strand of JAYVZE010000022.1, from coordinate 8,428 downwards.
CATCGCCAACGATGACAAGAACCGTATTTTCAGGACGATAAAAGCTCTGATAATACGCTTGTAATTGTTCACGGGTAGCGGATTGCAAAACTGCTTCTGAGCCAATCCGCCAACGCTTCATGCGATGTGTCGTGAACGCCGTCCCATACATTTTTTCCAGTGCCAGAGCCGGGGCGTTATCCTGCTTTCGCTTACTTTCCTGAATGACGACGAGTGCTTCTTTTTTTATTTCTTCGGCATCGAAGGTTGGATTCAAGAGCATATCTGCTTGAATTTCTAAAATTTTCGGCAAACTTTCGGCGGGAGCAATCGCGTAATAAGAAGTTTTTTCGTATGAAGTGCTGGCGTTAAGTTGGCCTCCGAGTTTCGCTGTATCCGTTTCGATTTTACCCATCGGACGCGAAGTCGTCCCCTTGAAAAACATGTGTTCCATCAGGTGTGCGAGTCCGGCGGTTTCATCCGGTTCGTTGAAATACCCGGCTTTGATATAGGTTGTGACAGCGGCGAGCGGGACGGAATGGCGTTCACGAATAATGACGGTCAGCCCGTTTTTAAGGACGAAACGCGAAGTAGCGTTCTCAACCTCGTGTTTCATAATCTTTCCGCCGTCCGGCAAATTCAAAATTGTCGGAGCCGCTACAGTTGGCTGATTCGTCGTTGGTTTCGGCGGAGGCGGAGGCGCGGGATTGCGTCCGCGTCCACTTTGCGCAAAGAGTTGCACCGAAAAAGAAATCAGAATCAGCCCTATTATTTTCGTTTTCATAACTATTTCCCGTCTGAAAAAATATCCGATAATTTCATCCATTATCGCACGCTTTGAATTAGATTTCGATTTTCGCTGAAAATTCGGTATGATTACGACTCAAATTATGAAATGTCCCTACTGTCAAAAAGAAACTTACTGGCGCGATTCGCAAGGCAATGAAAACCCGACTCGCCCTTTTTGTTCGGAGCGATGTCAAATGATTGATCTAGGGACGTGGGCGGATGAAGGGTATCGTTTATCCGAACCCGGTCACGACGATCTGGTAAATTTTGACAGCTTTGATAAGAGTCCCGAAAACGAAGAGCATGGCTATATTAATTAGAAAATCTGCGCTGATAATTTTTATTGCAGCTCTCGCGCTGGCATGTGATACTGCTCCGCCACCGAAAGCTGTTTCTGACGTTCAGCCCGTCCAGATGACAGATCGAGTGAAACTTTCATCTCCATCAAAAGAACCGGGAGCGGTCTTACGCGAAAAAACAATTCAAGCTGTGGCTGACGATGAGCTTTTACAGTCTGACGGTAAAAAAATTAAATTTGGAGATTTGAAAGGAAAGGTTGTTTTAATTGATATATGGGCAACTTTTTGTGGGCCTTGCCGGGCACAGGCTCCGAGACTGGCGGCACTCAATCAAAAATACCGCGACCAGGGATTTATGGTTGTTGGTTTGAATATTGACAAAGAAGAAGATCGCGGCTTAGTCAAAGATTTTATGAAGGAAGCTGGGATTACTTATACGGTAGCCTATCCCAGTGATAGTATGCAACGCGCGTTTATGGATGGTACGGAAGACGGAACAGGTTATGCGCCGATCCCGCAACTGTTTTTAATTTCACGCGATGGCAAACTCGTTGAGCATCTTATCGGCAGCGATCCGCGTCATAGTATGGCCGATCTTGAAGCGGCGATTGCCAAACAATTGTAAATGAGATGATCGCTATATCTTAAAGCCCTGTTAAATTTTAAGGAGTATTCACTATGTTTCACCAAACCCTGTCTTTCCATAAATCGTTCCTTGTTTGCTTATCATTGTTCGTGCTGCTGGCGGTTTCTGCCGTCGCGCATAACCCCGCGAAACCACCTGCTAAAAAAGCTATTGTGGTCAATGAAGATATTCCAGAATTACCGGCAGCCGACGGATCATCCGACACCCCGGAAATGGAAGTCACGATGATTGACGGAAAAAAAGTGAAGCTCTCAAGTTTGCGCGGGCGAGTTTGCATCATTGATATGTTTGCGTCGTGGTGTACACATTGTCAGGAACACGCGCCACACATGGCGAAAGCTTTTAATCAATACAAAGCACAGGGCATGATCATTTTAGGATTGGCAACTGACAAGAAAGAAGATGCTGCTAAAGTGAAAAAATTTGTCGCTGATTATGGTGTCACTTATCCTGTTGGCTTTTTAAGCAATGAAGTTCTGGCGTATTACGCTGACAGCCATAATCACAGCGTCCCGCAAGTCGTGATGTTCGGGAAAAATGGAAAAATGATGAAGCGTTGGATCGGCTGGAGCGAAGCTAATACCAAAGAACTTAATACTCTGGCGCAATCCGCTTTGGGTGGCGCAACTGCTGCCCCGGCACAATTATCTAAAGTTACTGCAACCAAAACTGCGGCGGTGACCACCCGTCGCAAAAAATAAATCATTAAGCCCCTTATACATTGGAAAGGTGAAAATGAATTCAGCCAAATCTCCCTTAATGAAGTGCCGGACGTTAATTTTTTCGTTCGGTTTCCTGCTGGCACTCGGATTTTCTGTCGTAATGCCACCGCCTACTGAAGCTATCGGTAAAATCGTAAAATTACCTAAAGCTACTGTCGCACAAAATAAACTGAATCCTGTCGACGGTGGACAGCATTCACTAATGAGCCTGCGCGGCAAAGTCGTCGTACTTGATTTTTTTGGTATGTCCTGCGCCCATTCGCGCGATCACATCAAAGAAACGATGACGCAAATGGCTCCTTCTGATGATTTGCAAATCATCGGAATGGAATCAGAATCCTCTTCCGTCGAACGCGTGAAGCAATTCATCAAAGATCAGGGTATTACTTATCCGGTCGCGCAAATTACCGAAAATGATTTTATGAATTTTGTGGATTCACGCGATCTTTCGGCGCCGCAAACTTTAGTTTTCGGGCGCGACGGCAAACTTTTGCTGCATAACTACGGTCACAACGCGAAAACGGAAGCTGATCTTAAAGCCGCTATCGCCGGAGCCTTAGCAAAAAAGTAAGATTTATACCAGCTTAAATTCTTTTTATGCGGTCAAATCACATAGTTGATTTGACCGCATTCTTGTTAAGATCGGTAGCATGAAAAAAGCTAAAATCGTAGCGACCTTAGGTCCTGCCTCAAGTTCTCCTGAAAAATTACGTGAATTATTATTAGCTGGGATGGATGTCGCCCGCGTGAATATGTCGCATGGCGAATACGAACGCCACGCGGAAACAATCCGGTTAGCCCGTGCGATGGCTGCCGAACTCAATCGCCCGTTGGCTATCTTGCTTGATTTGAGCGGCCCGAAAATTCGGACGGGAAAACTCCGCGATGGACAAGCACTTAATCTGCAAGCCGGAGGTGCTTTGACGATCACGACGCGGGATGTTTTAGGCGAAGAAGGCTGCGTCTCGACGACTTATAAATACCTCTCAAAAGATGTAAGTATCGGAGACCGAATTTTATTAGCCGATGGATTAATCGAGTTACAGGTCGAGCGCGTCGAAGCCACCGATGTTTCCTGTCGCGTCGTGAACGGCGGAATGCTGGGAGAAAACAAAGGCATCAATTTGCCCGGCGTCAAAATTTCCGCGCCTTCAATGACTGAAAAAGATCATTCAGATTTGCGCTTTGGCATTGAGCAGCAGGTGGATTACGTCGCGCTTTCGTTTGTCCGCAGCTCACGTGATTGCATCGGTGCAAAAACATTGATTGAATTTTTAGGCGCGAACACTCCACTGATTGCAAAAATTGAAAAAGTGGAAGCCCTGCACGATCTCGACGGCATCATCGAAGCTTGCGACGGCGTGATGGTAGCGCGTGGAGATTTAGGCGTTGAGTCTTCCGTTGAAAGTGTTCCGTTTTACCAAAAGCAAATTATTGCCAAAGCCAATGCCGCCGAAAAATTAGTGATTACCGCAACACAGATGCTGGAATCCATGACGCACGAACCGCGCCCCACTCGCGCCGAAGCTTCTGATGTCGCCAACGCCATTATTGACGGCACAGACGCCGTGATGCTGTCAGCCGAAACCGCCGTCGGAGCCTATCCGGTAGCCGCCGTCGCCACCATGTCGCGCATCATCGAATTCACCGAAAAATCCTGCGCTACACAATTGGATCGAACCCGCGAAACTATTCACGGATTACAAAAAGGAACCGAAGGTCGAGCCATTGCGGAAGCGGCTATTTACGCCGCGCAGGAGCTTCAGGCTCCATTAATAATTGTCTTCAGTAAGTCGGGCACAATGGCGCGACATCTGGCCGCCTTACGTCCCCGCGCACGAGTGATTGCGTTCACGCCACACGAAAAAACCAGAAATTCATTGTCTGCCATTTGGGGATTGGAACCGCGTTTATTGGACTTCAACTGCCTCAGCTATGAATTGCTGGCACAAGCCGATGAAGAATTACTCCGGTGCGGCGCAGTACAAAAAGGTCAAACGATCATCGCCATGGCCGGACGTTTGCCTGAACAACCCAGCCTGTCGTCTATGATGAAATTGCATAAGGTTGGGGAGATTGAGGTGACGAAACAGCGGGGAGAGTAGGCGTTTATTCTCATCACATAAAAAGTTCTGAGTGACACCCATTGAAAGCACGCCCGTGGTGAAAATCTTAGCACCACGGGCAAATCAGGCTATCATTTTTTAGTGATCTTTTCATTCAAGTGTTTGGCACATGCCTCAGCAGTACTTTTCTTGCCATGTGCTGAATTTTCTTTATGAACAGAATAGCCAAAGACAATCACGCCAGTTTTTAGGTTGGCTAGGCTAATCGTAGCTTCCTCACGAGATTGCCAACTGCCCAGGATGAGCTTTTTAGCGACGCCAGCTTTCTGGCTGTTAGAGCTACCAGTGATCTCAAAATCGGCTTCCTCCTTTTTCTCTACGAGTACTAATGGAACCTCTTTTTTAATGAGCGCAGCTTTCAGAAACGTCTCGAACCCGTCCATCGGCGCAACGTAAACTTTTGATCCGGCTGGGATTGTTTTTGGTACTTCTTTTGCTTTGCTTTGTGCTTGAACGGCAGCGATGGTGCAAGCAAGTAATAACAAAGTCAGGTATATTGCAGTTGATTTTTTAGTCATGATCTTTTCTCCGTTTCTTCAATTGGGATTTCGATTACTGGGCAACCGCTTTTTTTAGATGTTTGGCACAGGCTTCTCCGGCGCTTTGCTTGCCACGAACAGAATTACCTTTATTGACGGAATACCCGAAGATGACTTCATCACTTTTGATTTCTACAACTTTGATGCTTGCTTGTTCAGCGGATTGTGCAGAACCCATAAAGAGCATTTTAGCCCATCCCGCCTTATCACTTTCAGCGATTCCGGTAATTTCATAATCTGCTTTTTCACGACTATTGACGACAACAATCGGTACCTCTTTTTTCATGATTCCAGCAATCACGTATGTCTCAAACCCATCCTTCATCGGTGCGATATATACTTTTGCCCCGACTGGAATTAATTTTTTAGTAGGAGTGGACTGAGACTTCGGGTCATCCACTGAGGTGAATGCTAAAACAAAGACACTGAACGCGATAATGAGTAACATTGAAAATTTTGTTTTCATAATAGGAATCCTTTCTTGAAGATTGTAAATGTAGACCGTAAGCGTTTGATCTCCACTTTCCGGTATAGGAATTGATATTGCCTAGTGGCTGAACTTGTCACTAGAACCGAATTAGATACAGCAAAGAATAGCGATAAGCACGCGACCAGAAATTATTGTGAGACTTCATTAAATGGCTCTTGTATGGCGTTAATTCTTTCAATCAGATACTTAATTTAAACGGCTGAAACCTAAACGCCATCTGAAGTCATTGGCTGATTCTCTTATCTGGCTGGGGGCTAAAAATTCGTTGCACCTTTTTAGGCACAAGTGATCTTCAATCTATCGCTTTTTCGTTTCGTGGGGAAGTTTGATTAATTATTGGCAGAAACAATTATAGCATGCACTATCAACAATTTCTAGGAAAGACTTCGGTTAACCAAGACAGTCTTCGGCTGGATTTTTTTATTTTCAACGGCAAACAGCCATTAAAAAATAACTTGACACATTGTCCGACATAGTAGGATAGTGAACCTTGAGGCCTTGACCACAAGTGGAAGAACTAATTGATCCCAAAAAGTTATTCACTTTTTACGAAACGCCAATATTCAGTTCGCGTTTGGCTGATTTTGTTGGAGATAATGCGCTTCCAATGCTTTATGCGATTCAGCATGATTTGCTGGCTGCACCAGATCGCTATCCAATGGTCAAGGGCTTAAAAGGTGTGCGTAAAGGGCGAATTGCAGAGCCGAAAAGTGATAAAGGGAAAAGTGGGAGCTACCGTTATTTATATTTGTATCTCGAACTACGCGGACAAATTTACCTGCTCTGGCTTTTTAGCAAATCGCAACAAGCAGATTTGAATGACGAGCAACGCAAACTTATTGCCGGGTTCGCAGAAGCCATCAAAAAAGCCAAATCGTGAGGAATTAGGTTATGCCAAAGACGAAAAAAAAATATATGAACGACGCGGAATTTTCTCAACTGGAAGAATCCTTTGTGCAGGCTTTACAGCATGCACGGGGTGAGCGAAAAGATTTACGCACTACGGTTTTACCCAAGCCACCTGCTGCGATGAAGCAACAAGATATTATTCGTTTGCGGGAAAAATTTAATCAATCACAGGCAGTGTTTGCGGCGACATTAAATGTCAGCATCAAGACCGTGCAGGCATGGGAACAAGGCTTGCGAGTGCCGAGTGATGCGGCATTAAAGCTCTTGCACATTGCGCAGGAACATCCTGACGTTCTGGTTGCTTGATTATTAATCTGGGAAATATTTCTACAGTAAGTGGCGGAGAGCGAGGGATTCGAACCCCCATGCCCTTTCGGACGCCAGTTTTCAAGACTGGTGCAATAGCCATTCTGCCAGCTCTCCGCATGCTGAACGGCGAATCGAAGGGGTGCATCCTAGCACGCTCCGGTATTTTTTGACAACCTTAGTTTTTCCAAATCCTTCACAAACTGCTCTGAATTAACCTTTCCTAATTGATTGAACTCATCCCTCTGGCACATCGTATAAAAGGATCGGCAAAACCAATGCTTGACGCTGTCAGTTCCCTTCAACTAGAATCGCGGCTTGTTTGGCGTAGCCCTGATCTTTATTTCTTGTCCACGAGGCTCTTTATTTCATGAATGCCGTAGAAAAAGCTCTTACTAAAATATTTGGCTCAGCTAACGAACGCTTATTAAAAAAGCTGTGGCCTCTCGTCGCACAAATCAATTCTCTGGAAGCATCTTTCCAAAGTCTTTCCGATGACCAGCTCCGTGACAAAACTGTCGAGTTCAAGGAACGCATCGCCAAGCGGTTGGAAGGCTCTGACGAGTTAACGCCCGAAGCCTATAAATTGCTGGAGCTGGAAGCTCTCGAAGAAATTATGGCGGAAGCCTTCGCCTGTGTGCGCGAAGCTTCGGTACGCGTCACCGGGATGCGACATTTCGATGTCCAGTTGATTGGTGGCATGGCTCTGAACAAAGGAATGATTGCAGAAATGCGAACCGGCGAAGGTAAAACGCTGGTCGCTACGTTGCCGACCTATTTGAATGCGTTAGTCGGAAAAGGCGTTCACGTCATCACAGTCAACGATTATCTGGCGCGACGTGATGCGGAATGGATGGGCAGAATTTATAAATTCTTAGGTTTGACCGTGGGAATTATTCAGCACGATTTGGAAGATGCTGAGCGTCAGGCTGCGTATAATTCTGACATTACCTACGGCACAAATAACGAATTCGGCTTTGATTATTTACGCGACAACATGAAATTTGATGTCGCGTCGTGTGTCCAGCGGGGGCATCATTTCGCGGCGGTAGACGAAGTAGATTCGATCCTGATTGACGAAGCGCGAACTCCGCTGATTATTTCCGGTGCGTCGGAAGATTCGACGACCAGATATTACGATGCGAACGATACGATTCCGCGTCTGACCCGTGATGTTGATTATCAGGTTGACGAAAAGCAACACAGTGCGACTTTGACGGAAGCGGGAATTGAAAAATCAGAGCAATTATTGCGCTGCGGAAATCTTTACGATCCTTCCAACATGGAAATGCTGCATTGCCTGCAACAGGCACTCGTAGCGCACACGCTTTATCAGCTCGACAAAAATTACATCATCAAGGATAGCGAAGTTGTTATCGTTGATGAGTTCACCGGACGTGTGATGCCTGGTCGTCGTTGGTCTGACGGATTGCATCAGGCGGTCGAAGCCAAAGAAGGCGTCAAGATCGAAAAAGAAACGCAAACTTACGCGACGATTACGCTGCAAAATTATTTCCGTATGTATCACAAGCTCTGCGGAATGACCGGAACAGCCGAAACGGAATCTGTCGAGTTTGCCAAGATTTATAATTTGGATGTGACTTCGATTCCGACGCATCGTCC
>JAYVZE010000021.1:0-33071 GCA_043783625.1 Blastocatellia bacterium | reverse complement strand
CCAATGGCATTAAGTTAAGCAAAAGGCTTTTCTAATAGCCCAGCCGTTCACGGCTGGGAACGTGGTCATCAACCCCGCAGCCCGATTGATCGGGCTTGCAAGGGCTTATAGCGGATTTCAAATGTGTGCGACCTCAAAATTGTATGCGCCGGAAGGCGCGGTACAGTACAAGGAGCGGTAGCGACTTGGTAAATGCCACGAGTTACCAAGTCGCTACCGCTCCTTGTACTGTACCGCTGGTCGCACTCAAATGAAATGCGCTATAAGCCGGAAAAAAGCACGCTCAAGCGCCCTCAAATGTTTTCGATTCGTCATCCCAGCCGTGAACGGCTGGGCTATTGGAAAAAAGCATCTTTCCCGCATGGCTTAACTTAATGCCATTGGCATTTATGCGTGAACCCGCCACGCTTCGTTGGCGTGGTTTTCACGCATAAATGCGTAACTCTGAACATTTTCAAAAAAAATGCGCTCTACCTCAACATTACCATTAAAAATCCTCTATGTTGTTTATTGGGGCGCGGCGGAACCGTTAGGACAATCTCTCGTTTTGCCTGCCGTCAAAAAGCTTGCGCAATTGGGCGTGAATTTGACGCTCGTGACGTTTGAGAAACCTGCGGATTTAGCGAATCAAATTTTGATGGCAGACATCCAAACTTCACTTGAACAATGGGGCGTAAATTGGATTGCGCTGCGGTATCACCAACAACCAAAAGTTGCCTTTGATTTTTTACAGGGAATTTTTCGCGCCTTTATCATCGGGCTTCGTTTGCGCCCGGACATCGTCCACGCGCGTACTTTTGTGGGTGGCTTGATTGGAATGTTGCTTGCGCCATTACTCCGCGCAAAACTGATTTTTCACAACGAAGGATTTTTCCCCGACGAACAGGTTGATGGCGGCGTCTGGAAAAAAGATTCGGCAAGCCATAAGGTGTTCAAGTTTTTAGAGCAACAGATGTACGCCCGTGCCGATGGCATCATTGCCTTGTCAAACCGGGCTAAAGAAGTTATCGAAAAGCTCCCCCGCGTTATTCGCAAAAATACACCTGTGATTGTTGTCCCCAGTTGCGTAGACTTACAGCATTTCCAACCAACGAAGGCTGTGCTTTCTGAACAAGAAAACGAGTTACGATTGGTATATGTGGGCAGCGTAGGGCGGCGTCATCTGATGGATAAAATCGGCAGATTTGTGTCTGTCGTGGCACAGGAAATTGAGAACGTACATTTGCGTGTTTTGAGCCAAACAGACAAGCAGGTTGTCACCGCTATGCTTGCAGCAGGCGAACTATCTGAAAGCGCGTGGTCGTATCAATCTGTTTCTCACCGGGAAATCCCTGCGTATTTAAAAGATCAGCAAGCGGGGTTGTTATTTTACCCCCAAGGTCTCAGCGAACACGGCGGCTCACCGACCAAAGTCGGCGAGTATTGGGCTTGCGGATTGCCGGTAATTACAACGCCAAATGTCAGCGATACCGACGAGATCATCCGACGGGAAAGAGTCGGCGTTGTCGTCGAAGCACATACAGATGAGGCATATCGAAAGGCTTTTTACGAGTTAATGAAATTATTGGCTGATCCAGAACTAGCGCAACGATGTCGTCAAGCGGCGGAAACATATTACTCTCTTGACCAAACTTGCGAATGGCAATTTGAGCTATATCATCATATTAAAACTACCAATCCAAAAGTAGTGCCTGTCTCGCCAGCCTCAGAGGAAGCTTAGAATATATGCAAGCTCAGTTTGTCTCTTTCTTGAAATATTTTCCAGCTTCCAAAAGTAGAACGAGAAGGTGGGAAGTAATTTGCCTCATTCTTATTACTATACCGTTGCTGCTTATTTCAATTTCAAGGATACTGTACCCTTATGATGTCGGGCATTACGAGGCCTGTATATGGGCACCAGCTTTGCTGACTGCTAACGGTCATAACCCATATGGGGTTGCTCAACATCCGCCATATATCATGGCCCCCTACGGATATTTATATTATTGGTTAATCGGTATTGGGCTTCGGCTATTTGGGTATCAGCTATGGTTTGGTCGCATTATATCTTTCCTCGCAATTGTTATTTGCCTGATTTGTATAAGTCGAATAACTTGGCGCTTGACTCAATCACATGAAGCGGTTCTTATTTCAATAGTTGTTCTTTTATCGCTATTTCCAATCCAAGCTTGGATCGCAATACAGCGACCAGATTTTCCCGCACTTGCGTTGGCATTCATTAGTATTTCGTTGGCTCTCGAAATTGGTAAAGATGCCAGTGAAAAAGTACATAGAAACTCTATTATATTAATATTTTGCTTGGTATGCGCAGTATTTTTTAAGCAAACTGTAGTGCTGCCAATCGCTATCACTTTACTTAAATGCTTTCAAAGTAAGAGATATATGCTCGCATTATACATTGGGTTAAGTGTCTTATCTTTAATACTGCTAATGGCATGGGTGCTTAATGAGACTTCGAGTGGTGGATACTACTGGCAGCATTTCACTCTATCTCGTCAAATACCACATGACTACGGTGCTTCTGTCGGGATGATGTATCGCATATTGAAAGAGCCTGCGACTATTTTATTTAGTGCTATTTTGATTGTTCATATTTACTTTGCTAAGAGCATATATTGCCAACCGTCTTTTATTCAAAATATCAAAACCACCTCAAAGAGAGTTGCTCTTTTAGCCAATTCATCGGAGTTCCTTATCGTTTTGTATTTTGTCCTTTCACTTACTCTTGCATTTGTGACTTCAGCGCGTAGTGGTTCCAATGTGAATTATTATCTTGAAGCTTTAATGGTTAGTTCAATTGTTTTTGCAGTGATATGGGCGAAATTTAACAAAAGGAACCTGCCTAAAGTCAGCTACGGGCTACTGATTTTTCTTTTTGCGTTGGCCTCCATCGCTCAACTCATACGTGTTGGGCGTGGTGAGTATTTCAGGTGGCAAAGTCTTCCATACTATAGAGAAATTGTTGCCACTTTAGAAAAAAATATCTCTCCGGGAACCGTTTGCATTAGTGCTTATCCCGAACTCGTCATATTTGCAGGCCGTGAATATCATTTTGGTGACTGGATTCAATATGTAGATGGGCGCTCAAAAGAGTTAGAGGGAATATTTCAGCAGGCTGTTGAGTCTAAAACATACCCTGCAATTATTTGGCAGGACATAAATTTACCGAGAAACTATCCGGGCTATCACCTTTTGCCAATGGAAAATCTTCCACCTCAAAAATACTATTCTGTTTATTTATTCGTTAGGGACAAGAAAAAATCGCCATAGATTACACTCGTTATTAAGTGGAAAGGTATTGATTACTCATGGGCTTGCATCCTACAACATCTATAAGGTTATTGGGGGCTATATTGGTTTTAGGCATTGCCTTAGCTCTGAATATACATTGGCTACGTCAAGGAGCTTTAGGAATGGGAGGAGACGAGTTTGAGTATGATTTATTAGCTCGTCGAATTATCGCCGCACAGGGATTCACGTTCGATAATGGGAATCCTACCGCCTATCGAACCCCAGGGTTTCCTCTTATTTTGGCGGGGATTTATTTATTTTCTGACGGAGATATTCCTCTTACTCGGGCAATTCTTGTTATTCTGACAAGCCTTACGGCAGTAGTGATCTATTCGATTTGCTTGCTTCTCATGGATGATACCGTTTTGGCCTTGCTAGGCGGACTGGGTTGGTCTGGTATGGCTATGACAATTCAGATGTCAGGATTGCTATATGGTGAAAGCTCTGCAGCTTTAATCTTTTCCACCGCAATTCTTTTTTCAATCTTATCAAAAAAATATAATTCTAACGTGTGTGCCGGGTTGGCTGGGTTATTAATGGGATTGGCTATTATTACGCGTGGACATTTGTTATTTGTGACGCTCGGCTCATTTATCTGGCTGCTACTATGGAAAAAACGATTGGCATTTGTCTATGTAGTATTTGCTGCGATAATGCCAGTTTTATGGATGTCACGTAACGCTGTTGCGTTACATTCTTTTACATTATCTACGCAAACTCCAAGAGAATTGTGGTCTGGGAACAACGCCTGGACAAGAGGCGCATGGGCAGGCTATGACTGGTTGAGCGATAACCCGCAACAGTTACAATACATGCATTCAAAGTATCCTGATTTCGGTAGTTTAAGCGAGGTCGAACAATCACGAAGATACAATAAAGAGTTTATTAATGAGGTTACGAATCACCCCATGCGCATTAGCTGGCTTATCCCGCGCAAAGTATTCATCTATTTAAGCCCATCGTCTTATTTAGGATACGATTGGATATATGCAGGTCTATTACCATTTTCTTTTATCGGCTTGATATGTTTGTGGCGTAACAAAGAGAGCCGTCATTGGCTGTGGTTAATAGGGTTTCCAATTCTTGGCGTAATGATGATTTGCATACTAACATTTGGAGATGCACGCTTCCGTCACCCGATTAACGCTATGTTTGCAACTCTTGCTGCCATCGGGTTAAGAAACAGCTTTAGGTATACTTATAGCGGTTTTCACTTGCTAAAACGGTGTCGAAAATAAACCTGCAATGATATGAGTGCCACGATTTCAATTTGTGCCTTGGTTCCTTATCCATCCAACACAATCCCAAGCCAGCGCTTTCGCCTTGAGTAGTGGCTACCTGTGTGGCAGGAGCAAGATTGACGTTCACTTTTTGCCGTTTGCAGATCGGTTGATGCAGTTACTGTATCAGGCGGGCAAACGAGCAGCGAAGGCAGCAGCAATGGCTTAGGCACTCATGTGGTGCTATCAAAAGCATGGGGCAAAACAGTTGATGAGGTTACAAAATGCTTAGGTTTCATAGCAATTCCAGTAAAATTCTATCCTGTATATTTGCACATCAGAGATGACTTGACTGTACAGCCAGCGAGCATTAAGTAATGCTACAACAAAAAGGTTAAAACGTTTGACTACGCGCATCAACTCTTCTTGGCTGATTGTCTCAATTCTTATTTTGGCGGCAAGCCTGCGCTTATTTAGAATTGCAGAGCATGGTCTCTGGGGAGATGAGCAAGTATCAATAAGTAATGCGGTTGGCAGCATTCTTGCCGCACCTGTTTCCACTAAGCAAGAGTTTGCTGGACAAGAATTTTGGGCAGGCAATAATTTCCGCAACGTGATTGAAGCTACGATTCAAGATGGCGGAAATAACCTTATTCACAATATTCTTTTGCATTATTGGATACAATTATGGGGGACTTCTGATCTAAGCGTTCGCTTACTGTCAGTTATCTTTGGAATGGGAGTCGTTTTCTTAATTTACCAGATCACTTTATTATTTTGCTCCCGTAAGGTTGCTTATTGCGCAAGTGTTCTTGCGGCAGTACATCCTTTTCTAATTCGTTATAGCCAGGAGGCAAGATCATACGCATTGGCAACCTTTCTTTCTCTGGCTGCTACCTTTATATTTATTAACCTGACCACATTAAATAGCCCTAAACTAAAGATAACTCGAAATTGGTTTCTTTATGGTTTGCTAGTTGGCCTATCATTACTATCACATTACCTCACTATTTATATTTTTCTTAGTCACGTGGCTTACGCCTTATTGGTTGTTCGTGAGCGCACGCTTTGGCCTAATTTAGTTAAAGCCGCCCTCATGACCGGAATCATCTTTGGTGGTTGGATGGTTACAGGTGGCGAGCGAGGGCTAAAGGTTATTGCCGCGATAAATCAGGGTTATCAGCAACGAGCTGCACATCCCAGCGCTGATGAAAACTGGGCATTACCAACAACGCCTCGTAATATCCTTGCGGGCGGGGCACAAAGTATTTTCGCAATGACAGGTAATCGCTTACAGCAAGCCGGACTCAGGCTTTCCCGCCTGAGTCCTTTATTGTTTATTCCATTGCTCCTACTCGCTGCCTGCGGGATGGCTTATATGAAGCGAGAGCTTCCTTTTTCAGCACTGTTGTTACTTGGCATGCTGGCTAGTTCCTCACTCGTATTCAGTACAATACTTGCCTTTCGCGCAGGCCATATCATCTCTTTTCAACCGCTTTATGCGAATTTTTCTATCCCTTATCTCATTATTCTTTTAGCTATTGGAATAACTCAAATAAGTACCTTGAAAAGATGGACGCGCTATTCAATGATGGGGGTGACATTTCTCTACGCTGCTATTTTGTTGGTTTCAATAAAACTTGTTTATGCTGATGCTCCTTGGTATCGCCCGCCTAACACTTACCAAATTGTCTCGAAGCAAATTAAAAGTACTGCCTTGCCCGGAGATCTGATTGTTTATCCGTCCTGGACTGAGGCACGGCTTTATAACCTATATCTTCAGAGCACTGTGCCGCTTAACCAAACAGTAGACACCAACTTACAAGGCAATATGGTCAGAATCGTTCACAGCAACTTAACGCAATTTGAGCTTACGCGAGTTGTAAATCCTCAAGGCCGGTAAAAGGTTGAAATTGAAGCATAAGACCGAAGCACTATTTGAGGAATCTTACTTTCAAGACATCTATCAGTCTGACTATGATCGGCGTAACCCACGTTATAAGCATCGCTCCTATTTGAGTGAAGTCAGGCGAGTGGCGAAAAATGGCGGGCTTTTACTTGATGTGGGATGTGCTTATGGAAGTTTCTTGCGGGAGGCTGCGCCGCACTTCACTGCGCATGGATGCGATGTATCAGCACACGCGGTTGAGGTCGCGCAAAAACGTGTGCCGTCCGCACAAATCTTCCAATCCGATTTGCTTGGTATTGAGACGATGACTCGCTATGACGTGATTACTTGTTTTGACGTGTTGGAGCATATTCCAGCGATTGACCAAGCATTGATCCATTTACACAAGCTTTTGAAACCAGGTGGGAGTCTTATTATAACAATGCCCGTTTATGACACTGTTGTGGGGAAATTAGTTGGGTATCTCGACCGTGACCCCACTCACGTCCATAAAATTTCCCGTTACGAATGGCTTGCGCTATTGTCTGCTGCTGGTTTCCACCAACTTTCCTGGAATGGCATCGTCCGTTACTACTTCGGCGGCCCGTTCTATCTTCATTATTGCAGCCGTGTCCTGCGAAGATGTAGCCCGGCTATTCTCATTACCAGCCTAGCTAATAGCTAATCGTTAAAAGGCAAAAGGAACAACCCAAATGATCGCTGAAACAACACTCGCTAAGGTAAAGCCTCAAACACTCCGTACTCGTGCAGGAATAATACGAGTAGTACTCCCTGCCTATAATGAAGAAAAAGCGCTGCCTGCTTTGCTGAACCGCTTGGAGCAGTCATTTGAGGAAGCTGGTCTGAAAGGCGAAGTGTTGGTTGTGAACGATGGCAGTACTGATGCCACAGCGCAAGTGGTTAGGGACTATGCCACCTTTCTCCCTGTTCGCCTATTAGACCTTCAGCCGAACCGAGGATTGGCGGGAGCAATTAAGGCGGGACTTTTCGCTACCGTTAGTGAATGTAATCCCGGAGATATTATCCTGACAATGGACGCAGACAATACCCATACGCCAGGACTGATTCTTCGGATGGTGCAAATGATTCGTGAAGGCAACGACATCGTCATTGCCTCGCGCTACCAATCGGGCAGCAGAATTTTAGGCGTTTCAACTTTCCGCAAGTTCCTCAGCTATGGAGCAAGTGTCTTGTTTCGCCTGATAGCAAGAATGCCCGGTGTACGTGATTATACGTGTGGTTATCGCGCTTATCGCGCTGAGCTGCTGCAAGTCGCCGTTGATCGTTGGCATGACGAATTCATTCAGCAAACAGGCTTTAGTTGTATGGTAGAAATACTGCTCAAACTCAAAGCGCTTGACCCAATCGTCAATGAAGTGCCACTGATCCTCCGCTATGATCTCAAACCCAGTGCGAGCCAGATGAATATTTGGCGCACTATAAAAGAGACATTAATGCTGTCATTACGTTATTCCTTGAAAAGAATTTCTGTCCTGTCTGCGCCAACAAAACGTAGTAATTCTGCACGGATAAACTGAATTTACGAAACGCTGCCATCATCCCTTTTAAATGTTAAGTTGTATGCTACAAGCATGAACATCAAACAAAGTGAACTATCAATTTGTGCGTTGGTTCCTTACCCGCCCAACACAACACCCAGTCAACGCTTTCGAATTGAGCAATGGCTGCCTGTGTTGCAGGAGCAAGGAATTGACGTTCACTTTTTGCCGTTTGCGGATGAGCGATTGATGCAATTGTTATATCAATCCGGCAACCGTGCAGCGAAGGCGGCGGCGATGGTGGCGGCACTCGTGCGAAGGGTTGGCGATGTGGTCGCTGCCGGTCGCTACGATGCGATTTTGTTGCATCGTACGGCTTGTCTCGTGGGGCCTGCTTTACTCGAACGTTTATTAAAATTCAGCGGCAAGCCCATCATCTTTGATTTTGATGATGCGATTTTTCATCTGCACACTGCCGAAGCAAATCGCAAAGTTGGCTGGCTGAAATTTCCGGGCAAGACGGCAACCATTTGCCGCTTGAGTTCGCATGTCGTTGTCGGCAATGCCTGGCTCGCAGATTATGCACGGCAATTTAATGCACAAGTCACCATCATTCCCAGTACCGTAGAAATTGAGCGTTTCCAGCCAAGCGCCCGCTACGAACATAAAGATCGCGTCGTTGTCGGATGGACAGGCAGTTCGACTTCGCAAACATACCTGGAAGCTTTTGTGCCGATGTTACGTCAATTGATAGACCGCTACCCCGTTGAATTACGCATCCATTCAGATCGGCAACCAGATTTGCCGGGCGTGCCTTATGTGTGGCGCAAGTGGACGGCGAAAACCGAAGCTGAGGAAATCGGACAATTTGATATTGGTCTGATGCCAATGCCTGAGGTCGAATGGGCGAAAGGCAAATGCGCGATGAAAGCGTTGTTGTATATGGCGCTGGGCGTGCCGGCTGTCTGTTCGGCAATTGGCGCAAATTGCGAAGTGATTCAGCACGACGAAAACGGTTTGCTGGTAAGTACCGACGAAGAATGGCTGACAAACATTGGACGCCTCGTGCAAGATGCAGGTTTACGGCAGCGCTTAGGAATGGCGGGCAGGTGCACGGTAGAGGCGCGTTATTCCAAACAATATGCGGCGCAGCTTTTTGCCGAAGTGATCCGCACGACCATCAATGAATCGAAATTAAAACAGGGATTAGCACCAATGGAATCCGGTGAATTACGAAAACAGGACTCGTAAGCCCCGGATAAAACGTCATCATGAATGATCGCCTCAAGCCAATTTTGATCTTGTTAACACTCGGCGTGGGCAGCCTGTACCTGATCAAAATCGTGCTTGGTTCAGTGGAAACAGGAATCGGAATCATCGCGGGATTGGTCGCGGCGGCAAGTTGCTTTTTTATCGTCGCCCAGGAAAAACACGATCAACGTTTTTTGCTGCGCCTGTTTTTTGGTGCACTCGCCTTGCGATGGCTCCTCAGCAGCGCCATTGATTATTTCGGGTTGCGCTCCGTCGTGGCGCCCGATGCTTTTACCTATGATGCCTGGGGCTATGCGCTGTTACAGAATTGGCTGGAGGTAAAAGGCGCAGGGTGGACGCCGAAAGCCAATGTCTCAGGTTGGGGGATGCCTTACTACGTGGCAGCAATTTATTACTTTGTCGGGCAAAGTAATCTGGCGGTGCAATACATCAATTGCACGCTGGGAGCAATGACTTGTGTGCTGGTGTATAAGATTTCGATCCTTGTCTATCCACAAATTCGGGTGGCCCGTTTAGCAGGCATTTTAACTGCCGTTACGCCTTCGCTGATTCTCTGGTCATCACAGGCGATTAAAGAAGGCCCCATTATGTTTTGCCTGGCGTTGAGCGCATATCTGGGGCTGAAAATTTGTCGGCGCTTTGATCTGTGGAGTTTTATTGGATTATTGGCAGCACTGGTTGGGCTGTACGGGTTGCGCAATTATGCGTTTTTTATTTTCTTTATTGGCATTGCCGGAGCGCTGGTGTTTACTTCGCTGAAATTTTCAGCGGTCAAAGGAATTCAGGGCTTTCTGCTGACAGTGGTACTCAGCGTGATGTTTGTTTACTTTGGCGCAGGGCAAACGGCGATGAGTCAGCTTGATATTAAAAAAGCGCAAAATTCACGACAATGGTCTGCCCGTGTGTCGGGGTCGGGCTATGGCGGCGACGTAGACATCACCGATACAAAAGCAGCCATCTCATTTTTACCGATTGGAATTCTTTATGTGCTTTTTGCGCCTTTTCCCTGGATGGTAAAAAATATGGTGCAGGCGACAGCCGTGCCGGAAACAATCGTTTGGTGGCTCACGTTCCCGTTTCTCATCAGAGGATACTGGTTTATTTTGCGACAACGTTTACTGGAGGCGCTACCGCTCTGTATTTTTACGCTAGGGCTAACGTTCGTGTATGCGCTGTACCAAACCAATGCCGGTACGGTATATCGGCAGCGCACACAATTACTGATTTTCTTTGTCATTTTTATCAGCATTGGCTGGGATCGCTGGCAAATCGCACGACGTGAAAAATCGGTGATCGCCGGGCGGTGGGCGAGAGCCGGGAGAGTTCTCGAAACTCGAAACCCGAATCTCGAACCAGCTTTCTACCGACCACCGACAACTGACCACTGACCACTACTTTTCAAGCTTCTCTCTTTTTAACAACTCATACTGGAGATATTTATGCGTGTACTCATTACAGGCGGTGCCGGATTCATCGGCTCGCATCTGGCAGAACGATTGTTGGCGCGTGGCGATTGGGTCACAATCATTGATGACCTTTCGACGGGTTCGATTGACAACATTCGCCACCTGAAAGGCTTCGCCAATTTTTCGTATCACATTGAAACTATCGTCAATCGGCGAGTCATGGCGGAGTTAGTGGACGAATGCGATGTCGTCTTTCATCTGGCGGCAGCGGTGGGTGTGCGTTTAATCGTCGAAAGCCCTGTCAACACAATTGAAACGAACATCAATGGAACAGAAATTGTCTTGAGCCTGGCCGCCAAAAAACGTAAACGTGTCATTATTACTTCGACCTCGGAAGTGTATGGCAAACGTGAGCGTGTCCCGTTCAATGAAAATGATGACCTCGTGATGGGGCCGACCAATATTGGGCGTTGGAGCTATGCCTGCTCCAAAGCAATTGATGAATTTCTGGCGTTGGCCTATTGGAAAGAACGTCGTTTGCCCACCGTAGTTGTACGGTTATTCAATACCGTCGGCCCACGTCAAACCGGACGATACGGCATGGTGATTCCGAATTTTGTGCGCCAGGCTTTAGGCGGCGATGACATCACAGTGTTTGGCGATGGAACGCAAAGCCGTTGCTTCACGCACGTCTCTGATGTGGTAGGCGCATTAATTAAATTAGCCGAACATCCACAAGCCATCGGCGAGGTTTATAACATCGGCAGCACGCAAGAGGTCTCCATCATGGAGTTAGCCGAACACATTCGGACGCTGACAGGTTCAGATTCGCGCATCATCACAGTGCCTTATCACGAAGCGTACGAAGAAGGTTTTGAGGATATGATGCGCCGCGTCCCTGATTTGACGAAGGTCAATGGCTTGATCGGCTATGCGCCAACCTTCACACTAAAAGAAATTCTTGCCAGCGTCATTGCCGAACAAGACACTCGCAGTTTGAGTGCTGAGAAGAAAGTCCTGAGTGCTGAGAGTGAAAGTGCTGAGTGCTGAGTCCTGAGTTTTCTCTTCTACTCAGCACTTAGCACTCAACACTTTCTTCTCAGTACTCAGCACTTTCTTCTCAGCACTCAGGACTTTCTTCTAAATTCTCTTATGAAACTTCTCACCGCAACTCTCTGCTCCTTACTGTTGAGCTTGCTGCTCACGCCGCTGGTGCGCAAATTGGCGCATCGGTGGGAACTGGTTGTCCAACCGCGTCAGGATCGTTGGCATCATCGTCCCACTGCCCTCTTCGGCGGCGTCGCCATCTATCTCTCATTCCTGATGGGCTGCCTCGTGATCGCGCCGCAATTTTCCGGGGTACGCTTAATTCTGCTGGGCGGTACACTACTGTTTTTGCTGGGTCTGGTAGATGATTTCTCCTCGCTTAAACCGTATGTCAAATTCGTCGTGCAATTGGTCGTCGCGGCTATCGTCGTTTATTTTGGGCGTCGCTTGCCGTGGACAAATTACGAAGCCGTCAACATCGTTCTCACCATCCTCTGGATTGTCGGCGTCACCAACGCGGTCAACTTACTGGACAACATGGACGGGTTAGCCGGCGGCATCTCATTGATTGCCTGTCTATTTTTGTCCGCTACATTTTTGCTGAATGGACAAATTCCGCAAGCCACGCTCCCCGCCATTTTAGGTGGTGCAGTGTTGGGTTTTCTAGTTTATAATCGGCAGCCGGCGACCATTTTTATGGGTGATTGCGGTTCCTTGTTGCTTGGCTTTGTCCTCAGTGCCACGGCGCTGCTCAGCGATTACGACCGAACCCGCAACTTAGGCGTAGTCCTGTTCGCGCCGATGTTGATTTTGTTAATTCCGATCTTTGATACCTGTGTTGTAACCGTCACGCGAAAACTCGAAGGACGCCCGATTTCACAGGGCGGACGCGATCACACTTCGCATCGGTTGGTCGCGCTGGGACTCTCTGAACAACGTGCGGTCTGGCTGTTATACGCCCTGGCGATTGGCGGAGGAACATTAGCCTTGCTCTCGCGCAGCCTAAAAGCCGAAGTCTTATTCTGGCTGATTCCCAGCATTAGTTTAGTCGTGCTGTTTCTGGGTCTCTATGTGGGGCGCGTGCGCGTGTATGAATCTGAACAAACGCCCGGCGGCTTTATGGTGCCAAACGTCATTGCGGGTTTTGCGTATAAACGTCGCATCTTTGAAATCCTGCTGGATGTCGTGTTGGCTGCGCTCTCCTATTACGGAGCCTACTTATTGCGCTTTGATGGCGGCATTACGCAGGCACAGATAGAACTCTGTTTGAAAACCTTGCCGCTGGTGATTGCCGCGCAATTATTCTTTCTCTTAGTGTGCGGCGTCTATCGCGGGCTGTGGCGTTATGCCGGGCTAAGTGATTTGGTAACAATCGCCAAAGCGGTCCTGGCGGGCGCTGTGGCATCGGGCGCGATTGTTTTTGTGCTGTTCGATTGGAACGCGGCAGGTCTGACTTTATTTGTCTTGTATGGATTGTTGCTCTTTGTTTTTATCACGGTCAGCCGTTGGTCATTTCGTTTGTTGCGCGCGGTGCTGGTGGGCACGGAGCCAAAGCATCCTGATGCCCGGCCCGTCTTGATTTATGGCGCGGGAGATCGCGGCGTCTGGTTGTTAAGTGAATTGCGCAACAACCGGAGCTTACGCTGTGCGCCGCTGGGATTCATTGATGATGATCCGCATAAAGCAGGACGCCGCATTCACGATTGCCGCATTTATATGCGCTCCGAATTGCCGGAACTGCTGACGAAATATCAGGTCACGGAAGTGTTAATTTCGACACCGCAAATTCCGGCAGAGCCGATTGAGCAGCTCCGTCAACTAGGCTTCCAAGTAAGCCGATTGCAGATTCGTTTGGAACGCGAACCGGAAATGGTCACGTCGCAGGTTTGAATTGTTTAGAGTACAAGCTAATGATCCTTGAAAATTAAATCCGGCAACGCGCTGAAGGCGCGGTCAGATGGTAGCCAGTGGCAAGACCGTCTTCGGTCGCCGCCTCTGGTTAATGCAGTAAGCAATCGCGCGTCCTGAAGGGACGCGAAGATATATTCTCAGAAATCACTTCCAGGGGTGGCGCGAAGACGCTGACCCCTGGCTACCATCTGGATGCCCCTCCGGGGCGTCTGACACTTGCCGGATTTAATTTTCAAAGACCATTAGCTTGTACTCCATGCCATAATGCCCCATAAGGAGATTCTCATGACAACGAATGAAAAAACTTTTCCGCAGGCTAGAAAACGGGATTTGGTCATCCGCGAAATGCCCGACGAAGTGCTGGTCTACGATCTCAAAACCCACGCGGCGCATTGCCTGAATCAAACCGCCGCACTGGTTTGGAAATATTGCGATGGCAAAAACACGGTCACGGACATTGCCGAATTAGTAGCGCTGGAAGCCAACACCGCCGTAGATGAAGCGGCAGTCTGGCTGGCGCTTCAACGGTTAGGTAAAGCGAATTTGTTGGAAGAACGTGTGATGCCACCAATAGGAAGCGAGCGCATGTCACGGCGGGAAACGGTCAAACGATTGGGGATGGGATTTGCCTTGGCTGTTCCTGTTGTTATGTCTGTTGTTGCGCCAGCGGCGGCGGCGGCAGCGAGTGCATGCCCTGCTACTACTTGCATTACACCGAAACCAGCAAATACTCAATGTGGTGGATGCGCAGACGTTTCTGGAACCTGTTGGACTGGCAACGGTTGTAGTGGTTCATCTACTCTCAATGTTTTATGTAGTGCTTGTACAGGTGCATGGTCACGTCCATAACCATTGCCTCACATTTTCACTTGAGAAGACTCCTCTACAACTAACGAATATTATTTTCCCATCACTGTTGAAAAATAATGGTGAACTCGTTGCGGCACTGCTAAATGGTTTTGCTAATGAACGCTCTGCTGAGAATCTGACAGAAATCGCCTTTCCGTTGCTGAATTCAGGCGCAGGCGCATTGGCGTGGTGGCGTATTCGCAATACTGGTTTACGCAACACAGAGATTGCTGAAGAATTGCATCAAGCCTATCGCCTTCACACCTTACAAGCCGCCGTCAAAGAATTAGAAATTAGCCAGCTTTTCACGTACCTGCGGGCGCAAGGCTTGGAGCCGCTCTTAGGGAAAGGCTGGGCGATTGCGCGACATTATCCTGAGCCTGGGCTGCGACCTTACGGCGACATTGATCTGTATGTCAGACCGGAACAATACCAACAATTTGTTGAGGCGCTAAGCCAGCCGGAAGCGCAGGGCTGGAACGTAGATTTGCATCACGGTGCAGCGGAACTGGATGATCGCAGCTTTGATGATCTCTACGCGCATTCCGAGCTTGTGCTGTGCAATGACGTAGCCGTGCGCATCTTTGGTGCCGAAGATTTGTTGCGCCTGCTCTGTCTACATTTGCTGCGCGAAGGAGCGCTGCGTCCGCTGTGGTTGTGCGACATCGCCGTTGCCCTACAAACACTCAGCACTCAGCACTCAGCACTCAGCTTCGATTGGGATTATTTTTTGAGCGGAAATCAGCGGCGCACCGATTGGGCGGCGTGCGCGATAGGACTGGCGCATCAGATTTTAGGTGCGAACGTAGACGGGTTGCCGATTGCTTCCCGCGCAAAAAACTTACCACGATGGCTGGTGTCCGAAGTCTTACGCGAATGGGGTACAGGCAAAGTCACGCACGGGCGACGCGCTCCGATGTCAGGACAGTTGCGCCATCCATTGACAATATGGCATTCCTTACGCGAACGTTGGCCGAATAAAATTGAGGCTACGGTGCGGGTCAAAGCGCCGATGAATAATTGGCCGCGCTGGCCATTGCAACTGTGGGAATGCGTGCAACGTGTGATTGGCTTCGCGGGACAGACGCCGAAGCTGATGCGTAAAGAAACAGTGATTATGAAATGATCCCTGGGTGCGCACGCATCTTGCGTGCCAACAGCGCACGAAGTGTCGCTGTTCCTCGCGAGGGAAATTACTTGCGTCGAAAACTATCCCCTGTGTAAACGGCGGCATTGCTACGCTCGCCGCAGCAGGCAAGATGCCTGCGCTCCTTAATGAACTGTTATGGAAATTATTTTACTGATCGCCAGACTAATCTTAGCTGCCGTTTTTGGCATCGCAGGTGTCACTAAAATTGCTGATCCGGCAGGTTCACGCAAGGCCATGACAGGCTTTGGCGTGCCGGAAAATTTGGCGGGAGCGTTCGGCCGGGCTTTGCCGATGCTTGAACTTGTCGTCGCCATCGCCTTGCTGCCATTGGCTACGGCGTGGCTCGGAGGCATTGGCGCGCTCGGCTTATTGCTGATTTTTTTGGCAGGCATCGGCGTCAATTTGGCACGCGGTAAGACACCCGATTGTCATTGCTTCGGGCAATTGCATTCTGAACCTGTCAGTTGGAAAATTTTTGTGCGCAATGCGGTGTTGGCAATGATCGCCCTATTCCTGGTCGTGAATGCGCAGCAGGGATTGAGCGCGTTTGCCTGGCTGGAAGATTTGAAAGCCGGAGAAATTGTCACGCTTGTCATCAGCGTTGGCACACTTGCGTTGTTGATTCCTGCCATCATTTTTTTGCGGCGCGTGTTGCAGCAACAAGCCTCCGTGCTGGAAAAACTGGAAGCGATGAAAAAATTGATTGAGGAAGATTACGCCGAACCTGCGCCAATTGAACGCGCAGATGCTGCGCCTCCGGTCGAAGGGCTGCCTGTCGGTGCGCCTGCGCCTGACTTTACGTTAGCGACGCTGGGCGGCGAACAAATTTCGCTTGAGGTTTTGCGTGCGCAAGGCAAAGCGGTGTTGTTGCTGTTCGTCAGTCCGAATTGCGCCCCGTGCAAATCATTGTTGCCGATGCTGCGCGTGTGGCAGCGTGATTATGCGGCGCAACTGACGATTGCAATGCTGAGCAAAGGCGAGCCAAACGAAGTAGAAAAACGTATCGCCAAATACGACGCCGAATATTTATTACTGCAAGGGGAAAGTAATGTGGCTGACGCTTATCAGGCGATGTGGACTCCGGCGGCGGTAATCATTGGTCGTGACGGCAAAATCGCCAGTCAGATGACGTATGGCGATGAGGCGATTCGCGCACTGGTCACGCATACCGTGACGACAGCGGAAGCGGCGAGCAATGGCAATGGGCATCAGCCGCAAATCGCGGTGGGCAATTCGCTTTTCAAGGTTGGCGAACCCGCGCCCCGTTTTTCATTGCCTGATATGAGCGGCAAAATTCTCAACACCGAAGATTTGCTCGGACGTGCTTCGTTATTGCTGTTTTGGGATCCGGGCTGTCCATTTTGTCAGGCAATGACGGAAGATTTAAAACGCTGGGAGGAAAAAACTCCTCACGGCGCACCACAATTGGTGCTGGTGATGTCGGGCAACGAAGAAGTGATCAAAACCAAAAGCGCAGAATTTAACGCACTGATGCTGAGCGATACGGAATTCGATATTGGCCCAATGTTTGGGACGAACTCTACCCCGTCGGCAGTGTTGATTGATAGCGAGGGGCGTATCGCGTCGAGTTTGGCGAAAGGTGAAAAAAATATTCTGGCGTTGGCAGGCGTGCGCAAAGTGTCGTTGCCGATTGCGGCGAAAAATTGATGAGCCTGAACAATGCGACAGAATGGGTCGCCACTCGCACAATTTTATCCTACGGCGTACGAATCGGTATTCGTACCAATCAACGGGAAATTCTGTCACAGCTTGATGAATATTTTCCGCCGTTGTGGAAACCATCCAAAGCGGCGCGGGTCGAACGATTATTCTCGCTAAAAATCGGTCAGAGCAATGAGATTTTTGAAGGTAAAGAACGCGGTGCAAAATCGCGCAGCTTAAAAATTGTCCTGGAAGATTTGGAACGCCGCATCAAAATGTACGTCGCAGAAATGGCGCGGCGGCGCGTGTTTGTTCACGCGGGCGTCGTCGAATGGCAGGGCCAAGCTATTGTCATCCCCGGTCGCAGCTACACCGGCAAAACCAGTCTGGTCGCGGCGCTGGTACGCGCAGGCGCAACGTATTATTCCGATGAATACGCCGTTCTGGATTTGCAAGGGCGTGTACACCCATACCCGCAACCACTGGCAATCAGAAAACCCGGCACGTTCACGCAAAAAAAATATCCGGTAGAAAAAATCGGCGGCGTCACAGGAACAAAACCTTTACGTGTCGCCTTAGTGATTGTCAGCACTTATCAAGCCGAGGCTCGCTGGCGTCCGAAAAAAATTTCCGCCGGACAGGGCGTGCTGGAATTGCTGAATCATACAGTCTCCGCCAGACGAAAACCGCTAGTTGTACTCCCAACCTTACAGCAAGCCGTGACAGAAGCGACAATCCTCAAATGTCCTCGTGGTGAGGCTGAAAAAACCGCCCGCCTCATCCTAAAAATTTAAAACCGATGGCTGATTGTCTTACTGTGGCAAGACATTAATCTTGAGGTATGAAGCATTCTTTCCGCCGCGATAAATTCGCTGGGTCGCCTTTTGAAAATCAGTCTCGGCGGCCTGGTAAATGTCTACAAATTTGTTTGGATTACGGTCAATCAAAGGGAACATTGTGCTTTGAACCTGCACCATGATCCGATGACCTTTTTGGAAGGTGTGAGCGACATCGTTCAATGAAATTGGGACTTTGGTCGGCTCATTCGGCTGAAAAGGTTCTGGCTTTTCGTAGCTGTTTCTGAATTTTCCGCGCATCACTTCCCAACGTACCAGCATTTGAAATCCACCCATTTCGACGCGATTAACAGCCGGAGCATTGTCCGGCAAAACGTCAATCAACTTCACCATAAAATCTGAATCCGTCCCGCTGGTGGAAGCAAATAAATTGGCGGTTATCGGCCCGGCCAGCGTCAGGTCTGAAGTCAAAACATCCGTTTGATAGACCATCACATCGAGACGGCGCGCCACAAATCGCTGGTCTTCGATCATGTACGTCGTATTGCGATCATTGGAAATTTCATTCGAGTACGGCACTGGTTTCATCGGGTCGCTGATGTATTCATCAAATCCCGCAGTTTCCGTTGGGACAGTAAAGCCGAGCTTTCCATTGGATTGGAAATACAAGGATTTTTCCTGTGTCTGCGCCGGAGGCCATTGCTCAAATTTGCGCCATTTGTTCGTCCCGGTTTCAAAAATTGTCGCCTCGTCAAGTTTCCCTTCGCCTTTGTCTTTCAAATAAAAATTAAAGAATGGAAGCTCGACATTTTCCTGATACCACAAACCTGTTTTCGAGCCGAAATTAATGGCTCCCAGTTGCGAACCTTCGCCCGTCCAGCAACCGTGACACCACGGGCCCATCACAAAATGATTGACGATGCCGCGATTATTTTTTTCAATGGATTTGTAGGTGTTAATGGCTCCGTAAAGGTCTTCGGCATCGAACCATCCACCCACTGTCAGAACTGCGGTCTTGATATTTTTCAAATGCGGAAGCACATTGCGTGCCTGCCAGAATTCATCGTACGTCGTGTGCTTCGTCAGATTATTCCAATATTCCTGCTGGTTCTTGAAATAATTTTTTTGCGCGTTGGCGACAGAGCCAAGCTTCAAAAAAAACTGATAACCGTCTGGCGTTCCATAATTGAATTCCCGGCCTTCTGATTCCGTTGGCTGAGGTCGCGGCCAACCCAATGCCTGATTAAATCCGAAGGCATCGAAAACAAATAAAGCACCGTTGTGATGATCGTCATCACCGACAAACCAATCCGCAATCGGAGCCTGTGGCGAAGCCGCTTTCAACGCCGGATGCCCTGACAAAATTCCCATTGACGTATAAAAACCCGGATACGAAATCCCCCACATTCCGACCCGTCCGTTATTACCTGCAACATTTTTCAGCAGCCATTCAATGGTGTCGTAAGTGTCGCTGGCTTCGTCAACCTCCTGGCCTTTTTTGTTAGGATTGAACGGGCGCATATCTTCGTAATGCCCCCCGGACATGTGCTTGCCGCGCACGTCCTGATACACGAAAATATAGCCTTCTTTCATTAACAAATTCGATGGCCCCAATGAGCGCGGATAGCTTTCGACACCATAAGGAGCCACGCTGTAAGGCGTCCGGTCAAGCATCATTGGATATTTCTGTGCAGCATCTTTCGGGACGTAAACAGACGTAAAGAGCTTCACGCCATCCCGCATCGGGATTTGATATTCGGCTTTGGTGTACGCCAATCTGACCGCCGCACCGTCCTGCGCGTGCGCTGTAAAGCTGAGCAAAGAGATGAGAATAATTTGCACTAATTTCTGAAATATCATATCCACAATTTGTTTTTATTTAGCTGCGACAATCACGCCTTTGACGCCGCTGACTTGACGAACTTTTGAAACGGCATCGCTCAAATCAATATCAGATTTAGCCGAAAGCTTGACGGTTCCTTCTTTGACTTCAGAACGAACGCGTTTGGTGTTTTCATCGGCTTCGAGCACGTCGCGCACATCGCTTTGAATTTCGGCATCGCTGCGTCCGACAAAAACGTCATTCACTTTTCGCCCGGCTCGCACGGTTGCATTTCCGGCTTTTTTCGCTGTCCCAGTGGTCGCGTCTTCAGCTCTTCTCGCACCTCTGACCGTCATTCCACCAGCATCTTTGGCCAGCTTCACAGATTTATCTTTGGTTACATCTGCCGCATTTTTGACGGCTTTGGTGCTGGCATCGTAGGCTTTTTCAGTGCTTCTGACCGCCGTTTTTCCAGCGTTCACAGTGGCATCTTTCGTCGTCGTCGCACCGTCTTTCACGCCATAACCAATCCGTGGGATCAAGCCTTTTTTGCGGGCGCTTTCGACTTCTTTTCCAGTTGCCGGATATTTCAATTCGAGGCTGTTTAGCAACGCCAGATCAATTGTGCCGGAATCCGACAAACTATTTTCTTTCTGAAATTCGATGATTGATTCGCGGGTTTGCGTGTCCAGCACTCCATTTGGCGTATTGCGATAATAACCTCGTCGTTGCAGCTCTGCCTGAACCGCCGCGACTTCTTTGCGTGTAATCAATAACGGCTGATTTACGGCTGGAGCCTCTTCATTCGTTTGCGCAAAAATGACTGTTGGCAGTACGGCACAAGCCACTAAAATCAATAGAATATTTTTCAAAAAAATTACTTTCATCAGTACTTACCTCGTGTTTATAAAAGGGGGGATCGGATCGAAATTGCGCGGCTAAAGCTCCCCTCCTGTTTTAGGAGGGGCTGGGGTGGTCTAAAACTTGAATTTATTTTACCACCCCGTCCTGCGGACACCCCTCCTAAAACAGGAGGGGAGCTTTTTATGTCCTGACGACTAGGCGCCTTTACCTTTCCTTAATCGTGCAACTTCGATGCCATATTTCTCAAGCTTATTGTATAACCGCGAGCGTTGCATTCCTAATGACTGTGCAGCGGCCTTTTTATTCCCGGCAGTTCGCTCTAAAGCCGTGACGAGAATCGCGCGTTCGATCTCCTCCCATTTCATATTTGGAGGATAATAAAATTCCGGGCTGGAACCATTACCTGAGGCAGCCAGCCCCAGTGGCAAATCTTCAGCTTCGATGCGTTCGCCTTTGGATAACAAAACAGCCCGTTCTATGACGTTTTGCAGCTCACGAACGTTGCCCGGCCAGTGATAAGAAAACAGTCGTTGATAGGCGGCTTGCGTGTAGCCTTTGAGATTTTTTTCATAGCGTTCGCAAAAGCGGCGGAATAGCTCTTCGATCAATAACTGCAGGTCTTCGCTGCGTTCGCGCAAAGGTGGAACGGTAATGGTAATGGTCGAAATCCGATAATATAAATCTTCACGCAATTGTCCATTTTGAATGGCTTCGTGCGGCGAGCGATTCGTCGAACAAATCAACCGGAAATTCACGTCACGGCTCATCGCATCGCCCACGCGACGATACCTTCGCTCTTCCAGCACGCGCAGTAATTTCGGCTGTAAATCAATCGGCATTTCGGCTAATTCATCCAGCAGCAAACTGCCCTGATCTGCTTGTGCAATCAATCCTAAACGATCCTGCGCCGCCCCCGTAAATGCCCCTTTGACGTAGCCGAACAATTCCGATTCAATTAATTCTTTCGGCAACGCAGAACAATTCACTTTCACAAAGGAACGCTCCGCGCGGCGCGAATTGAAATGAATCGCATTCGCAATTAATTCCTTGCCCGTTCCTGAATCACCAATAATCAAGACATTAACATCAGTTTTGGCGATGTGTTCGATAGTCTCGTAAATGGTTTGCATCGCCCGCGACGACCCAATTAAATCAGCGTATTGCTTGCGTTTGGTGAATTGCTGGCGCAAATCCGCCGACTCTGCAATCAGGCGCCCGCGCTCGACTGCTTTTTCTGCAATCAGTAAAATTTGCTCAGGACTAAAAGGTTTTTCGAGGAAATAAAACGCGCCAGACTGCGTGGCTTCCACGGCTTCCGGTACGGTTCCGTATCCGGTGATAATAATAACTTCAGTTTTCGGGCTGAGCGTTTTGACGCGCTTGAGCAATTCTAATCCGCCGATGCGCAGATCGGTGACGATTAAATCGTAATGCTTATTTTCAATCGCAATCATCGCATTCGGAAAACTTGACCGCGATTCAACGCCGTAGCCTTCAGCACGAAAAACCAGACTCAAAGTGCTGGTAAGCGCTGTTTCATCATCCACCAAAAGAATACTGATTTCGTTTTTCACATTTCGTCTTTAGTTCTTTTTCCTGGCTTCTAAATTGAACTTTTGAAGCAACCAGCTCAACACTGTTTCCTGATCATTAATCGTCGCTCGTCGAATTTGAGCAAGTAAGTGAATTTGGTCTGGTTTTGGCAATGCCGTATTTTGTAAGCCTTCATTACAATTAGTACAAACCGCTCGTAGATTTTGCGGAGTATCATCGCCGCCCTTTGATTTATCGAGGATATGCCCCATTGTTAATCTTACCGTTCGATTTGAGCCGAACGGGTCAGCATCACCCGCCGCAACACCACACATTTGGCAAGTGTATCCGTTTCTTTCAAGCACCCAAGCGCGAGTTTCTTTAGAAATGCCGCGTGCGAAAGCAGGTACTCGCTTGTCCGTTTCCATCAAGTACTGGTTCGGTTTTAAAGTTGCGCGGTCTTTGTGAGAAAGAATTTGGTAGCCGTCTTCGTTTCGCAATTCACGAACTCGACGCGCCCATTCGACTGCGCCGCCACTGGCTTGCTGTATATCTTTCGATTCAAGCACAGTGCCAATATTTTGTAAGAAAAATTCAAGAATGAATTGTTTCGAGCCGGGTTTTCGGGACATAATTATTTACAGTTGCTTTTGATTTAGTCCGACCGCCAAGGACTTAAATTGCGGTTGGATAAAGGCTGCGCGTTCTTTGCTTGCTGCCGCATAGGTCGGATTTAGTTCGATGAGAACCGCTTTGCGATTTAATTCATTGGCAGCAATCCCGGTAGTCCCCGAACCGCTAAATGGATCTAAAATCGTATCGTTTTCACGCGATCCCAGCAAAATACAGCGTCGCGCAAGTTCACGTGGAAATGTCGCTGGATGTCCGTTTCTGCTTGAATCAGGGCCAATGAGCCAATGATTGCGAAGATTTGCGCCGCTTTCTTCTCGAACACCGCTTGGGTCGTAGAAGTATGCTGACGACTTGGCAAACATAAAAACTTCTTCCGTCACATTCGTCGGTCTATTCTTAACGCTTTCAGGCATCGCATTTTTTTTAACCCAGGTTATTCTTGACCTTAATATCCAACCGTCTGCCTGGAGCGCAAAAGCAACCCGCCAAGGCATACCTATTAAGTCTCTATCTTTAAGTCCCCAACAATCAGGAACTTTGCAGTTACGTTTTTGAATCAGTTTTTTTGTGTTACCGACTACGGCGTTTGGTCCGCAGTTGCCCGTTCCGCCGTTTCTCGCATAACCATCACCCACATTAAGCCACACCGTTCCGTCCTGGCGTAAGATGCGGCGAACTGCCCGAAACATCGCCACAAGATTTTCCACATAAAGTTCCGGCGACGTTTCAGCCCCAATCTGCGCCGGATGCTCATAGTCGCGTAATCCCCAATACGGCGGCGACGTTACACAACATTGGATGGATTCAGCCGCCAGCGTCGGTAAAATTGTAAAACTATCGCCAGTCAAGATTTGCAAATTATTCATGTTAGTTATTTTGACTCAAACTTTTTTGACAAGCAATTGTGACAACATCTAAATTTCCCGGCTTGTTAAATTCCGCGATAAATCCAAGACAAAGTCTAGTTTGGTAAGAATTTCAAACGCTCATTTTCAGGTAAAACTAACACGTTCCTTGTCGCGGGAAAAATCGGCTGGTAGAATTCGCGGGTGCATCAATCCCCTTGCTGACAGGCACATTTTTACTGAGGTTGAAAATCCGGTGTTGATGAATTCTTACGGGAAAATCCTGCTGGTTGAGGATTTGGCAGATAGTCGTTTTATGTTGCGGCGGTTGCTGGAACTGGAAGGCTTCGCAGTCATCGAAGCCAGCGATGGCGAAATTGCGCTGGATGCTTTGCGCAAATATTCCTGCGACGCCATCCTGCTTGATCTCAAAATGCCCAACCTTGACGGCCTTCAATTTACCAAAGCATTACGCGCTACCACTCAATTCAAAGCGGTTCCAATTATCATTGTTTCAGCCTACGACGATGATTTCACCAAAGCCGCAGCTCACGCGGCGGGTTGCAACGAATATTTCACTAAACCGATTGATCTGGAAAAGCTCACGAACTCGCTTAAAAAATATATTTCTCAAGCCCATCCGACCGGACATTAAAGCCAATAAAATCAGGCTCAAGCTGTACCTAAATTGCCATTCATTTTGGTTGACATCGCCTCGCTTGATCCCTACAATCCATTGGTTTAGAATAATTGCCCCAGCGATGTCTGAACGGTGTCCGCGAAACAACCAATTGAATGCAACTAAGCTCACTCGAAACACTCGAATACGACCAACTAAAAGCGACGCTTGCGAGCCTGATTCGCACTCCGCTGGGCGACCTTCGTGTGCGTGAGTTGACACCTGCCACTGAACTAAAAATCATCAACCAATCGTTGCAGCAAACCTCTGAGGGCGTTGAGTATTTGCGCGAAGGAACGGCACTGGATTTCAGTGAATTGAATGATCCGCGTCCCGCCATCAGCAAGCTTTCCGTCGCTGACATCAATCTTGAACCGTTTGAAATTCTGACGGTGTTGCGGCTGATTTCGGTTTCGATGGGGTTGCGCGATACGTTTCGTGACGAAGCAGCGCGGTTCCCTTCACTACGCGAAATAACCGGACAAATTGCGAACCTCCACAGTATTTATCAGCGATTGCGCACGCGAATTTTGCCAACCGGGGAAATTGATGATTTTGCCAGCCCCGGATTGCGTGAAGTCCGCTTCCAGATTTCCAAACTCAAAACTTCGCTCCAAAAAACATTAGAAGCGATTTTGAAACGCGCTGATGAATCGCATGCGCTCCGCGATGATTTCATCACCATTCGCAATGAACGCTACGTGGTTCCGATCCGCAATGACAATCGCGGAGCCGTCGCTGGCGTCGTTCACGGCATGTCATCTTCTGGGCAAACGGCTTTCGTTGAACCGCTCGAAACCATCGAAACAAACAACGAATTAGTTCGCCTGCACGAAGTAGAAATTGCTGAAATCACGAAAGTGCTGTTCGCCATCACGGAGGAATTGCGCGATCACCGCGAAGAATTATCGTTGATGGCGGAGGCTGTTGGATTGCTGGATTTCATCGCCGCAAAATCACGTTTGGCACTAAATCAAAACGCGATTCAGCCAAACATTAACGAAGATGGGATTCTCTTCCTGAAAGCCGCACGCCATCCTTTACTGGAAGCCAATCTCAAAGCGCAGCGATTAGAAATTGTTCCGATTTCATTGGAGCTGGACGCCGAGCATAGAATCATGGTTATCAGCGGTCCGAATGCCGGTGGTAAAACCGTTGTCCTCAAAACTACGGGATTGTTGTCGTTGATGGCGCAATCGGGATTACACGTTCCTGCGGTGGATGCGAACCTACCGATCTTCCGCCAAGTACTTTCTGACATTGGCGATAATCAATCGCTCACCGCAAATCTTTCGACGTTCACCGCGCACATCGCCAACATCCGCAAAATCAGCGATGAACTCGAACCGCCTGCATTAATCCTGCTCGACGAAGTGGGAACTGGAACTGATCCTGAAGAAGGCTCAGCACTCGGTGTGGCGATTGTAGATTACTTCAAATCACACGGCGCACACGTCATCGTAACGACACATTACAGCGGACTGAAAATTTACGCGACGAATTCCACCGGAGTCATTAACGCTTCAGTTGAATTTGATGAACGCACGTTGAAGCCGACTTTCAAATTGCTGACCGGAATTGCCGGATCGTCTTCAGGTATTGAAATTGCTCGCCGCTTCGGATTGCCCAAAGCCATCACAGATCGCGCCGTTGAGAAAGTGCAAAGCTCCAGCGCAGAAGCGACAGAATTCTTAAAACGCCTGAAAACACAGCGCGATGAGCAACAGCAAACGATCCTAGCTCTCGAAGAAGAACGTGAAGCCGTCGCTAAAAAATACGCTTCACTGGAACTGGATTTTAATAAACGTGAACAAACCCGTGAAAAAGAATTCCGTGCCGAACTGCAAAAGATTGTTGATGAATTCGTGACCAAATCGAAAGCCTTCGTAGCGACAATTGAAGATGCGGCAGTAGCCAAAAAAGTGCAGCGCGAAATTGATAAGCGCACCACCGATCTAAGAGTTTCCGCCAGCAACGCAGCAAGAGAGAGGCGACAAGGGAACGGAGCAACGGATGGCGATGCCGACCACCGACCACCAACCACCGACCACCCGTCCGACCACGTCTTCCAAGCTGGCGACAAAGTGTTAATCCTGTCATTGAATCAACAGGGCGTGATTGATTCCATCGGCGCAGACAGCATTAACGTTCAGGTTGGCGCGTTACACTTTCGGGAAACGCAGGAAAATTTGCGCCTGGTTTCTGCCGCGCAACCTGCGAACAAAAAGGCTTCGGCAAAAGCTGTTGGACTTCCGCAGGGCGTGACGGTGAATTTCAATGAACAGCCTGAAATTGGTTCGGAGTTAAATGTCATTGGCAAAAACGTTTCGGAAGCGCAGGATGCGGCTGACAAATTTTTAGATGCGGCGTACGTCAATAATCATGATCGCATCCGCATCGTTCACGGAATGGGAATGGGCGCACTGAAACGCGCTATCGCGCAAATGTTGAGCGGACATCCGCACGTTGAAAAATTCTATCCCGCACAAGGCAACGAAGGCGGGAATGGGGCGACGATTGTAGAATTGAGGAAGTAGGTGTCGGGTGTCAGGTGTTAGGTTTCAGGTTTTCCTGACACCTAACACCCAACACCTGACACCTCATACCCTATGCGCTTCTCCAAAAAATTCATTGATGATTTACGCAATCAAGCCGACATCGTGCGGGTGCTTGGCGATTATGTAACGCTCAAGAAAAAAGGACAGAATTATTGGGCATGTTGCCCGTTTCACGGCGAGAAGACTCCGAGTTTTAGTGTTAGCTCCAAAGGTTTTTTTAAGTGCTTCGGATGCGGAAAAAGCGGCAACGTCTTCGCTTTTGTAATGGAAATCGAAGGCAGCCCTTTTCCTGAAGCCATCAAAACTGTCGCGGAAAAATGTGGTGTCGCGTTACCTGTCGAAACGGATGACAACGCGAAACATCACGAAGAGCGCGACAAGCTGCGCGATGACCTCCGCCAATTAAATGCGTGGGCCGCAGAGTTCTTTGAAAGCAGTATCGAATCCGGCGAAGGCAAAGGCGCACTTGAGTACCTTGCCAAACGCGGCGTCACTGAAGAATCGCGCCGGACTTTCCGGCTCGGCTATGCGCCTGACAGTTGGGATGCACTGAGCAATTTTCTGCAAAATCGCGGAGCCTCAAAAATGCAGATTGAGCGCAGCGGATTAGTTTCACTCCGCGATACGGGCAATGGTTTCTACGACAAATTTCGTGGCAGGTTAATGTTTCCCATCAGTGATGCGCAGGGAAAAGTTGTCGCCTTTGGCGGGCGCATTCTGGGTGAAGGCGAACCGAAATATTTGAATTCGCCAGAAACTGCGCTGTACACCAAAGGGCATCATTTGTTCGGTTTAAACCAGTCGCGTGAAACCGTTCGGCGACAGGGCTTCGTAATTCTGGTAGAAGGTTATTTAGATTTTTTAATCCCCTTTCAGTTCGGGGTAAAAAATCTAGTCGCGAGCCTGGGTACAGCATTAACCGAACAACAGGTACGATTATTGGGACGTTATTCCAAAAAGATTATTGTTAATTTTGACCCTGATAAAGCCGGAGTAAACGCCACCAAACGCAGCCTTGAATTACTGTTAACAGAAGGTTTCAAGGTCAACGTGCTGACGCTGCCGGACAACCTTGACCCCGATGAATTCATCAGAGAACGCGGCACTGAAAGCTATAGCAGATTATTGAAAAATTCGCAGTCGTTTATGGATTACATCGTGGCACAGGCAATGAAGAGCCGCGATCAGAATTCTCCGACGGGAAAATCTGAAACGCTGAACGAGATTCTTCCGTATTTGAAATTGGTACGGGATCGCGTGGAAAGCTCCGAACAGGTGGAGCGCATTGCTGACCGCTTGAAGCTGGACAGCAAAGTTGTCCGTGAAGAATTTAGACGCGCCGTTGAGATTCGCGCTGACCGCGTTAGCGATTCGGTGATTGTTGCTTCTTTGACAATGAAACCGGCTGAAAAAAATCTGCTGGCAGCGATGTTAAATCACGAAGGTGTCCGGCATCGGATGCTGCAACAATTGGTCGAAGAAGATTATAAGCAGCTTCGCACTTCTCCGGTTTTTAAGCTGCTGGTTGACTTGGCGAAACAGAATCTGGAACCGACTTATGCCGCGTTGAGCGAGCAGATTTTTGATTCGGCACTGGTCAACGAATTGCTCCCTGAATTGCTGATTGAAGATGATGATAAATCCGAAGCAGCCTATCAGCGGGAAGCCGAAGAAAGCTTATCAAGTTTGCGTTCGTCACGATTGTCCGAACAGCAAACGGTTTTACAAAGTGAGATGAATCAGGCACAACGGTCAGGCGACATTGTGCTGGTGAATGAATTGTTGATGAAAAAATTTGAATTGGCGAAACAAGAACGCGCGCTCGCAATCAGATGAGCCATACATATAAATAACTTCGCCGTTATTCAAATGTTAGTTTTGAAAATAAGAACGTTTCGAGAAGCGGGGCGAATGGTCGCCTTGTCTCACTCTAAAAAAACGTCGGGTTCGATCAGGTCTACGCAGAGATTATTGTTTGTCGTTTAAAATTAATTACGACACATTGAATCAAAACTTACTCTGTCAGGACTGCTGACTTCCCGAAATATTTGCGGTGAAACAAAACTCTCTTCACGGAATATTGAATTGGAGCAGTCATTGATACTGTTTACCGTTTTCTTTTTCCCAAGCCGTATCTTTATGAAACGGACAATGGAAAGACAGTATTGCAGGAGCAAGTAAATGGAAGAGAAATATACAGACGATGTCGAAAAGCTGTTGGAAATGGGCAAAGATAAAGCCTTTCTCAGCTACGATGACATCAATAACGAATTGCCTGAAGGTCTCGTCTCCCCCGACGATATTGAGGATATTTTTGCCTCACTCGGCGCGGAAGGAATTTCCATTGGAGATTCCGACGAGAAATTCCTGGAAAATGCGGCGATCAGTGGCAGCGATAAAAAAATCGAAGACTCCACTGAAGAAGAAGTCGAGATTGATTTATCGCCCGGCAGCCTCGACAAAACCAACGATCCGGTTCGCCTTTATCTGCGCGAAATGGGCGTCGTGCCGTTGCTCACCCGCGAAGGCGAAGTGGCCATCGCCAAACGCATCGAACGCGGCAAAATTCGCGCTGAAAAGTCAATTTCACGTTCGCCCATGGCGATCACTGAATTGGTCAAAATTGGTCGGGAACTGGAAGCCGGTCAATTGACGATTCGTGAAGTGGTGCAATTCACCGAGCAGGAAGGCATCACCGAGGAAAAAGTCGAGGAGTATTACAACTACACCGTCGAACAAATTACCGAAATCGGGAAGTCTTTCAAGAAGATTTTGACGCATTACGAAAAATACCTGGTCGAGCCGAAACGCTCACCGAAGCATACCAAAATGCGTCGCAAGCTGATGCGGATGCGCGTAGATATTTCGCAGCACGTTCGCATTCTTGAATTAATGCCACGCATGGAAAACCGTCTGGTGGCGGCAATCCGCACGGCTACCGCTGAGGTGAAGGAAACCGACCGCGAGATTGATAAAATCACGCGCCAACTGGAACGTAAACGCAAAGTTGACGAAATCAAGGAGCTTGAGAAAAAACAGCGAGCCTCCAAGCGTCATTTAGTTCAGTTAGAAGAGCAATTTCACATCTCCGCCGCCGAGATGAAACGGGCGATGCAAAACATCGTCACCGGCGAAGCCGAAGCCGGACAGGCGAAAAAAGAACTCGTCGAAGCCAACTTGCGCTTAGTCGTTTCCATCGCCAAAAAATACACGAATCGTGGATTGCAATTTCTGGATTTGATTCAGGAAGGCAACATCGGGTTGATGAAAGCCGTCGACAAATTCGAGTATCGTCGCGGTTATAAATTCTCGACGTATGCGACGTGGTGGATTCGTCAGGCGATCACCCGCGCTATCGCGGATCAAGCGAGAACAATCCGCATTCCGGTTCACATGATCGAAACGATCAACAAACTGATTCGGACTTCACGCGCCCTCGTGCAGGAACTCGGACGCGAACCAACGAGCGAAGAAATCGCACGGAAGATGGACATTCCGGCTTCGAAAGTCCGTAAGGTTTTGAAAATTGCGCAGGAACCGATTTCGCTGGAAACTCCGATTGGTGAAGAAGAAGATTCACATCTCGGCGATTTCATCGAAGACAAGACGATTCAAAATCCGGCTGAAGCAGTCATCAATTTGAATCTGCGCGAGATCACCGAAGAAGTCTTGAAGACCCTGACTCCCCGCGAGGAAAAAGTCATCAAGATGCGCTTTGGACTCGGTCCCAACGGCAGCGAGCATACGTTAGAAGAGGTCGGTCAACACTTCGCCGTCACCCGCGAACGCATCCGCCAAATCGAAGCGAAGGCTTTACGCAAACTGCGTCATCCTTCCCGTTCACGTAAGCTGAAGGCGTTCCTGGATACGGGACGACCATAAAAAATAGGAAGCGTAAACATCCTGTTTGCGCTTCCTACAGTACACTTCAAAAAGCGCACAGATTCATTAGAGTTTGTGCGCTTTTTCTTTGCCGAACTCAATTCTCCAGAGTTAGAATAGCAGGGCGAGTCAGTAGTCCTCAAAACGCGAAGGAGCTTTTATTATGTCAGTTATGACCGAAGCGGTTCTTGATACCGAAAAAGAATACGAAATCGTCAACGGAATACCGGAGGAGAAAGAAATGGCGGGAGCAAGACACGGAGGCGTCGGCGCACGCCTTTTAATTAAACTTGGAATTTATATTGAGAAAAATAATCTTGGCGGAATTTATGGAGCGGATACAACTTTCAGAATCGGAATCAACAGTCGAATTCCTGACATCGCGTTTGTCGCGGCTGAACGTATTCCCCTCGAAGGCGAACCTGAAAGCGGTTGGCCATTCGCTCCTGATTTAGCGGTTGAAATTGTCTCGCCAACTGACCTCTACGAAAAAGTAAATTCCAAAGTCCGCGAATATTTTGACGCTGGAGTCAAACAAGTTTGGATTGTTGCCCCCGAAGAAAAAACCATCACACTCTACCGTGGACAGTACGACGCCATCATTTATCCCGAAGAAGCTGAGCTGAGCAGCGAAGATTTATTTCCAGGATTTCGTTGCCAACTCCGAGAATTATTCAAATCGCCTCGCGCCTGATACCAGGAAAAATCTGTGAACAAAAAGCGTCCAACTTCTTCAGAACCTGGACGCTTTTTTATTGCAATTTCAGAGGACTTGAATCACGATGCGGACTCCACAAATTTTAATGAAAGAACATTCTCAGCATGAAAGGTGAATGGCTTAGAAAACCAACAACAATAACCACTGTAGTTTTTGTGCATGGAGTTTTATCCAGTGGCGAAGCTTGCTGGCGACACGAAAATGGCGCGTACTGGCCTGATTTACTGAAAGATGAACCTGAACTTGCCGCTCTCGGCATCTACAATTTCACTTACCCAACCAACGTCTTCATTGGAAATTATGATTTATCACGTGTAGTTGATGATCTAAAGACGCATCTAAGTTTGGATGGCGTGTTACAAAGCCAACATATCATTTTCGTTTGTCACAGCATGGGCGGTATTGTCGTGCGCAAATATATTGTTGAGCGAATATTAGATTTGCTCAATCATCAAACAAATCTTGGACTTTTCCTTGTCGCCTCACCATCGCTCGGCTCTAAATATGCTGAATTACTAAAACCATTGGCAGAACGCCTCGGGCATGCTCAAGCTGACGCGTTGCGTTTTGCCGAGAATAATCGATGGCTTAATGGTCTTGATAAGGAATTCAAGAATCTCATAGGACGAGAGAACTTTGGTATTGTCATCAAAGGAAAAGAATTAAGTGAACAAAATTTTATCGAATTAGTTAAGCTTCCTGTGCTGAAACAGGCGTGGCGACTCCTAACATTTAGGCGAGAACAATTGGTGCCGCCTATCTCTGGAGAAAGATATTTTCCCGAACCTAAAATGATTTCGGGATCGGATCATTCTTCCATTGCCAAACCTGCCAATAAAGAAGCGGAACAGCATCGGTTACTTTGCCAATTTATCAAAAACAATTTGAAATCGCCGCCACAAGCCAACCCGCCTGAAAATAGGCTCTTACCTGCTGATACAATTTCAACCAACGACCAACGCACTTTGGAATTAGACTACCTGAATCGCTTGCAAGAAGAGGAACGGCTAAATCAGGAACGGCAAACGAAGCTCTACACAAATATTGGGCGGCAAGGCACAAAAGCGTCGTACTGAAGCTTGCGCTGCCTATGAACACAGGTCTGCGCGTGAAGGGCAATTACAAGAAACGAAGCGTGTTGATAAAGCAATTGAAGAAATTCTGACGATGCGTCAGGCTGCATTACTCGGCGAACCGGGCAGCGGCAAAACAACAACGATTTGGTTGTTGGCAGTAAACTTGCTGGAAGTGGCTCGGCAAAATCCAAACGCTCCGATTCCCTTGCTGGTTCGGTTAGGCAGATGGACAGATGAAAAACAATCCTTGCACGATTTTATTACTTCACAATTAGGCGGACTTGGATCGCACTTTGAAGCACTCCTCAAAGAAAAACGAGCGGTGTTGTTATTACAATACTGTGGACACTTTTGAAGCTTAATTTTTCGTAAGTTGTTGATTCTACATAGCCGCACGAATTAAATGAAAGTCAGGTATCGGAGCTAACTTGCAGTTAATTCATTTCTA
>JAYVZE010000020.1:0-18366 GCA_043783625.1 Blastocatellia bacterium | reverse complement strand
GCTTGCACGATTTCGACCTCTACGATAATGTGCTGGAAGTCTGCGCAGGTCTCTGGAATTTCCAGCTATCTTATTGATTCTAAATGTCACAACAACTCTTTTGAATAACGCTATTCTTTCAGGAGTCGTATAAGGTGCATCTTTTTTATCAAGCCATTCAATTAAACCAATTGACGGAGCTTTTTGGTAGCTAAGGTTCCAAAGGCGTTTGGTAAGTGTGGTCAAACTCTCTTTTTTCTCCGCTTTCTTTTTTTTACTCCGTAATTTATCAGTTTGTTTATAAATCTCAGACGCCCACATTTCTAAAACTAGACAAGATAATGTCTCACTCGAAACAGAGTGAAAGTCGAAAGCGGGGACTGGTTGACCGATTCGGTATGACTCTTCACGTGCAATGATTGTGCAGGCTTTAAAAAAATCTCTCCAAGAAGGTCGTGCAAAAGCAGTGTCAGAATTTTTAATAGCTTTTGGTAAGTGTCCCCAAACTTTTGTAACATCTCCGTCTCTACTGTTTTCCCAAGCACGTTTTTTGCAGAGCAAAAAGCCAAAATCCCACATAAAAGGAATCCTATCTATGTAGGTCTCCCGTGCAATCTCAA
Source organism: Blastocatellia bacterium (assembly GCA_043783625.1). Lineage (GTDB taxonomy): Bacteria > Acidobacteriota > Blastocatellia > RBC074 > RBC074 > JAFDVL01. The sequence goes on along the minus strand of JAYVZE010000020.1, from coordinate 17,767 downwards.
GCTGTTCTAGGTTAGGCTCTTCAGGATAGGTTAAGAATTTTTGATCGTAAGCACTTGGGGAAAAGTTAAATTCTTTATTGTCGCAGCGGCGAATTTCACTGCGGATATCTGTAGGGTCTTTTGTTTCTGTTTTCTGGAACAAGCCGAAAGGATCACTTGATTCATCTCTCATCCATTCAGCTTCATTCTCTGACTTTTTGGCTGTTTTCGTGTTCAGGTATTGCCATTGTTGCCGATAAGAACCTGATCGCCTCAAAACTGGACGGCGTAGATACCAGAACTCATCTACCTGAAAAACGAGCGTATAGTCCAACCTCGTATCTCTTTGCAGATAAGAAAATTCCTTCAGCTTTTCATGATCTAAAGCTGGAACGCCAATAATTACCTGATTTCGTTCATGTTCCTGCTGATTATTATCTGGCGGAGCTGGCGAAAAAAGCTGACCATATCTCTGATTCTCTTCTTCAATGTAATGTTGAAATGCAGGGCTTTCCTCGAATAATAAGATTTTGAGCGGAACCGGACAAGGTTCACCCTGTTCGATACCGCTATACAATTCAAAGTGCGGGTCAACGACTAACGGCGCACTATCTGATCTCGTTGATTTTCGAAGTTCTCGGACTAAGGTCGGATACTTTTCTGAAATTGGCGGCATGGCGGCAATCGCAACACGATCTTCTCCGTAGAATGGAAAACGCCAAGTGTATAAGTGATTATTTACCAGAGAACGTAATTCACTGTCTAATGGGCTGGGGATAGTAGTATCAGGGCGTCCTGGTTGCGTATCAATGATTAAAGTCGTAACGCCCTCACGCCCTAAATAAAATAGCAGAAATCTTAGCAAGAGAGGTTCATCGCGTACTTCAATATAGGTATTTCTAAGAATATTAAAATCTTCAATAACGACACGAATTCTGCCTGAAATCTTGAATCGCTCTTCTGTATTCGCCTTCAATGGATCAAATTTATTACCGTCAGTATCTTTTAGGTTTTTCTGAGCAGCTTCAATTGTACGTTGGATAATATGGATTAGCACAGATGGCGGCAAATCATGAATTTCTAAACGGCGACAGATTGTGTGGTCTTCGATCAATAACTTCAGCGCATCAATCGCAGGATTATCCTTCTCAAGAGAAGGAGTGAAATCAAACATCCATTTTTTAAGATCAGGCACATCTACTGATAACCATTTTATAAATTTCGATGCCAATTCTGCCGCATGAACATCTTGCGTAGTCAGTAATACTGGGATTCCATCGTTATCTCCGAAAAGTAATAAATCTTTTAGTTTTGTGTCCTCACTATTACTGCACATCCCCTCCCAATCTTCTAGCCACTTCGTCTTAGCATTTAGTTTGTCGCTACTAAGAGCTTTTGGTAATCCTCTAAGTAATCCCTTGACTTTATTTTTTGACGCATCTTTACCTTTTCTAGCCAGTACATTTGTTATATTGTCATAAAAACGCCGCGCATAATCAGAATAACAGCGGCTTAAAAATGCTGTCCCAAGCGGACTTTTTTGGGTTTCGGAATTTCCGATGAGTGCTGTTACTGTACTATGGAGTAACCCGATTTTGTCGTGCCCCTTTTCGCGCTCGACAGCTTCAGCCTTGCCTCCCAGCATATTGTCTAAATAGGGAATCCCGAAGGCCGCATACTCCTTGCGTGGCTCGGCTGGTCTGCCTGTGCCTGTTTCACTCATGATGCTGCGGTTAAGATTATGAAGTGAGTGACATACGTGAATATAACCCTGATCTTGAAAATTTGGGTTATCCTTAGTACCCCGATTGATCTTGACCTCTGGGTCATCAGGATTTATCTGCGATCCGGTGGTGGAGCCGCCGCCACTGCGAATAAGGTACGGGTGTTGCCCTCGTTTATGAGCTTGTCCGCGCACTTTTTCTATTTCAACTGTTCGTCTGGCGTAATCCTTGACCCAGGAATTGCGTAAACGGATCACTGTATCGGTAACAAATTCTTCCGGTAATCGTTCTCCGTCTTTTGGCTCTTCCACAATAAATGCCAAGTGACATTTATTACCCGCAGAGCGCATGATTTGAGCAATGCGCGAGCGACGTGATTGATACTCGCCAAACGCATCACGTTCCCCAACTAAAGTTTCAAATCCTTCGACAGAATCAATTATCAGCAAATGACGCGCTTGTTTATTGTCGCGCGGTTTCAGAACAGATAAAACACGATTGACATATCCCCAATCATCTCCTGCCGTGATAGAAGCTAAGTCAACAAAATAAACCTTAACTTTCTCTTTCCCCGCCTTGTTAGAATTAATAAGTGTATTCAGATAGTATGCAAGCGAGGTAGGTTCTTCTGCTGCACCGAGTGGCTCACAGGGCTGTATTTCAACTTGTAATTCAGAGTTTTTTCTAGTGTCCTCATTCAAAAACAAAAAAGGAATGACTCTTTTATTTGGGTATTTTAAGCCAAAACTCTCCCATACAGTCTTTGCCATGCCAGATTTAAAATCAGTTGAGATATATAGGATCGTTGGCAAATCTTCTTTGTTGCTTTCATAACAATCAGCTAAATACCGTGAAGCCAGATGAAGACCTAGTAATGACTTGCCTGTTCCATCTGGGCCGGCAATACAGATACTAATGCTAATGCTTTCTTTATTCGTATCACCGCTGTGAGGGATTTCGATCTTTTTATCGCCAAATAACTTATCAAGCGAGGGAATCCCAAAAGATAGATTGTTTGGTTCTGGCATAACTATATTCCTCCCAAGTCAAACTCAATTGCAGTTTGAAGAATCTTTTTTTCAAATGTGTTGATTGCGTTAATTGTCCTCTCTTTTTTCAATCTTTGTTCTTCCTTTAATTTTGGTAATTTTCTCGCAAAATTTTTGGACTCTTCCAGTAGTTTACCTGCAAACCAATATCTTCCTATTGAGCTAGGGTAATTATTCTTTTTCTTTTCTACTTTGTGAGTATTAGGAAGCAGGGAACTCAGCCCTTCCGCCATCAATGCTTTAACCCCATTGGGAGTGCGATGCCATAAAGCAGGAAGTAAGATGTTCATTTTTTTGTTTGGGTCATTAGGTAATAAGATTGTTTCTGGCCTTAAATGAATTAACGCCAACAACCGATCCGCGACTACATTTCGCGCAGCCGGAGTATGAGATTTCGTAGCTTGGAAAATGTTTTCCATTGCTTCCGTCAACGAACCTGCATGCGTTGTTGTTATGACTAGATGCCCTGTGCCCGCAAATCTGAGTAAAGACTCCCAGTCTTTGGGGTCTCGTGTTTCTCCTACAAAGAGGATTGCTGGGGTTTGTCGCAGTGCTAGATCAATAACCTCATTCAGATTTGGAGTGTCTTTATTTTTCTCACGCGGAGTGTAATCAGCCTTAGAAATGGCTGTTGACTCGAATATTTTTTCAATCGGGTCTTCGTATGTCAGCAAATGCGGAACTCTTTCCGGCTGATTTTTCATTCGCTTGCTTAAATATTCTTCTATAAAGCCATTGGCTACTTGACTCTTCATCGAACCTGTTCTGCCAGCTATTACTACTAACCCATTTTTAGGCTTATCATCGCTAAAAATTATGTTGTACAGGGTGTTGTATATTTGTTCTGATTTCTTATTCAAATATTCAGAGATCGGTGGTGCTTCTTCGTTCCCGTTCGATTGTTTGGTTTGGTTCGGTACGGTATAACCTTCCTTCTTGCGGAAGGTTATACTCCACTGTTTTGTTTGACGACTCAAGCAAGCAGCCATACGGCCATGAGCAAAGATACTTTTTGTGCTATTACAAATCCAAAGATCGCTTTCGTAAGAATATTTTTTGCTGGAAGATAGTAGGTCTAACTTTATATTACCTTTTTCTGAATCATCAAGCTGATAGTTAAATGAATGTTCAGCGGACTGCCCTTTCGGCTGATAAAACTTTAATAGTTTCTCAACCTCATCATCTGAATCAGATGTCCTCTCTATGAGAATTGTAAAGTCATCTTTGAAACTACCCACTATATCTTTACATAATAGTACTCGTTTAGCTTCAACGGTCAAAATCTCTCGCTCTCTGTTATTTATAAAATCTCCATTTAGTAGATTTGAGAAATCCTGCCTCATTAGATACTTTCCACTAATCGTTTGATATTTTCCACTTGGAAGCTTGTCCTTTTTGGACGTGAGCTTAAATTGCTTGAAGGTCTCGCTAAAGTTTTCGATTTTCCTGAGTCTTCTCAGTTTTTTTATGGTGCTGGGAATAAGCCAATAGATGCAATCAAATGAATCACTCATGTAAAATCTTCCTTGCAATAACGCCGCTAAGATCAGCGCGTCAGTGATAGCGTGAAAACGGTTTTGCTATAGGTCGCAAATTGTTCAGGATTTCAGGTAATACAGGGGGTGGCTCTTAATTCAGGCTGAGCTAAGCAACTACTCCCCCCACAAATTATAGGACTAAAAGTAAAGAATGCAAAGGTGCTGGCAGGAATTACATTCAGGGTGCGTAATCACACAGCCTGAAAGCATCTTGCCATCGTTGCCTCCGGTGCTTGTCTGATGTACATAGTTCCTTGTACAATGTACAAAGAGGTTATAAATTGTATGGCAAACTCTTCCGCAAAACACAAGCATTACATTCTGGATGAATCCAAGATTAAACGGGCGCAGAAACTCCTCGGCACTCACACGGAAACCGAAACGATTGAACGCGCTTTGGAAGAAGTGATTACCGAACGCGAGCGCAATACGCTGGCGCGGCAGGCACACGAGCGGTTTTTTAAGGCAGCCGCAAAAGCGCAACTGACTATCCGTGATGTTTATGGGGTGCTGGAAGAATCATGAGTCCAGTTCTCTACGACACGTCAATTTATATTCATACGCTCCGCCTCGGAGATAGCAGCATCTTGCAGACTCGCAATTTGTTGCACGGCTCTCCCTTGTGGTTGAGCGCCGTGGTGTTGGAAGAACTTTATGCTGGTATGGATGTGACTAGCAGGAAATTATTGACACGTTTAGAACGAGATTTTGACCGCATAGGTCGCTTGCTCGTACCCACTTTGACCGATTGGTCATGGACGGGAAATGTGCTGGCTCAAATCGGAGCGAAATACGGCTATGATAAAATCGGGAAAGCACGGCTGACCAACGACGCACTTATTAGCACCAGCGCGGCGCGGCAGGGGATTACGGTACTTACCAAAAATGTCCGCGACTTTCAGATGATCACAGAATTCTGTCCCTTGCAATGGCAGATTAACTAAAGCCTGTAATTAACTTTTATCTCATTCTTTGAGCTGCGATTCCACTGGAGAATCTTCTTCACTCTCTTCTTTCCCATTCCGATTGGGGCGGGCAAGCCCAAATTTATCCAGCCGATATTGCATCGTTCGGAACGACAATCCCAACAGTTTTGCCGAGCGCGTAATATTCCAATTTGTTTGCTCCATCGCTTGAATTAATAACGATTTTTCGAGTTCTTCAAAATCAATTCCTTCGGCGGGGAGTTTGAAACCTCCTGCGCCTTCGATGCGGGAGACGTTGCGGATTTCCAGCGGTAAATCTTCGACGGTGATTTCTTCGGTTTCAGCCAATAACAGAGCGCGTTCGATGGCGGATTCGAGTTGGCGGACGTTGCCGGGCCAGGCGTAATCCATCAGCATCCGACGCGCCTCGGTGGAGACTTTCATCGTTTTGCTGCCGGAGTTGGCTCCGTGTTTGCGCAGGAAATAATCCATTAAAACTACGATGTCGTCGCGGCGTTGGCGCAGGGGTGGAATGTCCAGCGGGATGACATTCAAGCGATAAAATAAATCTTCGCGAAAGTGTTTTTCTTTAACCATTAATTCGAGGTCGCGGTTGGTGGCGGCTAAGACGCGGACGTCAACTTTGATAGACCTTGTACCGCCGACGCGGGTGATTTCTTTTTCCTGCAAAGCGCGCAATAATTTCGCCTGCATGCTGACATTCAGTTCACCGATTTCGTCCAGAAATAAAGTGCCTTTGTCAGAGATTTCAAACAATCCTTTTTTCTCGGCATGCGCTCCGGTGAACGATCCTTTTTCGTGTCCGAACAATTCTGACTCCAATAAATTTTCATTAATCGCGGCACAGTTGACGGCTTGAAATCTTTCGTTGGCGCGGGGACTGGCCTGATGAACGGCGTGCGCCATCCGTTCTTTTCCTGTCCCGGATTCGCCTCGGATCAGCACCGTAGAATTTGATCCGGCGACTTTGACGATCATTTTTTTGACGCGTTCGATGGCGGTGGAAACGCCAACAATTTCTTCGTCTACGGCACGCATTTTTTCGACGGCGCGGGCGACGGTCGCCAGTAGTTCATCGCGGTCTAACGGCTTCTGCAAATAGTCGAACGCGCCGCTGCGCAGGGCTTCTTTGACAGTCTCAATGGAGCCGTGTGCCGTCATCAAAATTACGGGAATGGAGCTGTCCATCTGCGCAATTTCGGTGAGGACTTCGATGCCGCTCATGCCAGACATTTTTAAATCGGTGAGGACGAGATCGAATTCCTGCTGCTTGAAAAGCTTGACGGCTTCCTGACCGGAACTGGCGGTTTTAATGTCGTACAGTGGATGCCCGTGCGCATCGCGTTCACCGGAGAGAATGATTTGCAGGATGTCGCGCTGATTTTTTTCATCGTCTACGATAAGGAGGTTTTTTGGTTTCATGATTTACAAAGTTGTAATGGGAAAGTGCTATGTCTCGCTTTGCATTCTCCAAATAGCCCAGACTGTACAGTCTGCATGATGTTCATCTGGGTAATGCTGTTGTAATAAATTTTTAATCGCAAATGCTCGATTAAAGTCAGTAATAAGTCCGTATTCGGAGAGGTCGTTATTTGAAAATGCCAAATCAAAGCCGCCACAATTAGTTAATGCACTAATACTGGTAGCTTCCTCAATAAGATCATAACCTTTGAAATGAAATCTTTTATCTTGGAACTGGCTTGTATTGTTGTCTTGTGGTTCTCGTAAGGTAGCAAGTACTTGATATTTCGTCTCGTCTTTGATTCGATTTAGTAAGTAAGCGAGGTCACTGAAAAGCCCGAATAAGAAATATCCTGGTGCTAAGTGATCCCAATCTTGCTCAATTATTTCTGGAACAATATTGGGGCAAAGTGCGCTGTCGAGTGAAATCATTTCTTTCAAGTGAACCAACTTTGACCATTCGATATAATTGCGCCAAGCCTCTTCGTCGGATGGTTCGAAGGTTTCAACTGCTGTATATGCTATTCCAGTCATGATATTTACGAAGTCAATGCGCCTGCATTTTTGATAATTCCTTCACGCGGTAAAGTTACCACAAAAGTCGTGCCTTTATCTTTCTCACTCGCAACAGTCAGCGTCCCGCCGTGGTCTTCAATTAATTTTTTCGTGAGCGGTAATCCCAACCCGATGCCAGTTTCTTTAGTGGAATAATACGGCTCAAAAATCTGTTCTATCGGATCGGCTTCGATTCCGCAACCGGTGTCGCAGAATTCAAATTGGATGTCGGTCTCATCGCTACTGATGTTGATATTTAAATTTCCGCCTTCGGGCATTGCCTGGACTGCGTTGATGACTAAATTTGAAAAGCAGGTTTTGATTTGTTCGGCGTCGGCTTGAAAATGTGGATCGCAATTTTCAGCGACATTGGAATTGATTTTTACGCCCTGTTGTTCGGCTTGGGTGTGTACTAATCCGTCAACTTCATTGATTAAAATTCGTGCGTCAAGGTCACGCAGCGTGAATCTGGCGGGGCGACCGTAGCTTAAAAAATCACTGACTAAACGATTGAGGCGTCCGATTTCGTCTTTGATTAATCCGAGAATGTTCGCAGCTTCGTGGCGAATGGTTTCAGCTTCGTTGTTCGATTTTGGCGGCTCAATAAATCGCGCCCGCAAATGGTCAATTGAGAGATTCATGAAATTCAACGGATTGCGAATTTCGTGGGCGATGCCGGAAGCTAAACGCCCGACTACGGCGGAGCGTTCAGCGCGTTGGAGCTTTTCTTCGAGATCGCGGCTGCGCCTCAGACCACCAATCATTTCATTGAAAGTTTGCGATAGAATTCCGACTTCGTTGCGTGATGAAGTGTCAACTTGAAAATCAAGATCGCCCTGCGTGACGCGCTTAGCAGCTTGGGCTAACTGAGTGACAGGGCGTGTAAAGCTGCGGCTGAGAAAGGCCGTGATGCTCAGTAAAATCAAGCCTAAAGCAATGGTGGCGTATAACCGAATCTGTCCCACGTCAGTAACTGCATTTGATAATCGTTGCAGCGTCACGACCAGTAAAACCGTGCGGGTTCCGCTCTCAGTTTCGACGGGGAATTCGATTTTACTGGTGTTGTTATGTGTGGCTTCGTTATGTCGGATCGGTGGCAGGCTGGCAATTTCCGGGCGCAGCGGTTTTTCCATGTCGTCCGCGTTCGTACTGTTAATCACGGAGCCTTCTTTACTGACAATGAAAATATCCTGCACGGTCGAATCGGGGGAAAACGCATTCTGATTTTCCTGCGTGACTTGATACAAATATTCTTTGCTCGGAAAAGAATTAACGGCTAGATCAATGGCGCGATTGACTTCATTAAACTGTTCTTCAGCGGCAATAGTGATCCGTCGTTCGAGGCGTTGATTTAAAATTTGCAGGGTGATCGTCGTGAGTAAGACCATGGCGGCGACAAAGAAAACCATCTGTGCGCGAAAACTTGAAAAAAGACTCATAAGCGATAAGGTTTGCCCAACTCGAAAAGATTTGCTATATTCTAGTAGTGCGCCTGCCCCCTGGCTTTGTCGGAAGTATAAACAAAGTTCGGAGGAAGCCACAGTGCGCGTTCTTCTCAATTGTACAGGCAAGTTTGTTGGTTCTGAAACGGTTCAGGTGATTTGGGGCAACTTGCTTAAGTCCGCACACGAAGCGCGCTTCTCTCCAGCTTCACAAATAAATCATCAAAGCCAAGCTTTGCAAAAAAACTGTTACACACCGGCTTCTCGTGATAGACGATTTTGCCCGATTAGCATCTAAGTAGCCGTAACGTGATAACAGAAAGGGAATTATAGATGTTTAAGTTGTACCGTTTATCAATCTGCCTGATTGCACTTTGTTTGATTGGGAATGAGCTATCAGCCGTTGCGGGAAAGCGTTCAGCGGCGAAGTCCAAGCAAAAAGCAAAAGTAAAAGTAGAAAAAGGCCCTGATCTTAAAGCTTTAGCGAAGCGTGAAAAAAGCGGGAAATTATCCAAAGCTGAAAAAAGGCAATTAGCGAATCAACGTGCGGCGATTGCCGCTGAAGCTCGCCGTCGTGCCGAAGAAGCCAGACGGCGTGAATTGGCGCGTCAGGCTGCCATTCGTGCTGCCCGCTTGCGTGCGATTGCGGCTCACGAAGCAGCTTTGAAAAATGGCACTGTCGCCAACATCATGAACGATGACACAACAGGCCAAGACATTGATGTGCGCAGTGCTGCGATTCAGGCACTTGAAGGTAAAGCCGGCACCGTGGTTGTCATGGATCCGACCAACGGCAAAGTTTACGCCGTCGTCAATCAAAAGATGGCGATTGGTTCTCCCGTCAAGCCGTGTTCGACGGTGAAGCCGATTGTCAGTCTGGCTGCCTTGCAGGAAAATGTCTTTGATCCGAATGTTGAGCTGACTTCATCACGCGGACGAAGCATGGTTCTGACCGATGCGATTGCTCGTTCGGATAATCCTTTTTTTCAGGAACTTGGTCGTCGTCTGGGCTACGATAAAGTAGCTCGTTATGCGCAGAATTTTGGATTTGGTCAAGCCACCGGAGTCAATTTGCCAAGCGAGGACGCTGGATTTATTCCTGAAGAATTCTCAGTACTAATGTCCAGCCATGGCGATGGCTTTGGCGTGACGGCGATGCAGTTAGCGACTTTTACGGCAGCGATTGCGAACGGTGGAAATTTGTACGTTCCACGTATTCCGAAGACTCCTCAAGATGCCGCCAATTTTAAACCGCAACTGAAGCGGAAAATTGACATGTCACCGGAAAATCGCATGCGAATGATGGCGGGCATGGCCGGCACCGTTAATTTTGGAACCGGCAAAGCGGCGTTTGACCCGATGGGTCAGGTAGCTGGCAAAACCGGAACCTGTACGGACCGCGACAAGCTCGGTCTTTTTACTTCATTCAATAGCGTAGACAATCCACGATTAGTGGTTACTGTGATTACTACCGGACGCGGAGAGGCGGGCAAGAAAGCCGCTGATATTGCGGGGCGTGTCTATCGTGCAATTTCCTATCGTTTTCTGAGAGATCAGACTTTGAACCCGACGATGACTTCGGCCTCAAAATCTGCGCCTGTCGTCAATCCGACGATGCCTGCGATTGTTACGAAGCCGGGGCTGATTGATACGAACGAAGACAAAAAGGAAGACGAAGAACGCCAAGAGTAGGTCTTATTTTTGATAGAAAAAAGCCGCAAAAGTTGAGAAAGCTTGCGCGGCTTTTTTATTTTCCAGGTGAACTATTCCTCTGTCGAAACAGCTTCATGCGAGTCTTCGATAGCGGCTTGTACCGTGCGCCACGAGAGTGCCGCGCATTTCACTCGTGCCGGAAATTCTTTGACGCCGGCAAAAATTTTCAATCTGCCTAAATGATTTTCTTCGGTTTCGGGATCAATTTCTCCGCGTACCATTTTGATAAATTCATCCGCCATGATTTTGATTTCGGCTTTTGTTTTGCCCTTCACTGCCGTGGTCATCATTGAAGACGAAGCCTTTGAAATGGCGCAGCCGGAGCCTTGAAATCCTACGTCCTTCACGACCTCGCCGTCTAATTCCAACTGCAACGAAATGTGATCGCCGCACAATGGATTGTGACCTTCCTGCGAAATCGTAGGCGTTTCGAGCGCCTTGAAATTGCGCGGCTTTTTGTTGTGGTCAAGAATTACTTGTTGATAGAGATCACTTAAATCAGACATAAAAAGTTAGAGATAAGTAAAAAGTGCTGAGTAATGAGTTAAAATCACTCAGCACTCACTACTCAGCACTTTCTACTTTCTTCTCTTATCCAAATATTTCAATCACCTTATTAATCGAGTTCGCCAGCGCGTCAATTTCTTCTTTCGTGTTGTAAAACGCGAAGCTTGCGCGTGCCGTAGCGGGTACGCCGAAGCGTTGCATGATCGGTTGTGCGCAGTGATGTCCGGCGCGGACGGCGATGCCTTCCTGATCTAAAATTGTGCCGATGTCGTGCGGATGAATATCGTCAATTACGAATGACAACACGCTCGCTTTTTCTCGCGCTGTGCCGATAATTCGTACACCTTTGATCCCGCCAATCAATTCAGTTGCGTAGTCTAATAATTCATTTTCGTAAGCGGCAATATTATCTAATCCAATGCTTTCCAGATATTGAATGGCACGGCCTAACCCGATGCCGCCTTCGATGTGCGGCGTGCCTGCTTCGAGCTTGTAGGGCAAATCATTGTACGTTGTTTTCTCGAACGTCACCGTTTTAATCATATCGCCGCCGCCTTGCACGGGAGGCATTTGCTCTAACAAATGTTGTTTGCCGTACAAAATGCCGATGCCCGTTGGCCCGCAAACTTTGTGACCTGAGAACGCATAAAAATCACAATCCAATTCGCGCACATCTACTTTCAAATGCGGAGCCGATTGCGCTCCATCAATCAACACGGGAACGTCTTGCGCGTGCGCAAGTTCGATAATTCGTTTTACCGGATTGATGGTGCCGAGCGCATTGGAAACATAATTCACAGACACGAATTTTGTTTTTGGATTGAGCAATTTTTCGTACTCTTCCATCAATAATTCGCCGTCATCATTGATCGGAATGACACGCAGCACTGCTCCGGTTTGTTCGCACAGCATTTGCCACGGCACGATGTTCGCGTGATGTTCAATCGATGAAATAATAATTTCATCGCCTTCTTTGATGAATTTGCGCCCGTAACTTTGCGCTACGAGATTGATACCGTCGGTAGTGCCTTTGGTAAAAATAATTTCTTTGTCGCTGGCAGCGTTCAGGAATTTTTTGACGATGTCGCGTGCGCCTTCCATTTCACGCGTAGCGAGTTGGCTCAAGTAATGCACGCCGCGATGCACGTTGGAATTTTGTGCCGCGTAGTAATGCGTGATCGTGTCAATCACACAGTTTGGCTTTTGCGAAGTTGCAGCGTTGTCTAAATATACGAGCGGCTTTCCGTTCACTTGTTGCTTGAGAATTGGGAACTCGGCGCGAATTTTTGCGACATCAAATTCAGGAGCAGTTTTTGTATTCATGGTAGTTATGATTGCACCGCCTTGCGAAAAATATTGAACTCAGCGTACAGCATTCCAAACGGAATCAGCGATGCGATAAAGGCGAGCGCGGCAGTTTTGAACGACCACTGCAAGCGAGTGCTGACGTTGATTAAAAGCAAAATGTAAAGGATCGTTAATACGCCATGAAGGGAGCCGACATAGCGCACCATTTCAGGTTGCCCGTACATGTATTTCAGCGGCATGGCGATGCCGAGTAGGATAAGGAACGAAATTCCTTCAATGATGCCTGTTGTTCTAAGTGCTGATAAAAACATTCTCGAATTATTCATCAATTTCTAGGGCAATTTTCAAGGCGCGATTTAGTTCTTTTAGTTTTGCCTCTGAAAGTTTTCCCACGTAATCAGTCAGTACGGCTTTGGGCAGGCTCAACAATTCATCGCAACGAATGCAACTATGATGTTTTAGACCTTCGTCTTCGCTAACTTCAACTTCAGTAGTTAATCCCAAACAGTTTGAATAAATCGGCGCAACAATTACGGTTGAGTAGTTCGTCGCGATTACTTCTTGACGACTGACAACCACGAATACACGTTGCCGCTTCGGGTCTTGTTTAGTTGGTTTCACGACTTTATAAAGATCACCACGTTTTACCATTCTGCTTGAAACTCCAATGTTTCGGACACTTGTTGATTGATGAGGTCACTGTTTTTGTTGATGATTTGCATGTCGTGTTTATTGAGTGTCTTTGGTTTCTCGCTTGCAATATAAACTCGTAACGCGGATTCAATAATAGCTGAGCGTTGATGCTTTTTGCCTGCCAATGCATCAATACTGAGGAGCAAATCTTTTGGTAACGAAACAGATGTTTTTACTTTCATACGCAAATTTTTTTATTTTAAGATCAACCGATTCGCACGCGCATCCGTAATAATTTCGTCGTGTTCGAAATCAAGTTTAATGCGCCACTTTTGCATCGTAGTCGCGCCAATAATTGCTTCCTCAGATAGACCTGGTACAACCATGAATTCGTCAGTCAGGCGTAAATTATTGAGATAAAAATCAAGCGAGATACGCTTTTCAATACGGATGAAATGTCCTTTATCAGCAGTCTCAACTTCGAGCGGATCAGGAAGGTTAAGTGAAGTCCCAAGTTTTTTTGCGGTCTCAGGGCTTAACCAGGAGTACGTTGAGCCGCTATCAAAAAGTGTTTTTAATTCAGCTTTTCCAGTGTCTCCACGAAAATCTAATGATTTTATTAATACCATTTCAATTCACCTCCAAATTCTGATGCAGCCGCGTCAGAACTATTTCATCGAGTTGCTTGCGTACAGATGCAATTTTAATTTTGCTGATGACATCTTCGGCAAAGCCAAACGTCAATAATGCGCGCGCTCTGTCGGGTGTCAATCCGCGACTGCACAGATAGAATAATTCTGATTCTTCTAACTGCCCGACCGTAGCGCCGTGCGAACACTTCACATCGTCGGCAAAAATTTCGAGTTGTGGCTTGGTGTCTACGTGCGCGTCTTTTGAAAGTAATAAATTTTTATTCAACTGTTTCGCGTCGGTCAGCATTGCGCCTTTGCGGACAAAAACTTTGCCATTGAAAACCGCACGTGCTTTTTCGTCGAGAATACCTTTGTACAATTGAAATGAATTGCAGTGCGGGTGCGCGTGATCCATCGTCGTGTGATTGTCAATGTGCTGTTTGCCTGTGCCGACGTAAAGCCCGTCAATTGTGCTTTCGATGTGTTCGCCGTCCAGTTTGACATTCAGATCATGCCGCGCAATTTCTCCGCCCAGCGAAATTGTATACGACGCATAAGTACTTTTGCTTTCCTGCTGCACCGCTGTTGTAGCGATATGAAATGCCTTTGTGCTTTCGGCCTGCAAACGGTAATGCGTGACGTTGGCATCAGCTTTGGTAATCACTTCGGTGACTGCGTTGGTGAAATAAACCGCTTCGTCATCGGGCGCAACATAGCTTTCAATAATCGTAGCGATGGCGCCTTCTTCCGCGACAATCAGCACGCGCGGATGCGATACAACATTTGCTTCAGAAGTGATGAACAATAAGTGAATTGGGGCTTCAACAATTTTGCCGCGCGGAATCAGAATGAATGCGCCGTCTTCAGCAAATGCTGTATTCAAAGCGGAAAAGGCATCGTCCGCGTTAGCTTGTGCTGCAAAATGATTTTGCAACGTTGACTGATCGGCATCGGCGAAATTGCTGACAATTACGCCTGCCGGAAGCACCGAAGGATTCGAGAATTCCGGCGCATAATTTCCGTTCACGAAAACGATTTGGCTATGGCGCGATTCGGGATAAGTGAATGCTTCAATGTTCGCTGCTGTATTTTTCGTGGCGTGAAAATCGCCTTTGAGAATGGGCGTAACGTTGGTGTATTTCCACTCTTCGTGGCGCGTCGTCGGAAAGCCGAATTGCTCAAATTGGGCAATCGCATTTTTGCGCAGGCTCGCACGCCACGAAGGTTCGTTCGTGCGATTGCGTTCGGCTTCGGCGAAAGCGGCTAGGGAGTAATTCATTTCGTTTTCTTTTGCTGATTTAATCATTGCTTATTCATAGTGCGTCCACATCCGCACAACTTTGATAATCGTTTCTGACTCGTCAATGGTCTACACGAGACGATGTCGAATATTTATTCTCCGCGAATAGAAACCTGATAAGTCACCCGGTAATTTTTCATAAGGCGGCGGCTTCTGATATGGATTTTCAGACCAGATGCCAATCAGATGTTCCGCTTTTTCGCGTAATCCTGCGGCAGCTAATTTCTTCGCATCTTTCTGCGCTTGTTTGGTAAAGACGACGAGCCAATTCACCACTCCAGCTCCTGCGAACATTCGCTAACAGGTGTTTTCTTTTCGGTGAGAATTGATTTGCGCAATCCTGGCACTGAGAGCAAGTACAGTGTTTCTTGAATTGATCGCCAAGCATCATCGCTAATCAAAACTCCAGTGTTGGTTGTGCCAGCAATAAGTATGGGAAGATGATGAGAAGCTGTCTCGTTAATAATTGAATCCAGTGATAAAGTTGCTTGTTCTAAAGTAGCTGATTTCATTGAAAGCCTTTCCTTATCCAGCGCTCGCGGCAGTTTTAATCCAATCGTAACCTTTTTGCTCAAGCTCCAACGCTAAGTTTTTGTCGCCGGATTTTACGATGCGTCCGTTGTACAGCACGTGTACAAAATGCGGTTCGATGTAATCCAGCAGGCGTTGATAGTGCGTGACCAACAGGATGGCATTGTCTTTGTTAGCGAGCTTGTTCACGCCGCCCGCCACGATGCGTAGCGCGTCAATGTCTAAGCCGGAATCGGTTTCATCCAACACCGCGAGCTTTGGTTCCAGCACTGCCATTTGCAGGATTTCGTTGCGCTTCTTTTCACCGCCCGAAAAACCTTCGTTAACGGAGCGATTGATGAAGCTCTTGTCCATTTCGACAATCTTGATTTTTTCGTGAATCAGATCATCGAATTCCAATGGATCAAGTTCTTCCTGACCGTGATGCCTGGCTTTTTCGTTATACGCCATCCGCAGGAAATTCGCGTTGCTGACACCGGGAATTTCAATCGGATATTGAAAGGCCAGAAAAACGCCTTCGCGGGCGCGGGCATCGGGTTCAAGCTCCAACAGGTTTTTGCCGAAGTACAGCACTTCGCCTTCCGTGACTTCGTAATCGGGATGCCCCGCCAGAACTTTTGCCAGCGTACTTTTGCCGGAACCATTCGGACCCATGATCGCGTGGATTTCTCCCGCGTTGATGGTCAGGTTGATCCCTTTTAGAATTTCTCTGTCTTCAATTTTTGCGTGTAAATTTTTTATTTCTAGCATGTCATTATTTTTTCTTTACTGGTTTCTTTTGCACCGATTGTGGCGACGGCGGAAACGGTTCCATGCGGCGCATGCGCGGAGAGCCAACTTTGAAGACTGCGCCTTCAGGATGACGCGGCAGCAAACGGCGTTCGCGGCAATCAACAATAAAATCGGTTTTCTCTAAAACGGTTTGCCCAATCAAAATATCATCTCCTAAAACCATCGCTTCTTCGATGGTTTTCCTTCCCATGATTTCTATGGTGACAGGTTCGGTGACATCAACCTCTTCGCTGGCTCCATTCGCATAAACTGCGACCTGCCGGTCAATTCGTTGCAGACCTAATTGGTCAGCAATACGTTTAGGCAGGATTAAGGCAATCGCACCTGTATCAACGATGCCGACATCAACTAAAGACCTGATTTTTTTTCGTGCCAACTTAGCTTCGCTGGCGTTTAATTCATCGCGACTGTTTGTTAACTTCACCGCAATATTCACTTCACCCATATAATTTTTGTCTTTCTTTTTGGCGAAAGGAACAGGATTATGAATCATAGATAACGCGTTCATGTTTCCTCCTTCTGAAAAATTAATCTTCTACTTCAACAATCGCTTCGATTTCAACGGGAATTTGATGCGGCAGCGCGACGAATCCAACCGCCGAACGTGCGTGTTTGCCTTTGTCGCCGAACACTTCAACAAATAAATCCGAGCATCCGTTAATCACAAAAGGCTGCTCGCCAAAATCCGGCGTCGAGTTGACCATTCCCAGCACTTTGACGACGCGCTTTACTTTGCGCAGCGTGCCGAGTTCTTCTTTTAAAACGGCTAATAAATTCATCCCCGTTTCACGGGCGTATTGATAGCCTTGCTCTTTTGTGAATTCCGCACCGACTTTGCCTTTAACATTACTGATCGGGCCTTTGCCCGCGAGGAAAACTAAATTTCCCGTGCGGACGGCGTGATCGTAATTGCCACCTTTTTGTGGAACGGGCGGGAGTTCATTTTCAATTTCTGTAATTTTGTCTGACATATTTTTAGCGAACTTTCATGACGGGTTGATTGGGATGTGCCGGGTTAGGAAGCAACTGCTGACGAGTGCAATCAACTAACAGGTCGGTTTTTTCAAGTACCGTTTGACCAATTAGAATTTCATCGCCCAATACCATTGCTTCTTCACTGGTATTCCGTCCCATAATTTCAATGAATACAGGTTCTGTTACATCAACTTCTTCGAGCCTGCCATCAGCATATTGCGCCACCTGTTTATACCTTCTGGTTAATCCGAGTTTCTCGACTACGAATGAGGGAAGTGTTAATGAAACAGCACCGGTGTCTACAATCCCTTCAATTTCCATCATTCGAACTTGATCTTTTGGGATAAGTCCCCGTTGCGCCATCACGTCATCAACGTTATTGATGAGTTTAATTTTGACTTTTACTTCACCCATAATTACCCCACGCTCCCTTCAAGTTTTAGTCCTAACAGCTTTGTCGCTTCCACCGCAAATTCCATCGGCAATTCGCGGAATACTTCTTTGCAGAAACCATTGATAATCATCCCCACTGCATCTTCGGTAGAAACGCCGCGTTGATTGAAATAGAAAACCTGCTCGGCACTGATTTTTGAAGTCGAAGCTTCGTGTTCAATTTTCGCGGTGTTGTTACCGATTTCGAGATACGGAAAAGTGCTCGCGCTGCACGTTGATCCGATCAGC
>JAYVZE010000019.1:0-47346 GCA_043783625.1 Blastocatellia bacterium | reverse complement strand
TGCGTGAGAGCGGCTTCAGCGATGCTTCCATTCACGATTGCCGCCGCTTTTATTTTTGCAATGATTTCGCTGCGGATCTGGTCTAATCCGACAGGGTCGCCAGGCGAAAATTTAAAAATAAAATCTACGACGCCAAGTTCGATGGCGGAGAGCGCAAAGCTGGAATCATCCATGTTCGCACCACTGATAATAATAGTGGGAGTCGGACATTCCTCTTGGAGCAAGGACAGGACTTCAAGCACTTTCAGATCAGAGAGTCGGGAATTTAAAGTGATCGCATCAGGTTTTTGAGCGGTGACAATTTTAAGTAATTCTTCACCACTCTGCACCGTAGCGATCACTTCTATTTCTGAAGTGGACTCAATGATTTTTTTTAGTAGTCGGCACACAAAAGGAGAATCATCCGCCACTACTACACGAATTAAGTTCATGCAATTCACCTTTTATGACTGACTTACTTCCTGGAGTAAGTGATTAATCAAACTCAGTACCTGATCTTCCTGATAGGGTTTTACCAGATATTCAGTCGCGCCCAGATCGAAAGCTTTTTGACGATGCTTTTCACTGGAGCGCGAAGAAATCATAACAATGGGAAGATGGCGATAGGCTGGCAGTGCTCGCAATGAGGAAAGTAACTGGTAGCCGTCCATGCGAGGCATTTCAATATCAAGCATCATTAAGTCAGGATGCTCGCCAGCTTGTAATTTCTCTAAAGCGTCCAGCCCGTCTTTGGCCTGAATCGGTTCCCATCCCATGCTCTTTACCAGATTGCTATTGACGCGGCGCACACTGGGCGAATCGTCTACCACCATAATCGTAGTTCGTTTATTGCGGGGAGGCATGACCGACGGCGTTTCCGGTGACTTCGTCATGGTCTCGGTTTGAGCTTCAGGTACTTCAAGCTCTATGGCGTCAGGCAATTCTTCCGGCTGGATAGTGACAGGAGCTGGATGTACTACTGAAATAGTTGGTGGAACAATTCGTTTGGTCGTTTTGCGTAATGTTCCGCGTAACAGCTCACCCGGATTCAGGATGAGTACCACTTCACCGTCTCCCATTAAAGTTGCGCCCATCACGCCGTGAACTTTGCGCAAGTGATTCCCCAGAGTTTTAATCACGATTTCGCGTCCACCAATCAATTGATTGACAATGACTGCAACTTTTTTACCTTCGATATTCAGGAAGATGACGGGCAAACGATCATCAACTTCTTCGACCGTATTTTTCAGGTTAAGCAAACGGCTGAGCAATAACAGCGGATAAACTTTACCGCCGTGCCGCAGCACCGGTTCCTGCCCGACACGATCCATTTTGGTTTTATCGAGGCGCATGATCTGCGTGACGATGTCTAATGGAATGGCAAAGGTCTGGTCGTTTGCTTTGACCATCAACGTTCGGGTGACGGCTAACGTTAAGGGCAAGCGGACGGTGAAGGTTGTGCCGCGTCCAACCTGCGAATCTATGGTGATCGTTCCTTTGAGACGCTTCACGGCATTCGCCACAATATCCATGCCAACGCCACGACCGGAGATTTCACTGACCTGACCGGCGGTACTAAACCCGGGGACAAAGATGAATGACCATAATTCATCATTCGTCATTGAGGCTGCTTCCGAAGCATTGATATAGCCGTGTTTGATGGCAGTGGTACGAATTTTTTCAACATCCAGACCTTTGCCGTCATCGCTCAATTGCATGATGACCTGAGAGCCTTCATAAAAAGCGCGTAAGGTGATGGTTCCGCGTTCGGCTTTGTTCGCGGCCTGACGTTCTTCTGATGTTTCGATTCCGTGATCTACCGCGTTACGCAGTAAGTGCAGCAACGGATCAATCATGTCTTGTAACGCAGTCGTATCAATCGCGGTATTTTCACCATCAATGACGAGGCGCACATCTTTTTCACTTTGTGCGCCGACGGTGCGAACAGTCCGGTGCAGGCGTGGCGCAACTGAAGCTAAGGGAATCATCCGCAAGCGCATCAGTTTATGTTGTAACTCGCTATAGATACGTCCCTGACGATTGAGATAGCCCAGGAAGTCACTGTTGAGATGACCCAGTTCACGCCCCAGCGTTTGAATGTCATTACAGGCTTCGCTGAGTTCGCGTGAAAGCAGGTGGAATTCTGTGTACCGATCAAATTCAAGATCATCGAATCCGTGTGTTACGGCGTTGAGCAAAGCGTTATGACGCAATGCCTTTTCCTGCCCCGGTGTTCCGGTTCCGGTCACGAGCTTGTTGCCACCCAGCGATGAAGCTTCGTATTTGGTTTCAAAATTTGAAGCGACGCGGCGCAGGCGAGTGCCGCTGAGCTGCATCTCTTCGACTTGATGCGCAAAATCTCCAAGTCTTTGCTCGAAAGTTGTACGAGCAATAATCATTTCGCTGATGAGTTTGACGACTTCATCCAGTTTTTCAATTGGTACCCGGACGAATTGACTGGAGGTCTGTGTCATCGTCTCAGTGCGACCTGCGACAGTGGGCGCGAGGACTGTTTCTTCACGAAGACTTTCTGATTCAATCTGGAATGAAGTTTCCGGCTCAGCCTGGAAGGCAGGTAACGCCCTGACCTCGGCTGGTTCATCTGTTGCGATTTCGTTGGTTGCGAATTCGGGTTGAGGTTCAGCGAATGAAAGTGCTGGTGATTTAGGTTCGCTTTCAAATGTCGGCAGTTCCGGTACTTCAGTTTCCTCGAAGTAAGGAGAAACCATCGGAACCTTGGCGGCGTCGTATTGATCGCCTGCCGCTTCACGAAGCTGTGCCACTTGAGATGAAGCCGAGGCCGGGAGAATCTTCTCGAAGCCTTGATACACTTGCGACAGGCTGGCAGCGCTTTCCTGATGATTCGACATATCTTCCAGCAAGTCAGTCGAAACCGTCAGCAGGCGAATCATCTCAGGAGTTAAACTGATTTCGCCGTCATAGACTAAATCCAGCAAATCTTCCATGCGATGCGCGAGGTGCGTGATTTGCTGGAAGCCGATCATCGCCGCTGTGCCCTTCAATGAATGCGCACTCCGGCGCACGTTCTGGATCATTTCAGGATGGACGGGGTTGACCTCCAAATGCCGGAGGGAGCTGTGCATGCTCAGCAAATGTTCTTCGGCTTCAAGCAGGAAAATCTCCATGAGTTCGGAAGAAATCTCATCAGATTCTGCTTTGGCTTCCGGCTTATGTTGAAGTAAAGCTTCAGTATAATAAGTCGGTAATTCGGGCGTCTTTTCTGTTGCTACGTCTTCACTAAGAATCTGAGACTCAGATAATTCCAGCAGTTCAGCCTCGTCATCACCGGGCTGTGGCTCAGGCTGGAGCAGCACCTCATGGTAAAAAGCTGGCAGCTCAGGATCGTCTTGCGTGACGGCTTCTTCGTTAACAATTTGTGGCTCGGATAGTTCCAGCACCTCAGGCATTTCATTCTGAGAAGATTCGAACTGCTCGAATGAATCTGGCAGTAAGGGTGGCATTTCGTCTTCCGCTATAAACTGAATAGATTCGCTTGCCTCAATCTGAGGGGCAGGAACTTCATCAATTTCTGATAGTAGTGGCAACGGTGTAAGAGCCAGCTCAGAGGGGATGAATTGCTCGCCGATATTTTCAAAATTGGTGATAACTTCGAGTTCTTCCGTGCTGGCAGGTGCTTCAGGTTGAGCATCTTCCATCAACTCAAAGGAAGTTTCGAGAATATCGTGGACAGGTGTAATCTTGGCAGGTTCTACTGCCGCAGATGTGACCGCTACTGCCTTCTCATTCAGCAATTCATCGGCCAGATTATCCGTGTATGAATCAAACATCGTTGACTCTGATGGTGATTCTGAAACTTCTAAAATCTCATCCATCAGATTGATGGGTAAGACGATTTCTGCCAGTTCCATGACTGGCTCATCGCCATAACTCTCTTTGATGTCGGCCACGACCTTGCTTAAATCAATTTCGCCAACTGTGGGGATCAAGTTGTCAGTCGGGAGCGAAATACTAAATTCGGTTTCATCCGTGAGGGACGGTAATTCTGGTTCAGGGAGTGTCGGAAAACTCACTAGCGGAGCGTCAGGAGTGACTGGCGGCGTGAGATCGCTTAACGTCGAATGAGCTAAAGACGAGGAAGTAGTCTGATCAGAAAGCGGTTTGATGAGATTTTGTTCCGCCTCATTGAGAGTCAATTCATGATCAAGTTTTTCAGATAAATCCTCAACCATCTGGCAGATATTTTCGACGGTTTGATCGGTGAGATCAAGACGGCCTTCGTGCAATAGCTCCAGCGTAACCTCAAGCTGGTAGGACAGGTTGCTGATTTCATTGAAGCCCAACATCGAAGCCGCGCCTTTGATAATATGCGCAAAGCGGTGTGCTTCTTTGAGAACACTCCGATATTGCGGGGTGGCAGCGAACTGCTCAATCCCTTGCAAAATTTCCGGCAAGTATCCTTTGGCTTCGCTGATGAAATCAACGACCACTTCCTGGTCGAATAGCTGATTCATAAATCTTGTCCCATTTTTTGATTGTTCGTCATTAGTGTAGAAGCGGTCAGCTAGTGAGCTGGCGGCTGATTTCTTGGTCAATGTAGCAGCCTGAAGTTTGGCAGTTCTTATCGCCCCTTCGGTAACTTGAAGGACGACACTGAATCGCGGAGATCATCGGCTAATTTTGACAGCTTCGTAATATTGGTATTTGATTTTCGGATACCATCAGCGGTATTCCGGGTCACGTCGGTGACACGATGCATAACTCCGGCGATTTCTTGTGAGCTGCGGCTTTGCTCAGCCGACGATTCAGAAATCGTTTGAATCAATTCGGCGAGGCGAGACGAAACGTCTTTAATTTCGTCGAGTGCCTGACCCGCCTGATTCGCCAGATTTGATCCATTCACAACTTCACGGGTGCTTTCTTCCATTGCCGAGATGGCCTGATTCGCACCGATTTGAATAGTCTTGACAAGACCGTTGATGCGTTTGGTCGCCTCTGCGGATCGTTTGGCGAGGCGGTCAACTTCTTCGGCAACGACGGCGAATCCGTATCCGGCTTCTCCGGCTTCGGCAGCTTGAATCGAAGCGTTTAGCGCGAGATAGGAAGTACGTTTCGAGATGCCTCCGATGATCTGGACGATTTCGCCGATTTCCTGTGAACTCTCACCGAGGCGTTTCAGTTTCTTGGAAGTATCCTGCACCTGTTCACGAATGCGATTCATTCCTTCAATCGTATTGCTAACAGCGGAGGTTCCTTCTTTCGCGTTTTCCAAAGATTGCTGGGCGACGGTCGCTGACAACAAAGCTTTCTGCGAGATGTTTTGCATGGAGCTGGTCATCACCTGAATCGCTTTCGTCGTTGCGATAATTTGCGTGGTTTGTTCTTCTGCACCACGCGCTAATTGAGTTGAAGAAAGCTGTGAATCCATGGCCGATACGGTGACTTCGTGAGTTACATTCTGAACCTGAGAAATAATGCGTCGCAGCTCAAGAATCATGAAATTAAAGGAATCCCCAAGTGTTCCGGTAAATTCATCGTCAGTATTGACCTGTTTCGTCAGATCGCCTTTGGCTACGTTGTCTACCTGCTCCAGCAATCTGATAATCGAAGATTGCATTTGATTGCGCTTATCTTCGGATTGAATTAAAGAGCTGGAATTCTCCAACATGCTATTCATCGCGGTCAACAAATGCCCGGTTTCGTCATCGGTGGTCACGGCAACTTTTTGCACAGAACGTCCATTAGCCAGATTTTCAGCAAAGTTTGCAGCCGTTTTAATTGGCTCAGTTAAGCGACCTGCCAGATACCAGAGCAGTGCCAACGAAGCAGCTAACAAAACACCAAGGAGACCAATTTGTTTTAAGAGTAGGGAAGTTGTCTGGTCTGTGACTTGCGACTCTTGAAGGAGGGCAGGTTGCGATAACTGGCCGTTATTCTGGGCGGCTACTTTTCGTGCCTCTCTCGCAGCTTGTTGCGCTATGTTCAGGGCTACATTACGAGTCGAAATCGCAGAATATGTGAGGAAGATGGTTCCGGCGACGATGAAACATAATCCGAACCATACGGCGATTTTTACCTGGATTGAGCTGAGTTGCATAAACGTTGTTCCTTATCTGGACTTTGGTCGTTAAATGTGGGGCGATTTATAAGAAAATTTGGAGCGCGGCGTGTGCGTCACGCTCCAAAGAATTTGAGGATCAGAAGGTGTAACCAACCCAGGTGAATATTCCGTTATTGCCTCGTCCCTGATTGCCGAAGCTATAGGATATTCCGATAGCTGTTTTGGGATTCGGGACAATACTGAAACCAGTTGAAGCATAGCCAAAGCGATTATTGCCACTGAGCCAGTCGTTAATCCAGGTAACTTTCGCGTGCAAAGGTTGCTCGAAGCCGACTAAGGCTCCGCCTTTACTTCCCTGATTATTGTTACGACCTACGAGACGATAGCCTCCACCAGTGAAACGAGAACCGTATTTACCTGCAATTTTTTTACTCAAAGAGCTGTAAACCTGACCAAAATTATCTGTCCCGGTGCGATTGGTGACGGTGAGAAACCCGGTCGCTCCACCCGACATGACGATGCCGTGCTTTTCATTTTTGTAGTACTGCCATTTGACGGCCGGTTGAACTTCGACCGGTTGATCAGGGGTTCCCGATTTGGACCACACGACGTTTGCGCCGACTTCGACATTTTTGGTGAGACCGTACAACGCACGAGCGTAATAGGCTTGCGAGCCGCCATTTTGATTGCTCTTCAGATGACCGTAAAAATCAAACTCAACGTAAAGTTTTTTCTCCGGTACAACGTCAGCCGACGGAATATTAATGACCCAGGTTTGGGCGGATACCAGAGGAGCGACGCTCAGCGTCAGACAACACAACAGTAATAATCTCGAAATATAGTAGTTAATCACTTTTCTCCAATTGATGTGCCAGGCGTTCACTTCACCATCTGATGGGTGAGTAGTAGTCGAATTGAAATAAACTTCAGAACACGAGGTTGAACTGTGAAAAAGGTGCAGATAATTGGAGTTATCATCTGCACCAGCGAGGAAAAATTATCCCGGCAGTTTGAACGATGCCACCGATGAATGTAATTCTTCAGCGAGGATGGACAAACTATTTACCGTGACAGAGGATTGCTGAATACCAGTCGTAGTATCGGTGATGATAGCCGAAATGTCAGTCATCGCCTGCGACAAGGTTTCCGAGCTGTTGGTTTGTTTCTTGGAAGCCAGCGAAATTGAATGAATCAGGTCAGCCAGTCGAGCCGAAACCGCTTCGATTTCGCCGAGTGATTGTCCGGCCTGTAATGCCAGTTTCGATCCTTCGACCACTTCCTTCGTGTTCTCGTCCATGGCGGTGATGGCTTCGTTGGTCCCCATCTGAATGGACTTGACCAGTGAAGCGATTTTCGCTGTTGCCTGTGAAGAACGTTCCGCGAGCTGTTCGATTTCTTCGGCGACGACTGCGAATCCGCGTCCGGCTTCTCCGGCGGTGGCGGCTTGGATCGAAGCGTTCAAAGCGAGGATCGAAGTTTGATCGGCGATTTCGTCAATGAGCTGCACGATCTCACCGATTTCCTGTGAGCTTTCACCCAGGCGACGAATGTGACCGGAAGTTTCCTGCACCTGTTCACGAATACGATTCATACCTTTGATCGTATCCTGCACAGCGCGTGCGCCTTGACGGGCATTGACCAGTGATTGTTGTGCCACCGAAGCGGAGAGGATCGCGCCCTGTGAAACTTCTTCAATCGAAGTCGTCATTTCTGACAATGCTAAATTCGTTTTGATAACCTGTTCGGTTTGTTCATCGGCCTTGCTGACCAGGTCTTCAGTTGTCAACTGCGTCGTCGTCGCAGCATTCGTAACCTGAAGTGAAACGTTTTTGACCTGTCCGATAATGCGGCGCAATTCACCGATCATAAAGTTAAAGGAGTCAGCGATAGCTCCCGTGACGTCTTCGGTCACGGCGGCTTCACGGGTCAGATCACCCTCGGCTACCGTACTTACTTCTTCGAGCAATCTCATAATTGAGCGCTGGATCGCGTCACGTTCCTCACGTGATTGCAACAGTCCGCGCGTGTTATCAAGGGTCGTATTAAAGGAGGCTGCCAGCGCTCCTAATTCGTCCTGTGAAACGACTTCGGCACGAGCCTCTGTGTTGCCGATTTCAATCTGTTTGACGAGATTGGAAAGTGAACTCACCTGTTGAGTAATGTTGCGGAATACGACAAAGGTCAGAGCGGCAGCCAAGGCAATAATGAAAGCAACTAAGCCTAAAATAAAATTACGTTCAGCTTTGAAGGTGTTGACGCGTTTCTGGAGCAGCTCGTTCAAATTCGTCAGTGAATGATCGTAGAGCGCGAACATGCGGTCGAGTGCCTGAGTGCCGTCAGTAAAAATTTGCTCAACGCCAGTTGTCGCAGAGTTAAAGCCATTGGCCTTACGAATAAAAGCTGTTCCTTGTTTAAAAGACTCAGCCTCAACTTGTTGCTGTTTATTGGAGAGGTCTCCGCCGGCAGCCGTGTTGGCATCAAAAGCCTTGTGCTGACCTGTATTCACAGCTCGCAGTGAAGATTGGGCGCGGGCAGATTCAAAGTTCAGGAGGTTTTGCTCAGTAGCGGTTAAGGACTTACTGGCAATTCCACCCATCATCAATCCATGAATTTGCCCGGTGGCATCAATTGTTTGTGGTAACTGCACGATGACCGAATCCATCAAGTAATAGGTATCCAGGTCAGGATCGAGAATGAGGTTCGATTTATCACCGACGAGTCCAATAACGTCGCTCAGCTCAGTGAGCAAAAGATTGTGGCTGTTGAAGGCATCTTCCGGGTTGGCTGCGTTCAGTGATTTTCCTTTGACGCCTTCCCAGGATTGTTTGAGCGTGCTGATACGATTGGTAGTCTCAAACATGGCGCCGTAGGTCGTCCCCTCGACGGCCTTTCTATCAATTTCGTTAAGAGACTGAAAAGCTGCGTTGACACCCTGTTCCGTCGCGCCAAGCTGATCGCGCATAGCAGTATTGCCCCGTAAGGTTGCATTGACCACACTCCGATGTTTGGCAACATTTTCAACTAATTTGCGCAAAGGTGGCAAATATTCCGTACCGTAAATTTCCTTCTGACCGAAGGTAATATCCTTGTTTTTGGCAGTATAAAGTTGCCAGGTCACGAAGGGCAGGGTAAGTCCAATCAAGGCGGCAATGAATAAAAGTTTTTGCCAGAGTTTCAGTTTCCCGAATACATTGAAAATCTTCAGGTTTTTCATGGTCTCTCCGAAATCGTGAGGTGGCTTACCTCAAAAATAGCCTGTGAGTTTAAAGCGATATTCAAGCTGTAATTTTCAGCCTGAACCTGAGCGCCACGACAAGGTAGCGATAAAAATAGATGTTGGGTGTTGAGTGGGACAGTATTACCGGCAAAAGTAATACGAGGTGAAAAGCGCGGGCAGTGCTATTCGGATAATTCCATCGAAGCGAGGAGGCCTTCCAGGTTAAGGACGTTTAGTAATTGTCCACCATGTTCATAAATTCCTTGCAGGAAGATCAGCATTTGATTGTTACTGGAAGCCTCTGGTTGGGCAATAAATTGTTCTTCGAGGTTGAGCATGCCTTCGATATTGTCGACCATCAGACTGGTCGTCATGTCCCGACGTTTATTGCGTACTACGCACATGCTGCTGAGTGTCAGAGAGGCTCTTTCATGGATGTTCAGAAAGGCTCCGCAATCCACTACTGAAATAATATCACCGCGTAAATTGGTGACCCCTAAAACCCAATCAGGAACATTGGGAACAGGCGTAATACGCTGAGGTTCACCGACCTCTAAAACCTGATGAATCGGGACGGCATACTTACTGCCACCCAAAGAGAAAATAATAAATTTCGATTGATTCGCCTGCGATTTTTTAGTTTTGCCGGATGAGGCTGAAGCCGCGTTGCCTTGAACATTGAGGGAAATGGTTTGCACTTCACGATCAATTTGAGAAATGACAGCTTCCATGGAGGGGATTTGATAACCCGGAGCTGTCTCGGTCATTTTGGCTGAGACAGCTTCACTTTGATTTTGTAATACTTCGCTCATAGTAGTCAAATTCATTGAAGGCGGTGTCGTCCTTAGAGGTGCTTCGCCACCGTAGAGATCAACTCTTCATCAATAAATGGTTTAGTGATATACGCATCAGCACCTTGTCGCATCCCCCAGAATTTATCACTTTCCTGATTTTTGCTGGTTAGTAAAACGACTGGAATATCTTTGGTGTCGTTGGAGGTTTTAAGCGTCCGACAAATTTGAAAACCATTTTGTCCGGGCAGGATGACATCTAAAACAATCAAATCCGGCTTTTCAGATTTGGCTTTATCCAGAGCTTCTTCGCCGTCCACGGCGGTCACTATTCGGTAGCCCTGACCCTGTAAGGCAGCGGTTGCCATTTTCATCTGAACCGGACTGTCGTCAACAATCAAAATTTTCTCTTGCGGCATAGTAAACTTCCTTTTAAATCGAAGATATAACTGAAAATAAAAAAATCAAAACAGCGACAGACCTTAGTAATTGACATGTTGACAATGCATATCAATGGTTTGCAGCAATTTATCAGTCTCAAATGGTTTGGTGATATACGCTGTTGCTCCCACCATTTTGCCTCTGAGTTTGTCAAAAATACCGTCTTTCCCGGAGAGCATGATGACAGGAATTTGTCTGGTAACTGAATTCCCCCGAATCATTTTGCAGAGCTGATAACCATCCATGTGTGGCATGGTAATATCGGACAAAATAACATCGGGGACTACTTCTTTGAGGCGATTTAAGGCTTCTAACCCATTTCCGGCAGTGATGACCTGATGACCATATTTAGTCAAAGACATGGAAATAATCTTTTGAATGGTAGGACTGTCGTCAACAGCCAGAATAACGAAACATCCTGCTTGCGACGGCACTTCGGTGGGAGGTTCTTCCTCTACTATTGGCTCAGCCGCTTTGAGGTTTTGGGTAGCTTCAATTGCGTGTCCGTGAGAACGCTGGAGCAGCGCTTCTACTTGTGCTTTCAGCTTTTCATCTTTTTGCTTTAGTTTCGTGGCATCCTGTAAATACCGTGTCCCTTCATCAAGGCGTTTGAGATTCAGGTAGCCGAGTCCCAGATTATAGAGCGTAAAATAGTCTACATCACTCCCTAGGCGGTCACATTGATCTTCCAAACGTCGGACGGATTCACGAATAATCGGAACATTCACTTCAGAGTTATTAAGAATTTCATCCAGATTGGAGAGGGACACCACGGCCCGGCATTTCGGGCATTTGGAAACAGATTTTAATGACATGCTGCCACAGAGAGGGCAGCTCCAGCCGGAGGTCGAGAGTGCGATCTGAAAATTATCTTTGTTTTGAAACGGCTCTGTTGACGCTTTTGGTGCAGTCAGCATCTGAGGTTCAAGTTTTTGCAGAAAAGCTTTGGCGCGCTCATTGGCAGGATTTATTTCCAGTACTCGACGGGTATATCTCGAAGCTTCTTCGGCGTCTTTGGCAACCGTGGCCAACCAGAGAAAAGCAACTTCATTCGTGTTATCAATCTGAGATAATTCGATGAGCAGCTCACGCGCTTTGACTTTGTCACCGGCTTTTGCCGAAGCGATTCCATCTTGAAAGAGAAGGCGTCGTAAGCCATTGATAGCATGCTCAGAGGTTGCGTTCATGCGCAGTACCTGACGCCAGCAATGAATACAATCGTCATTAGTTTCTGAGACGGAGGCGAGCCAGAGCCACGCTAATTCATTCCTTGGATTGGATTCGACTACTTGATCCAGCAGCATCCGCGCTGAGGTTTTTTCGCCTTTAAGGGCAAACGCGATTCCTTCCTGTAAGGTCGTCAATTCTTGTTGTGAATTTGATGTCATTCGCTCTCTCAGCTTTCTAATATCAAAAGCCTTCTCCTGAGTAACTACCTTCAATCACCCATCATCATTAAAATTTTTTGCGCCAGTTTTTTCTGGCTCTGCCGCGAGTGTAATCTCAGCCGGACATAGAAACTCCACGGAGTAAGGGGCAATTTGCGTACCATCAATTTTATTGCAGAAATGTAAGGATTTTGAGTAATTCTCAGATTCGCAATGAGGGAACTGACATTATCTGACAGCACTTAGATAACAGGAATTGTCAATTTGAGAGAAATTCTGTCTCAGAGTTAAAAGTCAAATATCACTACTTTATTAGATTTTTGCAGCGTAATTATTTGATAAATTGATAATGTCAGAAAGATTAAAGATTCTGACCTGTCTTCGGTCTGAAGATTGCATACCTGTTTTGGTTGGCTATGGCTTTAATGGTCAATCCCGTTCGCCAGTGCGGCCAGCCTTAGTCGCTACGCCTCAAAACAAAGACCGGCTTGAGAGAAATTAATCAGCATGATAACTGTATCGTTGCAAGCGAATGAAGAAAATAGACTGGAAGTTCTGCATCAGCTCCAAATTCTTGATACAGGTGCCGAAGAACGTTTTGACAAACTGACAAAACTGGCGGCAGAAATCTGTGAGATGCCAGTCGCCAGTATCTGTTTTGTGACGGCTGATACAACTTGGTACAAAGCCCAGATTGGTTTTTCATTTCCTGAAGAGAAGCGTCAGAAAAGCTTTAGCAATCTCATCGTGAAATCTTCTTTACCTCTGATTGTGACCGATACGCACAAAGATGATCGTTTCAAAAATCATCCGCTGGTCGTCGAGCCGCCGAATTTTCGCTATTATGCAGGGTTCCCACTGACCACGCAGGATAAATTTGTCGTTGGTGTCCTGAGCGTCATGGATTTTCATCCGAATGATTTAACCCAGTCCCAGATCAAAACGTTAGTCAATCTTGCAGAGTTGGTCATGGGGCAACTGGAATTGAACCGCGTGGCTGCCAGATTGACTCAGACGAGTGCGGAGCGGGATCAATATAAATCTCAAATTACGGTCAACGAAAAATTAATCGGTCGGATCGAAGTCCATGGGAAGAATCAGGCCAAAAATATTTCGACGCTGAAACAGGAAGTCCGCGAACTGAAGTCTGAAGCCCAAAGATATTCGATGGTGGCGCAAAGCTCGAATGACGGGATTTGGGATTGGGATTTAAAAACTAATGAGATGTTTTTCGATAAACGCTGGAATGAGATGCTGGGCTACAATAAAGACGAAATCCCCGCACACATGGATGAATGGTTAAATCGAATTCACTCTGAAGATATTGATTCTTTTAAGACTGAAGTCGAAAGCAATATAATGGGATGGGCGGAGCAGTTTCGGAATGAACACCGCTTGCTGCATAAAGACGGTGAATATCGTTGGATTCTGGTACGCGGTTTGTCTGCGGCTGATGAGGGCGGAACCGTTTATCGCCTTGCCGGTTCGATCACTGACATTACGGATACGAAAGGTGCTGAGCAACAACTTTTACATAATGCTTTTCATGATGTACTCACCGGCTTGCCGAATCGTGCTTTGTTTATGGATCGGTTGAAGCGTTCCTTGAATCGCGCCAATCACCGCAATGATTATTTGTTCGCCGCACTCTTTCTTGATCTGGATCGGTTCAAGGTGGTCAATGACAGTTTGGGGCATCAGGTTGGTGACGAACTGCTGATCGGGATCGCTCGCCGTCTGGAAAAATGTATGCGTCCGGGCGATATGATGGCACGGCTGGGTGGTGATGAGTTTGCTGTGATCCTTGATAATTTAAAAACTTCAGATGATGCGATGCAAGCGGCGGAACGATTGCATCAGGAAATGACGACGCCGTATTTGTTAAGCGGGCGTGAGGTGTATGCCTCCGCCAGTATCGGGATTGCACTCAGTCACGCACATCATGAAACTGCCGAAGACTTCTTGCGCGCAGCGGATACGGCCATGTATCAAGCCAAGAATCGCGGACGCGGCTGTGTCGAGCTCTTCGATACTGAAATGCATGCTCGTGCGATTGGACAATTACAGCTCGAAACGGATTTACGCTACGCCTTACAGCGGAACGAATTTCGCGTTTTCTATCAACCGATTGTGGCGACCGAATCCCGTCAGGTAAGAGGCTTCGAGGCGCTGATTCGATGGGAACACCCTGAGGAAGGTTTGATGCCTCCCGTGAAATTCATGGCAGTTGCCGAAGAAACCGGACTGGTGATCCCCATGGATCAATGGGTGCTACGTGAAGCCTGTATGCAATTACGTCTGTGGCAACAGGAATTTCCAAGCAATCCGTTACTCAGCCTCAGTGTGAACCTTTCAGGCAAGCAATTTGCACATCCTGATTTATGCGAAAAAGTCCGTAAAATTCTTGATGAAACAGGCGTCATTCCGCTCAGTATCAAATTAGAAATTACGGAAAGTTCACTGGTCGAAAATCCTGATGCTGCGGCTCAAATTCTACGTCAGTTGAAAGACCTCGGAGTTCGTATTTCACTTGATGATTTCGGTACCGGATATTCGTCCCTGAGCTATTTACATCGCTTCCCGATTGATGTTTTGAAAATTGACCGCTCTTTCGTGAACCGTCTCAGCGTCTCTAAAAATTCTGAAATTGTTCGCACCATTATTACGCTCGCCATCAATCTGGGCATGGAAGTCATCGCCGAAGGCGTCGAGACCGAAGAGCAGGTCGCACAGTTGGCAAGTATGCGCTGTGATTATCTTCAGGGTTATCTCTTCTCAAAACCAATGCCAAAAGAAAGCGTTTTGAGCTTACTGGAAGGCACTTACCCACGGAATGTGAAGCAACAGTCGGCTTGAGGTAACGCAAATTTTGCTGATAGGTAGAATTCTAAACTCAGCACTCAGCACTCAAAACTCTTTCTATTCTCTTTCCTCTTGTCCTCAATCAAAAGTTACTGCATATTATTATTCGGGTTCCATTCAGTTTCTGAAATTAGTTTCCATCTCAGGTTAGCCTTGATCGGGCTTTTGCTTTCACAAGGAGGAATATCGTGAACGATTCAATCAATCAGAATTCGTCAGCGGATCAATTTTCACGTCGTAATTTTTTACGCAAGTCGGCGGAAGTTGTCGGCACTGCTGCTATCACTCCGTCTTTATTGACGATAAACGCCGGAGCTTTCAGCGAGGCGGCTGAGGCTGCACCGAAAAAAAGAATGCACAGTGATTTAGTTCAGCTCGGAAATTCTAAAGTGAAAATTTCCCGCATGGGCATGGGGACAGGCACGGTGAATGGAAAAACTCAGCGTGACCTCGGTCAGGCAGGGTTTACGAAGCTGGTACATTACTGCTTCGATCACGGGATTCGTTATATTGACACGGCGGATCAATACAAGACGCACGAATTCGTCAATGCTGCCATCAAGGGATTGCCCCGCGAAAAGCTTTATATCCAAACCAAAATGCGCTGGATCGAAGACGAGACGCGCCTCAATCCGTTGAAGCATCTCGACCGTTTTCGCAAAGAAGTGAATACCGATTATTTCGATAGCGTCCTGATTCATTGCACGACCAAACATAACTGGCCGGAAGAATGCAAAATCATGATGGACGCTTTTGATGAAGCGCAACATAAAGGCTGGTTGAAATTGAAAGGGATGTCGTGTCACGGTCTGGCTGCGCTGAAAACTGCCAGACAACATGATTGGATTCAATTGCAATTAGCCCGCGTCAATCCACAGGGACGCAAAGTTGACGGGGATGATAAAAACGTCCACGCTCCGCAAGGCAAACCTGAAATCGCACTTCAGGAAATCAAAGCGATGCACGACAAAGGACGCGGAATTATCGGCATGAAAATCATCGGCGAAGGTGATTTTAAAGACGCCGCTGACCGTGAAAAATCAATTCAGTATGCCATGAACTGCGGCTTTGTTGACGCCATCGTGATTGGCTTTGCGAGTACTGCTGAAGTTGACGAAGCAATTGTCCGCGTCAATAAAGCATTGAATAGTTAGCACTGGGAGCGCAAGCATCCTGCTTGCCCCGTTTGCCAGCGCAGCGAAGCAAACGGAACCTCGCGCAAGGAATTTGCTGGCGAGTGAAAATACTTCTCGCCAGGTCAGCGAGCGGCGTTTCACGCGCTCGCAGCAAGCAAGATGCTTGCGCTCCGACTATATTTTTTATGCTGGTAATTCCTTACGAAGCCCTCGGTGGTGAAGCGGTTGTTCGCCACTTAGTAGATCGTTTTTACGATTTAATGGACACCTTGCCCGAAGCCAAAGGCGTTCGTGATTTGCATCCTGAAAGATTGTCCGGCTCACGTGAAAAACTTTTCATGTTTTTGAGCGGTTGGTTGGGCGGGCCTCAACTGTATGTCGAGCGATTCGGACATCCTCGACTACGCGCTCGTCACCTCCCTTTTGCCATCGGAGAATCTGAACGCGATCAGTGGTTGATGTGCATGAAAATCTCGGTTGATGAACTTGAAGTCGAACAAAAGTGGCGCGATTTCCTGATGGAAAAATTCAATAGCTTAGCTGATTTTATGCGCAATAAAGAAAATTGAGATGAGCTGTTTTTAGCTCGTTTTAAGATCCGCTGTAGTTCTTCCCCCGCCTATTCAAGAAAATAATTTATGCTTTTTTTCCCGGTCTGCCTTGATTTGAAAAATCGTCCGGTTTTAGTGGTCGGCGGAGGCCCCATCGCTGAGGGGAAATTACTGCAATTGGTTGAAGCCGGAGCGCACGTTCATCTTGTCAGTCCGACGTTGACCGAAACCCTGCAAAAACTGGTCGAGAGCGGGACGATTACTTATCGCTGTGGAAAATTTGAGGATTCAGATTTGGCAGGAAATTTCCTCGTGGTTTGTGCGACAAATTTTCAAGCAGTGAATGAAGAAGTCGCCCAAGCTGCCGGGCTTCGCAACATGCTTTGCAATGTCGTGGACCAACCTGCACTTTGCAATTTTATTACGCCGGCCATTGTCACCAGAGGAGCTTTGCAAATCAGCATTTCAAGTGCCGGTCAAAGCCCTTCAGTCGCGCAAAGAGTCAAGCGCGAAATTGCGGAATTAATCGGCACTGAATACGAAATTTTGCTGGAAATCACATCAGCACTCCGCGCCGATTTTCGTGAAGTCACGCCGGATTACAATACACGGCGCGATTTTCTGCGCGGCTTTGTGGATTCAGAAGCATTGGATTTAATTCGCCAGGGAAAGCCGGAGGCGGCCAGAGAGTTAGGGCAGAGAATGCTGCATGCATTTATTAATAATCAAGATAATAGATCAGTAGAGTAGTTTCGATGTTATAGGAAAGGGAAATTATATTTTAGATAGTAATAGCTCAGCATATTTTTTAATAGATAGGTTAGAAAGAAAAATTAACTTATACAAATGAAAATAATTTGAAAAAAAGTATTGACGAAGTAAAAAAGAAGAAGTATAAGTATTCTTCGTTCTATTGATGGGGATTTCCCCATTGCATTTTAAGGAAATTATGACGGGTTTAATAAACACAATCAAACAATCAGTCGGCGGCGCAGCGGAATGCGTCCTGCATCCTTTTGGATGGCAGCGCGGCGCGGTTGTCTGTTTTGGTTTATCACTCAGGTCATCAGCCAAATCGAATATGCCGAAGGGTAATCTCATTTCCAAGCAACTACGAAGTGATTATCGCCAATTTGAGCATTGTTAGTACGCGGGAGCGGGTTCCCGCTCCCAAATCCAGAAAGCAAATAAAGACAAGGATTTAGGTAAATTGAAACCCGCTCCCGAAAGGTGATGCGGGTTTTGTTCTTTTACTTGAATTTTGTCAGTGAACTCATACTGGACTTGAGGCCGGATTGTAAACCCGGTGTCTTGATGGCAAGCAGGTTCGATCCCTGTCGCTGACACCAAATGTATTCAGGAAGGTTAGGCTAATTGGTAAGCCACCAGTTTTGAAAACTGGCGAACCATTCATGGCATGTGGGTTCGAGTCCCACACCTTCCTCCAGTTTTTAAGGAGCATTAGTAATAAAATTATTTTGGAAGTGTGGCAGAAATGGTGAATTGCACTGACCTGCTAAGTCAGGGAGCTAATAACTCATATAGGTTCAAGTCCTATCACTTCCGCCAAAATTAAATACGGAGAGTTAGCCTAACTGGTAAGGCAGTAGCTTCGAAAGTTACCGCGCAATGTCGCTTCAGAGTTCGAGTCTCTGACTCTCCGCCAGGTATACGTGTGTCTACTTTTAGTTATAAATTATAAGTTATAAGTTCGCAGTAAAAATAGTTCGCAGTTGAAAGAAAAACTGCGAACCGCGAACTAACGACTGCGAACTTTCTTTGCAGGGATGGCGCAAGTGGCAGACGCGCTGGTCTTAGAAACCAGATGTTGAAGGTTCAACCCCTTCCAGCCGCACCAGATGAAGGGAGCAGAGTGTAGGGAACAGAGTGATTTGCTAATCCCTTGCCACTAACCTCTTCTTCCTAAGTTTTAGGTCGTTTGGCCGAGTGGATATAGGCGGTGGATTGCAAACCCATCTACACAGGTTCGATTCCTGTAGCGACCTCCAAAAGTTTTGAGTACCGCCTTCAGGCGGCGCCTAGGCTAGATATTTGAATCGCCGAAGTGGTGCAATTGGCAGACACAGTGCACTTAAAACGCACTTGATGAGAGTTCAAATCTCTCCTTCGGCACCAAAGTTTAATGCAGGAGTATGGTGTAATTGGTAACATCCCAGTCTCCAAAACTGAAGTCCCAGGTTCGATCCCTGGTACTCCTGCCAAAGTTATTACGCGGACGGTCAAGCGACCATTGAGGACTCATAACCCTCGTTAGTTGGGAGCATTACCCAAGTCCGCAACCAGTTAATGTTAGATAGTAAATGTTAGTAAAAGACGAAATGAAAATAGTAACTAACTATTAAAATCAGTCAGCAGAATTCGGGAAGAAGCGACCATGGTGAGGTAGGATAAGTGTTCCTGCTTGACGCTTATAAGTTATTGAAAATAAATGAGATAACATAAAAACAGTGCTTGCATTACCCCGAAAAGCAGGTTATAAACATAGACACTATGAAATTAGTAATTAGGCACAATAGAATAACGAATCCGGTGCGCGTCAATGATTGGCGTCCGTGCGGTGTCTTTACTAATCATAGTGATAAATCAAAGTTTATGACCTTGATTCAAGGTATAGCAGCAAAACCAAATACCGAATCTTTCGGTCGTCAGCATTAGTTCAGCGGGAGCGGATTCCCGCTCCCGAATCATCACAACAAATAAAGTGAACCTATCGGGAGTGGAACCGCAAAGTTATTTGCAAGTTTGGGTCCGTAGCCAAACTGGTTAAGGCAATGGCCTTTTAAGCCATGGAATGCGAGTTCGAGCCTCGCCGGACCCACCAGTGTACGGTTCAGAGTCCAAACTTTAGTTTGCCGAACGCCGCGCTTCGCGGTCGTTCGTTGGCACGCTGAAGCCTAAACTCTAAACTTTTGTGGTGAGTGTAGCTCAATTGGCAGAGCGCCTGTCTGTGCAACAGGAGGTCGCCGGTTCGATCCCGGTCACTTACCCCAAATTAATAATGGGAAGTGGCGCAATTGGCAGCGCATTCGGTTTTGGCCCGAAGGGTTGCAGGTTCGAATCCTGCCTTCCCAGCCAATAAGAAAGGAGCAGCAATGATTTTAAAAACCAGAGCGATCAGGATGACTTCACAGAAGTTGTCGAATTTAGAAGAAGAACTCAAGCCTTTATTGGCGCGGGTGATGGCAGGTGCTGCTTCTTCTCAGGAAGCGGAGCGGATTCAGACGATTTTTTCACTCTGTCGTCAGGCGAACAAGCTTGAGCAATATCGCGTCTGGCATTCGCAGGTGAAAGCACTCGGAACGCAAGCATCCTGCTTGCCCGGCGGCGAGCGATAGCGATGCCGCTGCGACGTGCTAAGGGCGAGATTGACTCGGTAATAATTTCTTAGGCGAAGGGCAAAGCGCAGTTTCACGCGCTTTGCGGCAGGCAGGATGCCTGCGCTCCCGGCTCGTAGCTCAGTTGGTAGAGCAATCGGTTGATAACCGATAGGTCGTTGGTTCGAGTCCAACCGAGCCGACCAATTTTGGCGGTGAATGCAAAGTGTCGCGCGGGTAGTTTTTCAAGCTATTTTTAGCGAGTTCAAGTCTCGCCACCGCTACCAGATACGGCTCTGTAACTCAGATGGCCAGAGTGCCCGACTGTCTATCGGGATGCCACGGGTTCAAGTCCCGTCAGAGCCGCCAGCATTAGTTTCGCGTTTCGGGGGTTGAGTTTTGCGATAGGAAAACTTGAGACTCGAAACCCGCAACTATATGGCAGCGATGTCGTGAGTAAATCCAGCCTGTAGCGCGGTGAGGCTCACTTTTGTGGTCAAGCGGGACCAGACATCCGCTGCTGCCAATATGTGCAGAAATGTTCTTTGAATTACCAGGCGTGTCAGGCGTTCTACTCGCTACGATCAGGATTTTTTGCCGGAGCGTTAGCGAGGCTATCAGGATATTTCACCGGATAGAAAGGCGACAATTATTTTGTCTGACGCGCAGTACCGGGAGTGTCCTGCGGGCACTCCCGGTAAAAAATATTTAATGAGAGATAGCCAAGTTGGTAAGGCATCAGACTGTTAATCTGACCATGCGTGGGTTCGAATCCCACTCTCTCAGCCAATTTTGTGGCGAATGCTGAGGAAACTACATGAAACTTCGACTTTAACTCGAAAGAGGTTTCCTCATTCCTTGTCGCCACTTTATGTCTGCGAAGCACTAACGGAAGTGCACTGGTCTTCCAAACCAGAGATAGTGGGTTCGATTCCCATCGCAGACTCCAAGCTTAGTTTTAAGTTTCGGGTTTTGAGTTTCGAGGACAACTTGCGAATAACCCGCGAAACCCAAAACTCGAAACCGGAAACCGAAATTCGCTGCCGTAGCTCAACGAATCAGAGCAGCCGCCTTGTAAGCGGCAGGTTGTGGGTTCAATTCCCACTGGCAGCTCCAACATAGTTTCGAGTTTCGGGTCTCAAGTTTTGCGGTTTCCTGTGAGGGGTGACCCGAAAGGCAAAACCCGAAACGCGAAACTAATTTAGAAGCGTAGCTCAGCGGCAAGAGCGGCTGTTTTACAAGCAGCGGGTCGTGAGTTCGAGTCTCACCGCTTCTACCAAAATTTATTCGTAAACTAAACAAGCAGTTAAGGAGTGCAATGATTTGGTTTTTATTTGGGGTCGTCGCCAAATTGGCAAGGCACTGGTTTTGCAAACCAGCCATTGTGGGTTCAACTCCCACCGATTCCACCAGTATTCAAGGCGGAAGTTTGAACTATGAACGATGAATAAAAAGAAGTCTCTGCTGTATTTCATCGTTCCTCACACCGCCTTCATTATTTATTTACTAGGTGTAGGGTAGCGGCCACCCGCTTGTTTTGGGAACAAGTCCACGCAGGTTCGATTCCTGCCACCTAGACCAAGACAAGACTTGAAAATCAAAAGGCAAAAGGGAGAAGTCAAAAGGCAAAAGTTGGATTCGGAAGCAAAGCCTTTTTCTGAATTTTTGTAATCAAGTGCCGCCATTTTTGCCTTCTCACTTTTAACTTTTGCCTTTTGATTTTCACAACTTCCCTCCGTGTAGCGCAGTTGGATTCAGAGCGCCTGTCTACGAAACAGGAGGTCGCAGGTTCGAGTCCTGCCACGGAGACCAAAAAATTCGGCTGGATAGCTGAGATGGATTAGCGGCTGTCTGAAGAGCAGCAAAGGTGGGTTCGATTCCTACTCCAGCCACCAAAAATAGTAAAAAGTGATGAGTGATGAGTAGAAAGTTCCAGGCACTCATTACTCATCGCTTTCAACTCATCACTATTCTTCGCCTCCGTATCGGTCTCGGCTTCTACCCGGGTGAACCGTAACTGGAAAAAAGATGCAGGTTCGAATCCTGTCGGAGGCTCCAGTAAATTTCAGTAAAATTTACCGTTCGACCGCGACGCAAAGAGAATGTTCTCGTATAATGTGAAGTGACGATTAACGTAAATATCAACTTTGGGCAGTTCAGCCCGATTGATGATTGAAGGATTTTTTATGCAGCCACACAGAAAAGTATTACTCCTGAATGCTTCTTATGAGGCGCTCAACGTAGTCTCAGCTCCGAAGGCTCTGGCATTGATCTGGCGTCGCGTAGCTGAAGTTGTCGAACTTGATCCCGGACAGGTTCTTTATTCCCCAAATTACAAATTTGATGTTCCTTCGGTGATTCGATTGCAGCATTACATTGATATTCGTTCGCGGCAAAATCGTACCACCAGCCGCGCCCGGATTTTGATGCGTGACAAACATCGTTGTCAGTATTGTGGGAAAAAAGGGACAGTTTTTGAATTGACGCTTGATCACATCGTGCCGAAATCAAAGGGCGGAAAGACGATTGCTGAAAACCTGGTCGCCGCTTGTACGACCTGTAATAACCGTAAAGCTGACCGTACACCAGGTGAAGCCAGAATGCCGCTGCTTGCAAATCCTGCGGCACTGTATTTTGGATTAGAACGTGCTGCGCTTCAGCATCAAGCCGAAGCACGTCCAGAGTGGAGAAAATATCTTTACCTGGAACACGCACACGCGATGGTGGCGTAAGGAAAGATAATGCAGAAGCCCGCACGCAGTAAGGGCGTCTTCACATTAGAGGGCGCACCTTACTGCGTGCGGGCTTCTGCATTTTAGGAAATTAAATAAGGAATCGTCATCGGGCCTTCCGGCAGCACCGCAATCGGCGCATCCTTGCCGATTCGATGAACTTCTTCCATCACGCGGGATTCAATATTTTTAATTGGTTCGAGGAAAGCTCGCTGCACTTTATCCGCCGGAATTTCACTCAGCAAAGCCGTTCGCCCTTTCAGCACAATCATCCCTAACAACTGCGCTTCCCATTGATCGTACATCGAAAATCCCGGCGTCAAAATTGTATCCAGCATCGCTTGCGGTGAAGCGTGATCGAATAATAATTTTTTGAAATTTCCGTGTGTTGGGAATCCGTCATTGCAGCGTGCCGCCGCGATAATCAATCCGTCCTGCTCAACGATTTGTGCGCCGGCGGACATGCCTTTCACCGCCTGATATAAATTCTGATCCAGCGGATAACCGCTGTTCGTCGTAATCACAATCGGGAACGCTTTTTCTACTCCGACCATCGCCGTAGATTTTGCAAAGGCGCAGCCTTCATTGTGCGCCGTGAGTGGATCGCCGCAGAAGAAATTTGTAATTTCGCGCTTGAGATTTTGGGTGACGTTGATACAAAAATCTACGGGTAACAATGAACCGTAACTGCGGACAATCGCCTGTGTTGGATTGCCTTCGATCAATCCCCACGTGCTGTTGGGATGCCCGATAATTTCCGCGCGGTGATAATGCATGATCGAATTTATGTCCGCGACCGCAGGGAAAATTCCTTTGTATCCGCCCGAAAATCCCGCCATAAAATGTGGCTCAATAAATCCCATCACGATGCGTTTATCAGCTTCGACATATTCTTTATTGAAGTACACCGTATGCCCGTCGGCGGTTTTTCCGCCGACTGCAAGAGTCGCCGCATCGTGCGAATTGTGGTTGACGATTTTGTAATTTTTGAAAATATTTTCGCCGACCATCGAGACTAATTCAGAATCCGTATTAATGCGATGAGACCCGGTTCCATTGATGATCGTGAAGTTTTCCGCCGGAACATTTGCGAGTTCTTCAAACACCCACATTACCAATTTTTCAGTCGGCAACGGACGCGTCAGATCAGGAATCACAACCGCAACTTTGTCAGTAGGTTTAATGATTTCGCGTAGTGGTTGGCAGTTAATTGGATTGCGTATCGCCGCGCGAAATCCTGCCGCTTCATCGGGCAAGCCATTCAGAAATTTTGGATTGAAGATTGTCGTATTGGCATCCGGTAAATTAATTTCGATGCCGTCTGTTCCGTATTGCAAATGAATTTTCATAAAATATTTATAGCAATTTTAGCTTTAGGAAAATAAGAAAAAGGCTGTACCACAAAGCTCCCCTCCTGTCCTAGGAGGGGCCGGGGTGGTGAATTTCGTGAGCATTCACCACCCCGCCTTTCAGTCACCCCTCCTAAAACAGGAGGGGAGTTTTATTTGTTCCCCTTAATTTTTCCCGTCATCTGATACAACCACGTTAACGCCGTATTCATCATCTTTTCCCCCGCGCCAACTTCCACCGGAGACACCGTTTGATCGGCTCCGTAGCCGCCTTCGGCAACGGCTTCAATAGTCGGGAAATATTGATGATAGC
The DNA here is from genome assembly GCA_043783625.1 of Blastocatellia bacterium. GTDB lineage: Bacteria > Acidobacteriota > Blastocatellia > RBC074 > RBC074 > JAFDVL01. The sequence continues at coordinate 23,212 of JAYVZE010000019.1, read as the reverse complement.
CGTTGCAGTAGCCAAAGAAAAATACCTGCATTCCGCGCGCACGTTCTTTAAAATGGATGGCGTGATTCGCAAAAAATTCGCCCGAAGCTCCGACCAAAGCGATTTCGTTATTGAGCAACGCCACCGTCAATCGCGGACGTACTCCGCCGGTGTATTCATCCGTAAAATTAGGAATTAGCTCAGGAAAAAACGCTTTTCCGTAAAGTTGAATTACGGTTGGATTGCTGAAATCTATCCGCGAACCAAACGTCATCCGCTCTTCGCGTACCTGCAATGACGGGCTGGAAATTTCTTTCGCCGTCATTGTCGCCATAAATTTCAACGCCTCTTTTGCCAACGCCTGCCCGTAGCTTTGATAATCCTGACCATTCGTTTTATTGGTGGATTGATCGCCCGAAGCTCCTTGCATGAAAATCGCATTCGCTCCCGTTTGCTTTTCGATTTCAGCTTTCATGGCACCGACAAAATCCGCTGAAAATTTCAATGTCGAAGCTGGAATGTTCGTTGGATGCGCCGTGAAATTGACGAGGACGGCGATGGGCTTTCCTGACATATCTTCAAAGCGGAGCAGGGCTAAATCTTTGTCGACAGGTTTAGGTTCAAGCTTCGTATGGCGATTGCGATTGAAACCGTCAGTTGGAAAAATTCCACTGGCTAATTTGGCAGGTTGTAGCTTGGAATTTGCTTCAGCGATAGCGGCTACAATTTGATCTTCGAGGAGTTTGTAATACCGAATTGAAGCATCGAATTTGCCTTTCCCTTTGCCGTCTTCATCGCTCAATTCCAGCACCGGCCCGTGATGTGTATGCGATCCGGCGATGAAAGAATGTTCAATGCCTGTGGCAGCTTTGACGCGTTGTCGAATAATCTGCAAAGATTTTTCATTCGGCGAACGCCCTAAATCCAAACCCACAATTGCGAGCTTGGAATCACTCGCTTTGACGACGACTGCGGCGGCATACAGCGGATCAATTTTGCCTTCCGATAGTTTGTCGTGACGGTCGCCATAGCCCCACATTGGCACGGCTTCAGTCGGAGTAATTTCCTTGCGTGAACTGCCAGCTTGAAAATTCGCCTGCGCGAAAATTTGAGTCGCGCTCAACACTAAAATTGTGAGCAGCCATAACAAACGTGAAGAAATTTTTTGCATTTTTTTACCCGCCGAAATTTGAAATTATTTTTTCCAGAAAACTACAACCAACTCGCCGAGAGTAAATTGAAACGGGAAGGATGGCAAACCTCCACAGACGTAGTGTGAACTGTCAGCTCGTGCCGCCCACACCATAAGACCACTGAAAAAAGCACGAACTAACGGTTCAGGTTACATCTGCTAAAAATATTTAAAAAATATTGTCACAGCCCTTTACGCCGTATAGTGACTATGCTAAATTCCGCCTCGTCGCAAAAGAAACAATTTGTTACCAAGGTATTCGTAACTCAAGTAAGCCAGTTGTTCGCCGCGTTCATTTCTTTTTATCAAGTCGGGATTTTTTTAAGAACAGGAGTCCTTAATGGTTTCGTCAGAACGAACGAAAACTTCGATACAGTTGCTTGCGCTTTGCAACGTGCAACGTGCAACGTGCAACGTGCAACGAATTGCGCGGCTAGGCAACTTTCATTCCGTAAATCCCAAACTCCTTCAGAAAATTCAAGTTCATTGCTGAAAGTTTTTCCGGGCAGGCGAAGTGTCACTGCTTTCGTCGTCGTCAGTTAATTCAGGAGATAGCTATGCCTTTTTCATTGCTTAAATTGTCCAAGTTGCAAGTGATCGCATTGTGTTTGCTCGTCATTGGCTCAACCGTAGTCTTTGCCGCTACGAAATTTAAGTGGTGGACGCCACCTTCAAACGTCCCAAAACAAATTCAGCGCGAAGCAGTGAGTAAGGAATCTCCGCTTGAAACTTTTATCCCTTCCGGTCTGCCTTTGACGCTGACCAATGCTGTCGTGGTGCGAGACAAAAACGACACCGACAAATCAGAGACTTCCACGGTTATTCAAGTTCAAATAACGGCGGGAGGAACTGCGAAACTCACCAGCTATAACTTAATTCTGCTGGAATATTCACCTTCCGGTAAGTTGAGTTATGTGAACGGCTGGCTTCGCAGCGATGTCCTTCCATTCGGCAAGTCCGTCAATATTTCTTTGGAAGTAGATCGTCGGATCACTTCAGCGAATCGGCTGGTGTTAGCGGTTGAAAGAGTCAATAACGTGTTGATGACGGTGAATGTAGATTTTGCAGAATTGGCGCAAGCAGCGATGTCCACCAAGCCAGTTCTTGATCTGTCGTTGAGTCGCAGCGAAACACCTTTGTCTGACGATTTCGGCGCGGAAATTTGCAGCAATGCGTTTCGCCGTGCCATGTCGTTCACCCAGGCACAAGATAAAAAAGGGGATTCCATTGGGATTTCTACCATCTCCTGCAATCAGGAAGAACGTTCTTTTGTCTTTGGCTACAGCGACAAAAATGCCAAATAACTTCAATCTCAGAATTTCATTATCACCATTTAGCTTTTATTTTCCTGACGAGGAGTTTTCATGCGTTATCTTCAGCCCACGACTTTTTCTCAGCTCTACAAAATAGTTTTCGCCTTGCTCATTTGTTTGCCTATGACAGCGACAGCCCAAAGCGTCCAGTTCACACAAAACACCGCCGATCAATCTTTGCGCGGGAATTTACAGGTTGATCCTTCGACCATGGCAATGAGCTTTGGCTTGAACTTAGGCGGCTATGGCGGACGTGGCGTGAGTTTGCCGTTGACCTTGAGTTATTCCTCAAAAGCCTGGCAGGTTGAGTATTTAACAACGTATCAGGGGCAGATTCAGACCTTCACGCATTCAAGGGCGAATTACGGAAAATATTCAGTGGCGGGATGGAATGCCAGCACGGATATTCCTTTCATTGAATCGCCCAATCAACGCTTTGACGGCTCAGGCAATTCGGTGGGATCGGACTATCCCGATACGCCGTGGTTTATTCATCGCATTCTGGCGCATCTGCCGGATGGCTCAACGCACGAATTACGCAAGAACGATACACCCGTGGCGTTAGCGAATCCTCCAGCTTTGAGCGGCATTTATTATGCGGTTGACGGTTCGCGGCTGCGGTACGATGCTGATCTTGCAGTACTAACTTTGCCGGATGGTTCGCGGTATTTTTTGAACGCATCCGGTGGCGTGCAATACATTGACCGTCAGGGTAATAAGCTGACCTACAATTCTACTTCCAAGCAATGGACGGACACGCTGGGGCGTAATTTTGGCTTGCCGTCGTTGAATAATACTGCTGCTACTCCACCTGCGTATCCACTCGAATATGAAATTCCTGGTATTGGAACCAGTAAGTTAGTCTATAAATTTCATTGGCGTTATTTACGCGATGGCGCGACAGGTCAGACGATGCTGACGAACCCGAACAATCCGGCTGATCCAAATCCGTGGAATCCGGGGACGGGAACAAATCCGCTGAAATATAAAGGCGACAGAACCTGCATGCCGAATAATACGGCACTTTCTCCCAGCTTGTTTACTTCGTCTGATCCTGACCGGATTTGCGGCAACATTGGAACTTACTTCAACCCAATTGTGCTGTATCAGATTGAATTACCAAATCAGAAAAAATATACCTTTACCTATAACGTGTATGGAGAAATTGACAAGATTCAGTTACCAACAGGCGGATATGAACGCTATGAATACGCGTTGATTCCCGGTGTTGATCCTGAATTGACAGGATCGTATGCGCAATCCAATCGAGGCGTCACCAAGCAATGGGTGAGCGTGAAAGGCGATGGAACCGATGAATACGTGCGGAACTATTCCGCCACGCAAACCGGAACCTACGTCACCAAAGCCACTGCGCCGGATAACACCCGTGCCGAGCGGACAATTTATTTTGGCGGCAATGCGGGGTATGGTTTTGACGATCCGCGCAATGCTCGCGCCAATGATGAACGAGTCTATGATGCCAACAATGTCATGCTGCGCCGGACGCTGACCGAATGGGAAACATCAGGACAACAGGCCGGAGGCTGGGTTGGAGCCAAACGAAATCCACGTCCGAAACGACAAGTGGAAATCTTGTTGGATACGGGAGGAAATGCGTTAGCCAAAGCCACGGAAATGGATTACGACGTTGAGCAGAATGTGATGGCGACGCGGCTCTATGATTACACGTCCATCAGTCAGGCGACGGCGCAAACCGGAGCCATAACCACCATTGCAAATGGCGCACTTTTAAAAACCCAGGAAGCTACATTTTTGGTCAATGACACCAGCCTTGCGGCAGCGACGCGGACGGCGTATTGGAATCGCAATCTGGTCGGCTTGCCAACTTCTTCACGTCTTAAAAACAGTGGTGGAACCATCGTCGCGCAAAGTGAAGTCAAGTACGACGAAACAGCTTATCCGTTATTGACATACGCCACTGTGAATAGTTGGGTTGATCCGGCGACGACGGTGCGCGGGAATGCGACGACTTCGCGCAGTTGGTTGAATACGAATAATTCGTGGCTGGAAACGCATGCGCAGTACGATCAATGCGGTAACGTCCGCAGTTCGTGGGATGCGAACGGCAACCAATCGCAGGTGGTCTATACGGATAGTTTCAGTAATTCGACGAATTACAATAGCTATGCCTATCCGACGCAAACGACCTCGCCAAATTCGGTTTTGATTACCAGTACCAAATATGATTATCAAACGGGCAAAGCGGTGGAATCCACTGACCCGAATAACATCAAAACGCAGATGGAATATATTGATCCGTTGTTGCGTCCGACGAAAACGATTCAGGGAATTGTGGGAAGCACAGGCACGTCGCAATCGGTAATTCTCTATGACGACACGAACCGCACCATCACGACGATTGCAGATCGAGTGAGTTTGGGAGAAAGCAATAGTGGAACAGGCATCAAATCGCTGATTAAATTCGACGGACTAGGGAGAGGTGTGCGCAGTGCCGCGTTTGAAGGCAGTACGTGGTCCATCACGGATGCGGAATTCGATAACATGGGGCGTGTCAAACGGACGACAAATCCTTTCCGCGATAGCAACGTCAACGTTGCGACTCCCGCGAATGCCGAATGGACGACGACCATCTATGACGCGTTAAGCCGGGCGAGCAAAGTCACTTCACCGGACACCGCGTTTGTCGAATCCAGATATTACGGGAATATCGTGACGGTGATAGATCAAGCCAAAAAAGTCCGGCGTAGCATCACCGACGGACTCGGACGCCTGAGCCGTGTAGATGAGCCGAACCGTGATTTCACGGCGGCTGAACTCGCACAGAATCCCATCAATCCTGATTTATTGCTGGGTGCGGTAGGCTCGCCAGTGCAGGCAACGTCATACTCGTATGACACGCTGGATAATTTAACGACCGTGACGCAGGGCGTGCAGACGCGGAGCTTTGTTTATGATTCGCTGAAACGATTAACCTCGGCGACGAATCCTGAAAGCGGGGCGACCAATTACCAATATGATTCAAATGGAAATTTAAAGCAGAAGTCCGATGCGCTCGGAAGAATCATGTATTACAACTACGATGTCTTGAACCGAAACAATGAAACCTTTTCCAATAATGCGCAAACGCCGTATGTCCTGCGCGTCTACGATACGGCGACGAATGGGAAAGGACGATTGGGTTATAACATGACGAACTCGTGGTATTCGGGCGGATCGGGCGGACAATATCTGGATCATACGGCGATTGACAGCTATGACACGCTGGGAAGACCGTTAGTCCAACGCCAGCATTACCGGATTAATAATGACACGGCGTGGAGTGCGGCGTACCAGACTTCACAGACGTATGATTTAGCCGGAAATCTGAAGAGTAAAACCTATCCATCAGGTCGCGTGACAAATTACAATTACAACACGGCAGGACAGATGACGACCTTCACGGGAAATCTGGGTGATGGGACGACGCGCAATTACGCGACAGGGATGACCTACACGGCTGCTGGGCAAATGGCGCAAGAGCAGTTCGGGATGACGACGACGCTCTATCACAATATGCATTACAACAATCGTCTGCAAATGACGGACACGCGCATTGGCACAGGCATCAATGACGGACAAGGACAGGAATGGACTTGGAATCGTGGCGCGATTCGGATGTTCTATGCGGCGAACAACAACGGAAATATTACGCGGATGGATCACTTTGTACCGACCAATGAAGCGGCAAGTACATACGCGATGAGCCTTGATTATTACGGCTACGACCATCTGAACCGGATTACCGGCATCTGGGAAAACAAGCAGACCGACACAATGGGAGAAGCGACAACAAATCTGACGCAGCAATACACGTATGATCGCTACGGTAACCGTTTGGTGAATAATGCAGTGTCAACTTTCCCCGTGCAGAATTCGCCGTACACCGTCACGACGGCAACGAATCGTTTGCAAAAGACAGGCAATTGCATGGTCTACGATCTAGTGGGAAATTTAACTGACGACTGCGGACGCACGAGAGCCTATGATGGCAACAATAAAATGATCAGCGCGTATGATGCTGGTGTCGCAACGAGCTATCGCTATGATGCCGATGGAAGAAGAACAATCAAGACGGTAGGTACGGTCAGCACATGGAATATTTATGGGATGGGTGGAGAACTTGTCGCGGAGTATCCTGCAAATGGAGCGGTAGGATCGCCGCAGAAAGAATACGGCTATCGTGGTGGACAGATGCTGATAGTCTATGACAGCACGGAGACAGGCAACAAGCAATTTCAATGGCTGATACAGGATCATCTGGGATCAACGCGAATGGTAGCGGACTTGAGCGGTACATTATCGGGAATGAAACGGCATGACTACTTGCCGTTTGGCGAAGAAATCCCCATATCGGGAATCAGAACTGCTGCGCAAGGCTATCCGCCACCCGATGATAAGATTCGGCAGAAGTTCACGGGGTATGAGAAGGATACGGAGACGGGATTGGATTATGCACAGGCGCGGTATTATGCCAATGTGCAGGGAAGATTTACCAGTGTTGATCCGGTTCAGATTACATCAGAGAGGATGATTGATCCACAAGGGTTCAATCAGTACTCCTACTGTCGCAATAATCCTTTAGCCTATATTGATCCTGATGGAAGAGATTATGACTCACTTTCCAATGAGCAAAGACGTGTTTTTGAAACTTATGCAAATAATTATCGTGAACAAATGCAAGGAAGTTATGATACTTACATTTCTGACTCGGAGATTTATGGCGGGTTAAGTAGCACACAGCAATCAACTTTTGAAGGAGATACTCATGCGCTTGAAAATACGACTGTAACTGATAGGACAACAAATATAGCTGTGAGCGCAATAAGTTTGGTACAAGGTGTTACCGATATTTTGGGTAGTAACGGGAGTAGCGAGGGATCTTCGCAATTTCGTATTGAAGTGACGTTAGAGAAAGGTGCTGTCGACAAGCTTTTAAACTCAAAAGAATTTGGTAAGAGCGTCAACGGACATGTTTATATTGATGGAAAAGTAGTTCATAAAAATGTGGACACAGCACGGGAACATGGAATTCGTGGATTACAGTTTAGTTGGCTGCAATACGATCAAACAGTTGGAGAAGTTGATGTTGATTATATTCCTAAAATTGATGTCTTTAATCATAACTCGCCAAAGAATTCAGATGTACGACAAAACCTAAAAGAGCATAACAAGAAGTATGGTAAAGTTAACGAGTTCAAATTACCACAGTAAACGAGAGGTTTAGTATTTATGATATTTAAGCAATTTCTTATCTCTATAACGATAGTGTTTGTCGCTTTCAAATGTTATGCCCACCCTTATCAAGACAATAATAAGAAGGTTAAAGAAACGATTCGAGATTTCAATGAAACTCTGTTTGTAAAGATGGACGTATTACGCGCCATTAAAGCTCATCATTACTTAGACCTAGTAGATGCATCTGATAAAAGACTCGGATTAGAAAGTGAGATTATTAATATCCCCTACAAACTTAGTAAGACAGATAAAGTAAGATATTTTGCCATGCAATTTTTTTGGGAAGGAGTGGATGGTAGTTTACTATCTTTAAATTGGTGGCTTGGCACAAATAAAGTTCAAAATGATACCACATTAGCCTCTATCAATAATGAAATAAGAAAAAGTGATGCGTTAGAAAAATTGAGTAAAACTGAACTTATTAAATTTCGCCGTGCAAATAAAGGTGAGTTAAAAAGCTTAGATGAGAATAGTATAAGATATTATGAAAAGTATGCACTGCAATTAAATTCTGCCATTTCTAAACGAGTAGATAAAATGTTACTTAGTGAAAACTTGGAATTTATTGATAAACATACAACTATTGCAAAAAAAACATTTGAAGGTAAAGAGTACTTTGAAGTCGAAAATATTCTATTTCGCTATACAGTTGCTTTAAAAAATGGTGTGCCAAAAATTATGAACTTCGAAATGAACTTATAAAAACTATGAAATTAGTCAATTCTGAGTGGGCGTCGTCCATTTTTCTGAATATTTTACAAAGCTAAATAAGGTAATTTATAAGCCGCTTCCTTACTTGGTTTTTGACGATTTTTCTCTGCGACATCTTCAGCAAAGCAATCGCGTTCATTTCGGAAAATGATCCTCATGTGGCACGGCAACTTCCTCGAACACCTCTCCTCTGCCGGATGTTCGCATAACGAACTACAGTTACACAGATGACGAGCTTCACGGGAAATCTGGGTGATGGCACGACGCGTAATTACGCGACGGGGATGACGTACACTCCAGCGGGGCAAATGACGCAGGAACAATTCGGGATGACGACGACGTTGTATCACAACATGCACTACAACAAGCGGCAGCAGTTGTATGACATTCGCCTTGGCTCAAACACGGACGGGATGGGAACCGAATGGACGTGGAATCGCGGGGCGTTACGCTTGTTCTATAATAGCGATCTGAGCGATTACGGAACACCGAGCGGAGCCAATAATAATGGCAATCTTTATCGCGTAGATACCTTCGTGCCAACGAATGACACCGCGACCGAATGGGCGATGAGTCTGGATTATTACGGCTACGATCATCTGAATCGCATCACGGGAATCTGGGAAAACAAACAAGCCCATAACCTTGCCGAAACCACAACGAACCTGACGCAGCAATATGTGTATGACCGCTACGGCAATCGAACGGTGAATAATGCCGTGTCCACTTTCCCCGTGCAGAATTCGCCGTACAACGTGACGACGGCAAGCAATCGTTTGCAAAAGACAGGCAATTGTATGGTCTACGATTTAGCCGGAAATTTAACCGATGATTGCGGACGCACGAGAGCCTATGACGGTAACAATAAAATGATCAGCGCGTATGACGCAGGCGTAGCAACCAGTTACCGCTACAATGCCGATGGGCAGCGTGTCATCAAGACGGTAGGCACAGTAAACACATGGTATATTTACGGGATGGGTGGAGAATTGATTGCCGAATATCCGGCCAATGGTGCGACGAATATGCCGCAGATGGAATACGGTTATCGTGGCGGAGAATTGCTAATTGAAGGTGGCTGCGATGTGGTGCGATGGAAGGTTTCCGATCATCTCGACAGTACCAGAATGTCCGTAGATCGCACGGGTGCATTAGGGAATGTGAAGCGGACAGATTATCTGCCGTTTGGTGAAGAAATCGGCGCGACAGTTGGAATCAGAACAGCGGCGCAGGGCTACAGTCAGGTGGATTGCTGGAAACAGAAATTCACGGGTTATGAGAAAGATACTGAGACGGGATTGGATTATGCACAGGCCAGATATTATGCGAGCGTGCAGGGAAGGTTTATAAGTGCCGATCCTCTCTACCTTGAACTGAGAAGGTTAATTGATCCGCAACAGCTAAATATTTATACTTACAGCCGTAATAATCCACTTAAATACAAGGATCCCGATGGATTAGACATCTTTTTTAATGGCAGTGAAGCAGATGCAAACGATTACCTGAAACGGCTTCAAGAGAATGTTTCATTTTCAATAAGTTTAGAGCAGGTAGATGATACTGGTAATTATAAAATTGTGTTGAGTGATCCCCGACAATATAATGAAGGGGTTGTGGGAACACTACAAGGTGGAGACGACCAGTTATATCACGCTATAACCGGGGATACGCGTATAGATATAGTAGCTTCAAATAGAGATGCAAGTGTAGATTTTGGTAGATTTGACGGAAATGGGAAAAATACGATTGATTTCACAGATGTATCACTACTTGATGCTCCCGCAAACGCGGGGGGGCTAACAGGGGCTCAAGTTGTCGGACATGAGACTTTGGAAGCTTATGAGGCAGCAAGAACAGGTGCTAATAAACCCAATAAACCGCACGATTATGCGAATCAGTACTTTGGCGGACTTGAGCAACCAATTGAATCAACGATTAGCCCATACGGGGTTCCTAATGTAGAAGTGAGGGGCGTTACTTTTGAGTTACCTATTCATCGAGGTAACGGTGTAAACCTAGAAATGACAAGAGAATTTGTTACGCCAATACCGATTGGAGCAGATGGAAGTATACCAGCCGGCCCTCATCCTGCACACATTACAAAGGTAGCGAAAAAACCATGAGCTTACAAAAAATAAATATTCTCCTGGTAGTGTTTTTTTTACTCTTTTTTAGTTACTACACTAAAGCTGAGGGAGATATTCAAGCTGAAGAGAAATTGGATGTTACAGTGAGAATAATTGGATATGATCCCACTGTTTCCCTATCTAGCATTACTTCAGCTCCAAAAATTGAAGTGTTTTATGCCTACGTTGAAAAAGGCATTAAGGGAAAAAGAAATCTACGTTATATTAAAATTATTAACTCATACATGGGGAGTGAGTCAAACTTTTCTAGAGAGAATTTAAATGGCAAGAAAAGTTTAAATTTACAGCTAAATCGAGACAAAACATGTGACAGTTCAGTAATCCTTGCTGTAAAAAAGAATAATACGTCAAACACTGAAAGAGAGCTAAAAATAACTAAATTTGTTCGTACACTAAATTCAAAAGCCTACCAATTACCGTATAGGAAAAAACTAGCTTGCTATGTGCTTAGCAATTAAAATGCCTTTGTTTTTCCAGAAAATCAGTAAGGTTGTATGAATTGTAGCTTATCCACCATAACGGTAAAAAAGATTTGGCATGAATGTCTCGGCGAATGTACCGAACGGCATCTGGCATAACACGCATTACAACAATCGTCTGCAAATGACGGATACGCGTATCGGGACAAACATCAATGACGGACAGGGACAGGAATGGACGTGGAATCGTGGTGCGTTACGCATGTTTTATAACAGCGACCTGAGCGATTACGGAACTCCAAGCGGAGCCAATAACAACGGGAATTTTTATCGTGTAGCTACATTCGTGCCAACGACGGATAATGAGGCACAATGCCGCAGAACAATTCGCAATAATGACCACGCCAAAAAATAAACTTCAAGACCCGATTCGCTCCTAAAATAATTTTTGTGTTGGTTTGATAGCAATGATGGTGCGCACTTGCGTATTTGGCGGTTATCGAACAATCTATGTGGGCATTTTAGAAAGCCCTGATTTTGAGAAGTGCGCTGATAACAAATTGCAAATATAATTCTCAAAGAGTTCAGCCAAAAACTTCGTTTGCGCGAAGTTACAACGATATACATCGGTTGATGTATTAACCATCAGAGGTAGATTATGAATATTGAAGGTTTATTAGGACAGGTACTCGCAGGCAACAACGTCAGTGCAATCAGTCAGCAAATTGGCGCCGATGAAAGCACGACCAGTTCGGCGATTCAGGCGGCCTTGCCCATGATTCTGGGCGGCTTAGCCCGTAATGCTTCGTCAGATGGCGGAGCCGGGGCGTTAGCCGGAGCCTTGGATCGTGACCACGACGGAAGCATGTTGGATGACATTGCCGGATTCGTGATGGGCGGCGGCGCACAACAATCCAACGGCGCGGGAATTCTCGGACATATTTTCGGAGATCGTCAGGAAGCTGTGCAGCAGGGCGTCAGCCAGTCCAGCGGATTAGACCCGTCAATGGTAATGAAGTTGTTGCCGTTGCTGGCTCCGATTGTGATGGGATATTTAGGTCGCCAGAAACAGGAGCAGGGACTTGATCCGGCTTCGCTGGCGGGAATGCTCGGTGGAATGAATCAGCAAATGAACGAACAGCAATCACCGTTGATGGGAATGCTTTCGTCGGTGCTGGATTCCAATCATGATGGTTCGATGGTGGATGACGCGATTCGTTTGGCAGGTGGATTTTTAAGCCGCCGCTAATCTGCAACCATTCAAAAAACTAAAGGGGCAAGATCGCGCCGCATTTTGCGCCGTTGCATCTTGCCCTTTTCTAAATTGCAGAAGCCCGCACGGAGTAAGGGTGCCAGTGTGACAGAAGAATAGACCACAGATTTTGCGGATCAGGCGGGTTTACGCGGGTCTGAATGATGAGAAACTCAGACCCGCGAAGACCCGTTACATCCGCTCTATCCGTGGTCTATTCTTGAATTAGTGAAACCGCCCTTACTGCGTGTGGGCTTCTGCATTCACTGAGAAAATATTCCCATGATTTCCAATCAAACAACCCGACGAGAATTTATGAAAACTACTGGATTCACAGTTGCTGGCGCGGCTCTCAATGCTTCGGCGCACACTCCAAATAAATTAGGCATCAAGCTCGGCTTCGATAATTTTTCGATTCGGGCATTTGGGTATAAAGCTCCGCAGTTGATCGAATTCGCTGTCGCGCAAAAAGTGGATGTTTTGCTGATGTCCGATCTGGATGTCTACGAAAGTTTTGATGAGCCATATTTGAAAAAACTCAAAGCGCAGGCGGAGGCCGGAAACCTGACGTTGCATGTTGGCACAGGCAGCATCAATCCCGGTTCCAAATCTTTCAATCACAAACGCTGGAGCAATGGCGTCGAGCATATTTTGCAGACAATCAAAATTGCCAAAATTTTAGGCTCACCCGTGGCGCGTTGTTATCAAGGCACAGCCGATGATCGCAAATTGCCCGGTGGCATCGAAGCGCGTATCGAAGAGATGATAAAAATTTGTCAGAGCGTTAAATCTCAAGCTGTAGATGCAAATGTAAAAATCGCTATTGAAAATCATGCCGGAGATATGCAGGCGTGGGAATTAGTCACGTTGATTGAAGAAGCCGGAAAAGATTTTGTCGGCGCGACATTAGATTCAGGCAACGCTACGTGGACGCTCGAAGACCCGCTGGAGAATTTGAAAATTCTTGGCAAATACGCTGTCACGACAGGGCATCGGGATTCTAACGTCTGGGAAAATAAAGATGGAGCGATTGCGCGTTGGACGGCGGTCGGTGAAGGCTTAGTTGATTGGCCGACGTACGTGAATGAGTTTCACGCGCTGGCTCCGAACTGTGCTTTTGTGCTGGAAATTATTTCTGAATTTCAACGCCCATTGCCGTACTTACGGGAAGATTTCTGGGGGCCGTATTCCAAGGTTCGCGCACCGGAATTTGCGAAATATGTGAAGCTGGCGAAGCAGGGGAAAGAGCGTCCTGCATACGTGATGCCGAAGGGCGAAGGCTCGCAAACCATCCTCGCGGCGTATCAAAAATCTGAACTGGAAAAGAGTTTGAAATATTGTAAGGACGTATTAGGACTTGGCACTTAGCACAGGTTTTTAGGTACGCCAGCATCTTGCTGGCATCTTTCTTGAGACACCAGCTTACGCTGCAAAAAACTTGCCAGCAAGATGCTGGCGCACCCACATTAGTTAGAAAATAATTTTCACGGCTAATTGTCCGATTCGTTGCCCATCTGTCACTTGAGCAGTCGGGAAAAGATAATCAAATCGTGGTGTCAACGTTGGAATGACCGTCGTGGAATTCAGATTTGTGACACGGTAACGATTGCCTTGAAATGCTCCGATATTCAGCCGATTGAAAGCGTTGAATAATTCACCAACCAATTGCAGTTTTACTTTCTCCTGCGCGAAGCTGAATGACTTCGAGAGGCGCATGTCTACAGCGGCAAACTTGCCTACACGCAGGGTGTCGCGCCCCACGCCGGGTGTTCGATCCGTACGATTATTGCCATCATTGGTGAGGTCGGAGCCGACATATTCATTGAACGGTTGATTCGATGCGATTTGCAAAATCCCACTTAATTGCCAACCGCCGATAAAGGCTCGCCCTGCCGGATTCAGGCCTTTGAAATAATTCAAATCCCATAATCCGCTGATGACGACACGATGCGGAACGTCCGCGACGCCGAGGCCGCGATCATCGCGTAAATTGAAGCTGTACTGCGCCTGCTTTGCATCATCACCACCGCCGACTACGACCGAAGTTTGATCGGGACTGTTATCCAGAACTTTCGACCAGGTGTACGAAGCCAGCGCCAAAAAGTTTTTTGACAGTCGTTTATTGAACGTTAAAGACAGGGCGTTATATTCAGAATCGGCACTGCTTTCAAATTGACTAACACGACCAAAACCGGCGATAGCGCGCGTTTGTGCAGTCGCGCCGGGATGGCGTAAATACGTGATTTTCGGCGTGGTAGCGGGATCAACGACTCCGGTGATAGAGCCGAGTAAATATGCTTGTTGTGCAATGGGAGCACCCAAATTTAAATCACGAGTGCGAGATAAATTTTTACCTTTGACCGAAAGATATTGCACGCCGACGGACATATCTTTCGCCAGCGCGTACTCAAATCCTAAGCTACCTTGTTGTGTATACGGCTGCTGATAATTTTTATCGAAGATGAAAATATCAGGCGTGGCTGCCATCCCGCCCAAAGCCCGGATCGCATTCAAATCCGCAAAGCGGCTTGGGTAGGTAAATGGCAGCTTGATGTTGTTCAGGGTAATTCCAATGACGTTGATGCCGTTATTGGAATGGGCTGTTCCGACTGCGATGGACGGTGTATGTCCGTAAAATAATCCGTAGCCGCCACGAATTACCAGCTTCTCAGTCGGGCTGTAAGCAAAGCCGAAGCGCGGCGCGATGTTGTTATGATCCTGATTGAATTGCGTGGTGCTGAGTCCGGCGGCAGCTAAGCGCGAATCAGGATTAAAAGTTGTCGGTTTTGCAAATTGTTGGATGTCATAGCGCAAGCCAAAATTTAGGGTGAGCTTGCTGGTGACACGCCAATCGTCCTGTGCGAAAAATCCATATTCATTGAAATTCGGATGTGTTAATGCGCCAGTTGTGCCATCTCCGGCGAAGGATTGCTGGAAGCGGGCAACGGTACGATAACCAGTGCTGGCGGGATCGAAATGATTGTTGTACTCCGCAAATCCGTTCGTTGTCTGGAAGAAATATCGTCCACCAAAATTTCCGGGAAAGAAGTTTTCAATTTTCTCGATGATGACATCTACGCCACCTTTGAGACTGTGCTTGCCGGCAAAAAATGAAACGTTATCAATAAATTGAAACTTGTCTTCGTTGGTCGCACGTGGACTGAAGCTGTTGCGTCCGAAAATGTAAGCTGTCGTTCCACCCTGCAAAATATTACCTTCGGCATTGTCGGTATTGGCTAAGCCGGGTTCCTGATCGAATGCGGCTTGGGTACGGAATTCATTGAGCAAGCGCGGAGTGAATGCCGTATTCAACGTCACCGTGTACGTGTTCGTCGTAACGTTGCTGTTGCCGCTATGTTCTTCGGCACTGGTGGCTCCGCTATTTTCGAGATTGGTTCCTTTAAATCCCTGATGGTTGTAGCGAAAATTTAACCTGTTCGCGGCGTCTAATTGCCAGTCAGCTTTGGCGAGATAGACATCCTGATTGAAGCCGAGCTTGTAATTTTTGACGAGCGGAAGAATACGCTGCAATCCAGCCTGTGAAGCCGCATCTGCCGGAGCCTGTGCGCCCAGCGAAGCAATAATCGGGCGGGTGTTGCGCTGTCCGTCATAATTGAAAAAGAAAAAGAGACGATCTTTTTTGACTGGCCCGCCGATGTTGCCACCGAATTGATTGAAGTGATAGGCGGGCTTGTCCGCACTGCCCACAATTGTTTTGCTGACTGTGTCGTAGCGGAATCCTGCCGGAATTAAAGCCGGGGCCTGCGCCGCTGCTTCGAGGTTTCCATCGCGTCGTAAGCTGTTCGCATTCAGAATCCGATCACGGAAAAATTCAAACGCTGTGCCGTGAAAATGATTAGTTCCTGATTTGGTGACGACGTTAATGGCGCCTCCGGCGGCGCGTCCGAATTCAGCGGAAAAAGAATTGGTATTCACCTGAAATTCCTGCACCGCATCTTGTGAAAATTGATAAGGAGCGCGACCCGATCCGGTGCGTCCGAGTGCCTGACCAAAGAAATTATTGTTATTGTCTACGCCATCAATCTGGATGCTGTTCATGGTTCCGCGCTGACCGCCGAAGGATAAATCTCCCTGACGCGGATCGCGGACGACGCCTGGAGTTAACGTCACAAAATCTAAAAAATTTCGACCATTAACGGGCAATTCGCTGACGGCTTTGGAATTCACCGAACCGCTGACACTGCTGCGCGTGGTTTCGACAACCGGAGTAATATCCTTAACTTCGATATTGATATCCGCAGCTCCAACGTAGAGGGTCAAATTTAGATTTAGTTTTTGTCCGACAGTTAATCCAAGTCCACCGATTTTATTTTCAGCGAATCCAGTGGCAGAAGTCGTGAGTTGATAATTGCCCGGTGGCAAAGCCGGCAGCCGATATAAGCCACTGGCATCCGTCGTGGTCTCACGTGAAAATCCGGTTTCGGTATTTTTAATGATTACTTTCGCCGTCGGGATAACAGCACCCGCCTGATCGGTGACGATGCCTTCAATCGTGGCAGTCGCTGATTGTTGGGTGAAGGCAGCAGTGCTAATGAAGATAATTAGCAAGAATAATAATTTATGTAGTTTCATAGAGTGCTCTCCGAGTAGGTTTCGGCTCGCGGGGAAAATCCTTTGAGCAATAAATACAAATGATTGGGGAGTCCTGCAAAGCTAATGGTAAGTCAGTCGTAAGTTTATGTAATTTATGCTACCCCAGCGACCCGTTCTCAGGCAAGCAGTCAACGACATCTGGTATGGAATTTTAACAATACCGCAACAGATAGATACAATAATTGATAAAACTGAAGGTCTGATTTGCCAGTGGCAATATGGTGCTTGTAAGATTGATAGTATGAAAAACATTTTCCGTCCGATCATCATTCCAGCCATTCTGGTTGTGAGCTTACTCTTTACGAATTTGATTCACCGTTCCTTTGCCATTGGGACTACCGTTTCGTTGGCGACAATTAATCAGGCGTACACGCAAAATTTCGACAGCCTGGCTGTGACCGGAACTTCTAATGTGACGCCGCAGGGTTGGGGCTTCAATGAGACCGGAACGAGCCTGGATACGAATTATCGAGCGGGAGATGGAACGGCGAATTCAGGCGACACCTACAGCTTTGGCAGCAACAGTGATCGTGCTTTCGGGACGCTGCAAAGCGGTTCATTAATTCCAGTGATTGGCGCGTGCTTCACCAATAATACGGGTAGCCCGATTACCAGTTTAGAGATTGCTTACACGGGTGAGCAGTGGCGTTTGGGAACTGTGACGCGGGTTGATCGGCTGGATTTTCAATACAGTGTGGATGCGACAAGTTTGACGACGGGAAGCTGGGCGAATTTTGATACGCTGGATTTTTCTTCACCAAATACCACTGCCAGCGTGGGAGCTTTGGATGGAAATCTTGCTGCGAATAAAACGGCAATTACGGGGAAAATTACCGGCTTAAATATTGCGAATGGAGCGACGGTTTTTATTCGCTGGACTGATTTTAATGCTACTGGCGCAGACGATGGTTTAGCAGTTGATGATTTTTCATTGACTCCGAAAACCGGAGATGCACCGCCTCCGCCACCTACGATCACCGCTATCAATGCAATTCAGGGAACGGGCAGCACTTCGCCTGTAACTGGAACGACTGTGACGACGGTTGGCATTGTCACCGGAGTAAAATCCAATGGATTTTTCATTCAATCAAAAACTGCTGATAACGACCCGAACACTTCCGAAGGAATTTTTGTTTTCACAAGTTCGGCTCCGCCAGCCACAGTTGTCGTTGGCAATGAAGTGCAGGTTACGGGAACCGTCGCCGAATTTATTCCGGGTGCTGATCCTGGCAGCCCGCCGCTGACAGAAATTAGCAATTCGCCGACCGTTTCAGTAGTCTCGAATAATAATGCTTTGCCAACGGCGATCACTCTGACGGCAGCCGACACGAATCCTGCCGGATCAGGCGAACAGCTCGAACGCTACGAAGGAATGTTGGTGAGTGTCGCCTCGCTGACAGCGGTAGCTCCGACCAGTGGAACGGTCAGCGAAGCCAACGCGACGTCAACTTCCAATGGCATATTTTATGCAGTAATCACAGGCCTTCCGCGCCCTTTTCGTGAACCCGGAGTTGAACTTCCAACCGTTCATCCCGCAACGATTCCGCGCTTTGATGGTAATCCTGAACGGCTGAGAATTGATAGTGATTCCTTGATCGGAGCCGAAGCTTTGAATGTGACTTCCGGTGCAATTTTGACGAACGTGACGGGCGTCTTAGATTACGGTTCGCGCACGTATACAATCCTTCCTTTGCCGGGAAATCAGTTGCAGGCGAACGTTACAGGCAACATAAATTTTTCAGCGGTTCCTGCCGCGAATGCGAATGAATTCACTGTAGCTTCCGCGAATCTTGAAAGATTTTTTGACACAACGGATGACGCCGGAACCAGCGATGTAATTTTAACGGCAGATGCTTTTACTCGCCGCTTGCAGAAAGCTTCGCTGGCTCTTCGCAACGTGCTGCGAAGTCCCGATATTATTGGCATTGAAGAGATGGAAAATCTTCTGACACTTCAAGCACTCGCCGCAAAAATTAATAGCGATACAGTTGCCGCAGGCACCGCCGATCCGAAATATGTGGCGTACCTTGAAGAGGGCAATGACATCGGTGGCATTGATGTTGGGTTTTTAGTTAAATCCGCGCGCGTCACCGTAGTGAGTGTTATGCAGGAAGGGAAGGCGACTACCTTTATTAATCCGGCGAACGGGCAAAGCGATACGCTGAATGATCGTCCGCCGCTCCTCTTAAAAGCCGTCGTCAATTCTCCTGAAGGAATGCCTTTTCCACTGACGGTTATTGTCAATCATTTGCGTTCGCTCAACAGCGTCGACGATCCCGTAGACGGCAATCGCGTTCGACAAAAGCGACGCGCACAAGCCGAATTTTTAGCAAATTTAATTCAGGCTCGCCAAACGGCTGATCCGAACGAAAAGATTATTTCTATTGGTGATTACAACGCTTTTCAATTCAACGACGGGCTGGTGGATTCGATTGGTACGGTTAAAGGAACGCCAACTCCGGCGGAACTGGTAGTCTTGGCGAGTGCGGATTTAGTGAATCCTGATTTGACGGATTTGATTGAACTCGTCCCGCTGCCTGAGCGCTATTCCTACAGTTTCTCAGGCAATGCACAAGTCATAGATCACGAACTCGTGAACGCTTCGCTGATGAATTATTTCAGCCGCATCGCCTTCTCGCGCAGCAACGCCGATTTTCCTGAAATTTATCGGACAGACGCGAATCGCCCTGAACGAATTTCCGATCACGATGCGGCGGTGGCGTATTTTTATTTTACTTCGCGGACGGATCGAAACAGGCGCGATGGTGGGCGGCGGGATGTGCCTTCAAGGACAAAGAATTAACCACGGAGAACACAGAGAAAAAATTAACCACAGGTAGACACAGATGAACACAGACTTTTGTATTCAAAAATATTCTCTGTGTTCTCTGTGGTTATAAAATCTTTGGCTGCTGCTGTGTCACACAATGAATCGAACCTAAGCCCCAAATCAAATCCGTACAATCAATACTAATAACTCTGCGGTTAGGAAAAAGCTCTTGCAAAATCGCGGCGGCCTTTGCGTCGTTCGCGTGGCGATAGGTTGGCAATAGCACCGTATTATTCGCAATATAAAAATTTGCGTAGCTCATTGGCAAGCGTTGATCTTCCATATATCGCTCACCCGGCATCGGCATCGTGACGATGCGGAATGGCTTGCCATCCTGATCTTTCATGGTCAGCAACCGTTCATAATTTTTTTTGAGGAGATGATAGTTTTCATCCGCCGGATCATCTTCAACGACAGTCACAATCGTGTCGTGCGAAGTGAAGCGCGTGAGGTCGTCTACGTGTCCGTCAGTGTCATCTCCGACAATGCCGTCGCCGAGCCATAAAATATTGGTCACGCCCAGATAATCGCACAGGTATTGCTCAATCTGCGCTTGATTCAAATGCGGATTGCGATTTGGATTCAGCAGGCAGGCTTCGGTTGTCAGCAGTGAACCTTTGCCATTCACATCAATGGAACCACCCTCCATCACAATGTCCGGCGTGAAAAGTGTTTCGTTGAATTCGCGGGCGATACGCGTCGGGACTACATCGTCTAAATCGGCGGGAAGATATTTTCCGCCCCATGCGTTGAATCCCCAGTCATTAATGGCGCGTTCACGTTTTCCGTTGGCGGTACGCGTCACATAAATCGGTCCGTGATCGCGGCACCACGCATCATTCGTGGGATTGAAATGAAATGTCACACGCGAAAGATCAACATCAGCTTGACGTAAAATTTTGCGGACACGCTCCGCGAATTCTTCATCGGCGACATTGATGCGGACGAATTCGGAGTCGGTTAAATTCTTCACGATGTTTGCGAAGACTGTCGGAACGGGTTCAAAAGCTCCCGGCCAACTGGCTTCTTTGTGCGGCCACGACAGCCAGGTCGCTTCGTGCGGTTCCCATTCGGCGGGCATCGCATAGCCTAATGCCTGCGGCGTATATTTTTTTTCTGACATGATTTATGACCAAGTGTCACAGATATGTTTTTTGAAAAGTGTGACGGAAATAATTGTTGTATGAATAAGTTTCGTGGCTTCAGTAAAATCTTTATCACCAGTAATAAAATATTGCGCATCTGCTGTCAGCGCACAGGCAAGAAATTTGGCATCTTTGGGATCGCGCAGAAATTCGATTTGTTGATCCACTTGGATCACGGTCGTGAGATTTTCAAACATTTCATCCCATTGCTGAATCAGGTTTTCCGGTAGTTTGAATTTTGGACGACGAATAACTGCATGGTATTCCTGCAAAATTTCTGCTGACATGATCCATTCAAAATCAGGTTGATGCGCTACGAACAAAATTACCTCTTGTGGGTCGCGATCTTTTAGAATCGCTGAAATCAAAATGTTCGTATCAATCACAACCTTCATTGCCCACTCCGATACAATTCAATCTCAGCCGCAATTTCTTCGCCCGTGAGTGATTGCACTTGTGGTAATGACTGCGTTGTTTTGAATAAATTTTTCAGCGATTCTAACCGCACTTCGTCAGGCTCTTCGTTGGTGAGGAACACAACTTCGACTTGTTGACCTTTTTGAAAAGGCAAGTTTGCCAGAATGAGTTGTCTGGGATCGTTAATCGTCAAAAATCTTCGATAAGCTTTCATAATTACTGCTCCGCTCGTTAATCAATAAATCGTTTCGTAATCTCGCCATACGCATCAATGCGGCGATCCCGCAAAAATGGCCAGTGTGTCCGTTGAATGTCGGATTTTCCAAAATCAATTTCAGCAATCAAAATTTGTTCAGCTTCGATTTCGCCTTTGGTGACGATTTGCCCGGATGGATCCGCCAGAAAACTTTGCCCCCAAAATTTGATACCTTTGCCGGGATGTTCTGCCGGAGTCGCTTCGTGTCCAACGCGGTTGATGGCGGCGACGTAAACCCCATTGGCTACGGCGTGCGAACGTTGAATCGTTTCCCACGAAGTGTGTTGGCGTTCGCCGTATTCTTCAAATTCATCGGGCTGCCAGCCAATCGCCGTCGGATAAAATAAAATCTGCGCGCCGCCCAGTGCGGTCAATCGTGCGGCTTCGGGATACCATTGATCCCAGCAAATTAATACGCCGATTTTGCCGTAGCGCGTCTCAAAAGTTTTGAAGCCTAAGTCGCCCGGCGTGAAATAAAATTTCTCGTAAAAAAGCGGATCGTCCGGGATGTGCATCTTGCGATATTTGCCGAGCAATGTGCCGTCTGCATCAATAACGACGGCGGTATTGTGATACAGCCCCGGTGCGCGTCGTTCAAATAGGGAACCGATAATAACGACTTCATGCTTGGCGGCAATTTGTTGCAACGCTTCGGTGACGGGGCCGGGAATCGGCTCGGCTAAATTAAAATTATCGTGATTTTCGGTCTGGCAAAAATACCGCGAAGTAAATAACTCTTGCGTACAAATAATCTTCGCACCGAGCGTGGCGGCTTCTTCGATTTTTGCGAGGCATTTTGCAATGTTTTCCTGTGGCTCAGCCGTACAGGTCATCTGGATTAAACCAATGGTAGTTTTCATAGCGCGGGAATTATATCGAATGTCGGTTAGAGGGGGAAGTGATGAGTAGAAAGTAATGAGTGATGAGATAAAAGTGATGAGTGATGAGGAACGAGTGTTTTTCAACTCATTACTTTCTCCTCATCACTCATTACTTCTTCCAACTTTAATTTGACGCGGCGCAGAACGAACATTATCTTGTAGTATTGAACTTTGCAGAGGAGCAATTTTATTTCTATGGCTGAATCCGAAAATGTACCGCAATTTAATCCACCGAAAACCATCGTCCGCGAATATGCGGAAATGATTTTAGTTACCGGTGTGCAAGTCCTGTTTCTGATGACTTTTATTTTTCAGGCGATGAACGTCCCGACCGGATCAATGCAGAATACGATTAACATTGGCGATCAGTTCTTCGTCAATAAATTTGTGTATGGCAAACCTGAATCTCTGTTGAGTAAAATTTTGCCGCAACGCGAAATTAAACGTGGCGATGTCGTCGTTTTTAAATTACCCAGCAAACCGTCAGTCAATTATATTAAACGTTGCATCGGATTACCGGGAGACGAAATTTTAGTCAAAGGCACTTCTGTATTTATCAACGGGCAGGAAATCCCGGAACAAAAAGTCTCGATAGATATTGACCGGATGCATGATCCTGACGGTAAAATTGCGGCGCAGCCAGTCAAAAGTGAAGAGCCTGCTCCAGCCGGAGCCACCTACAAAACTTACTATGACATCAATGAACCAGAGCACTTTTCACATGCGATGAGGTTTGCGGTAGATCGCCCTCTCAAGATTCCGGCAGACAGTTATTTTATGATGGGTGACAGCCGCGATAA
>JAYVZE010000018.1:0-8700 GCA_043783625.1 Blastocatellia bacterium | reverse complement strand
CTGAGCCTAGCTGCAAACTGGAAAGCCCGCGGCCCGCCGGTTCCAAAGATCGGACTCACGCGTGAAGTCGCTTGTCCGAAAAGGTTGTTCGGGTTATTTCGTCCTGCCACTGTTGCGGTGGGACGAATATACGCCGCACTCGCCAATGACCCTGAAAATCCAGTCAGATTGGCGATGTTGAAGAGATTAAATCCTTCCGCAATCAGCGTCAGTTTCGCTTTTTCCTTAAATGAAATCGTGCGCGTCAGACGCAGGTCATGCGTGAGAAAACTGTCACCCGAAGAAAATTTGTCCGGCAGTACAATGTAGGGATAAGCCGCACCAGTACTATCACGATTGGCACGACCAATCTGTGACAGCAGGGCAGTTCTCGGAGCCGCGAATTTTGCGTTATAAGCATCAACAGTCTGGCTGATGTCGTAAGCACTCTGCCCGCGACCGAAAGAGTTAATTCCAGTGCCAGGTAGTAAGAATGCAAAAGCTCCATCGCCATCCGTGTCGAAAGTTCCGACCTGAACGGTGTTGACGCTCCGGCTGGTCATTTGCCACAGCGTCGAAAGTTGCCAGCCGTTTGCCAATGCTTTTAGACCGCTTCCGCCTTTGGTCAATTTCGGTAATTCCCAAATTCCACTGAAGGAAAATTGCTGTTTCGGGCTGGCTCCACTGACGCCGAAATTCTGGGCAGAATCCGAGAAGCTGTTTGGCGTCGCACCATTAAGCGGCGCATACGTGGTATATCGCTGTAAGGCATACGCGCCGGTAATCATAAAGCCTTGTGAGAAGCGCTTGTCAACTTTGACTTGTAACGCTGAATAGCGCGAAAGAATGCTCGGACTGCCGTAATAAATAATTCCGGTCGAACATTGTGCTTTCGGATCAATTGCCTGTGCTGCCGTACAAACAGGCAGTACGGGATTGCGGACAGGGTTAGCGGTTCCGGCGGTGACTCCGGCTATTGGCCCGGTTTCAACTCCGAGAATGGTATAGCTGCTGAAACGATTCCAGCGGTTGCGGTCATCCATGAAGCCTTCATTGGCTCCGAACTTGACGCCGCGTCGCATCACATAGTCAGCAGAAAATGACAGCGTTTTCGTGAGTTGACGCTGGATTCCGGCATTAACGTGAATGGTGTAAGGCGTCCGAAAATCGGAATCAAAAATAGCTTCGGTCAGATAAGTCGGAGCCTGCTTGCGCAGTTCGATGTTGCGGATGGACGGATCGGAGCCATTATATTTTGAATTAGTTTCAAGAAAGGTTCGCAACGTGGGCAGGTAATTGATCAGTTCTTGCGCCGTATAATTTACCGGTGTCGTGGCGTTAAAGGTCAAGGTTGCGGGCTGACCCGTCTGACCGAATTTCGGATTTGGAACAGCGGCAGAACTGGCTGAAGTCAGCCCGATCCCGGCAGCTCCGGTTAAAATATGATCCTGTAATCTCAGATAATTTCGATTGGCGGAAGTGTGATGTAACGAAGCACTGCCACGAATCACCGTCTTCTCATTCATTGCCCACGCAAATCCTAAGGCTGGATCGAAATTGTTCAAATCCTGGGGAATTTTGCCAAGCTTGATTCCTAGTGGCGCCAGGTATTGAGGACGATCATTATCGTGAAAAACAATATTGCTTTCCCAGGACCAGGCGATGCCGTAATTAACAGTCAGTTTAGGTTTTACCTGCCATCCGTCCTGAAAGTAAAAACGAATGTGATTGGTTCGTGCCAGCGAATTGAAATTCTGCTTGACAGGTGAGCCGGGATCGCCGATTCCAATGGTGAGCGAACCAGTCACGGGAAGTTGTAATAATTCTGCAAACGTGGCAACGGGACCGATATAGCCCGGCTTTAAGCTGGCAGGTAACGCTGCAAAAAGAGTTGGATTCGTAGCGGCAATCGTGGTTGGACTGAACGTCCCAAAGGTTCCCGCAAAGTTTCGGCTCCAACTTCCGGTACTAAAAATATGCTCCAGATTGCCACCGAATTTCAGACGATGAGAACCAACCGTCTTGCTGATATTATCGGTAAATTGATAGGTGCGTGGATGACGATCCTGTGGGACATTGGCATTGTTCCCGATGGAGAGTCCACCGAAGAGGCTAATCAGGGTTCCGCCGACGCCAAAACAGTAACGCGGATCGCCCGCGACACTTTCGCAGACTTCCTTCGATGGCGGGAACAGGCGATTCCTGAAATACGAATAAGAGAAGCGAAAATCATTCACGAGTTTTGGCCCGAAAACACTGGTCAAACCCATTTGCGCCTGATAGGAAAAGTTACTTGACGCGATCCAGTTTGATTCTAATCCGGTGCCGGAAACACTATCGTTTTTATCCAAATTGCCGCGCAAAAAGGCAGTATGTTTTTCACTCACAGTATAATCAATTCGCGTTCCGACGAGATGTTGATCGAAGGGAACTTTAGCGACGTGGTTGAGACCAAACAGCACCGGATCGGTAAAGTTCACCTGCTGAGCGCCGACCTGATCGTTGTGTTCGTAGTTCGAAAAGAAAAATAATTTATTCTTTTTGAGCGGGCCACCCAGCGTCCCGCCATATTGTCGCCGGACGAAGAACGGGTCTTCGAGGCGTTTACGGGTTCCCGTATTACTGCATAGGGGGCTATCGGTCGCGGTTCCGGTGCAGGGGCGCCGGAGTCCCGCGAAAGCCGCCATATTGTGATCGCGGAAGTAAAGAAAAGTGCTGCCATGAAAACTATTGCTGCCACCGCGTGAGATGACATTGATGGCACCAGCCGAAACTGTTCCGGTCGAGAGGTCGAATCCAACGGTACTGATCTGGAATTCCTGAACCGTTTCCGAAGAGAAGTTCTGTGATGTCCCACCCGTGATGCGATCATTGACCCGCGCCCCATCCACTGAAATCGTAGTCATGTAAGAAGGCGATCCACCGACTCCGACCTGCACAAAATCATTTTGGTTGAGCACGCCGGAAGTTGCGGCATAATTGACCGTGACGCCCGGTTCTAATCCAGCTACGGAAAGAAAGCTCCGACCATTGAGCGGGAGGCTCTCAATTTGTTTTTGCGTGACGGTGCCGCCCAAACCCGAATCCGAGGTGTTCAGAATTGGCGCGCCAGTTCCGGTGATTTCAATGCTTTCACTTGCCGCTCCGATGATCATGGTAAATTGACTTGACGAAGTGGCTCCAACCTGAACAACAATTTTCTGGAGCTGAGTTTTGAACCCGTTAGCAGTGACTTTGACGTCATATTCACCAGGAGAAATGTTTTCAAAGGCGAAAGCTCCCTGATTGTTGGTCGTGAACGTTCGTGATGCGCCAGTCGCTTTATTGGTAGCCGTGACCACCGCGTTGGGGACGACTGCGTCGGTGGGATCAATCACACTGCCATTAAGAGAGCCGGTAGCGTTTTGCGCCCACACCAGAGTGGATAACAAGCAGAGTAGAAATAAAACTTTTGAGGGTTGGAACTGCATAGGAAGATGCCTCCTTCGGTAAACGTCGGGGTTGATGTACGAGCGATTACAGCCATTTTTGTTCAGGGGTGAAGCGAGCGCACTTGACGCTTGAATCATGCTGGTAAAGTTTTTTTCGTTTTGTCTTGAAGCGGAAAATCTGGAATCCAGTCACGCCTTGCGGCGGACGACTAAAGCTCACAATCCTCATTCCTCAGGTCAGCGGAAAAGGACATGTAAATTATGCTTCAGTGGACGTTGGATGAATAACAGTCGAGAAAAAGTTTGTCACCTGTCGAAAGTTAGGTACGGGAGAAGATTTCGAGAAGTAACGGTAGCGTGAACTGTTAAGAAAACTCTGCGATCAGTTCATTTTCCATTGATGAGTTGTCAGTTGTCATTTGTCATTGCTGAGGCTACAGCCAGCGGAATGAAAAATGAAAAATCCCCAATGGAATATGAAAAATGAAAGCTCCATAAAATTATTACCCGACTACTTAGTTCCAGTGAGTCGTAAAAATTAAAGCAGTTTCAGATTCCGTCCCTGCGCAATGGCCTGCGTCCGGCTGGACACGTACAGCTTGCTATACAACTGATTCAGGTGCCATTTGGTCGTGCCTTCCGTGATGGCCAGTCGCGTGGCAATTTCACGGTTCGATAATCCCTCATCAACCAGCCGTAAAATTGTCAATTGGGTAGCTGTGAGCGGTTCAATCAAGGCGGTCGGCGTGGAAGAATTTACTGCTAAGGTTGGAGCACTGAAACCCGTTGCCGCCCGGGTAGTTTTTTTGGAAAAGGCTTCCAGAATACTGACGACGAAAGAAGGCGCAATCTGAGATTGTTTTCGCAGCAGTGATTCCACTTCACTTCCTTCATCAAGGAAGGTGCGGCGATAACCTTCCGGGGCTGCCAGACTGATGGCTTGTGCGACGAAATCTTGCGCTGCCCCGGAATTCTGGAGCGACTGTTGCGACAGTGCCTGTAGTAAAAAAATTGTAATCAGGCTGCCCAATCGTCCCTGTTGCCGGGCGGATTGCTCAAGCTGCTGCAATATTTTCTGCGCCGCTTCTGTCTGACCCTGCGCCATCAGAAGGCGGACCGACGTTAGGTTTTCCTGTTCGGAGCGGCTTTTGTTTTTGAGTGCATAATCAGCCAGCGTGTGAATGGCGGCGGGAATTAACCCCTGCCTTAATTCGAGATCCGCTTTCAAGGCATTTACTTTGCGGACGCGCCGCTGATTTTCGGATTTCACTGCCAACGCTCGCGCTGAAGCTAACGTGTCCCACATCGCCTCAACGTTTCCCTGCGCATAGTGCAATTTAGCTAATGTCCGCTGTCCAACCAGCGCGTAATACACGATGCCCATTTGCTGACAAAGTGTAATGCCCGTCGTCAGATAATGATAGGCTCGCTCCAGATCATTTTTTTCGTAATAGAGCATGCCCAGTGGAACATAGATCAGCGCGGCAACGGGCAAGGGCTGTCCACGGACATCCACATACTGATGCGCCGCGTGTTCACAGGCTTGAATGGCTTCCCGCAAATTTCCTTGTTGAAATAATAACAATGCCAGATAGCCCAGAGCTTCAAGGGCTGGCAGATGATGCTCTAATCGCTGACCTAACACGACGGTTTCGCGCAAGGTTTGAATGGCTGCCAGGCGATCACCGGTGAGCCGCTGAGATTGTCCCAGATGGCTGAGCGCGGTCGTACGATAAAACGATTCTGTTTCGCTCAGCAACTTTAAAGCTTCATTGGCAAATCCGACGGCCTGCGCCGGATCATCCCGATTGAAAGCGAGAAAGGCGCGAAAGCTCAGCAGCATTCCCCGATGGAGCGGCAATGCCTGTGGTGACTCGTTTTCGACGGCGAGTGCGGCATACGCTTCTCCAGTGACGATTTCTCCGCGCAGGTACAAAATCCAGCCTTTATGAACCAGCAAATCAGAATGTCTGCGCACGAGGTCTTCGGGCAACGCATTGACCCAGTTGAGCAATGTATTGTAAGCACCATTGCGACATGAATCTTCCACCCGGCTCCGAATTAATCGAACGGCTGTTTCGTATTCACGGGCGACCAGCGCGTGTTTGATGGCTTCCGGTGTGAAGCCGTTTTCTTCGTACCATTGGCTGGCGCGGAGATGCAGCGCACTTTGCCCGGGCCTGGAAAATTCGGCGCGGAGAAAATCGGCGAAGAGATGATGATACCGATACCACTGACGTTGATTATCAAGCGGAATCAGGAACAAATTCGCAGCTTCCAGATGAGCTAACAGCTCCTGACTGTTTGCGCATCCCGTCACCGCCGCGCACAACGGAGCATTGAAGCGGTCGAGGATCGCGGTCTGTTGCAGAAACAGGCGAATTTCAGCGGATTGCATTTGCAGGACTTCCGCCGCCAGATAATCAATAATGTCGCGTTGTCCGCCGCCTTCAAGTTCCTTGACGAGAATCGTGTAATTAGTCACGGAAGACGCCGCCCGACCGCGCAACGAAAGTGCCGCCATCTGAAGCCCGGCAATCCATCCTTCGGTATGATCTTCCAGTGCCTGAGCGGCGGATTCAGGCAGCGCGAGTCCCATTGTTCGCTTGAGAAAAGAGGTTGTCTCTTCGTGGGTGAAGCGTAAATCCTGCAGCCGGATTTCCATCACTTCCCACCGTCCGCGCAGGCGTGGCAGGGAAAGTGCCGGATCAGCCCGAGTGGTAATCACCAGATGAAACTGCGCCGGTAAATGATCCAGAAAAAAAGCTATCGCTGCTTGCAACCCGGCATGATGAATGACGTGATAATCATCCAGCGTCAACACGCTTTGACCGGGAAGCTGTGAGAGGTCGTTGATGAGCAAGGTCATCAGATGATTGAGCTTGGGAGTGCGCGGCGTTTTTAAATATGATTGCGCCGTTAACCCGATGCCCGGATCAATCGTTTGGAGCGCGGCAATAAAATGCGAGAGAAACCGCACCGGGTCATTGTCTTCGTCTTCCAGTGAGAGCCACCCAACGCGCGGGCTGTGCGAATGTTTGCACTCTAACCCGTGCAACCAGGTAGCGATCAGCGTAGTCTTGCCGAATCCCGCCGGAGCCGAAACGAGCGTTAATTTCCGCCCGATTCCCTGATTTAACCGCTTAATCAAACGCGAACGCAAAACCCAATCCGAACGCTTCGGGGGAACTGCGAGTTTGGTTGAGAGAATCGGAATTGACATTTATTTTCTGCCCGCTTTTCAGGCGGAAAAAAGGTTATCAGAAAAAGTGTATCGTCAACGTCTCGTTTGCGATTCCGAATGAGCTGCAAACGAGACGTGTCTAGTACGCTTTTCGATTAACTTACAGCAATGCAATGATTTGTGCAGGATACGGCTACGGGGGCAAAGGAGCAAATGTTCTTACCACTTTGCCGAAGTTCCGCCGACAGAATGATTGACATTTTCTACATATTTTCAAGCTGTCCGGTGTTGGTAGCTGGAAGGAAAATAACGGGAGGAAACGTCAGAAGTAGCGCAAACTTTCGAGTTTGCGACTGTCGCCGCTAAATTATTTATTAGGAAAATGCAGCCAGCAAGATCGCAGTAGATTGCTTGCAAATAGTTCGTGATGCAACAGGCACACTAGAAAGTTTGCGCTACTATTTTTTCTTACTGACACCCGAAACCTCGCACCTAAAACCTGCCTCCCATTGATACGTCGTCGCTCCCGCCGCCGTCATATTCCCGAAGTTGTCAAAGCTAAAACCAGCCGCACTGTGCTATTACAACGTGTTAATAATAAATAACTTTGTCCCAATTTTTCCCTGAATCCTGAGTAACAAATAATTCATTCGACTAAGTACCATTCGAATCAATTATTATCCCATTTTTAGGATCATGAAATATTAGATTTGTTACATGTTGAAATTTTTCAGGAAGCTTCACTTTGCTCCAAGAGATTCCGCCATCTAAACTATGAAGTAACACTTGAGATATTGCACTCGTAGTTGGTAAGACCCAAAATTCTTTCGTAGAAACTACCGACAAAACCCCCATTCCTTCAGCCCCGGTAACTCTTCTTACTTTCCAGTTTTTTCCCCCGTCTTTTGTAGACAATATTATCCCAATATCATGTCTATCTTTATAGTGTTTTGCATTTACTACGATTTTTGCAGCAATAAACCCGTAGTTATTATCAATAAATTTAATAGATACAGGCTGAATAATTCCGCCGCTCTGAAATTTATTTATTACCATAACAATGTCAGTTCGTTCAAGCCAAGTTTGACCACTATCCTTAGACTGGAAAAAAGTCCCTTCTTCTGTCGCGAACCAAACGCTCTGATCTGACTGAACTCCCATTATTTCTACTTTCTTTCTAACTCTTGTTGCGGGGACGATGGGGGCAGGTATAGCATTGTAAATAGGCAATAAGTCCCCATACTGCGTGAATATCCACCCTGTATCTGCACTAATAAAATCTCCCCGTTCAAGGATGCCTTTCGACTTTATATCTAGCTTTTCCCAGGTTTTTCCATGATCACTACTTTTCAATAGTAGTGAATCTTTTTTTTCTCTATCAACACCATAAACCCAAACCCGGCTACCAAATACGTTAAAACCAAAAATAAGCACATGAGGGTCAGAAAAAACAGTTTCCCAGGTTTTACCTCCATCCATAGTAAGTTTTATCAGATTAGAAAAATTCACACTATCAAAGCTTTCTATCCAAATTTCTTGATCGTTTATTCTAATGACTTTACCTATTGTCAATTGATTCACGTAACGCTGTTGTTTTTCTAACAACAGGTAGTTTGCGCTAGTAGCTTGGGTAGAGAAACCCATCACTAAATTGACAAAAAGTAAAAATACAACCTTGATGACTGTATGTTTTCTTTGTAAGTACATGATTTAATTACTCCCGAATCTTTAGTTAACGAATGCTAAATCATTTACTCCTCTTAGTTTGCTATAACAAGCCTTAACAATAATATCGCTTAGCTTGTTTGACCCACCGAAAAAATCATCGCCTAATCGTGTTAAGTGTACAGACTCGTGAATTAATGCAATAGCCTTTGAGGCCTCGCCTCCTATTTTTGTATTTCCGCTTTGTACAGTCCAAAATGGTCTTAGTATCCAAATGCTATTTTTAAGATCGGAAGAAACATTTGCTAAGGTTTTGAAAACCCAAGCACCTACTGTTGTATTAGAGTTGTTGTGACATTTAGAATCAATAAGATAGCTGGAAATTCCAGAGACCTGCGCAGACTTCCAGCACATTATCGTAGAGGTCGAAATCGTGCAAGC
>JAYVZE010000017.1:0-76603 GCA_043783625.1 Blastocatellia bacterium | reverse complement strand
TCGGAATCTTCCTTTCTGGCAGTGTTTTTGGTTTCGCAACCTCATTCTGACAGAATAGATTCCGAGTTTCTCCTTTTCTTAGCTTGATGCCTATGGGGTAGAGGCACAGCCGGAACCCCAGGAAAGCATCAAATTGAATCACCAAGCCCACGGAGCGGGCTGCAGACATTCGCTTGTAATCCAAAAACTGTCGCCCGCGTTTGCGGGCTTGGTTCATCGTCGCCAATGTTCCCAGGGTTCCGCACGCAACGCGCTCCACCCTGGGCTTTATGCTGACGCCCGCTTCTCGGGCTGAAAACATTTTCCAACTTGAAACTTGTTGCCAAAAACAAAGACCGAATCCAAATTTACTGCGCTCCGCCTTCAGATCAGTTATGATTAAATCTATGAAATTTATCTTGCGAATGGCGTATCGTGAAATTCGGGCTTCGTGGTATCGGCTACTTTTTTTCTTCCTGTGCATTGCTATCGGCGTTGGCTCCATCATTAGCCTGCGATCTATCGTGCAAAACATTCGCACTTCGGTTTCGCGTCAGGCACAGACGCTGCTCGCGGCTGATGTGCAGGTCACGTCCAGCACTCCGCTGAATGAAGAAACAAAAACCATTCTCGCCAAATATTATCAATCTGCTGAAGTCCTGGGACACGCCGAATCCATTGAATTAGCCACGATGCTGCGTCCGCTCAACAATGCTGATGTCGCGTCGAAGCAGGTCGAACTGCGTGCCGTGCAATCCCCTTTTCCGTTTTACGGCGAAATGATTTTGAGCAATGGACAAGCCTACAATCACGTGTTGCTGAAAGATCGCGGCATCCTTGTCAAGCCGGAATTGCTGCAACAGCTCAATCTCAAAATCGGCGATAAAGTCAAAATCGGGAAGCTGGAATTTGAGCTTCGCGGCACGATTGAACGTGAACCGGGAAATACACTGACGGGGTTCAGTCTTGGCCCGCGCATTTTTGCGAATTATGACGACATTGTCGAAGCAGGATTGACGGGGCCAAGTGCGCGGGCGCGATACAAAGTACAACTCAAAACCCAAGCAGGCGCAGCCGAAAATCTAACGAAACGCCTCAAAGAAGATTTGAAAACAAATCCATTGATTAGCGTCCGCTCGTTCCGCGATGCTGAAAATCGTGTGGCGGATTCTTTCACCCAGGTCGAAAATTTCCTGAGCTTAATCGGACTGATTATTTTGGTGCTGGGTGGCATCGGCATCTCCAGCGTGACCCGCGTTTTCATTCAGCAAAAAATCAAAACCGTCGCGGTCATGAAATGTTTAGGCGGGAAAAATTCGCTCGTACTGGGAACGTATTTAGTGCAGGTTCTCGCGCTGGGATTAATCGGAAGCATCCTCGGCGTAACGCTCGCTAAGCTTACACTGACCTTATTGCCGCGTTATCTCGCCGATAAAATTCCGCCCGACATTCAAATCGGATTGACCTGGGGAGCCATCGCGCAAGGCTTTACGATTGGAATGCTCATTGCAATTCTTTTTGCGGCACTACCTTTACTTGAAATCCGAAATATCAAACCGATCATCGTTTTGCGTGCCACCGATGTCGTTCATAAATCTTTTTTTGCTACACTATTTGAAAAGCTAAAAAACTGGTGGAACCGAAAAAATGTTTCGGCTCAAGTAATCACTTCCAGCTTCGATTGGTTGCCAATTATTGTTGGCGGCTCCGTGCTTGCGGCGTTGCTTGCACTCGCCGGATGGCAGGCCGGATCATTAAAAATCGGGGCAATTTTTCTGGTTGGACTTGGCGCGACCACCTTGATTTTAAATGGCGCGGGAGCCTTACTCATCAAATTCGTCCAACGCTTTCGCCATCTGGATTCTTTTGTTTTACGACAGGGAATTAATTCGCTGTATCGCCCCGGCAATCAAACCAAAGTCATTTTATTAGCCGTTGGACTCGGAGCATTTTTCATCATTTCCGTCCGCCTATTGCAAGCGAATTTACTTGAAGAATTCAATTTAAATTTAGGCTCTGACGCAGCGGATATGTACCTGATTGACATCAAACCAAACGACCAAGCAGCCGTCGCCGCTACGATTCAAACATCGCTGGGAATCAAACCCGTCTTAATCCCGACTTTGCGCGGACGAATTGCCGAACTCAACGCCAAGCCCGTCAATGTTGACTCCAATGACAAATCCGAAAATCGCGGAATGATTTCACGCGATTATGTCATGACATACCGTGACTATCTTGATACGAATGAAAAACTAATCGCTGGAAAATTCTGGGATAATACGCCTGCCGCTGAGCCTGAAATTTCCATCGAAGAAATGATCCATCAGGAACTAAAAATCAACCTCGGAGATTCGATGACTTTTGATCTGGCAGGATCGCGCTTCACTGCCAAAGTCACCAGCATTCGCCGCGTAGACTGGCGCAATGTCCGGCTCGGATTTTTCATCGTTTTTCGTCCTGGTACATTGGATAATTTGCCGCAACAAATGTTAATTACAGCGGTCAAAGCTCCTCCGCCCGGAGCCGCTCGCGTTAGTTTTCAAAAGACGCTGTTGGATAAGTTTTCGAATATTTCGGTGATTGATGTCCGCGATATTTTAGAAGCCGCAGGTAAAGTCATTAACACCGTCACCATTGCTGTGACCTTCGTTGGAGGCTTTGTTTTTCTGAGTGG
Source organism: Blastocatellia bacterium (assembly GCA_043783625.1). Classification (GTDB taxonomy): domain Bacteria; phylum Acidobacteriota; class Blastocatellia; order RBC074; family RBC074; genus JAFDVL01. Next base: position 73,947 of record JAYVZE010000017.1, on the reverse strand, counting down.
GTTGTTGATTCTGATCGGTTCGATTGCGATGACCAAATATCATCGCCTGTACGAATCTGCGATCCTGAAAACATTGGGTGCAAAGCGAAAATTGATTGTGCTGATTACGCTCATTGAGTACGGCGTGATTGGCTTGCTGGCAGGAGCAATCGGCTCACTCGCCGCGATTTTATTAAGCTGGTCGGTTAGTAAATACGCTCTGGAAATCGCATGGACATTCGCGCCGTTGATTAATTTATTGGGGGTAATCCTGACCTTGATTCTGGTTGCGATGATTGGCGTAATTTCGAGTTGGGATGTGATGATTAAGAAGCCGTTGGGAATTTTGCGGGCGGAATAGGCTACTTGAATCTAAGAGGCTTTGTAATTCCAACTGCGATCCGCTTCGCATACGACTTTGACGGAGCCTCGTGACAGGTTGTCCGAATAAGTAATCGGCTTTGACTTCAACTTCAGCATTTTCGTTCGGCACATACTATAGCGAATTTCAGATGGGTGCGACCTGCAATCAACCGTCAGGTCATATCGTTAACTAAATGTCTGTCACAGATTTTTTATGACAATCATCGTTCCGATGCGGGATATTTTTTCAGGCTACATCATTCCTGAACGGGAATTAAGTCTTTTGGCAAAGCGTATTATTTGGTGGATGCAGGGCATCCTTACCTTGTATAGTAAAAACGAGTTCCACGCGGATTGAAAAAACACAGCGTCGCTGCTCTCCTATCGGTGCGCCAGCATCTGTCGGCAAAGCGTTCTGAAGAAAAGCTGCCAGCAAGATGCTGGCGTACCAGAGTGGCAATCTTTTTATGATTGGTATCTTTATCCAATTCGAGCGTTTATCTAAAACTGCGATGTCAGTCCAATCTCGCTACCTGTTCCTTATGCAGTGCCTGCTGATGGTCTTTGCAGCGATTCCTGTTACTGCTCAAACGAGCGATCATCCCGCCAGAAAGCTTGAATTCGATCAGTCAATCAAAGGTGAACTCAGACACACAGATCGTCATTCGTTCGAGTTGCAATTGCGTCAAGGGCAGCTCTTAAAGGTCAGAGTCACCTGTCAAAATTTTATCCCGATTCTGAACCTGTCTTCCGCTGACGGGAAACAATTGCTTGAAGTTCAGTTTTTCAAGTTACCTGTCAACGGTCAGATGCTTTTTCAAATTGACCGGGACGGCGCATATCAATTGGCAATCAGGGGCGAAGAGGATTTGGACACTACCACTGGCTCTTACGAATTGACTGCCTATATGATTGCACGTCCTGATGCACATGATTCAGCGTATGCGAAACTGCTCTTGCTAGGGAAAATTTTCTGGCCGTTGCTATCAACTGGTACACCGGATTCGCTTAATGAACTGGTAACTATCACAAGCGAAGCGGTCAATCTGTCACGTTTTGTAGGAGATCGCCAGTTAGAAGCTAACGCCTTGACGTTCAGGGCGGAAGCGTACAAAGCCAAAGAACTATTTGATCCGGCACTGGAAAATTTCAAGCAGGCACTCGCTATTCTCCGCGAGCTTGGAGTGCCTTCCCGCATTGCCGGATCATTACTTCCCATTGGACAAATTTATGCGGCGCGTAGCGATTATCAGCGTGCGCTTGATTATTATCTGGAAGCCTTACCGCTCTTTGATAGGCAGAAAAGAGAAAATATGGTGGGCTGGAGCCTGACCAACATCGGACACGTTTATAGCGCGTATGGTGAACTGACGAAGGCGATGGAATATTATCAGCAGTCATACACCTGCTATGACCATTTCACTGCGATTGCAGCGGAAAAGCCAATTGGAATGGGCGTAGCACTTTCCAGTATGGCGAATATTTATCTTGCGCTCGGCGAAAAACAGAAGGCGATAGATCATCTGAAAAAATCGCTGGAACATTTCAAAATCGGGCATAACACGGCCAACGAACATCTGGCGTATGCACGAATGGGCGAAATTTATACTTCGCTGGGCGACTATCAGCAGGCAGCGAGTTATTTGGAAAAAGCCCGGCAATATTTTCACGATTCCAGGAGTCTGTCCGAAGCGAATGTGCAAAGTAGTCTGGGCAATTTCTATAAATCTAAAGGCGATTATCAGCGGGCGTTAGAATCTTTGCAGCCCGCGCTAATCATTCGACGCAGCCTCGGCAATCGTCGCGGGCAGGCGCAAACACTCACCAATATTGGTGCGGTGTATGCGTTACAAGGGCAGTTTCAGAACGCCTTGCATCATTACTCCGAAGCGCAGGTTTTGTGGCAGGAAGTCGGCGATAAATACAGCGAAGGAAACACACTGAATTATCTTGGATTAACTTATGATGATCTCAAAGATGCGGGACAAGCGCGTGAATATTTCAATCGTGCCTTAACTTTGCGCCGGACGACCAACGACCGCGAAGGCGAAGCCAATACACTTTATAACCTCGCACAGCTTGATTGTGCGGCTGAGAATTTCAAGCTGGCGCGGCAGCAAATGGAAGCGGCCTTAGCCATTACGGAAGCTGTCCGCGCCACCGTTGACAGCGAAGATTTGCGCGCTTCTTATCTGGCGACGGTCAAGAATTATTATGAATTCTATGTTGATCTGCTGATGCAACTCCATCGTCGTGAACCAGTAGCGGGTCACGATGGTGAAGCATTGCAAGCCAGCGAAATGGCACACGCCCGCAGCCTGAGCGAAACTTTAGCCAACACTCGTCGGCAGCTCAGACAAGGGATCGCGCCGGAACTGCTCAAACGTGAACAGGAATTACAACAACGGCTCAATGCCAAAGCGGAATATCAGCGCAAACTGGTCGGCAATAAAGCAAGGCCGGAATTGCTCCAGGCCGCAGAGCTGGAAATCCAGGCACTCACGGCTGAATTGCAGGAAATGCGCACAGCCCTCAATGCCAGCAGCCCTCAATATGCTGCTCTATCACCATCCCAACCACTCACAGTAAAAGAAATTCAGCAAACTTTACTGGACGAAAACACGCTTCTTTTGTCGTATTCGCTCGGCAAGGATCGCAGCTATCTTTGGGCAGTTTCAAACACCGGACTGAAGAGTTATGAATTGCCAAAAGGCGACATCATCGAAGCGGCGGCGCGCCACTTTCACGAATTACTCAAACGGCAGGGGCAACCGCCTGTTTTTTCCAACCTTACTGCGAAACAAAAATGGCTGATTCAGTTGGATCAGGAAACCACTGAAGTCGCCGCTGCTTTGAGCCGCCTGATCGTCCGGCCCGCAGCCGCTGAAATAACAGGCAAGCGGTTGATGATTGTGGCCGATGGCGCACTGCAATACGTGCCGTTTGGAGCGCTGCCGGAAATGGTGGTCGAGGGTCAGTTGCCAGTGGTCGGTGAAAACACCCGATCACCACTCATCGTCAACCACGAAATCGTAAACCTGCCTTCAGCGACTTCGCTGGCCATGCTGCGACGCGAAATGAAGACGCGTCAGCCTGCGCTCAAAACTATCGCCGTTTTTGCTGATCCTGTTTTTACTACCGATGATTCCCGCTTACTTAATCCCGGACAAAAAAGGAGTCGTCTTTCGGCTTCCCCGGATTTGGATCAAGCCCTGCGAGATGTCGGAGAAAATAGTAGTAGCTTGCGCCGTTTGCCCTTTACGCGGCGCGAAGCAGACTCCATCATTAATCTGGTGGCTGCCCCGAATCGCAAAACTGCGCTCAATTTTGCTGCCAGTCGTGAAAATGCATTGAATGAAAAATTGAGCGATTATCGCATTCTACATTTCGCTACTCACGGGATACTCAATAGTACGCACCCGGATTTATCAGGGCTGGTGCTTTCACTCGTCAACGAAAAAGGACAGCCACAGGACGGATTTTTCCGACTGCACGAAATCTATAACTTAAAGCTAAAGGCCGATCTTGTGGTGTTGAGCGCGTGCCAGACCGGACTTGGTAAAGAAGTTAAAGGCGAAGGCCTGATCGGTCTGACCCGTGGATTTATGTATGCTGGCGCACCTCGCGTTATCGCCAGTTTGTGGAAAGTGAATGACAGCGCAACCGCCGAGTTAATGAAAGTTTTCTATCAGAAACTGTTGGGTGAAGAAAAGCTCAGCGCGGCAGCAGCCCTGCGTGCCGCACAGGTTGAATTGTTAGAACAGAAGCGCTGGGCGCACCCGAGTTTTTGGGCTGCATTTACGTTGCAAGGCGAATGGAAATGAGCATCGAGAAAGGTTGAGGGTTTGGTCAAAAGTAATCCCGGTTGGGTACTGACAAAAGAAACACTAGACGTGCTGCTGGCTCGGCTTAATCCTGACCGGGAACAAGCGGGGGCGAGCTATGAAGCTTTGCGCCTTAAATTAAGTTTTTATTTTGAAGCACGCCAGCACCAAGCATCTGAAGCGCTGGTGGATGAAACATTCAACCGGTTGGCCCGGAAAATCCTTATCGGCGAAGAAATACGAAATATTGATGCCTTTGCATTATCCATTGCTCGCTTTGTCTGCCTCGAAGAACGTCGTGAGTCAATGACCGTCTCGCTTGATGAAATCCTTGCGAGTGTCGAACTAAAGTTGTCAATCTCTCACGAACAAGAGATTAAACAAAGCGTTACTGAAGCAACACGGCTGAATTATATGCGGCAAGCTGTTCTGAACTTGCCTGAATCAACCCGTCAATTATTGAGCGAATATTATCAAATAACAGGCTCCGGGCAGGCCGAGTATCGGCGGAAAATGGCCGCCAGAATGGGCATTTCAGAAAATGCGCTTTACTTGAAAATCTTTCGGATACGGCAAAGGCTGACGGTGGAATTTGCCGCCTATCTGAAAAACTCTTGATGCCTGATTGTAACTTCCCCGTGTACCAATAAATATTTTAAGATTTTAGTGAAAGAAATCATCAGTTCACGACACACACTTATGAGCGGAAAAAATAATCACTTTCCACCAATCATCAGTAGGCAACAAATGATTCAGTATTTATTAGGGAAAATGCCTGAACCGGCGCAATCGCAATTTGAAGAACAGTTCTTCACCGATAACCAGAGCTTTGCCCAGCTCCAGTCCGTCGAAGATCAATTGATTGACGATTACGTTGACGACATCTTACCCTTATCTGAGCGTCAAAAATTTGAGACGGATTACCTCACCTCTGATCGGCGTCGGCAAAAACTGAAAATTGCACAGGAGATAAAACGAACTATCGCGGCACTGCCAGTACCGTATTTCCCTCAGAAAAAGGCAACCATCCGGCAATTAATTTTGAACTCATTACCAAAGCCTGTGATGCGCTATGGCTTCGCTGCAATCGCTATCGTCGTAGCAATAACCGGAGTCTGGTTCGCGGGAAATTCATGGCGCACTGCCAGGCAAACACCAGCAATTGCCAGCATACCGCAGCAACCAATCGCCGAAGTACAAGTTTCAAATATACCAGTACCGCCGATGCCAACAACGCCGCAGAAACCGCCAACGGCAACCAATTCTGAAGGGAATTCAATCGCACCAACCCAGAAAAAAATTCCATCATCAGTAACAGTATTAAGCGTCCTCAGCCCCGGGCAATTCCGCGATGACACAGCCAATGAAGCATCAAACAAGATCATCATCGCACCACAGGTAACGAGCGTCACCCTGAAACTGAAATACGAGCGCAATCCCGAATATTCAGCGTACCGCGCCGTGCTCGAAACGGTTTCCGGTCACAAACTGATGAACCTGAAGCCAACCGCGCAAGGTGATTTTCTGACGATTCAGATTCCCGCCAAAGCTCTCGCAACCGAAGATTACATTATCAACCTGTCCGGCAAAAATTCACGGAGCGACTACGAAGAGATTAATGATTACAGCTTCCGGGTCGTGAAAAAGTAGCTTGATTCCCGTATCAATTTTCCGCGATTACAAAAAAAATTTATTCTGACCGAAAGAATGGATGATTTCCTGTCACTAGCATGTGAAAGACTATTACTTGTCACTTAACTTTCTTGCCAGGAGATTTTCGCTTCACTTTCTGAGAATCTTCATCACTGGTCTTGGCGAAAGTTCCCCTGCAAAATATTTGCGAATAAATAGCCTGGTAAGTTCTCATCTATTCGTACAAGGAATTGCTTTCTTACGATTTCAAGATACTTTTTTGAGGAGCGAGAACCCCTCGACTTGGAATTGTATATTTTCTAGAAAATACGATCACTGCGGTAATACTATATTTTTATGCTTGACATGGCTTTTTCACAAGCATAGATTCTAAGAGTATTACCTCAAAATTTACTAAGCCTAATAAGCTACCTCACGAAGCCTTCATTCCTCTGATGCCCGGCATCATCTTCGGTTTAAGCTCCTTCGTTACTGACTGACTGACACCCGCGTGAAGATATCTAGCGGGCAGCACTGTGAGAGATGCTGCGACTTTACTATTTCCAGGAGCTGAAATGACTAGCGTTACCCTATCTTTGTCTAAAATCTTTCGTTATCTATGCCTGATTTCTTTAGCTATCGGCTGCCTGGCAGCCTACGCAGGTCTGACCAGTTCAGCGAAGAACTCCGTCATGAAGCTAGTGACTCCTCCGGTTCTGGCTCAGACCAATGAGATACTACGCCTACAGTTTGATAACTCGCCAAATGGAGACGCTGGTGAAATCCCAACCACAGCAGACTTGAACGGCTCGAATCCAAAGAGCTTGGCCTACCCTACTGGAATCGTTAATCAAGGCGTCTACCTTGGAAGGAATGAGCGACTTTACTATGCGAGTGAAGGCAACATTACTGATCTGGAAGGCTCAATTGAGCTTTGGATCAAACCTAACTGGAATGGAACCGATACAACAACCCGCAACATTTTAAGATACGGAGCCACCGGCGGAATATTGCTATACAAAGAAGGGACGAATCTCAAAATCTCGTTGAACCGCAATAGCGAGAATGGCTCAAATGAAATAGACGCTCAATCCGGGATTGAATCCTGGGGGGTTGATGAGTGGCATCATATCGCTGCTACCTGGAGCAGTACTGGCAAATTTATCCGGCTTTATATTGACGGTTCGCTGGCTTCAGACCGTAATTTTACGGGGAATTTACCAACCATTAATCAGGCTACCAATAACCGCTTTCAGCTTGGAGCAGACGGCATCCGCTTCCCGCTTGAAGCCATCGTTGATGAAGTAAAAATAAGTGACGCGGCGCGAACTTCTCAAGAAATTGCAACCAGAATGATCAGCGGTATCACAGTTGTCAGCGCAGCTTTAGTTGACGTTGCAACTTTACAACCTGCCCCAACCACCATTGAATTATATCCGGGCTGGAGTTATTGGAAGGATTTGCGTTTTAACGCTACTACTAATGTGGGAATATTGAAGCTACCAGTGTTGATTGCTACCTGGTCAACCTCAAATGCTCATATCGCTGAAATGGATGTTGTGACAGGAAGGATCAAAGCGAAAGATGCCGCTTCAGATACGGCTCCCGCTACCGGAATAGTAACCATTACCACCGCTTTCAACACGAGTCAGATTTCAATTGCAATCAATGTTCGCAGTGCTGCCAAACCTTCTGACCCTGAACCTATCGGGAGCGATCTGGCAATTCCGGCAACAGGCTATATCAATAAAATTCCTGTCGCCATTGTCAGATACTTACCAGCCGCCAATGACACCATTCTTGACAGCGCAATTGCCGGAAGTAATACAGCATTGACGACGGTGAAAGCGAATTTGTATTCAGTAGAGCGAAATTTAAAATTCATGATGGAAAATGGGAGCCGCTTCCGCGCTTATATTACGCCTGCTTCGACGCCTTCGCTCGGTTATGAAGTTGTCAAAATCATCAATATTTATGAACCTATCCCGAACGGGATAAAAGGTTCGACATCGGGCACATACTATCCTGATTATAAACAAATTCTGGCACGGATTAAGGCAGAAGACTTGGTTAAGACGCAAAACGTCAAGGAATTTTGGATCGAGTCTTACAGTTACAATTCGACCGTTTTTGAAAAACCATTAGTTGAAGATGCCAATATGTCCAGCCAATTGACCGGAGATGTCACCAACAATCCGCGACGCAATGATGACCTCCCGATTTATGATAAATCCTACACCATTTATGGCATTGATCTGGCGAAACCCTTCAATCTCGCGGCGCGTACGCATGCCAGCCAGCTCGAAGCACTGTTCACTTATGCCAACAAAAATCATGATGGCGATACAACCATGTTTGTGCGTTCTTTCGTGGGATTCGACGAGACGGGTGTGCTTCCAAATGGTACACATAACTACGGGCGCGTCGGTAAAGCGACGCGTCCACCGAATACCGCAATGGAACTTAACTTCGATGGGGCAAGTGGTCAAAGCGACATCAAAGATTGGAATGCGATTGATCCGCCTCAATCAACGCTTCTAATCGACAGTACCGAGTGGAGCGGGTTAAATTTCGGGTGGAATGGAATTCCACCCGATACAACCACTAAAGCTGAAACGAATTGGTATATTTACTGGATGCAATCAATCCCCGGACTCAACAATGCGGTCTTCCATGAGAACACTGATTTGATGAATAACTGGTGGAGGATTGTCGGAGATTGGGATGGCGCGAAAATTTCAAAATTAGGATTGTATACGCCAGCCACTTGTAATTACACGCTGGGAGCATCCACGCAAACTGTCACTCTTGCAGCCGGACAAGGGAGCTTCACGGTCACAACAACGGCGGGTTGTCGTTGGACGGCGGCGACAACCGCGACCTGGATTCATACCACTTCCAGCGGAACAGGTACGGGAACCCTGAATTTCACTTTTGACGCCAATGCCGGAGGCGCACGGACAGGAACAATCACAGTCGAAGGCAGGACCTTTACGCTCAATCAGGACGGTATACCTTGTACTTATACGATTACACCAGAGCTGCCGATCACGATTGCCGCAGCCAGCAACACCGGAACAATCAGCGTTACATCGCCAACCGGATGCGCCTGGACTGCGGTCAGTAATAGTCCAGCGTTCATTTCCATCACAGCAGGTGCGTCAGGAAGCGGAAATGGCACTGTCAGTTATTCCGTGTTGGCAAATACGGGCGTGGCGCGAACTGGCACGATTACCATTGCCGGAAAAACTTTTACGATTAATCAGGACGCACAAATTTGTACCTATACAACTTCTCCAACAAATGATGTACCGATCACGATTACCGCTGCTGCCAATACCGGAACGATCAATGTCACCTCACCGACCGGATGCGCCTGGACAGCGATCAGTAATGCAGCATTTATTTCAATCACAGCAGGTGCGTCAGGAACTGGTAATGGCACTGTCAATTACTCGGTGCTGGCAAATACAGGTGCGACGCGAACTGGCACGATTACCGTTGCCGGAAAAACTTTCACGATTAATCAGGGCACAGGTTGTAATTATTTAGTCAGCCCCTTGTCGCAAAATTTTGTGGCTGGCGGAGGAGCCGCAGTGATTGCGATTACTGCCGGAACCGGATGCACCTGGGCAGCGATCAGTAATGACAACTGGATTACGATCAATGTCGGCAGTAGCAGCGGTACGGGTAGTGGTGCAGTCAACTTCACAGTGGCAGCCAATACGGGGGCGAATCGCAGTGGTACGATGACGGTCGCCGGACAAACTTTCACTATTACGCAAGACGCGCCACAGGCTATCTGCATCACACAACGTACGCTTCCAGCGGAGTACACCAACGGTCAAGCCCTGCAAGTTTCGGTGCAAGTTTCGCCTCCTGTCAACACGCAATCGCATGCCGTAGAAGAGACGCCGCCGACCGGGTGGACGGTCTCAGGCATTGATAACGGCGGTCAATTTGATGCGGTCAATGGCAAGGTCAAATGGGGGCCGTTCTTCGATGCTACGGCGCGAACGCTGAACTATTCCGTCACGCCACCAGCGGGTACGACGGGACAGAAAACTTTCAGCGGAACTGTTTCCATCAACGGCACGAATAACGCGATTTGCGGAACGGCAACAATTGTCGCTGCCAGCCTCATTCACCCATCGGACCTGAACAATAATCTGAGAATTGAGATCAACGAACTCACCTCTTATGGAGCTGCCTGGAAAGCAGGCACGAGTTGGAGCCGCCCACCCAATCCGATTGACATCAATTACGTGACCAATGCCGGATTAATTTGGAAGCTCGGTGAGGTTTATCACTATGACGCCTCCAGGACTCCACCTTTTGTGGCAGGAGCCAGTATCAGCATGTTGCAACCGAATGAAGCAATGCCTCTGAAAATGCTGCAAGCTCTGGGCTACATGCCGGGATTAGGATTTGGAACGGGGGCTGCGACAGAGACAGCTTTCGCAGCCAATCCTGCTGCTTTCGTAAGCGGGACGGCGGTGGCCAGTTTCAACGCAGCAAACTATACGCCAGGTGTCGGAATCACCGTGACTATCAGCGTGACACCGGATGCCAGTACCAATGTTTATGCGGTCGAGGACACCGTACCAGCAGGTTGGGTAGTCTCAGGCATTAACAACAGCGGAGCTTTTGACAGCAATAATCATAAAGTCAAATGGGGGCCATATTTCGATAACACAGCCCGCAGTCTGACGTATGTTGTGACACCGCCAACGGGAGAAACCGGCAACAAGACATTCATTGGCTCAGTCTCTTTCGATGGGATCAGCGTCAGCGTAGCCGGCACAAGATCGCTGTCTCCCCCTGTCGCCTGCACGTATTCGCTTGGGGCGGCGAATCAAAGCTTTGCGGCTGGCGGCGGGGTAGGAAGTTTCACGGTGATCGCTCCAGCAGGCTGTGCCTGGAATGCCACACCCAACGACATCTGGATTACAGTTACACAAGGTAGTGGCAACGGAAATGGTGCTGTCAATTTTTCTGTCGCTGCCAATACCGGAATAGCGCGGAGTGGAACAATGACAGCCGGAGGGCAAACCTTCACCATTAATCAGGGGGCGGGTTGCAGTTATATGTTGAATCCAGTTTCGCAAAACTTTGGGGCTGGCGGCGGAACTGGAACGATTGCAATTACCGCCGGAACCGGATGCCCCTGGACAGCCGTTCCAAGTACTGCGTGGCTGACCGTCACTTCTGCCAATACCGGATCAGGAAGTGGCTCCGTTTCCTTCACAGTTGCAGCCAGTGACGGAACTGCCCGGACTGGAAATATTAGCCTCGGCGGACAAGTTTTTGCGGTCGCCCAAGCCGCCAATACCGCTCCGACGATTACTGCGGCTACGGGAATTTCGGCAACGCAGAACGTCGTGGCTACCAGCCTGACGATAGCCACGGTTTCTGATACGGAAACACCTGCGGCGAACCTTACAGTAACAGCTATGACGATTCCTGCCGGAATTACAATTGGTACGATCACGAATACGAATGGAACCATTTCAGCTCCAGTTTCTGCCTCATGTGGCGCGACGGTTGGCAACAATTCAATCACGCTGAAAGTCACCGATGGTCACGGCATATCCGTCATGACCAGTCTGTCAATTAATGTCATCAACAGCCCTGATTGTAATCCGTCTCCGGTTGACACGTCCGCTGGAGACCACAAGATCGGCTCAATTTTGATCTACAATTATTACACCTCGGATGTCTCGCAACCCGCCTCCAAAAATACCCAGATTAAATTAACGAATACCAGTGACACCGCTGAAGTAACGGTGCGAATGTCGTTAATTGATGGACAGACTGGCAATATTTCCATCGTCTTTTTCTGCCTCGCAGCAAATCAGACAATTAATTTTCTGGCTTCGGAATATGATCCATCGGTGACAGGATACATCATTGCCGTCGCGGTTGATAAAATCACTGGATGCCCCGTTAAAGCGAATGTTTTAATGGGCGGAGCGTATGTTAAATTACCAACCGGACACAGTGCCAACTTGTCAGCGGTAGCAGTTTCAGCGATTGCCGCCACGCCTGCCACCTGCACTGTCGGAGGCACGACTGCCACGATTAATTTTGACGGGGTAGCGTATAGCCGATTGCCGCGTTTATTGGCGATTGACAACCTTTCCAGTCTCAAGGATGGGAATAATTCAATACTGGTATTGAATAGAGTCGGTGGAAATTTAATCAGCAGTGCGCCTTCGATTGGAGCTGTCTCAGGAAAAATCTATGACGCCGGGCGAATCGCCGAGGATTTTAATTTCACGGCTTCGACGCCTCAGTCATCGAATACATTCTCAGCTAATTTCCCGCGCATCGGTCCCAAAAAATTAGACCTCTTTATTCCCTCAGGCCAAAGCGGATGGATGAAAGTCGGAGCTGATTCGAACATTGGTTTGACCGGAGTCTTATTTAATTTCAACGCTGTCAGATCGCAATATGCCTACAACGGCGGCAATAATTTGCAGGCAGTGACCTTAGCTGGAGCCGTCACGCTGGACATCCCCCTCGCTGTTCCGGTTTGTCGGTAGGAGGTAGGAAGAAAAACGGTACAGTACGAGGAGCGATAGCGACTTGGTAAATCGTCATAGTTACCAAGTCGCTATCGCTCCTCGTACTGTACCGTTTTTCATTTCGACTGGGCAAGATTCACAATCAGAGTTACTATCTTCGTCTCGTTGCTCCACCAGTAACCTAAACTTCGGGAGAACTCATGAAAGCTCATCAAATTGCCCTCTTATTAATAATTTTATTGTTCACAGGAATACATCAAACTATGTCTCAGACTCCACCAGTAGCGAAGAAACAACCGAAAACAACGACCATTCACGGCGATACGTTAGTTGATAATTATTTTTGGTTACGTGAAAAATCGAACCCTGAAGTCATTGATTATCTGAAAGCTGAAAATGAATATACGGCGGCCATCATGAAGCCGACTGAACAATTTCAGACCGCGCTTTATCAGGAAATGCTGCGAAGAATTAAAGAAACCGACCTGAGTGTGCCTTATCCCAAAGGCGGCTATTGGTATTACACGCGCACCGAACAAGGTCAGCAATATCCGATTTATTGCCGTAAAAAAGGGAGCCTCAAAGCCAAAGAAGAAATCCTGCTGGACATGAACGAAATGGCGAAAGGCAAGCCATTCCTGTCTATCGCGGCTTTTAATGTGAGCGATGACAGCAATCTGCTGGCGTACACCACCGACGATTCAGGCTTTCGCCAATACAAATTACACATCAAAGATTTACGCACGGGACAGGAGCTGCCGGACACTGCCGAGCGTGTGACTTCGCTTTCGTGGGCGACGGATAACAAAACGCTGTTCTATTGCACGGAAGATGCAACGACGAAACGTTCCGACAAATTCTATCGGCAAACGCTCGGAGGAAAAACAGAATTACTGTACGAGGAAAAAGATGAGCTGTACCGCGTTGGCTCCAGTCGTACGCGCAGCAAGGGATTTATCTTTCTGGAAATCAGCAGCGCAACCACTTCTGAATTCCGCTACCTTCCGGCAAACCAGCCTGGCGAAGCATTAAAAATTATGCTTCCACGTGAAAACGATCATGAATATTATCCCGATCACCACGGCGATTTATTTTATATTCGGACAAATGACAAAGGCAGAAATTTTCGCTTAGTCAGCGCTCCGGTCTCCGATCCGGCAAAGAAAAACTGGAAAGAAATTATCCCGCATCGTGACGCGGTGATGATTGAAGACACGGATTTTTTTGCAAATAATTACGTCGTCCACGAACGCGAAAATGGATTGAATACGCTGAAAGTTGTGAATCTGAAAACGAATGAATCACACTTCATCGGCTTCCCGGAACCCGTGTATTCATTGTTCGGAAGCGCCAATGCTGAATTCGAAACCACTAAATTTCGCTATGGATATTTGTCGTTTGTGACGCCGAATTCCGTGTTTGAATACGACCTGAAATCCCGTAAAAGCAAGCTATTGAAAGCCATGGAAGTCCTGGGCGGCTACGATAAATCCCTTTATCAAACCGAACGAATTCACGCCACCGCCAGCGACGGCACAAAGGTTCCGATTTCAATTGTTTATAAAAAAGGAATGAAGCGTGATGGTTCAAATCCCATACTTTTGAAAGGCTATGGATCGTACGGCATCAGCAACGACGTAGATTTTTCCTCGAATCGCGTGAGCTTGCTGGAGCGCGGATTTATCTTCGGAGTTGCGCATATTCGCGGCGGCGGCGACCTCGGCAAACCCTGGCACGATGCCGGAAAAATGATGGTCAAGAAAAATACGTTCACTGATTTTATTGCGTGCAGTGAACACCTCATCAAAGAAAATTATACGAGCAAAGATAAGCTCATCATCACCGGAGGCAGTGCCGGAGGCTTGTTAATGGGAGCCGTCGCAAATATGCGCCCCGATATTTTTAAGGCTGTCATGACGTATGTTCCGTTCGTGGATGTGATGAATACGATGCTTGATTCTACGCTGCCGTTGACGGTGGGCGAATATCTGGAATGGGGAAATCCGAACGAAAAACCCGCATACGATTATATGAAATCCTATTCGCCCTACGAAAATATCGAAGCGAAAACTTACCCGACGATGCTGGTGCGAACTTCGCTCAATGACAGTCAGGTCATGTACTGGGAACCAGCGAAATACGTCGCCAAATTACGCGCGATGAAAACGGATAAAAATCTGGTGCTCTTCAAAACCAAGCTTGAACCAGGCGGACACGGCGGAGCTTCGGGCAGATATGATCGCTTGAAGGATACGGCTTTTGATTATGCTTTTGCGTTGGGACAGATAGGGATTTCAAAGTAATAAAATACAGAAGCCCGCACGAAGTAAGGGCGTGTTTTCATAATGTGAAAGCGCCCTTACTTCGTGCGGGCTTCTGCATTTAGCTTTCTGAAATGGCAATTACGCCACCGCTTTTAACGAGCTGTAATAAAGCTTCGGCGATAGCACGGTCATTCATTTTTGAGTCATCAAAAAGTTTATCAAGTGTCAACGGTGATTGCAGCATTTTGCAAATATGCGTCTCAGCTTCGTTGATCGGTTCGGGATAAGAGCTGCAAATAAACTTTTTACCATGATACTCAATCTCACTTCGCAACTGACGGACTTCATCAATTTGCGTCAGATGATCCAGCATCAATTCTTCCAAGCCACCGACCATCGTCCGTTCATCATCGAAGTGCTTATACTCAATGACAAAGCCGCCTCTTTCCCAAGTTAGTAAACGAGAAAAAGCTTTTGCGCCAACCGCCCAACCTGTTTCGGCGTGTAAAACCTGACCATTTTTTAAATAGACTCCGCCGCTATCTTCTTCAGTTGTCAGGTGAACGGCATAGTCGCCATTCCCCAGCATCCGCGCCGTTTGTAAAACATCAATGACGCTGATGCCACCAAAATTCCCACTCATAATGACCGAAGAGTCCTTATTGACCAGCGCCGTTTTGAGCGCTCTCAAGTATTGAATTTTGGTCAATTGAAGCCGGACTTTTAAGACGACTTCTTCAGGGACAATTGGCTTCACCAGATAATCATCGGCTCCCATCCGCAAACCCAGGACGCGATCAAGGGCGCCGTCCCGACCTGAACAAAAAATGAAAGGCGTATCCGAAAGCCCTTTCGCCCGAACCTGACGATAGAATTCATAACCGTCCATCTCAGGCATACTGATGTCGGCAATAATAACTTCAGGTTTAATTTCGGAGGTCAGCAAATCTAAGGCTCGATTCGCACTTTCAACGGCGGCGACGCTAAAATTAGCACGCTCCAGGCTGCGGGTCAGGATCATCAATCCGGTTTTGTCGTCATCTACTAATAATACATCAACTTGTCTTGTTTCGGCTCCGACCATGGCTTGCATCAAATCCCCTCCTAAAGAGTACTAAGTACCATAAGAAAGATTCTCCGCAAAACAAATTCTTCAGGTCTGGCTCGCCCACGTTGCCGCGCCGACCAATCCGGCATTATTTCCCAGCATCGCCAGCACAATATGAACCTCATGAACATTAATCAAAGTCACCCGTGAGTGGACGGTGCGGCGAATCGGGTCAAGGATCAGTTCGCCTGCCGCTGCGACTCCTCCACCAAAAACGACGCGACGCGGATTAATGGCAGTGATAATGCTGGCAACTCCGATGCCGATGTAGCGTCCGGCACGTTCGTAAATCTCTTTGGCGATAGCGTCCCCTGCCAATGCCGCCTGACAGACCAGTTCCGGCGTAATTTTATTCAGATCATCGCCGCACAGTTCCGCCAGACTCGTCGTCAATCCCTGCACCACAGCTTTCATTCCCATCGCCGCAATCGCCGGCCCGGAAGCGTAGGATTCGACACAGCCACGGCTGCCGCAACCGCAGGCATCGCCGTACAAATCTACGATGACGTGACCGAGTTCTCCGGCGGCGCCGCCAATCCCAAGATGTAATTTATTGTTAATGATTAAGCCGCCGCCAATCCCAGTGCCGAGCGTATAAAAAGCCGCTGTCTCAACGCCTTTGCCGGCACCGAATTTCCACTCGGCAAACGTCATCGCACGAGCATCATTAATCAACCTGACATCAAAACCCGTGAGTGCCTTCAATTTTTCAGCCAGCGCCACATTGCGCCATTGCCCAGGCAGATTCGTCAGGAACAGAGTCACGCCCCGCTCCATATCAATTTCACCGGGGACGCCAATGCCAATCCCGCCAATATTTTCCGGTGCGATTCCGCTGGCAGCGACGATGCTTTCAACCAGCTTTCCCATATTCGCAATGACGGCATCGGAGCCTTCACGCGACTGTGTCGGAATGGAAGTCGTCCCGCTGATTTCTCCGGTCAGCGTGTTGACTAATGCGGCTTTGATATTGGTGCCGCCGAGATCAATGCCGAGGTAATAATTTTTCATGATTTAAATTTAAGTTCAGGTGCGGGAAAACCAACCTTAAAGCTTTCATTTTCCATTGATGATTTGTCAATTGTCATTGCCCAAGTCGCTGCCATCGGAATGAAAAATGGAAACTCATAGATGGAAAATGAAATCACCGGATAATTATTGCCTAGCTGCTTATTACATCTGACTACCATCTTTCTGTAGCTCTGCGGCAAATAAGAATTGCCAAATAACTTCTTAATCTCCAAGCCTTTTCATCACGTCAAACGCATCTCGAAACTCTTCACAAGTTTCTAAAACTGAAGATACTAACTCTGGTGTAGGCGGTGGGAGAATTTCCATACTGATGCCGTTTCTACTCGGATATAAAACACCAATTGAGCCATGCGGAGTATCAATAATCCACCCTTCGTCGGTTTTCCGTGGTGCGGTGGATGGTGTTAAGACTGCACTCATAAATTTACTCCTCCTGTCATCATATTGTAGTCAAAAGTGACGGGCTTTCCAATTCCGAAATCGTACTTCATTTTAGACCGGAGCGCGCATCATTGCCAAATCCGCGCTTAAAGTCGCCAGCCGATTGTTCGCTTTGCGGATTTGACGCTCAACTTGCTCAACTAATTCCTGGAGGAAATTATGACCTATCGCTTCGGCTTTCAGGGCGCGTTGGTGCAGGCGGTACAGCTCGGAATTTTTCACGCGAATAATTTCTGCGGCGACTTCGGTGTGACGCTCCTGCGTAATGCGAATCGCGCGGATCACCTGTGCATAATCACTGGCGCGTAAGCTTTGCCGTGCCAGTTCAACGAAGCTGGCTTCAGTGCTGAGCATGGCTTGCAAATATTCTTCGCTGCCATTTTCATAGGCCTGATTCGCCGCAATCATCAAACGATGTCGCAGCTCCCGATCATCTTCATTGCCAGCTAAATCAGGATGACAAAGTCGCGCAACTTCGCGGTAAAGTTTTTTCAAATTTTCCGAAGCATGAAACTTTGTTTGTCCACATTCGAGGTCGTTACTGATCGTGTAATCGTCTTCGGTTTCGCGTTCGCCCATGACGATCTGAATTTGTTTTTCGATAACTGCCAGCTCATCAAGCTTTTGACCAATCGTTTCAAGATACGTGATTTCGAATTCCCGCACCGCCGATTGCACGACCGACAATTCTGTTTCGCAGACGGCCAACGCATCTTCAAGCTTTTGTAATTCGGCCCGCTTTGCGGCTAATTCCCGTTGCTCCGTTTCTGAGCTGATAATTAAGTTCATAAATTACAGGTACGCCAGCATCTTGCTGGCACTTAGCTGCGCAAAGCCTTGCCAGCAAGATGCTGGCGCACCAGTATGGCGAGGACTTCAGCAAACGTTTGGAATTCAGTAAATGGAATCGAATTCACCCGGCAATGTTCAGCTAAAGATCGCTTCGCAAAAACAACATCTGCAACTTCAGCAGCAGCGCGATCACTCAGCCCGTCACCGAGAAAAATCGTGTGATAGCCGCTGGCTCGCGCCCGCTGAATCGCAGCGGCCTTGTCGTTGCCGTAATCTGAATCATCTCGAAAAATACATTCCCATCCAGTTGGTTGCGGGTTGATCCGGCTCGCCAGAATTTCCAAAGTCGGATATTCCTCTGATGTCAAAAACAAATCAATGAATTCATGAAACCCTGCACTTAAAACCGTCACGGGGATTTGGCTCTCATCGCACCATTCGACAAATTTTTTGAAGTCGGGATCAACCTTAACCTGCTTCAAGAGCAAATCTCTGGCTTCCTCAAAAGAGGCACGAATACTGCCCATTTCAGCGCTTATTCCTGCGCGTAAAGTCATTGTATTCGCACGGAGCTGCTGACCGATTTCGATAATGGCGGATTCTCCTGCGCCTAACATTCGCGTCAGAAAAACCAGCGAATCAGTATTCGTAATCGTCCCGTCAAAATCAGAAAAAATATGGAGTTTTTGTTTTGAAATCATAGGAGTAAAGGAATTATCAATACTGTTTCAGCGTTACACCACCTGGTATTTTGAATGAAAAATTTGTCTCAGGAAGAGCAATATTTTCCTGCACATTGCTGAGCAAAAAATCTATCCGGGACTGACCTGATTTTAGAAATGACAGTCGTGACAATTGCCAGCTTCCGGGTTCGACTTCGAGGATAACTTCGAGAATGTCTGAGCTTCGTTTGGGAATCAGTCGCAGCACACGATGACCAGCCCTGACCGGAGCTTCACTCGAAAATTCAATCCGGGAAAAATCGCGCCGTAAATTCCCGCGTCCCAGCAAAAATAAAAACGGAGTGCGCCAATCGTTCAGATTATTTGCCGAAGTGCGCGTCACAATTCGATCAGCAGGAAGATATTCATACACAAATTTTCCATCTGCCACATATTGCTTCGCCTCTGGCGCGACATAATCCCATCGCATTTTACCCGGCTTTTTGAGCTGCAACCGACCGGACTCACGACGAGATCGCACATTTGGAGCGGTATAGCTCTGCGTAAAATCAGCACTGAGAGTTGCTAGCCTGGCATATTTATTCTGAAGATTCTGGATCAGCACCTCAAGTTCTGAGGAAGAAGAAAACGGAGTAAAAAACAGGCAGAAAATAGAAGAAAGAAAAAAATTCATGTGAAGCAAAACATCATTAAATTCAAAGTTATCAGGAACAAATGATTATACGGGTAAGCTTTCATAAAGGCGAGTACTTCCAACTTTGAGAAAGCCTGACCGCAACAATTACTGTCAGCCGTTTTTGCCGAATTCCGTCACTTCAGCAATTTGACCAGATTTCACTCGAATCCTGCAAATTCATTCATTTGGCAAGTTAGCCACGTCACAGACTGCCTCAAAAGTATGGCACAGAAGTTGTAAGACTTATATCGAGCCGCTGTGCCAACACTGCACAAGCGCTAGTCAGCCCCCCACCTAACGGGCAAATCCAACGCGGATGCGCCGATGAAAATTTATAACTCAACCTCAAGGACTGAAGCCCATGAAAAACCTTAAATCACAATTATCTTCGATCACTTTAATCGCGTTATTCGTTGTCGCTGGCAGTGCTTTTGCACAACGCAATTCGATTGCTAACGCCATCGCTACGCTCGTTCGCCCGGATGTCAAAATTTCCTTACTGGGAACAGTGACCCGCGAAAACAAACCTGTCGATGTTGAAAAAGCCGGCAACCTGAACCCCGGCGAAGTTTTGAACTGGACGATCACCTCCATGAATGCGGGAACGACTCCCGCCCAAAATTACAAAACCGTTGGTGAAATTCCGACCGGGACAGCCTACGTTGCCAGCAGTGCCAAAGCAGAAGGCAGTGTCAAAATCGTTTACAGCATTGATGACGGTAAAACCTTCGATGAAAAGCCAATGATTGACCAAAAGCAACCTGACGGCTCAACCAAAAAAGTAGCAGCACCCGTTTCTATGTACACCCGGATTCGCTACGAATGGAATGACCCGCTTACTGAAGGTAAGCAATTTTCGGCTTCATACAAAGTTCGCGTCAAGTAATTGACCCGGCTTGAAGCCCAATCAGTGGCAGTTGTTCTCACAACGCTACTTCGGTGCATCCCCTGTGGATAGTGCCTTTTCTCGCCGTAGGAGGCTGGCGGATTACTAAAAATCCGCCTAGCTATAAATATCAACTTCAGAACTCAATCAGGAGTATAGATGAAGAGCAAAATTAATATTTGGGGAAAGGTGCTGATCGGCGCTGTTGTCCTCGCCTCGTTAGCTACTTCCGCACTTGCACAATCAACTGCAACCGCTGGCGGAACACAAATCAAAAACAAAGCGTCCGCGACCTATACAGACGATCCGTTAACTCCATTAAAGTACAACACGACATCGAATGAAGTCGTCACCACTGTCGCGTATGTCGCCGGCTTGTCGATCACACCGGATCAGACAGCACCTGCTACTGGTGCGCCAACACCGGCACCCGGTTCAACGGCAACCTTTACATTCGATGTCAACAATCTGGGCAACTTCTCGAACAACGCTCACTTCCTGCCAAGTGGTGCAAGTGTTCAGCTCAGCGGGCCTGGAACCGTAGCCTCAGCGTTCATTGATAACGATGGCAACGGCACATTTGGTGCTGGCGACATTGACATCCTGGGCAATGCCGCCGCAGTAGATCAATTGATTGCCCAGGGCGCAACCAAAAAGGTTGTCGTCACTGTCACAGTTGACACAGCCGCCATTGCAGGTGCAGCCCTCACCGTTTCACTCGGCGATACCACCACAGGCACTGGGTTTGACAACCAAACTAAGGATTCGTCGATACATGAAGTTTCGACCAGCGCACCGGGAGGCATTACGATCACCGGCCCTGAAAAAGAAGCCAAGGGTGCGGTAGTACTAAATGTCAGCAACGTGCCAATGGTTCAGAATGGTCCAAATGGTGCGCCAAACGCCACAGGTCCAGGTGCTGCGCCAGCGAACCTGAATACGGATTACACCAATAAAGCGGTTGATCCAAATGCTCCGACGACTCCAACTGTCTTCGATAATACTTTGAAGAACTCTGGCAACGGCCCGGAAACATTCACGATTAAACCTGCCACTGGTGCTGGTACTTATCCAGCCGGATCAACCGTCGAAATCAGCATTGATGGCGGTGCAACTTACACGACTGTTGTTTTAGCCGGTGCACCAACTGCGACACCAATGGTCACCACTGCGGCGGTCGCAGCGGGTTCAAGTCTGAACTATAAGGTTCGCGTCACACTTCCTACCGGAGTTGTTACCGAAGCTGGTTATGACACCGTCATCACGGTCTGTTCAGTAATGGATCCATTGATTACCAATAACACGATTGATCGTCTGTTCCCCGGTTATCTGAG
Source organism: Blastocatellia bacterium (assembly GCA_043783625.1). Lineage (GTDB taxonomy): Bacteria > Acidobacteriota > Blastocatellia > RBC074 > RBC074 > JAFDVL01. The sequence goes on along the minus strand of JAYVZE010000017.1, from coordinate 52,406 downwards.
GCTCTTGAAAACAGCTACCGTTGTCAACGCCACTGGCGTTGGTGCAGCGACTGATCCGGTTCCAGGCGCTGACATTCAGTACACCGTGACTGCCACCAACGTTTCGGCTGCTCCGACAGGATCAGGCAGCGTTGATCTTCCTGCGCAATTAGTCGTCATCACTGAAGATGGTGATGCCGGTGCTAATAACTGGGCCGGAGCCACCAACTACGTGGCAGGTGAAGCTGCCAACAATGATGGAACGGTAGTAGTGCCGGTCGTTAGCGCCAGCACAGGTGCAGTGGCGCAAGCCAAATACGTTGCCAGCATTGGAACATTAGCTGGAACCAAAGTCGGAACACTGACTTTCACCCGTAAGATCAAACCTTAATTTTGATCATTGCTCAGAAAGCAGGTTGGCTCGCCTGAGCCAACCTGCTTTCTCTTAATAACCAAAGCTTGAAACTTTCGCTTAAACACGTACGCTTCCGCAATCTATCTCAGCCACCCGATTGCCACCCGAAGCGTCACACTGAAGCGTTTATTTCAGCAACCCAGAATTCCGGTTCCCGAATTCATTGATTTGAAACTACTGACTTACGATTGATTTACAAACTAGAGAAGAAGGGTTCGGCACATTTTATGCTTAGACTTATTAACACCTACCTCATCTTTGCGGTCTTAATTGCAGCCGGTGCGACTTCAGCCATCGCACAAAAGGAAGCAACTCCCGTCACAGGTGGCATCTCCGCCGGAGTCGTCATCAAAAACCAGGCCCGCGCAAGCTATCAAGATCCAAGCGGCAAAGACTTTGTGATTTCTTCTCCCATCGTCTCAATTACAGTTGTGGCGATTACTGGAATCGTTGTCACTCCAGATGATCCACAATCTTCCGGGGTAGTTTTAGCAAATGAGACCGTGACACGTGTGTTCCGCGCCTGCAACATCGGAAATACGCCTGATACCTTTACCCTCACCCGTAGTACAGTTTCTACGCCTTCTTCATTGGTTGCGATGTATTGGGACATTGACGGCAGCGGGACAGTAACTCCAGCGGATCTTGCCATCACGTTGAATCAAACTGCCAGCCCGACAATTCCTCCCGGTGAATGTATTGGAATTCTCGCCGTCATTGACACAGGCAACGTCGCTAAAGATGATCCTGTCACGATTGGGATTACTGTCAAAACAAACGCGCCCAGCAACAATGGCCCACAAAAAGACGACGGAACCATCATCAGCAAAACCGGAGAGCCAGCGAGAATTACGGACCCCGCTAATCCTTCTTTACCGCCAATTAAATTAGTCGAAAACAAGGATCAATTTACTTCTACGGCGGGTAGTGTCGTGACCTATTCCATCAGTTTCCGAAATCGTGGTCAGGTTCCAGCGATTAATATTTTATTGTCTGATGATCTTCCGGCTCAAATTGATTATGTGTCGGGAACACTGAAACTGGGAACAACTTCACTGACCGATATCAGCGATACTGACGAAGGCCAGATTATTAATGGTCGTCGCCTTGAGATCAAATTAGCGAAAGTTGATCCAGATCAAATTGTTTCTGTCACTTTTCAGGCGAAGCTGAATGACAACGTTATTCCCGGAGTGGGGATTATTAATACGGCGCAAGTCTCTGGCGATAACATCGGAACTGCCATAAAAACCTCAAAAACCAAAGTCGTGATTAATCCGGTGGGAACAGTTTATGCCGGATACAGCAATGGCTCGGTACCGATCCCCAATGCGAAAGTCACTTTGACCACAGACAAAGATGGACTGAATTTATTACCTGTTCCGACAGGTGGATTTGATCCGAACCCGACGAATAGTAATCCGTTCACGACTGATGCTCAGGGTCACTTCAGTTTTACCCTGGGAGCCAATCAGGTCGGTGCCCCCGGTGCGCCTGTCACGTATTTCGTCAATGTCGCAGCACAAGGCTATCGTTCGCGTCTGGTTGAAATAAAAATTCAGCCCAGCCCAACCAATCCTGATCTTTACACCGTTGATGTAATTTCAGCCGACGGACAGCCGATTTCACAGGCTGGCAGCTTCAAACTTTCAAATACAAATGTTTCCCTCTTCGATATTGCCGCAGTGGTTTTGAATATCCCAATGTTTGAGACAACTACCTTGCAGTTGACGAAAGTCGCTGATAAGCAGCGAGCAGAAATTGGCGAAATGATTTCGTATCGTCTCGAAGCACAAAATTCTACGGCGCAGAAATTCACTGCCGTTCAATTGAGAGACACTTTACCGCTCTCTTTTAGCTATGTCCCCGGTACAGCGCGGGTACAAGTTGATGGCACACCTGCCTTTGCTATCGAGCCGACTGTGTCCAACAATCAGATGGTTTTTAATATTGGAGATTTAGCGGGCGGCGGCAGAGTCACCGTCACCTATCGCTTGCGCGTCGGTGCTAATGCCAAACAAGGGGAACAAGTCAATTCGGTGGTAGCGACAGGAGTTTATCCTAACGGTGATCCCATCACGACACCAGCCGTAAAAGCTCCCGTCTTAGTTGGAATGGGGCAGTTCTCAATGCGTCAGATCATCATCGGGCGCGTCTTTGAAGACACGAACGGGAACGGATTATTCGAAAAATGTGATCGCCCTGTCGCGGGTGTTCGCGTGTATCTTAACAATGGTACTTCAGTTATCACTGATTCCAAGGGAATGTATAACTTCCCTTCCATTGAAGAAGGTGCAACCTCGCTGACCCTTGATCCATTCACCGTCCCGCGCGGCTATGGTTTGCTGGATAGCAAGCTTAAAGCACATCGCAGTTGGACTCGTCTGGTTCGCACTCCACTTGGCGGCGGCGGATTGAATCGTCAAAACTTTGTGCTGGAAAAAACGCGCAACCCCATCACGGAAGCTGTGACCGACATTGAAGGCGGCGTTGAAACCGGAGTCTTTGCTGGCGTTGCAGCGGGTGCTCCGGGTGCGCCCGGCGCACCAGGTATTGCGGGTGCTCCTGCGGCACCTGCCAAACCTGTGGCAGGTGCTCCGGCCAAACCGACAGCGGAAGCAGCCGAAGCTGAAAAGTCGGATGAAAATAAAGTCAAAGGTAAAGCCGGATCACGTCAGAGCAAGGCTCGAAAAAATGCCAGCTCAAAAAATGACATTGCTTCCGGTGGTGCTTTGGATGGAGTCCTGAGTCGCGCCCGCGGCCCGAAAACCCGCGCCGGATTAGCCGCGATGAATGTCGGTAAGGGAGGCTATCGCACACCTGGAACCTATACGGATATTTCCACTGACAACATCGAACCTGTGGCTGCCGGAGAAATCAAAGTTCTTTCGCCGGAAGCCAAAGAAGTCATTATGGAAAATGCGCTGCGCGTCGAAGCGCGGGTTCACATGGACTACGTGGTCGCGCTGGAAGTTAACGGAGAGCGTATTCCTGAAACGAACATCGGCGTCAAAGAAGTAGACAAGAAAAATAAAATCGCCACCTTTGTGTATGTCGGTATCGTTCTGAAACCGGGACCAAATGAAATTAAAGTGACTGCCGTTGATCAAAACGGAGTTCCGGCTCAATCACAGAATTTATCGGTGATGGGACGCGGTCCGGTCACACGTCTGGAAATCGTCACGGATAAAAAAGAAGTCCAATCCGGCGGGCGCGATTCAACCATTGTCCGTGTCAAAGGCTTTGACCAATGGGGCAATCCAGCCGCCAGTGGACAAGTTGGCATTCAAGTCTCAGCGGGACGCCTGCTGCGATTGACTGACTCTAATACTTCTCCCGTCGCAATCAAAGAACCTGCCAAAGATGCGGCTGGCAATCCGGTCGAAGCTCCTCCAGCACTTTCCGGTCAACGTTGCGAGCGCGGCAGCTTCGCAACAAAGCAGGAAGAAAATGATTGCCTTACAGCTCTCGCAAAACTTCGTGGACTGAGCCACGAAGAAGTCGAAAAACTTCGCTCCCCGTTACTTGGCGCAGGGAGCGAGCCGATCAATGGTTTCTCTTCGGAGCAGGTCAATGCCACGAACCGCCAACAAATTATTTCGCTCGAAAACGGTGAAGCATTGGTCGAACTCGTCGGTGAAGGTCAGCCCGGAAATGCAGAAATCCGCGCCTTCTCCGGTGAGTTAAAAGTCCAGCGTGACATTCGCTTCACGCCTGAAATGCGTCCGCAAATTCTCGTCGGATTAGCCGAAGCTTCTTTCGGTAAAGCGGCACCTGAAGTAGCGCTACGCGGTGGCGACAAAAATTACAACCATCACGTCGAATTTTTCTATCGCACCCCGCTCATCAAACAGGCACAACTGACGTTGGCCTATAACAGCTACCGTGCGTTGACCCGCACCGCCGGACGTGATCGCTCTTTCTTCCTTGATCCGCTTGATCGGGTCTATCCAATTTTCGGAGATTCTTCAACTCGCTTTGAAGATGCGCAATCAAATTCCAAACTATATGCCCGGATTGATAAAGGCCGCTCTTACGCGATGTTCGGTGATTTCAATGCGAATCAACAGGAGTATATCAATAATGGCTTCACACCAACTCCGCTGACCAATTTGGCTGAGAATTTAGCCAGTTCAGGAATCGGTAATTCAATCATTAATAACTTTAATTCCGTCCCGGTTTTCGCCGCTCAAGGGCCGCAACTGACGGGTTACAGTCGTCGCCTCACCGGGGTTAAAATCCATCTCGAAAGTGAAGGCGGCAGTTCCATCACTGTGACTGGCGCACGACCTGACACCGCTTTTGCTCGTGATGTCTTCCCGGGCAGTAGCTTCGGATTGATTCGACTTTCCCATACTGATGTTTTGCAAGGAACTGAGACAGTCATGCGCGAAGTCCGTGATCGTCGTAACCCTGACATTATTCTGCAACGTGAAGTCCTGGTCCGTTCAGTGGATTACAATATTGACCCTTATCTTGGTTCGATCTACTTTATGCGTCCGCTGTCAGCTTTTGATTATGCGCTGAATCTGGTGCAGGTTGTCACGACCTATGAATACCGCTCAGTCGCAATGAATTCGGCAGTCTACACCGCACGCGGCTCGAAGAATTTCAGCCGGATGGGGTTACGCGTTGGAACTTCATTCATTGACCAACGTCAGGAAAATTATGGCTCGTTCTATCTCGGCGGCGTAGACGTTGAGAAGAAAATCGGGAAGAGCGGAACGTTCCAATTTGAATGGGGGATGAGCAACGGTCGTGTTGCTTCAACAGGCAGCTACTTCGGTTATGACGGATTAGCCGGAAGCCTGAACAGTGGTAACGGTGAACATAACGGCAACGCCTTCCGTGCGGAATATCGTCAACCGTTGAATTTTGCCGAAGCTCAGTTACAAGCCAGCTTCGGAAAATCAGATCAATCGTTTTTTAATCCTTTTGGTTCAACGGTGTCACCTGGATCGCAACGCGGAACCGTCGCACTGGATTTCAAACCACGTCCTTCAATGCAAATGCGTTTGGGTTTCACTGATGAACGAAACAAAACTGCGACGTTTAATAACACTCGCCAAACTGGTTCTGTCGGCTTGATTAAATCTTTCGGCGACAAACTTCGTGTGAGTCTTGGTTATGATTATCGCACCTTTACCGATTCATCCGGCAGCGTGCTGGCGAATCAGGCAAATACGAATGCAGATACGAATGGCACAGCGGGAACGACCACGCCAGCCACTGCGAATTCTTTCGCCGGGCGCAGTGTCACCTCTAACTTAGTGACCGCAGGCGCAGAATATCGCCCGACCGGCAAATTACAAATTTCTGTCAAGCGCGAGCAAAACGTTGGTACTGCCGACCCTTCGTATCCAGATCAAACGACTATCGCAGCCAGCTATCAGGTGAGTTCACTGGCAAAGATTTTCTTTACGCAACGATTAGCTTCACAAGCCATCAGCGCCATCAGTGATTTAAGCTCAACCGGATTTGCTGAAACTGCTTCACGGCGTGAAACCGCTATCGGAGTCGAATCTCCGCTGAGCAAATACACGACCATGAGCGGACGCTACCAAATCAACAACGGCATCAATGGAACTGACAGTTTCGCTGTCGTTGGATTAATGAACCGCTTTCCATTAAGTAAGACGTTTTCACTGGATGCCGGATACGAACGCGGAATGCATTTGAAAGGTAACGGACAGAGCTTCAATAACGCAATGTTTGGAGCCAGTTATAATCCGACCGATAGCTTCCATTCGGCCGCACGTTATGAATTGCGTGACCTCAATGGTTTTGGCAACATTTTCACAGTCGGCGCCGCCGGAAAATTATCAGCGAGTTTTACAACTCTCGGTCGCTTCCAGTATTCGCGTACTGCTTTCCAAAATCAGAATAACGAAATGATGAACGGGCAGCTCGCCGCCTCCTGGAGACCGCTGGAATCAGACCGCGCCGCCATGTTGTTTAGCTACACGCATCGTTCCATCAATCAAAGCGCTGTCTCCAGTTTTGCGTCAACTCGTGATCGTGATGACATTCTGGCAGCGGACGGACTTTATCAACCATTACGACGTTTAGAGTTGTATGGGCGTTATGCACTGAAATTTGGCTCAAATGGCAGCGCCAATTTACCGCTCGCTTCGACGATGACAATGTTATTACAAGGACGAGCTGAATTACGCCTGGCTAAATTCTTTGATGTCGCGGGTGAAGTTCGCTCCCTGTGGTTGAGTGGAGTTTCATCACGACGCTTCTCAGCAGGTGCTGAAGTAGGCTTCTGGGCTTTATCTGACTTACGCCTCGCGGGTGGTTACAACTTTACCCGCATGACTGAAAATGCCGGCTACTTCGGCGGCTTTGATTCACGCGGATTAAATACTCGTAAGGGTTTCTATTTCGTGGTGTCCTCGAAGCTCTCGAATATGTTCAATTTGTTCGGAACTTCGCGTGAAGGACTGGTCGGTAACGAACCTATTCAATCACCTTCAGCGACCACTCCGGCAGCGACGCCAGCTCCGGCAACACCGGCTCCTGAAAACAAGTAAAGTTACGAATCCCCCTCCTGAAACAGGAGGGGGATTCGTTTAATCTTATTTTTGACAGGTTCCTTAACAAGTCAATTTCGTTCTTTCTCACAGTTCCCCCATCTCGTTCTTTCTGTCACATCAGAGTTTTACTCGATCATCAAAGCGTTCACTTCGAGTCTCTATTTTTTTGCGTTCATGGCAGCGTTTCCGCGTTCTTATAATCCGTTCTTTCTGTTCACTCGCTGCCATCCCAAATCGAATTTGATGTCGCTTCTCCAGCTTCACATCCTTCGATAGTTTTATCATTAGCGTTCTTTGCGGCGTGACTTCCAGCGTTCAACTGAAGTCTCACAACGGCTGCAAAATTAATCCTGAGTCCGACGACTTCCCTTCTTCGCGTTCGTGTCGGGATTCAGACAGGTCAAATACATGTGGAATAAATTCAAGGCTCTCGCCGCAGTGGGAATGTTCTTATTTTTACTGGCAATGCCGATCATCGCACAGGTTTGTGCATCTCCCGGCAAAGATGGAATCAACACGACCCTGACGAGTGTCGTCAATACTTACTATGCCGGAACCAGTACGGCCTCAGGTACGAGTGTCACACTTGGGACGATTCGTGATGCGGCAAAACCTGCCATTGCCGTTGGCGATTTGATTATCCTGATGCAGATGCAAAGCGGTAACGGAGTCAGCTTCTCAAACTCTGCTTCTTATGGGAGTGGCGTAGATGCAGCCGCAGGCAGGTATGAATATGCGACCGTCAAAACGGTCTCCGGTTCGATCTTAACGCTGGCGGCTTCTCTCACCTACACCTACACGCAAAGCGTTTCCAGCCGACAAACCTATCAAATCATTCGCGTACCGCAATACTCCTCTGCCACGGTGAGCGGGACTGTCACCGCCGCTGTCTGGAATGGCACGACTGGCGGCGTAGTCGCTTTGGACACAACTGGAACTTTAACCTTCTCTGGTACAATTGACGTTTCAGGACAAGGGTTTCGTGGTGGTGCAGGGCTGCAAAAAACAGGCGATACAAGCATCACCTCTGCAACTGGAGATTATTTATATCTTTCGTCTCGCACTTTCAGCGGAATGAAGGGCGAAGGAATCGCAGGAACACCGTTAAGTGTTAACGGTGGCACTACGGCTGCGACAGGCGCGGATAATTATACTGGAGGCAGCATCGGACGTGGTGCGCCAGGTAATGCTGGTGGCGGCTCCAATGATTATGCGCCAAACGTAGATAATGGGTTGAATGCCGGCGGCGGCGGCGGCGCTAATGGCGGCACGGGCGGGATAGGCGGAAATAACTGGCATAATAATATCGCTGCCAATAACCCTCCCAATGGATTCGCTCAGGGCGGTTTTGGAGGCTCAGCATTCCTGGCTTCAAGCTCACAAATCGTGATGGGCGGCGGCGGCGGTGCTGGTGATGGCAATAACAGTACGGCAGGTGCATCAGGCAACGAGTATCTCATGGGTGGAGGAAACGGCGGAGGTCTTGTATTAATCCGAGCCGGAGCAATCACTGGAAGTGGAACGATTAATGCAAATGGTAATGCTGCGTTAGACTTACCTGCCTCAGGTCAAACTGATTCTGGCGGCGGCGGCGGCGCAGGCGGCAGCATCACTATCTCGTCAGCGAATGGTACAAGTGGTCTGAGCGCAAATGCTAAAGGGGGCAACGGTGGTCGCTCAGGATATTTCGAACACGGCCCTGGCGGCGGCGGCGGCGGCGGATTTATCGCGGCTAACGGTGGAGTTTCGACCAATGTTACTAAAGGCGTTGCGGGTCTGGATCGAAGTACGACTCCCAAAAGCTACGGAGCTGCTGATGGCACAAATGGAGTCACAACTGCTTCCGTCACAACGACGGGCACAGCCTCAGGCGCAGGCTGCTTACCTTCCCTGACCGTCACAAAATCAACTTCTACGCCTGGTCCCTTCCCTTCCGGTGGAACCGCGACTTACACGATTCAAGTGGCGAATGCCGCAACAGCAGGCACAGCGAAGGCTGTTCGTATTTCAGATTTGCGTTTACCTTCAGGTTTCACCTTTGCTTCGGCAGGAACTTTTACCGCGAGTACTGGCGTTTATCTGGCTGGCACTACCACGGCAGCCACGCTCGCAGGACTAACCACAAAACCCGCTGCCGCTGCTACATCATTGCATTGGGATTCACTTGATATTCCAGCCGGAGGAACCGTCAGTATTACCTTCACGGTCAATATTGCATCAGGGACAGCCGATGGAACTTATCAGAATCCGGCCACCGTTGCCTATGCTGATCCGACCCGTTCCACTGCCGCCCGCGTGCTGAAGCCGTTCACGAATGCAACTACCAGTATAGCCAATGGAGGAACGGCTTACACCACCAATACCAGCTATGAAACCGGGAGTTTCTCCGGCAGTGTGGGCGGTTCAAATTATGACGGAACTGCCACCGGAACAACCACTGAAGATGTCATTATTTCAAGCCTTCCGGCAATCGCTTTGGTCAAAAGTTGTACCGCTCCCGCCACGTGCGAAACTGTCAACCAGATAGCCGGAACAGACCTGAGTTACAAAATTACCTTTGCCAATAGCGGTGGAGTCGCCGCACAGAAAGTACAAATCGTTGACCCGATCCCCACCTCAACCGATTATCAGGTTAGCCCTGGCGCTGCCGTCAACGTTGGTAGCACCGGATTGACTTTCGTCATTGAATATTCGAGCGATAGCGGTGTTACCTGGACGTATACCCCGTCCAGTGGAGCCGGAGGTGCGCCCTCCAACTATGATCGAAATATTACTCATATTCGATGGCGAACAACGGCTGGAAACCTAAGTTCAGGCACTCCAGGCGATGTCACTTTCACCGTCAAAATTCGTTAACGCTTACAAAAAATATCTACTCACTATCTTGATAGATTCACGCTAAAGTAAATTACCTGATGCATTAGCATCAGGTAATTTACTTTAGCGTGGGTTCGGTCAGTTTGAAATTTTTTCTTGCAATCTATTTCATTTTGATTACACTGTTCTCGCCTTTAGCCCTGTAGTCAACAACTCACAATCTTTCTCAGCTCACTCATACGATGTTTTTTTGATAGTGGACGGGTAGTTCATCAACCTCTCATTTCGGGCGCCAACCTGAAGACATAGTTAATCCGGCTACCTCATTCTCCCACTTCAGTTTTTCCGATTCCACAGTCTTCGGATGCATCATCGTTAGATTTTCAGCCCTGTCTATTTGCGTAGGGGTACGTACAACATGAACTCAGCCAGCACTCTTCTGCTTTGCCGCCGTGCGGTCTCACTTACTTTTTCATTTTTTGTAGCGGTCACTAAACCTGAATCACTTCGACAAAGCATCAACCGCTTAATTGTCACCTTGTTATTGATTCAGCCAATGCTCATTAATGCCACGCCATTCGTGCATGGCGCAGAAGCAACTGCGCAGCGAGGCGTGGCGAAGTTCCGCTCCTGGCTGCCAAAAACTATCGAAACAAAAGCAGCGGAAGCAGCGAAGCCAATGGCAGAAAAAGCCATTGGCATTGATGAATGGATGACGCAAAGTACAGGCGAACCCAAGATTGCCGCGAACCGCTCCACCAATTTCAGGGCTAATTCCGAAGCACCAATGCCTCCACCTGACCTGAAAAACTTTACTACGCCATTTAAGATTTTTCCGGCGATGACGATGTTTCAAAGCGGCACTTCGCTCGAAATGGTAGCCACTGGCACGCCTGTCGCTCCCGGCACTTGTACTACGTGCGCTCTGGCTCCCTCCATCACTCCGGCAGCAGCCCCTGTATCACTCACCTGCCCGACTGGTACTGCGGTGCTTGCCCCATCTGGTACGGGTGTATACCGCAACAATATCTATTGGTTGAATTGGAGTTGTGGCGCAACTTCGCAATTTAATCCGGGAGATACCATTACAAAAACCTGGACGACACTCACCGGAGCGACTATCACTGCCACTATCAGGAATATTACCAAAGCGATTCGTCCTTACAATGTGGGGGACTGGGGCGGTGACAAATTGGATGATTTGTATGGTGGGATTAACCCAATCGGATTACTTAACGTTGTGGCGTCAGAAGACCCCACCTTCGATGTTAGTTTTAGTGTGCTCATCAATGGAGTTGCTGTCCCTGCCGATATTGTAACCGCCGATGCAGAAGATACGGGTAACAGTAATGAATCCTTAACCTGGACGACAGATGGTACTCCATGGCAACCGCTTGAGGCAGCTCCGGGTTCTGTTTTAACCGCAAAGTTTTCTAATGGCGGACGCACTCTCTATACAGAAGACCTTACCAACACCGGTGGCGGAACACTTCTTGCTTTATCTCAAAATATCAATCAGATTTCCGTGAATGTACTCGCTGGTGGAAGCCAAGCGGTCGCCTTCGGAATCATGACGCCCTTTGATTATGGAGATGCTCCGGCCAGCTTCGGCACACCTAATCACTATGCGCGGCGCACTGCGAGTGGCGGCTCGCAACTGACCACGACAACGACAGTGAACAGTTTGACGATGGCAACCTTAATCCCAACTGCTCCTTATCTTGGCAGTGTAGGACCTGATCCTGAGTCGAGCGCACAATCGAGTGTGGCAGCCAACGGCGATGACAACAACGGAACCCCGGATGATGAAGATGGTGTCGCCAGTTTTCCAGCGCTGACCACAACAGCCGGACAGACATATACAGTTCCCGTCAATGTCACCAACCCGTCGGGAACGTCGTATCTGGTCGGTTACATTGACTTCAATAAGGACGGTGATTTCCTTGATACAGGTGAGAAATCCGCGACGGTCATAGTCACTGCTTCGGGGAGTCAAAATGTCAGCTTCACGACTCCGGCAGGGATGACAGCAGCCGCGACTTATGCCCGCTTTCGCCTCAGCAACACCCAGGCGGAGGCCGAGTCCTCCATTGGAAATGCCACCAGCGGCGAAGTCGAAGACTATTCACTCACCATTGTCGCCCTTCCGCTAGTGACTGCCTATAAATCGGTCAAGCTCACAACTGACGCGGATAGTAGTGGAACAATTACAGCAGGCGATACCCTGACTTACACCTTGCAATACGCCAACACTGGAGCAGGCGACTCCACTAATTTCCAAATTACTGATTTACTTCCGGCAGGCATTTCCATCGCTGCCACAGGAACACAAACTGTGCTGGTTTCAGGCGGCGGAACCAGTGCTTCAGCCAATACCGGGTATACCGGAGGAATCGGAGCCGCCGTGAGCAACCTCCTGGCATCAGGTGCAACGCTCGCAGCAAGCGGAGTGATTACCGTATCCATCCCGGTCAGGGTTAATACTGGATTTTCCGGGACAGTTATCAATCAAGCAAGCGGGACAGGGACAGCTCTGAGTTCCTCTGTGCTGTCCGATAACGCAGGCACAACGGTTGACTTGCCTTCACTGGTGACGAGTGCGCCCTATAATTTAACGATTCCTGCCGGCTCTGTTGCCCAGACCATTACGGGAACAATTGATGCGACCACTTTTATTGTCAGTGGATTGCCTGACCTCAAGCTTGCGAAGACTGCACCTGCTTCAGTGCAAGCGGGTGCATCCATGACATACACGATGACCGTGACCAATGTCGGCAACGGAGTAACGTTCGGCACGACTTCCGTTAAAGATACGCTGCCAACAGGCATCACCGTCAACAATGGGGCGTCAGGCTTAGTTACTCTATCTGGCTCACAAGCTGCCAACTGGACGTGTAACAGTGACGCCATATCACCACAATCAATTACCTGTACCAGCACAACGGCAATTGCTGCGACCTCTGGCACGAGCGTCTTTGCTTTCAATATTAATGCCGCTGCCACCCTCACGACTGATGTCGTCAATCAAGCGAAAGTTTTTAGTGGAGGCGACCCGAACAAAGCGACTGTCACCACCACTGGCGCAATTACTGCTTGCACTGCCGCCAATGAAAATACGTCTGGCAGTGTTGCAAATGCGGGATGTGCGTTTGAATCCACTCCTGTGGTCAATATTGCTGCTTACAAATCCATCAAACTCATCACTGATGCTGATGCGAGTGGAGGTATTTCGGCTGGCGACACACTAAATTACACCATTCACTATATTAACCTTGGATCGTTGGTGACGAACTTCCAGATCAACGATCAACTTCCAACTGGAATCACCATCACTACGACGGGTGGACAAACAGTCTTAGCCGCCGGCAGCGGAACTGGCGGTGGTAAAAATCCAGCGTATACGGGAGCTGCCAGCGGTGCGCTCAGTAATCTTATTGCCGCTGGAGCAAACCTTAATATCACCGGGGCATTCACAATCACGATTCCGGTCACGATGAATGCCGGATTCACAGGAACTATCGCAAATCAGGCGACCGGGTTCGGCAGCATTATCTCGCTCGCCGGAATTAACACTGATAACGCCGGACAAACTTCTGATATGTCTGCAACAGTGACCTCTGCGCCATATAACATGAAAATCCCGGTAGGTTCAATTCCCCAGACGATTGCAACCACTATTGATCCAACTACAGTGACGGTCGGTGCAGTTACCGCTCCAAGTCTAACACTGCGCAAATCCGTCAATCCAACCGGTGAACAACCGCCTGCAACAGAACTCACTTATAGCATCACGTTCACTAACACCGGAGGTTCATTGGCGAAACAAGTTACCCTCACTGATGCCATCCCACTGGTGACGGACTTTAAAATCGGCTCCGTCACCACTGATCCGGGTTCGACTGGCCTGACAATTGTCGTGGAATATTCAAATGATTATAACTCGGTAACACCAGCAGCAGCGACCTGGACGTACACACCTGTCAACGGTGGCGGTGGCACAACAACGAATTATGACCGCAACGTCAAAGCGGTTCGCTGGCGAGTAACAGCAGGATATTTAAGTTCGATTACGCCGGATAATTCCGGTGAAGTCGGCTTCACCGTCATCATCCGGTAACGGTACGCCAGCATCCTACTGGCAGTATATCAAATCTCGCCAGCAGGATGCTGGCGTACCGACACACGCAAAAACGGCGAGCTGTTCGTAGCTCGCCGTTGATCTTCTTGATGGATTCCAATGTACCGAAAATTGGTGATAAGAAATAATCAGTCAATCCGAATTCATCAAACTCGCTAATGTGAAGGAGTGGCAGGTTCGGGGCGGTTCCAGCGCACTCCCTTTCCGCACCGGGCAATTGCTCGCTCTAGCGGAAATCCGGGATACCGTACTTTGGGGGTCGGTAATTCAAGTTCACGATTCTGTTTCGCAGTTGAATAAAAGAGGTAATGACGAGCTGATTCCAAAAAAGAAAACCCCTGTTTTTTCAAACAAGGGTTTTGGAAAACGACTCGCCCGCAGGATGCGGGCGCACCGACTTATAATTCCAGTACTACCGGAATAATCATCGGGCGACGTCCAATTTCTTTTTGAATATGACGTTTCAAATCAATCCGAATTTTTTCTTTGATTTGTGTCCAGTCAACCCGTTCCGCATGCGAAGCTCTGGCTACCGTTTCAGCCACAATTCTTTTGGCACGCGTGGTAAATTCTCCATTCGCATCGTTGACCGCCAAGCCGCGCTGGACGACTTCGGGCGGAGTTTCCATTTCGCCGGATTGTTTATTAATCGTCACGATTGACACCACCATTCCATCGTAGGCCAAATGCTTGCGGTCACGAATCACCATGTCGTTAATTCGTCCCGTACGAGAATCGTCAATCAGCGTCCGCCCTACCTGAACTTTACTTCCGACGAAGCCACTGTTTTCATCCAGTTCAATCACGTCTCCGCTTTCTGACAAAATAATGCGGTCTGAAGAATGTCCCCATTTTTTCGCAGCGGCCGCGTGACGATAAAGCTGACGGGTTTCGCCGTGAATCGGGATCAAAAATTTTGGACGAACGGCATCATACATAATTTGCAAATCGCCTTGACGCCCGTGACCCGAAACGTGAATGCGTGCGACACTACTGTCAATGACGTTCGCATCTTTCTTGAACATATTATTCATCATTCGAGAAATGCTACGTTCATTACCTGGAATCTGACGTGCTGAAATGACTACGGTATCACCTTTGACAATACTCGCATCACGATGCTGATCTACGGACATTCTGGGCAGCGCAGCCATCGGTTCGCCCTGCGATCCGGTCACCATCAGCGTGACTTTTGACGGAGACATTTTTTTAGCTTCGCCCGGACTGACTAATAATCCATGCGGCAAATCGAGAAAATTCAATCGTTGCGCCGTCTCGAAATTACGGATCATGCTGCGCCCGACGAGAGCCACATGGCGCCCATACTCCGCCGCTAAATCACAGACGATTTGCAAACGATGAATGCTGGTCGCAAAACAGGCTACGATGACGCGCCCTTCCGCCTGGCTGAAAATAGTATCCAGCCCCGGAATCACGGATCGTTCCGAACCGGTGCGACCTTCTTTTTCGACATTCGTAGAATCCGCCATCAACGCAAGGACGCCTTTATCGCCGTATTCATGCAGCCGCTTCAAATCAATCGCATCGCCAATCACCGGAGTCTCATCAACTTTGAAATCGCCCGTATGAATCACAACTCCCACCGGAGTCGTAATCGCCAGTGCGACACAATCTACCAATGAGTGTGAAACCTGAATAAATTCAATTTCAAACGGCCCTAATTCAAAGCTCTCCAGCGGCGCAATCGTGTGCGTCTCAGCTTCGCCAAGCAAGCCGAATTCATTCAGTTTATTTTCAACTAAACCAAAGGTGAATTTTGTAGCGTAGATG
Organism: Blastocatellia bacterium; assembly: GCA_043783625.1. Lineage (GTDB taxonomy): Bacteria > Acidobacteriota > Blastocatellia > RBC074 > RBC074 > JAFDVL01. The sequence continues at coordinate 36,727 of JAYVZE010000017.1, read as the reverse complement.
GGAACATTAACGAGCTGAAGCAAAAACGGGAGAGCGCCGATATGGTCTTCGTGCGCGTGCGTGAGGACGATGCCAACGATTTCGTCGCGGTGTTCCTCAATGTAAGTAAAATCAGGAATGGCAATGTCTACGCCGAGCAAATCCTCATCAGGAAACATCATGCCCGCATCAACAATCATCATTTGACCGCCGTAACGAAACACGGTCATATTCATTCCAAAGAACCCTAGTCCACCTAAGGGAGTGATCTCTAATTTATCATTCGACATATTCAACAATACTTATAACTTTCTCAAAATAGTCGGCAAGTATAACCCAAAGGAAGAATTAAACAACAAAACTCCTTGCGATCAGTAAATGATCTTACGTTTAGGAAGAAAAGGTAGAAGCCTACGGAAGATAAAGGGGACAAACAGCACATCTTCTGCACGCCTGTTTTGACCTGCTAATTCCCTGATTCAAGGCTGGGACACTCGCTGCATATCAAGTATATTGCTACATCATCCGCGCTAGTGTATTGTAATAAACGATTGTAGAAAAACTACGAAACGAATCCACGAAGAGTAAGTGGTCTAACTACAATACATAATATAGACTTCCCCTTAGAAGGGACGCATTCCCAGCTTTCGCCAGAGAGAACTGAAAAAGCGTGAACTCAATAGCCTACGCTAGATCAGGTAGTTTTTATGTCAGTGAGCCCCGTTATTTTATCGCAAACTCCTGTTTCCTAAACTGGAGGTAGCCTGTCAGGGTTCTCAGCCTTAAATACTCCTGATGTGCGCATTCTATCATTTATGCGAAATAAGTTTATCTTGCTATGGCAAATAGGATTAGCTTTTGCCTTTTGGGAACTGCTGGTGGTGGGTGTCAGGGCACAGACTGGCAGTCCAGTCTCAGCTACCCCTTTCATTGCAAAACATTGGACAACCGAGGATGGATTACCACAAAATACCGTCGTAGCCATTGTCCAGACGCAAGATGGGTACTTGTGGTTGGGAACGTTTGGCGGATTAGCCCGCTTTGATGGCTTAAAATTCACGATCTTCAATACCAGCAATACCCCTGTCCTCAAAAGTAATCGGATCACCTCGCTCTATGTCAGCCGGGACGGAAAATTATGGATCGGCACTGATGCCTGCGAAATTTACTACTATCGCAACGGTGTCTTCCATTATTTTGAAACGACTGGTGCTGGCATCGGGTACAACTTCATCCAGACAATTTACGAAGACAAGGCAGGGGCAATGTATTTTAGCACGGTTACCACAGGGCTGACGCGCTTCGATCAGCAAGACCCCACACAGTCACAGCATTTTGATCGCCATGCGGGATTACCAGACAACAATGTCACCTCAATCAGCGAAGCTACCGATGGCAATTTATGGGTAGCCACTCCCTTGGGGTTAGTTGAATTTCACAATGGGAAAATTATTAGCACACAGCAAATTCAAACAAACCCAAAAGATCATCCGATGGCAATCTTTCCTCATGTGGATGGTGGTTTTTGGTTAAGTACCACAAATAGTATCGGTCATTTCATGGATCGCCGTTACAAAGTTCATCGTGCTTTTGCTAATAAATCATCCCGTATGTCCATAGTTTCAGGGCTAACATCTGCCCTCTGGTTTAGTCCTGACACCGGAGACCTGTTTAATGAAAAATCTGAACAACTTTTTTTACACAAAACAAGCTTGGCAAAAAATCAAGTTACCCGTTCATTGTTTGAGGATACAGAAGGAAATTTTTGGCTGGGAATATCCGGGGACGGTCTGTACCGAATCAGCCCTCGAAATATCTCGATGCTCCCATACAACGTCTCATCCATTATACAAGACCATCGAAACAATATCTGGCTCAGCACAGAGAAGGGCTTATGTCGTATTCAGGACGGACAAGTAACTTTGGATTTTCGAAATACGATCTCAGCTAAACTACCTGAGATTGCTGCGCTTTATGCAGCTCACGACGATACATTATGGATCGGACAATTTAACGGAGTTACGCATTTGCAGCAGGGAAAATTTACCGAATATAAGGATCCATCTCTAGGGCGTGTGTCAACTATAGCTGAAGATCGTTCCGGGCAAATCTGGCTGGGATCTCAGGATGGATTGGGGCATTTCCGGGATGGGCAAATTAAACACTACCGCGCATCTGACGGGCTTGTCCATGCGGAGGTGAAAGTAATTTTTGAAGACAAAGAAGGAGGTTTGTGGATTGGCACGGTGAAGGGACTCAGTCATTTCAAAGATGGTGTTTTTACCAATTACACAACCCGTGAAGGACTCTCGAATGATTATATTCGAGACATTTATGAAGATGAGGATGGCGTGCTTTGGATTGCTACCTACGGTGGTGGATTAAATCGGTTTCAGTCTGGCCAGTTCGAGCATATCACGACTAAAAACGGGCTTCCAGATGATTTTATTTCACGTATTTTAGTTGATAAGAAGCATCAGTTTTGGTTGCTGGGGAATCGTGGAATTTTTAGTCTGGACCGACAAAGACTCAATGATTTTCTCAGCGGTAAAACAAAAATGGTGCTGTGTGAAGCCTTTGGTGTTTCTGATGGGTTGGATGTCACGGAAGGCAATGGCGGAACCTCTCCCGCTGGCTGGCAAATGCAAAACGGGCAGCTTTGGTTTCCAATGATTCGCGGTATTGCCATCGTCACCCCTGACAACCGTAACGTCTTGACTCCGTTGGTGGCAATTGAGCAGGTTTTTCTGGATAGGGAGTCACAAAATACTTTATCTCCTATCAAAATTGCGCCCGGAATAAATAATTTAGAGATTCAGTATACAGGGTTAGCTTTAACAAAACCTGAACAACTTCAGTTTATGTATAAATTGGAGGGTTTCGATAATGATTGGATTGCGGCTGGTTCGCGTCGCACAGCACTCTACTCACAGCTTCCACCCGGTAACTATAGTTTCCGACTTATTGCTGCCAACCCCGCTGGAGGCTGGAGCTTGCACGAAGCTACCATCCAAATAAAAGTACAACCTCGCTTCTGGCAAACATCGTTGGCTCGAATCCTGTTTGGAACATTTGTGCTGGGGCTGCTCCTGTTCATTTACTATTGGTCACTTTCACGTTTGCACCGTCGTGCTTCACAAAAAGAAAATTTCGCCCGCCAACTAATCGCATCACAGGAACGGGAACGGCAGCGGATGGCGGTCGAAATGCATGACGGATTAAGTCAAAGTCTGGTGATTATCAAACGACGGGCACTGACCGGCTTGCATTCAGTCGATGATCGGGAACAAATCAAAGAACAATTGCAGGAAATCGCCGAAGCCTCAACCTTCGCCTTGGATGAGGTCAAAGAAATCATCTTTGATTTGCGTCCTCATCAACTGGATCGGGTGGGTGTTTCCGAAGCCATCTCCGATCTGCTTGACCGCGTCTCCGCTGCGCAGAGTTGGCAAATCATCAAGCAATTAGACAATCTGGATGGTGCATTATCCAAAGAAGGGGAAAATAATCTCTACCGAATTGTGCAGGAAGGGCTTAATAATATCAGTAAACATGCAGCAGCCTCGCAGGTAACAATAACAATTAATCGAAAACCACATCGCCTTGAATTGATGATTACCGACAACGGGTGTGGATTTGTGGTGAAGGCGCAAACTGACAAATGGGGTTACAGTGGTTTGGGTCTGCAAAGTATTATTGAACGATCTAAGTTGTTAGCCGGACACATGACCATTCGTTCCGTACCAGGTCACGGAACGACCCTTCATCTGCGATTTCCCATTAAGGACAAGTTATGAGTAAGTGTAAAATCTTAATCGCCGACGATCATCCGATTGTGCGCAAAGGATTACGGCAAGAACTCGAAGAAACCCCTGAAATAGAGCTACTGGCAGAGGCTCAGGATGGCAATGAAATACTGGAAATGGCGCGACAGCTTCAGCCGCAAGTGATCGTACTCGACATCAACATGCCAAAGCTGGATGGCTTTAGTGTCGCTAAGGTCTTACAAAAAGAATTCCCTGCGATTAAGATTATTTTCCTGACAGTCTATCGGGAAGAAAGCTTTCTCAATAAAGCGCTCAAAGTTGGGGCGCAAGGCTATATTTTGAAAGACAGTACACCGGCTGACATCGTCGCCGGGATCAAAACCGTTTGCAGCGGATACCCTTTTATCAGCCCTGCCATGACTTCTTATTTAATACGCCGAGGGACTGACTCAAAACCAGTGCAAAAAGTAGAAAGTCTGACTCCGACTGAGCGCACTATTCTGAAATTAATTGCCCAATACAAAACCACAAAAGAAATTGCCGCCGCCATTTCTGTCAGCCCACGCACCATTGAAACACACCGCTCTAATATGTACGAAAAACTAAAAATACGCGGCAGCCATGCACTGATGAAATTTGCCATTACCCATCTTGATGACGTTTGATCCCCCAAGAAATACCATCTTTCCTACCTCTTTGGATACCAGTTTATACCTAGACAAAATACCGAGCACTACGGATTTTCAAACCTCTTGATTTTCGTTATAGTTTCTCAGCATTTGCACTGTTGAATCGCTTTTTTGCTACGAATATAGCTGGGATGCTCTTCACACAGAAAGATTGATTATTGCGTTTCTAAACATTTGGTTATAAGTATTCACAAGTTGCTTAATGCGTTGACATGGAATTATCTGTCATCCTTTTTCTTAAAGTAGGCCTACAATCTTTATCTCGAATGATGCTCTCTGCTTCTCGAGCAATTAAATTTACAAGGCGGGGGATGAATTTCAATCAGCCAAGCCGACACGAGGTCGCTCGCATGGTGAGGCATGTTGATTTTCAGGAAGTTACAAAATGGATGAATGTGCGCGTCAGCAACGAATTGCTTTGGTAGACGAAAGTCTTGAGCTAGATCAGCGGCGTTTAGATTTTTGTGCCGATTCGATTATTCGCATCGAATCAAGCTTGATCGGTTTCCAGGTTTATCTTTGGAAACCTTATCAAAAAGTCAGAGTTTTCAAAGCTGTCACTTTACGCGCAGCAATTGATGCCGCCATGCAAGCCTGACTTGTACCGTAATTGCCTCCTTTTCCATGATAGGGCGGAGATGAGAGGCGCCTTCTTTGGCATTATTTTTGTAGGTATCTCTGCTCTTACAAAAACTTATGCCAGGGAAAGCTTTGAAAGACACCAGTATTTGCCCCCCCGGCGCTTACCGCAAATACTGGTGCCTATTTTTCAAAGCAATCACCCTGATGCTAGGGCATCTGAATTCTTCGGGAGTCGCATCCTCAAGTGTGTGGGACTGGTGGATGAAAAGACTCAAAAGCATGCGCAGAAGACGCTTCTGGCAGCGTCTTCTGTGTCTGGTGCGTTGACAGAGTGAGGTCATACTGAGTGCAAAATAGTACTCCCCCGCCTCACTCTGTTAGCGTTTCATTTGGATAAATCTAGCAACTGAAGCCGCTAATTCACCAGTGTATTCACATCTGTTCCGACGCGGGTCTTATATTTGGCATCATCATTAATCCCACAGCTCCCGCGACATTCCCCCCTGCCACGTCTGGCAAATCCCCCCATATTTTCAGAAGCTAAAATTGCAGCTCGTGTCCAATCATAAAACGATCAAAAGCTCATCAGTGCTTATTACTTAGCTGTGATTATGCAGGCTTGGGAGAGCAGAAAAAGCCGCGTGAATCTCTTGTTGGATTGCTGAAAGTAGACCCGTATTTTGATGCACTCCGAAATGAGCCACGCTTTTCAACTCTGTTGCGGCCTTGAAATTTTGAGCAGATTTTCTGCGAGCTGCGCCATTTCCTGAAGCGATAATGTTTCGCCGCGCCGCCGACCGTCAAGCTCCGCTGCGGCTAACGCATTAGAAATGGATTCATCATCTCCTAAATGCAATCTCCCTCGCGCCGCTCGCAAATTATTGGAAATCGTTTTGCGACGCTGTGCAAACAGTGAGCTGATGAGCGCGACAAAAAATTTCTCATCACTGACTTCTGCCGCAGGCTTTTCGCGGACGCGCAGCCTCATCATGCTCGAAGTCACTTTGGGAATCGGTCGGAATGCTCCCGGCGGAACATCAAATAATTTATGTGCTTCACAATAAAACTGCACGAGAGCCGATAAATAACCGTAATCCCTACCACCCGGAGTCGCGGTGAGGCGAGTCACGACTTCGCTTTGCAACATCAACGTCAGGTCTGTGATGCAGGTTCGCTCGGTGAGTAAATGCTGAAGAATGGCGGTTGAAATGTAGTACGGCAAATTCGCTACCACGCGAACGGTTGTAGCAGGTTTGATAATTTCAGAAATTTTCACTCGCAGCGCATCGGCTTCGACGAGTTGAAAATTTTCTGCGGCGGAAAATTTCTCCCGCAATTTCGGAATCAAATCACGATCCAGTTCAATGGCGATGACTCGCGCTCCCGAAGCGATTAAAAATTCTGTCAAAGCCCCGTGTCCGGGACCGATTTCAAGAATCGTTTCATCGGGCTTGGGCGCAACAGAAGCGACGATCCGTTTTGGATAATGATCGCCGACTAAGAAATTTTGTCCGAGAGATTTTTTGGCGTGCATTTACGCAACCTTTTTCTGGTCAGTCCCAGCTTGACGATGCGTTTCTGCGGTAGTCGAATTTGAGAGATTTAAGTTCTTCGTTATTAAATTTTCCATCCATTTCTTCGTGCCGAAAATACCGTTCACTAATCCATTCACACTGAAATCCTGATCCAATTTTTCCCAATGCAAGGAAGCTCCGCGTGCGCCTAATTTCACTTCCGCAATTTCATCTGGCGCAGCATCAGCAATGCCTTGCATTAAATCACATGGGAGTAACATCGTAATACCATTTTTCAGTTCGAGAATAATCCGATGTGTCGCGTGATCGTAGCGGACGGCTTGCGCTTGCTTTTCAGTTTTTAAAGCTTCCTCACCTCGCCGCGTAGCGGTCTCATACATCATTTCTAATTCTTCTGCGGAGTATTCCCATTTCTTAGATTTGATAATTTTAGCCATGTATATTCTCCCATTGTTCTAAGAGGGTTTCTTGATTTTGCAGCACGATCAGCAATGCTTTATCGCTATCTTTTCTGCTCATTCCTTTGTTCTCCCGAATCCATGGTTTGAGATTTTCATCGCCTAAATTTATCACCAATTCAGCCCCTGCTTTAAAAATATGAAGATGCGCAGGAGGATGATCGTCCGTAAAAACTTGAAACCTGAACCCATCTTGTCTCAGCACCGTCGGCATAATTTTATTCTAAACTGGCGCATGCATCCCCAGCAAGACATGCACAACTTTGGTCACGGACAAGACAACTTGATCTACATCTTTCGTCGAATACCACGGGCCGATGGCGACGTGGACTTTTTTATTTTCATCGCACCAGGCTTCAACATTTTCGAGGTCAATCGCCTGCGCGATAAATTCAGGATCGGCTTCTTCAGGCAATTCAAGAATTACCGAACAACGATCATTTTCAAGCGACTCAGTTCCCCATTTGCTCTTCAATCCTACCGTTTCCTTGATACCATTTGCGACATCATTCGCCACCGCCGCCAAAGCCTGCTGCGTCGCTTGTAGCAGTTGCGTTTGCGCCCACGGAACCATTGACCCGACCGGTTTTTCCGTCGAGTAATTTTTTACATTCGCCATCATTGCCGGCAATTGCCAAGCCATTAACTTTCGCCCCCGCACGGGAGGCCCGCCCTTGACGGCGATTTCTCAGAAAGTTTCCCAGCGACCGCGATAACGACTCATATTTTTTCTCAACTGGGAGCTCTAGCCCTGGGAGCGCCCGCATCCTGCGGGCGAAACCTGGCATAAGTTACAGTTTCATCGCAGTTAATTTTGTCGCCACGCCTCAGCCCGCAAGATGCGGACGCTCCCGGTAATAACCTGTGACTTCCAAATCTCTGCCGCGCGGTGCCAACTTCAAATCGCGTAATTCCAGCGCGTCGCTCAACGTCGCAAAGCCTTCGCCTCCAATCGCAGACTTCGCTTCGAGACCGCCAATGATTTTTGGAGCTAAAAAAAATGTCACTTTATCAATCAACTTTTGCTCCACAAATGAACCCGCGACAGCGGCTCCCCCCTCGACAATGACGCTTGTCAACGAGTGCGCAGTTAACGCCCTCAGTACTTCTATTAATTGTAATTGCCCGCCATTTACAGGAACACGCACAACTTCAACGCCGAGGCTTTTCATCAGCTTTTGTCGTTCGTCAATCGAGTTTCCCCAATCGGTATAAATGCCAAAGCCGCCGCCATCTAATATTTCATCGTCGGCAGCAAATACCAGCAAAGGAAATTCTCGCGCCGTCTTCACCAGCTTTGAAGTCGGTGGAATTCGCAGCGCAGCGTCAAGCACAACTCGTGTTAATGGGCGATGGCGCGAATTTCCTGAACGATCTGTCAACAACGGATCATCCGCGAGTACCGTGTTAATTCCCACCAAAATTGCATCGTACTCAGCCCGTAATTGCTGCGAAGCCGCACGTGATTCTTCACCCGTAATCCACTGCGACTCACCTGTTCGTGTCGCAATTCTGCCATCCAATGAGCAAGCCGTTTTCAAATGGACAAACGGCAATCCAGTCCGCGCCACTTTGACAAATTTTTCGTTGAGCAAGAGCGATTCTTTTTCCATCACTCCAACTGAAACTTCGATACCCGCCGCACGTAACATTTCAAAGCCGCGCCCATTCACTTTCGGATTCGGATCAACCATCGAAGCGACAACGCGTCGTACGCCTGATTTTATTATCGCTTCCACACAAGGCGGAGTCCGCTTGCCATTTCCATGGTGCGAACACGGCTCCAGATTGACATAAATCGTCGCGCCTTTCGCGCTGTCTCCCGCCTCTTCCAAAGCCCACACTTCGGCGTGCTTGAAATCATCGTAGCGATGAAACCCACGCCCGATAATTTCGCCGTCCTTGACGACGACGGAGCCGACCAGTGGGTTAGGAGAGACTAAGCTTTTGCCTTGCGCGGCGAGCTGTAATGTTTGGTTGATGTATTCGATGTCGGTCATCGTATAGGTAATAGTTCTTGATTCACTTTCACAAATTTTCGCCCGTCCCATTTATATCGAATTCGCATTAATCTTGTAGATTGACAGCCATCACAATCAGGAGCATTTTCATCTCCGGCATTGAGTTCAATCATTAAATCTCCATTTTCAGCGTACATTTTGCGAAATCCGCCATCTGCGCGGTCGCCAGTTGAAAATGAAAATATTTTCTGCGGGTGCTTATGACTCCAAGTATAAACGTAAAGTTCATTTGCCATCGCGGAACCACCTGTCAAAATACTTAACTCAATCAGTGCTTCCGGCTCAGAATCTCCCGTCAAATCTTCATACACCAATGAGGATAATGACGCAGGAGAATTTTTAAGCAAGCCTGACTTGTCTCTAATTTCAAGCTCTCCTCCATCTTCTAGCTTATAGAAATAACGAGAACGTCCCAGATTGCCAATGCCTTTCTTTCGACTTAAATATCCATAGACGGCTTCAGGATAGGAGAAATTCTTAAAATCAAAATTACGAATAGGCGAGTTTGGAATGAGTGTCGAACTTGGCTTGATTGAAGATTGTGGAAGCGGATTCGATTCGACTGCGACAGAAGGCTTTTCATTGGCTGCAACATGCGCCTTTTGGCATCCAATCATCACCAAACAACTAAGCAGCAAAATCATCCATCCACGAATTTTTAGGAAAGCAATCATTGATTTGTTATGATAGGTAAGGCAATAAAGTCGAGGAACAAATTAGGAATATTTCTCCAAAAGATATTCTTCTTTGACTTTCTTCCAATCCAAACACACCTGACTGGAATCTTCTTCTGCCGACATTAAACTTTCTACGACGGCATCTCCTACCATGATTATTTCGTCCTTCGAAAGGTTCGGAATTTCGTCAATGATTTCTTGTAGAGTCATAATTCACACCTTGAGGTAATTCTATCACTCAAACAACCCATCCACATAAACCTGCGGATCAAACACAATCAAATCATCCGCCTGTTCACCAATACCGCAATAGCGAATTGGTAAGTTCAATTCTTTCGCAATGGCTACCGCAATTCCGCCTTTGGCTGTGCCGTCTAATTTCGTCAGGACGAGTCCTGTCACGGGGGCGGCCTTCAAAAATTCTCGCGCCTGGCTCAAGCCGTTTTGTCCAGTGACGGCGTCAATGACTAACAAGACTTCGTGCGGTGCGCCGGGGACTTCTTTAGCTGCGACGCGCTTCATTTTTTCTAATTCTGCCATCAGGTTTTGTTTGTTATGAAGCCGCCCCGCAGTATCTACAATTAACACATCGGCGTTGCGAGCTTTGGCAGCTTTGAGCGAATCGTAGAGCACCGCCGCCGGATCAGTTCCTTGTTTTTGCTGGATCAACGGGACTCCGGCGCGGTTCGCCCAGATTTCTAATTGATCGGCAGCGGCAGCGCGAAACGTGTCCGCCGCACAAATCACCACAGAATTTCCTTCGGCTTTGATACGCTGCGCCAGCTTCCCAATTGTCGTCGTTTTGCCGACGCCGTTGACGCCTACGACCATCATCACGTAAGGCTGAATGTTGTCGGGAATCGCCGTTTCAGAAGCGATGCCGCGTGAATTCGCCGCCTTCGTCAGAATATTTATGAGATGTTGTTTGATGACCTGTTTGAGTTCGTCAACCTCTTTCAAAGTTTGACGGTCTACCTGCTTGCGCACGTCCTCAATAATATCCATCGTAGTCTGCACGCCGATGTCTGCGCCAATCAAAATTTCTTCCAGTTGCTCCAGCGTCTCGGCATCAATTGCTTTTTTACCTTTGAAAGCATCTTCAATCCGTTCCGTGAAATTCTCACGCGTTTTGGCAACCGCTTTTTTGAAACGGAGGAAGAATCCTTTTTGTTCCTCTTCTTCGTTGATTGGAGAAAGGAGAGTGGGGGGAATTGGAGACGCGGCGATTGGAGCTATAACAGTTTCAATCGGCGTTGGCAGTGGAGCAAAAGCTATAGGCTCAGATTTTGTCGGTTCAGGAGCTACAATTTTTTCAACTGCGACGACTGGCGCGGATTCAGGCTTGGCTTCCGGTTCAACTTCGGCGGGGCCGCTGAGATTTAGTGAAATGAAGTCACTGCTTTTTTTACGATTCCAAAATGCCATAAAGTTTATCTAAAAGTGATGAGTGATGAGTAACGAGTGATGAGTAAAAACTCATCCTTTCGCCTAGTCTCCACTGGCGAAGGCTTCTTGTGAGGCTTCGAGTTTTTTGCGAATTGCCACATTATCTTTCGGAAAACACCAGAATAAAGCTGCCGAAATCAACGGAACAACTGCGACGATGACCAGCGCATTTGTTAAGCCAAAAGATTCGCTGAGCTTTCCGGTGATGGGATTCATTAACGCCCCCAAGCCCCATGCAAAGCCCATGACTAAAGCCGATACGGTACTCGCTCCGCCGGGGACTAAACGCTGCGCCATCACGACTGAAATCGGCAGCGGAAGATTCAAGCACATTCCGCCGAACATAATCAGCGCATAGCTCAAAGCTCCGTGCGTCAAAAACCCAGCCACTAAAATCGGCGTTGAAAGCAGCACTGAAACCATAGAAACACGACGCGCCCCGAAGCGATCCGCCAAGGCTCCGCCGAAAAATCCGCCGATGCCTCCGAACAAAATAAAGCCCGAAATAATCAGGCTGAAACTTTTCATCTCCAGCCCATGTTCCTGCAACCAAAATGGTAAATAACTCTGGATGCTGACGGACACGGCGGAACGAAAGACAACAGCAAAATATAAAATCGTCAGCGGGACACGCGCGGCTTTGAGCAATTCAAACAGCGAAGGTGAATCTTCCGTTTTAATACGCGGCTCTAATTCCGGGCAATACATCCAGAGCAGGGCTGACGCAACAATTCCGAAAATCATGGTGTACGAAGTGTGTTCCAATCCAAACCACAAAACGCACATCGAAGCCATCAACGGACCGAGCGCATAACCAACTGTCCCTGAAGACGAAAATATTGACATTACCGTACCCTGCCGCGCCGGATTCCAATCCGTCGCCGCCCGATGCGCGAGAGCTGCGCCTTGCGGGTGAAACGCACCAATGCCAATGCCGCCCGCGATAATCAATCCGAGCAAAGCGGGAAGACTGCCGGCAAGTCCAATACTTGAAATAAAAATCGCTGCCAGAATCGGCCCCGCTACGGCAAAGGCACGCTTGAAATATCGGTCAGAAATTAGTCCGTAAACCGGCTGGAATAACGACGAAGTAATCATCATCGTCGGAATCAGCCAACCGACTTGCGCCGGAGTCAAATCAAGCTTCAAGGCCAGCATCGGAAGCAACGGCATGAGAAAACTTGAATAGGCATCCAACACGGCATGACCGAGTGAGAGGAATGTGATGTTGCGTAAATGTCTGTTCATGAAAGCTCTACTTTTTCTCGACTAACTTTAGTTGAAGACCGATACAAAAAAAACCCGATCACAGCTACTCCCACACCAAAAACAGCGGGCGCGAACAATCCAAGTACATATCCTAAATAAAATGGCTCATGCCCCTCGATAGATACTTCATTCTGAAACTTTATGACCGATAAAAGTGTCGTTAGAAAACTAATGATCGAGAAGGAAATACCGATAACCATTAGAACTATTCCGGCTACTTTTTTTGCTGATTTCATTTTTGCGCGACCTCTACAAATTTCTTAAAAATCGCCTTCGATAAATCATCCGAATCCCAGTGCATTTCGGGATGCCATTGCACGCCCAGCACCCAGCGGTCAGGGCGCGTATCTTCGACGCATTCAATCACGCCGTCGTAAGCGCGGGCGGTGATCCGCAGATTTCCCCCCGGCTCTCTGATCGCCTGATGATGGCTGGAATTGACGCGCGCGGAGTCGGCTCCGGCTAATTTTGCGAGCAGCGAATCGGCTTCGATTTTGATGTGATGAATGGGTTTATACGGCTCACCTTGCGAATGCTTCAGAGCGTTCGGAACCTGCGAAGGAATATCCTGAATTAATTTCCCGCCACGCGAAACCGCCAGCGATTGCGTGCCAAAACAAATCCCGAACACGGGAATATTTCTGGCTTCAGCGACGCGCAGCAGAATCAAATCCGTCTGGTCGCGCTCAAACGTGACGCCGCCGATTTTTTGATGCGGTTCTTCGTCGTAATAGTTCGGATCAACATCGCTGTCACTGCCGGAAAGCAGTAAGCCATCCAGTTTATTTCCTAACGACAAAAGATAATTTTCGTCGGGAATTAACGGAATCTGAACCGGATCACCGCCCGCCGCCCAAACAGCTTCGGAGTAGTAACGACGCAGGTAAAAATTATTTGGAACGAGGTCAAGGCGGGATGTAATTCCAATTAATGGGCGCGACAAAATAAACTCCTCAAGGTTGCGCTCAGCCTTAAAAATAAAAGGCGGGAGCAAAATAAACCAAGAGTTTATGCGGTGTACGTCTCCGTTGTCAAAATTTGATTTCCAGTCGGAGAACTGACTTTGCGAAGAGATGTTCGGGAGAGATCACAGATTACTTGAATTGACACCGAAGTTATTGTAAATTCTGCCAGCTTTGTATTACCTATCACTGTGAGGAGAAGCTACAATGTTGGAGTCTGCGATTAAGACCTCTACAAGTATTGACCAATTTTCAGAACCCATTGCCATTATCCTCGAAAGTAATGGGATTGGTGACAAAGCGACAACTGCTCCAAGCCAAATCGTTGAGTGCGCCATAGACGCTTCTGGTAATCGCCTCATCCGCGCTGACGTTGGGACACGACGATTTTTTATGACTCTTTCCCCCGCTTTGAAAGGTAGATTAGTTGGCGAAGACAGAATTGAAGATGATGAAGTTCGCATTCATTTCCAGACCAATGTGATCGGTGATTTATTAAAATGATTTGAGCTGCTACCCCCCTGAAACCTGATCCGCACCCGCTCCAATCCGATTTTTACTGCTGATCGTACTTATTCATGACCCCTGTTTTTTCACGATGCTCAGGCAACGCAAATTGTTGTGCAGACATCTGTATCAGTGCCCTTTGAAATCTTCCCCCGATTCCAGGAAAGGCAACCATTATGGGTTATTATTTCGATTCTCAAGACAACCAACTCACTTCAGGCCTGGCGCAGATTCAGAACATGGAAGAGAGCTTTACGGCGCTGACTCTGCCAAAAATCTCCTATTCACTATTGCGCGAGCGCATTGACGAACGCATTGAACAGGATTTGAATGATATGTGGTTATTGCTGGACGGTGAAGAATTCGATACGGATTTTTCTCATGGATTCTGGCAGGACGGCAAAGCATTTGCGATGGTGAATGATGGTCAGGTCAATTTGTTAAGTCCGAAATTTTCGGCGCTTAACGCACTGCTTTCGGTCGGGATTTCGATAGACATCGGGCTATAACTAATCGCTGATCTTTCTCATGACTAACATTGTTCCCCCGATAATCCCCACTGGTAGAGCCAGGACGTTGACCAGCGGAATATGAAGTACCGCATATCCGGCAAAGCTAAAACCCAGAAACATGGCGCGATGGTTCCAATAAAATGTCAGTTTCTCGCCAGTATTCAGCCCGCGTAATGACAGTGGCACATCCAGAAAATCCATCCCGACAAAAATAATTGTAATTATAATCCAAAGCGGCGGCGCAATCGGCGGGAAAATAAAACTCACCAGCAAGACCAGCGCTAAAACAATCAATTGCAACGCAACCAGTTTAACCCCTTCCCACATCGCATGCGCAAAATTCACTTCACGATCTGAAGGTTGCATTTCTCCGTGGATTTTAAAGGTTTTGACGCTGATCTGCTCACTGATTGGAGCCAGAAAGATGCGCGTCAAGGGGAGATAAATCCACAACGACAAAAAAATAATAATCAAAACTGTCAGCGCCTGCATAAAAATCAGACTGTCAGCAGGCAACGAAAAGCTGGTCCGCATCCAGCTCCCAATCAACCACGCTCCCCCACCCGCAAGAAATACCAGCGTTGCCAGCGTCAATAGAATCGGGACAATCGCCAGAAGCAGCAGGCTCGGATAAATCAGCAAGCGTTTCAGACCGCTCAAGTAATGCCGGATGCCAAGGAAAAATTTGCTAATTGGGTTCATAGGTTGTGGGGGAGTAGGCGGTAGAACGGTAGACGGTAGTTTGTGGTCTACCGTCTCCTCATAAATTTATCTGAAGTTCGTCCTTCATTCCTTTCACGGTTAATCGTAAGCCGTTTAGCTGTGCCGCGTCGCGCTTCACATTGAAAAATAAGACTCCACGTTTTTGTTGCTGCGCAGGCAAGGTCATTTTTTTCGGGATCGCAATCGCTTCCAGTTGCTCCAGAGTTTCCTGTTTTCCAAGCTTTGAATAAGCACGAATTCCTTCAAATTTCATCACACGATCCAGCTCTTTTTTGGATTCGAGCTGTGAAAAACTTTGTCCCTCAGCATCATGCAATTCAAATTTAGGATTCAGGGACTGATTGGAACGATTGACCAGGTTTATATCAATCGCAACGATGCCCACGAGGACTAAATTCGCCTCGAATCTTTCATAAACTTTGTCATCATCAAGTAAAGCCGACGCCGTAATTTCGATGACATTACTGGAGGCAGATTTTCCTGACTCAATTGGTAGAGCTTGCGGAATAGGAGCAATTTTATATAGCGGCCCCTGACAGGAGTTAAAAAACATCAAAGCCGCAAAGAAGCACCAGGATTTAAAATTGTGCTGCCACTTTGCGGCGATCATGAGATTTCCTTTGAGGCAGAAACCCGCACGTAGTAAGGGTGTTCTTCACTGGTAAATGCGCCCTTACTACGTGCGGGCTTCCGCATTAGATGTCAAGATTTTTCACATCCAGCGCGTTATCTTCAATAAATTTGCGGCGCGGCTCAACTTGATCTCCCATCAACACAGTAAAAATCTGATCGGTTTCGACCGCATCATCAACCCGCACTTGTAATAACGTCCGCACTTCAGGGTTCATTGTCGTTTCCCAAAGCTGTTCAGGATTCATCTCGCCCAGCCCTTTATAGCGTTGAATGTGAACGTCCTTCTTGCCCTGTGCGAGAATGTAGTCAAGTAATTCATCACGCGAGGCAAGTTCCATATCTCCGACTGAGAACGGAGCTACATGCAGGGATGCCAACGTCTTGTAAAGTTCGATGGCGCGTTGAAATTCAACGTGCGTCGCCAAATCCCAATCAATCAAAACCGTGGCGCCATTGCTTTCTAATTTGACTTCAATTTCTGACAGCCCATGCTCTTCGTCTGAAGTTAGCTCCGTTAAATATCCAGCTTCAGCAATTTTGGCTTCGACTCTGCTGAGCAATTCCCGGTCTTTAAAGACCGTCTGCAATTTGCGTCCGTGATGCATTAAACCATCTTTGCCGCCCATCGCTTCCAACACAGCATCAATGATTTTCGCTTCCTGCACGCGACGCACAAGCTTGCCGTAATACCCATTAAACTCAACTAATCGTTCAAGCAGTCGCGTCAACGAAACGCCCTCAATGTTCTCACCTGTGGCTTTGACCGTCACCGTGATGTCTTCCGTAGACTTTTTCATCAGGTACTGCGTCATCTCGCGCTCGTCTTTGATGTAGCGTTCAGTTCGACCTTTCTTGATTTTGTAAAGCGGCGGCTGCGCAATGTACACGTAGCTCTTATACTCAATTTTCGTCACACCGTTTTCGTCAACCGTCTCGACTTTATGTTCGAGCAGTTGCGGCATCTGACGATAGAAAAATGTCAGCAAAAGCGTACGGATATGGCTTCCATCTACATCTGCATCAGTCATTAAGCACACTTTGTGGTAGCGCAACTTCGTAATATCAAAATCGTCTTTACCGATGCCGCAACCCAACGCTGTAATCAACGCCTTGATTTCGTTGTGTCCCAGCATTTTATCGAAGCGGGCTTTTTCAACGTTCAGAATTTTTCCACGCAGCGGCAAAATCGCCTGCGTTCTGCGGTCACGACCATTCTTGGCCGACCCCCCGGCTGAATCTCCTTCAACAAGGTATAGTTCACAAAGTTCCGGGTCTTTTTCTGAGCAATCCGCCAATTTTCCCGGCAGTCCACCGCCGCTCAATGCGCCTTTACGGACGATTTCACGCGCCTTGCGTGCCGCTTCACGCGCCCGTGCCGCTTCTACTGCTTTACCGACAATGGATTTCGCTACGGACGGATTTTCTTCAAAGTACTGTGTTAGTTTTTCGTACAAAAACGAATCCACAATGCCTTTGACATCCGAAGTTAATTTAACTTTCGTCTGGCTTTCAAATTGTGGCTGCGGGATTTTCACCGAGACCACAGCGACTAAGCCTTCGCGTGAATCGTCGCCGGTTAATTGCCCTTTGAAATCTTTCAGCAAATTCGCTGTCGTCGCGTAACGGCTGATAACTTTCGACAATGCCGAACGGAATCCGGCTAAATGGGTCCCGCCGTCAGGATTCGGAATATTGTTCGCAAAGCAGAAAACACGTTCATCGTAGGCGTCGTTATATTGCACTGAAACTTCAATTCCGATCAGGTCATTTTCGTCGTTTGGATCAGGGATTTTTTCGCAATAAATTGGCTCTTTATGCAGAACGCTTTTATTTTTATTAAGATGGGTAACGAATTCGGCGATGCCGCCTTCATAATAAAAATCGTGCTTTTTCTCTTCGTCGCTGCGTTCATCAATCAGGCTGATGCGGATGCCTTTATTGAGAAAAGCCTTCTGTCGCAGCCGTTCCGAGAGCTTCTCAAAATTGTATTCCAGCACCGTCATGATTTCACCATCGGGCTTGAACGTCGTCTTCGTTCCCGTTTTGGTAGTCGTTCCGGTTTTCGTCAATGGCGCAACTGGCACTCCGGTACGAAATTCCTGTTCGTAAACCCCGCCTTCGCGCCGGATTTCCAGGCGCAGCCATTCCGACAAAAAGTTAACGCAAGCCGCACCGACGCCGTGCAATCCGCCGGAAACTTTATAAGAGTTGCTATTGAATTTTCCACCCGCGTGCAATTCAGTCATGACGACTTCGGCGGCAGAAACGCCCGACTCGTGCATGCCGACCGGAATGCCGCGCCCGTTATCCTCAATAGTGACGGAATTATCCAAATGAATGATCACGCTAATCAGATCGCAATATCCCGCCAGAGCCTCATCTACGGAGTTGTCTACGATTTCGTAAACCAACTGATGCAAGCCGTTTTCGTCCTTGTCACCGACATACATGCCAGGTCGTAAGCGGACAGCATCACGACTTTCCAGTTTCTGAATTGAATCGGCGTCATACTCTTGTTCTTTGACCTTCTTTTTTCCTTCACTCATATCTTAATTCGTTTCTTTCCGTACAGTTACGTTTGCGGTTCTGACCCGGCTCCGGCAATTTTCCCGTCGGCAATTTCAATGGTATTCGCACGCTGACGGTAATGTTGCGCGAGGGCGCGTTTCGAGGTTGTAATAAAAACTTGTGAGTTCCCTTCGAGAGTATCGAGCAGGATTTCAATCCGGTTTCGGTCAAGCTCGGCATCTATGTCATCAAGTATAAAAACCGGATAATCTTCTAACACGTCATGGTAAACCACTAGCTGCGCAAGATCAAGTATCAGCAAGGCGGATCGTTGCTGACCGGAGCTGCCAAACCGCGAGATGTCGTACCCGTCAAACAAAATCTCGACATCATCCCGATGCGGCCCGACCAGGGAATATCCCGTACGAACTTCATTCTGAAAATGATGCTCCAAACGCTCCCGCATGAGTGCCGTGTATTCGTTCAAATCCCCTTTGCCTTCCAACGAAGATTTATACCGAACTGCCACCGTTTCATTCTGAAAAAGCTGTGGACGCAAGGCCGCTCTCAGCTTTTCAACGTAGCCGCTGCGCGCCTGATGAATTTCCGTTCCGAACGCGACCAACTGATCGTTCCACGGCTCAATCATCGGCAAAAATTTCATCGAATCTTCCACATCCGAAGCCGCCCGGAGCAGGATATTTTTCTGCTTCAAAACGCGATTGTATTCCGACAAAGTATTCAAATAAGAAGGCGTCGTAGCCACTAACCCGCGATCCACAAAGCGTCGCCGATTTTCCGGCCCGCCGCGAATCACTTCTAAATCTTCTGCCGTAAAAGCTATCGCGTCGAGAATGCCCAAATACCGCACAATCGCTTCTTTGCGCCCGTTGACGAAAGTCTGTTTGGTAGTCTTGGTCAGGAGCAATTGAATATCGCGGTTGTACTGTCCAAGTTGGACAGAGCCGCGCAAAATTGCTTCACCTGTATTGAGTTCGCCGGCCTTAAAATTGATAGCTTCTTTCGGCTGAGCCGTCTTGAAAGATTTCGTCGTACCGAGCAGATAAATCGCTTCCAGCCAATTCGTCTTGCCCTGCGCATTGCGCCCGTAAATAACGTTTAAGCCCGGCGAAAAATCCAGTGCACCGGAAAGATTACGAAAATTAATTGCTTCGAGGCGTGAAAGGTACATGAAATTCAGGCAGAAGCCCGCACGTAGTAAGGGCGTCATTGCGAATGAAGAAACGCCCTCGACTCGCGTGCGGGCTTCTGCAAAAACTACTCCACCGGAACAGTCGTAATCGGCACATCCCAATGAGAAATCAAAATCTCAAATCTGCGCTGCTCTTCTTTCTTGAAAGTTTCCTGATCGGGATACAATTGCTTCGTAATTTCTTCTTCAGGGCTTGGAGCAAATGCCGTCGCCGCATTCTTAAAAACAATCGTCACCCGAAAATCCCAGCGACCATCTTCGGTAGCGTGATAGCGCGGCTTTTCCACCTTCACCCGCGTCATCCGCCCCATCTCAATTTGCTTTTTCAGCACTGGCAAATGATTTTTTTTGAAGAGTCGTAAGAACTCATCTGTGTAGCCCCATTTCACTTTGTAGTAATACTCAACAACGAAAGTTTCATCGCGCTGCATCGTTCCGCCAGTTTGCGCAATGACAGACGTTCCGCTCAATAAAATCAAAGTGAACGCCGCCAACGGTAAAAATAGTTTTCGCATAAATTTTTCACTCAAAACAATTTTAGACAGGATTGACAAGATTGCTTCAGGATGAACAGGAAGCCAATTCACTGATCTTGTTAATCCTGTCTAAAAATTTTCGTTATTTCTTCAAAACCGCCCGCAGCACTTCGCCCGCGACCTGTGAAAGCATTGGGGAAATCACATCTTCGCCATCCGAATTCGCTTTGCGTTTTTGCGAATTGGAAGCGACCGACGAACCATCCGCACGCGTCACTTGATAATCAAAATTCACTTCGTCTTTCGCTTTGATATTCGACGAAGCATCCGCCGCTGATTGCGATGCAGACGAACCGCTGCCCATCGTCCCCGAAGCAATCTGCCCACCAACCGACGCTGCTTTTTTCATAAACCCGCCGAGTCCGCCGCCACTCTTGCCCGGCGTATGTTGCAGGCTCGAAGTCATCACAAAATCGCACTGCTTCGACGAAGCTTCTGACGCCGAAGATAATGGTATTACTTCCAATGATGCTCCGCCGTTAATGTACCGCATTAGCGTACTCCGAATCCCGTCGCTCACGTCATTTTGTCCGATTTTTGCGGAAGGTTGCACAATGCCAAGCCGCACCGTTCCGGCTTTTTTAGAAGCGACAGAAGTGGTGCGAGAATTTTCATGCCGTGACGCATCCTCTGCCATTTTACCAAGCGAACCGATGTTCAATCCGCCCATCATCGCCTTCATCGAATACGGATCGCCTTCCTGATAACCCGCCGGAATTTCAAACAAAGCCTGATCTAATTTGGCGCGTGACAATTCTACAATCTGCTGGCGCATCGTGAAATTTTTGCCGTCCTCGCCAAACATCGTCGTCGTCACATCTGCCGGATACCCAACTTTCGCAGAACCTTTCACATTGTAGTGCCATTCGTCTACACAATCCGGTTTCGAGCGTTGCCCGCGTTCCAGTGCCTGACGCGGTACGAAGTCTTCCTCACAGCTAAAATTGCTCCGAAAATTGATGTACCAGCCATCGGTTTCCATGCGCATCTTCGCTTTGGAGCAAGCATCCGGCGAAGACTCAAAACTCATCGCCATTTTCAAATGCCGCGCCTGATAGCCAAACATTTCCTTGCGTTCACCCGTGTCCGTCATCGTGACGCTGATCGTGACAACGCCACCCTTGCGCGTCGGTTTATTGGCCACCGGAGGCGGAGGAGCCGTAGTCGTAGTTTTTGGCGCAACCGCCGCAGCTTGCCGATCACTGTATGGATTAATTTTATAAACCTTCGCGTTGTCGTTGATCTGAATATCACGGCGCAAATCGCATTCCTTAATCGTCACCATTTGCAAATTCATCCCCGGCAAAGTCTGCTCCGTCCGCTCACGTTCGCCTTTGATATACACAGTGGAATCCATATTGAGTCCCTGCATTTCCATCCGCGTCTTGAGCTTCAAATCATTGATCGTTTCCGGTTCCACCACAGCAGCAGGCGCAGGCGTTGCAGGCTTGCGCGTAGTTGTTGTGGTTCGTTGTGCGATTGCTGGTAAAGCAATCAGCAATAAAAGGAAAAGTGTATTTTTTACTGTCTTCATAATTTCTCCCCAGGAAATTTGGTTAATAAGTTTTGATTGTTTTAAGTCCAATCTTCAAACACAATTATTTTTCTTTCTTTTGCATTGGAACTTTGGGAAGAGCTTTTCCAGAATTTATTGCGACAATTTCTTCCCACTTTATTGACCCATCTTCGCTACAAAATCTATCGAGAAACTCTTTTGTGAACTTATTCAAAACCTTTTCATATTCTAATTGAAAGCTCACATTTCGCTCTTTAGCCTGATGCCCCAACGGTTCAACTATTTCAAGATATAACGATGATTGCCCTGAAACAAAAGTCCAAAAAGCTT
Organism: Blastocatellia bacterium; assembly: GCA_043783625.1. Taxonomy (GTDB): domain Bacteria; phylum Acidobacteriota; class Blastocatellia; order RBC074; family RBC074; genus JAFDVL01. Next base: position 14,864 of record JAYVZE010000017.1, on the reverse strand, counting down.
CTCCACATAACTTCAAATACCCGCCTTTGTCTTCATTACCTTCACGACCATAACAACACCCATTGACAGCAATAACATTGATTTGGTGCCCGCTTGTGCGCAAGATTCGAGTGGCTTTTATAAACGAATCTTTCATCTTATTGATTTGACTACTATTACCCCAATTTGGACCAGACTTAATGGTGACAATGTAATAGACACCATCTATCTCAACTTCAAGATCAATTCCTTCAGCAGAAGATTTGCGACCATTATGTGCAATTCCACAAACATAAATAGCCAAGCCTTCAAGAAAGTTTCCAAAGATTCCTTCTTCTTGTGAAGAAAGATGGGCAGATAGAATTCCTTCAACCAAATCCTGCGCGGTGTTAATGTTTTTGGCTTTAAAAAGATAAGGATTTTTCTTTTTCAGCACATTCATTAATTTCAGCCTGGAAAGATTTTCCAACCGACGCTCATGGAAGGTTTGAATGTTCTTTTCAATATATTCCGTTATTTGCTGTTTTGTGACTTGTACCATTCCCGTTCGCCTCATCAAAAAGAATTAAATCCTTCTTTGTTACTCTGGCTCTTGCCAGTTCGCAATATTCTGGCAAGACCTCGATGCCAACTGAGTTTCTCCGTAATTTTGAGGCAACTTCGTTAGTAGTCCCTGAACCAGCAAATGGATCCAAAACCCAATCGCCTGTTTCAGTAAAAAGCTTAATGAACCATTCTGGTAAGGCACGGGGGAAAGCGGCGCTGTGTTTTTTATTCCCAGTTTCAGTAGCTAAATGTAAAACATTGTCGGGAAAAGCCAATTCACGGTCTACCCAATTGGCAATGTTTTTTCCAAACCCGCTTCCGACCTGAGAATCAAATCTGATCACATCATTTTTTCCTAATGATTTCAGGCGTGTATTGGCCCAATCTCCCATCGGCACGCGTACTTCATCCTGATACATCTTAAATTTCTTTTGCTGATTGAATTGTAGGCATCTTTCCCAGCCATCACGAAAACGATTTGGCCATTTTCCTGGATAGGAATTTTTTTTGTGCCACATATACTCTTCTGTCCAAAGCCAGCCTTGTTTACGCAAAGCCAGAATCAACTCCAGAACATAGGTATGCCGCTCGCTATTAACGACCTTTTCTTTAATGTTCAGAATGAAAGTTCCGGTCGGTTGGAGCACACGAAGAAACTCTTCCGAACGAGGCAGAAACCATTCCACATAATCATCAGGCTTTATTCCACCATAAGTCTTATCACGGCTATCCGCGTAAGGAGGAGACGTGACAATCAGATCGAATTTATTACTTTCGTATCCTTTGAGAATTTCTAAACAATCACCACAAGCTATATCAGTAGCTATTTCAGGCATCCCTATCCCTCGCTTTTTCGTTTTATTTATTTTGGTAGAAATTTTAGTCATCTTTAACTTCAAATGCTATTTGATAACATCCAACAACTTCTGATGAATCCCGCCGAATCCGCCGTTCGACATGATCATCACGACATCGCCGCTGTGCAGTTCGGGTGCGAGATGCTTCACGATTGCATCCGCGCTGACATTGGAATCTTCGCCGCCGATTTCGTACGCGGATTTCCCTTGCGCTTTTAAATCTTCAATCACTTGCGGCACCGATAATTGGTCATCGGAGGCGAGGCGATGCGCTTCAAAGATCGGTGTGAGAATCACGTAGTCCGCAGGCGCAAACGACTTCGGATATTCATCCTGAAAAATCTTTTTTCGGGTCGTCCACGAACGCGGCTCAAACACGGCTACAATGCGGTTCTTGGGATATTTTTGTCGCACACCTTCCAGCGTTTCCCTGATCGCGGTCGGGTGATGCGCGAAGTCATCAATGACCGTGATTCCATTGACTACGCCGCGTACCTGCATTCGCCGCTTGACGCTCTTGAAGGTCGCCAGAGCCTCTTGCAAAAGCTTACGATCAATCCCTAAAATTTCAGCCGTCGCAATCACTGCCAGACAATTTCGGATGTTGTATTTTCCCGCGAGCGGCGTACGGATTTTCATCAAATCTTTACCTTCACACGTGACATCAAAAATTGTTTCTTCGGGCGTGAATTCGATATTGCTCGCGCTCCATTTGGCTTCGTGGTCATCAATGCCAAAGGTTTCCACCGGACACCACACGCCTTGTGGAGCAATTGGTTTTGTCACAATTTCGCGTACGACGGGCGAATCCCAACCCGCGATCAAACGTCCGCCGTTCGGGATCAAATTTACCAATAAGCGAAATTGTTTTTTGACGGCTTCGAGGTTTTCGTAAATGTCGGCGTGATCGAATTCGATGTTATTTAGAATCACCGTTTCCGGCAAATAGCTGAGGAATTTCGGACGTTTATCCCAAAAAGCCGTATCGTATTCATCACCTTCAATCGCAAAATATTCCGAGCCTGTAACCTTAAAACTGGAACCGAAATTTTCCGCGACGCCGCCGATTAAAAACGATGGATCAAGTTTTCCAACTTCCATCACCCACGCCAAAATCGAAGTCGTAGTCGTCTTGCCGTGCGTTCCGGCTACGACTACGGAATGCCTGCCACGAATAAATTTTTCGCGCACGACCTCCGCCATTGAAGCATAATTCAGCTTGTGATTCAGCGCATATTCAATTTCAACATTGCCCCGCGAAGTCGCATTCCCGACAACGACAACATCAGGCGCGGGGTCTAAATTCTTCGCCTCAAATCCTGCAAACGTTTCAATGCCGAGCTTAATTAATTCATCTGACATCGGCGGATAAAATGCCTTGTCCGAGCCAGTCACCCGATGCCCTTGCGCTTTCAGCATCCCGGCCAGCGAAGCCATCGCCGTGCCACACACTCCGATTAAATGATAATGACGTTGATTCATTGCTACAGGAAAATTCCAACACCTTTCAGAAATTATAAAATGCAGAAGCCGCACGCAGTAAGGGCGGAACTTAAACGTAAAGTAAAAAAGATTATAAGGTGGGCGGAGTTTTGAGGCTAGGGGAAAGAAAATTACTGTAGCGCAACCAGCCATGGTTACGCTACTTTTGAATACTGACCATCACGTGATTGGCTTCGATTCCATTCACTGAAATGACCGCTTCAAATTGATTTACGCCGGGATTCAGGCGGTTTGATAATTCGCGCGGAAGCTCTACGTTGATTTGGTCTACGCCGACGAAATAGCCCTGCGCTCCGGCGTAAAGTACACGCACAGGAACGCCGCCAATGGTCGCTGTGACGGATTCGGCCACACCATTTTCATCGTCAGGATTCACCGCCGCCGATCCGCGAAATCCCGTTCCAAACAACGACAAATAATTCGGCTGACCATTAACCGTCAGACTGTATGGCGCAGATTGATAATGAATTCCATCCGCCGAAGCAGTTGCGGAGGCTTCCCCTCGCCCTGACGAATCACGCGTAAAAATCCCCGGTGTCGCTGCCGCCAACGTGACCGTTCCCCTCGAATATTCTCCATAAATATTTTTGACGATAATTGTAGCCACCCCTGCTGCGAGATTTTTTGGCAGCACAAAATTAATTTGATCGCTGGAAACATACAGCAGTTGCGCAGCGATTCCATTGACTGTAATTGATGTGCCAGCTATCTCAAGTGGAAGTGGTAAAGCCTGCGCAGATTCAATGCGCGGGCTGAGCTTTGCCCCGAAAACACTGGCGATGGCATCACTTGCCAAAGCTCCGCCGTAATAATTTGCGGCATTTACGACAGCAATTGAAGCAGCGTTCACGACACGAAGGTTGACCGCTTTCGTGTCCGTAAATTGACCATTCGTCACAGAAAAATTCACGGTGAATTGCTTGCCAACATCAGAAGGATTTGGAGTCCATTTCAGACTTCCGTTTACCTTATTATTACTAATCGGCGTTGTAACAAATTCTGCACGCTCCGGTATTCCCGAAGCCGTCAAAGTCATTACTGCTGAAGCTCCAAAATTACTCGCAGAGACATTTGCAATAATTTCTCTTCCAGCAAATCCAACCAATGTTGACGGGGCTGAAAGTGACGGCGGAGCATCAATATTTCTGATCGTGACGGCGTTGAGTCCAATGCTTTCTACGGCATCGCTGACGACGAAAGATTGCCCGTCGGCAGACAGATTGGCACCACTTGCCACGTACAATTGTTTATTCAAAATCGCCGCTGCCGCCGAAGTTTTTCCGGCTGAAAAATTGAACGATTCGTCTAATTGAATCCAACGATTATTTTTAATGTCGTAGGCTTCTCCGTCCGCTAAAGGCTGTGAGGAATTCGGATCATCACCGCCAAAAACAAACCAGAACGGGCGACCTGAAGCATCAGAGCCAAGCCCGCTAACAGCAAATCTTCGCGCTTGATTCATTGCAGCTATTTGTGACCAAAGCCCTGTCTTTACGTCGTATTGCCAGCATCGCGTCAGACCACCGCTACGATTTGCGCCACCTGCAACCAAAATTTTTCCGTTGATAAAAACAGCTTCGTGACCGTAGCGGGGTTCCGGCATTTCGGGCAACTGCTCCCACGAATTCGCCTTCGTGTCATACACCAAAACATCAGAAATCGGAGCCGTGAAATTCCGGCGTGAACCACCGACGCGATAAATCATTCCGTTCTCAGTCTCCGTCGCCAAAGCGAACCATTGCGAAGCGGTCGGAGCTTCCAGTTTTTGTGACCAACTATTTGAAGCAATGTCGTAAAGCTGCAAATTTGTGATGACTAACCCCGATTCCTGAACGCCTCCCGGAACATAAATTTTGCCCTTGATAAATGCCGCTTCCGTACCACTGACTGCAAGCGGCATAGAAGCGATTGAATGCCACACGCCACTCGCGGAATCGAAACGAAATGCAGTATTAACAGTGCTTCCCTGCGCAATGCCTCCCATTGCAAAAAGATTCTTCTCATCGCTCACCATCGGAAATTGCCAGTTCACGGCGGGGATTTTTGGCTCAGCTTTCCAGCGTTGCCTGATTTCAAAACTAGCGGATTCGGCACTGGAAAAATTTTCTTCATCATCTGTTGCAGTCAGGCGAAGACGGACATTCGTTGCCGACAAATTTAAAGGGATTTTCCAGACAAAGGATTGCGTTTCACCTCCAATTTCATTGGCGATAGTCTGCGCTACGCTTCCGTCTTGATGAAGTAATTCAAGGCGTTGTTTCGTCACGAAAGTGTCATCCGAAGATTGCCAGAAAATGCCAATCGCAGACCCCGAATAAACCGTATCGGGCTGACTGAGAATTTTCACCATTGGCGGAATCGAGGCGACGTAATTGAAAGCATTAAAAACTGCCAATTGAAAAGATGGCGCGTTAATTCCTAAATTTACGCGACCGGGTTGATCCGAAGCTGGCGTGATAAATCGCAGCGCGTTCGCGTTAATGAACTCCGTATCAACAGGCTTTGAAGCCAGCGTTAATTTCACGTCAGGCGTAAAATTTTCGCCGAACACTGTGACGCGCATGCCTCCGCGCAAGGAACCGGAAGCCGGGCAAATTTCGGCAAATTTTCCCGGCACATTTGTTTCGCTTCCGTCCCAATACGTGAAGCCATTATTTAACGATGAGCCGCCATTTCGATTAGAAATTATCAGCGGAACAGCTCCGATTGAATGCGGTGGAACAATCGCCGTGATCGTTGCATTGCTAATTATCTTCACGTTGCTCGCCGCAACATTTCCAAAATTTAACTTCGTATCAGTAGTAAAGCCGCTGCCTGAAATCGTAATTATTGCGCCTCCGGTTGAAGCTCCAAAGGCGGGCGAAACATCAGTAATAACAGGCACATCAACGCTATTCGGTGAAATGAGATTCGGATCAGAACTACGTCCGATAAGTTGAATATCATCCATGTACCAGCCATCGGCATTAACCGCTTCATCGCTCAAAACACGAAAACGAAATCGTGCGTTTGATTGATTCGAGAGTCCATTCAAATTGATGATAGATTGGGTAAAATTTAGTTGTGAATCCGTGAACGAAGCGGCGTCAATCCAGTTTACATCATCAATTGAATACTCGACATAGCCATAATCATAACGATTCTCGAATTCGTAACGATGCGAAATCAACAAATAAACATCACTGTATTTCGTCAGATCAAACGATGGCGAAAGCAACGAAGCCTCAGATTTATCGGTGTAATTTCCATTGGGGCTATCGCTCCACGAATGCGTTGAAGAGGCAGACGCCGTGGCAGTGATGGCCCATTTTCCGCTCCAGCCCTGATTCCCGCGTTCGACGTTATCCGCGAAAAGAATTTGTTCACGGCTGATCGCGGCCTGTGCGATGACTGGCGAGGTACTGTCGGCATCCTGATAACTCACGATCAAAAGGTCTTGCACTTTCGTCGAAGCCTGCAAAACCCTGTCATTATTGACTGCGCGTGATTCTGAGATTTTTACGACGCCGCGAAAAATACCAGTTTGTGCGACATCTGCCCTGAGTAAAATTTCTTCTTTGTCATTCGTGATTGAACTTTTCACTGTCACTTTCACCGGAGCTTTTGCGTTGCGATCCGAGAGCGTGATGTTCATTATTTCGCCGTTAACGTAATTATTTTGATCGAGCTTCAGCGTCGCAAGGTCGCTGCAAAATGGAGCCGCATCAAAAGATTCAACCGGGCGACGATCATTAGTGTCCAACGTCTTCGCCGAAAATCCCAATCCGCGCCTGGCGAAAGCTTCCCATAATAAACATTGATTGGAACCGTTATTGTTGACCTTATCCGCCAACAAAATTGCATCGCGTGCTTCGATGAAACTTGGCTCCACCGGAGTCAGTTTCATCCCGTCAATCACCAGTTGCAAACTTTGTTTCTGCCCTTCTTCAAAGCCGTATTTTTTAATTAGCAAAGCGCGGAAATCCCATAATGTAGCGCACCAGATTTCACCAACAGAATGCGGGGTTGGATTCGTAAAAATCCGCCCGAACGTCATCGGAGAAATATTCAGGTCTGTGCTGTAAGGAAATTGCCGCAAGCCATGCACGTAATTATTCGTCGCGTATTGCGCAATCAAATACGCGCCATCAACCGGGTCAGAAGCCTTTCGCAGCAAAGCCAACGCAACAAAATCCGACCAGCCTTCGCCCATCCCACGCGCCTGCATTCCGCCGAGTCCCAGCCCATCGCCGATCAAACGCCCGCTGACTCCATGCGTTAATTCATGCAGAATGACAGATTGATCGAAGCTGCCATCCAGTTGCGGCGAACCATTCCACAAAAACATTTGGACGCGTCCCGCTCTGCCATCCGGCGGCGTCGTGAAATTCGCATTATTTACCCCGCTGCCATCCTGCGCATCTGCCTGAATCGCGTCATTTCCCTTGCCTCCGAAGTTGAAATTGTTGGCTTGAAAATTTCCTGCCGATTCGGTGAATCCGTAGTTGTACAAAATGTCGTGAAAGCGATTAATCCAATAAAATAAATTTACCTGCGCGGCTTTTTGGTTGTCGGAATCAGTGGCGGATTTAATAAAATCCAGCGGAAAAGAAAAGTTCAGGTTGAGAATTTTCAGCGTTGGAGCGTCGGGCAAATTATCGTTATTGCGGTCAAGATGCGCGTCTACGCTGTTGCTTATCAGGCTGTCGGGAGTGGCTCCCGCCCACCAATTAAAATGCGGGTCGCTCATTGGAAAATTTAGCGAACCATTAAAGGCAAGATCATTTCGATCAATAAAGGCGGGCGAATTTGTCGTATTCGGATTATTCGGGCGCGGACTTTCTGCGTTGAATATCAGCCCATGCGGATCGGATTCGTAGCTGGTCAGATTGCGCCGAAATAAAATTGATCCACGTTTGGCATCTACTAAAATGTAATACGCATCGGGTGTTCCGGTCGCCCAAATAATTTGCTCCCACGCCAGAATCAAGCGGTCAGCGCTGAGCGGAAAATATAGCAAGCGAGCCTCGTTGCTGGATTCAGAAGCGCGGGAATTACTAATTTTAAGACCTGTTTTTTCAGTCGCAATTTGTTGCGCCTGCACAGCATTTATTTTTACTTTTGCGCTTTCAGCCAGACGTAAAGCATTTTCAAAAACTGCGCCATCGGCAGCAATGATCTCGCCGTTAGAATCCAAATGGACGCGAATCGGTGGCTGAAAAATTTCGATTCCATTCACGTTTTGCCGGAAAGACAAGTGCGTCATTCGATTCGTCCGGTCTTCACGAACTAATGCAAGCTCAGCGGTGGAGCTTCGATTGAGAAAATTTCGCGCAATAGATTCAGCCTTTTGCAACACAGACGATTCAGATTTTGAAGGATTAAAAACGGCTGTCCGCTTAGGTTTCGCTCCGGCGCGAAGATCGAAATCTGCGGTTGAGTTACTGGTTTGAGCAAAGGAATTAATGACCGCGAAAACGGTTAAAGTGAAGAGAAATACAAAAAGAAAAATTCGTTTCATAGACTAAACATTGCCGGTGCATAGTCGAATATTTTTTATCAGCGCGGAGGTTCTGAGAGATTTTGAGGAGTCGCGCCAAAAATCAAAACTGAGTAAGAGCGGGGCATATATGACACATCCGCAATCAATGAATTCTTCCGGCAAAATTTCTATTGACCTCGCTTCAAAAACTGTGGCAAGCTCTCAGCCGGAATAAAAGTCTTCCTCACAACCGGCAAAATTGTTTCGTAGAAGACGAATTCTATTAGAACGACTCACGACAAACGTAAAGTTTTTCGGACAGCCTATTCACGCCTTTTTCTTATTTTCACTGGACAATTCAGCTTTTTACGCCGCTTCCTCGCGGTTTAGTTCATTGGAAAAATATGTTCGAACAACTCAATTCAGTCCGGCAATGCTTGCGAGTAGTTCATCTGATCTTCCCGGCTTTGCTGTTTGGAATCGGGGCTTTGGCTCCTGAAAATAAACCGCTTCACACCACCACACATTCACAAATCCCGCTCGCCTTCGAGCGCAATCAAGGTCAGTCTGCGCCCGACGTTCGATATATCGCACGCGGAGCGCAGGCGACCTTATACTTAGAGAAGACTTCGGCAAAATTGGAATCCAGTGCACATCATTCATTAACGATGCGTTGGATCAGCAGTAATCCAACTCCAAAAATTTCCGGCGAAGATTTATTAGAAAAACGAAGTAATTACTTTGTCGGTACTGATCCGAAGCAATGGACAACGAGCGTTTCTAATTTTGAAAAAGTTCGTTATGAAAAAATATTTCCCGGCATTGACCTGTTATTTTACGGCAATGATCGGGAGCTGGAATACGACTTCATCGTCGCACCTCACAGCAAGCCACACAGCATTAAATTTAAATTCGACGAAGCGGAAACTATCTTCATCAATCACGATGGCGAACTGGTCTTGAAAAATCCCACGGCTGAAATGATTCAACGAAAACCAGTTGCATATCAAATTATTCACGGTGAAAAAATTTCAGTCGCAGCGGATTACACCCTTTTAAAAAATAATGAAATTGGTTTTGCAGTTGGCGATTATTCGCTGGATTTTCCGTTGATTATTGATCCGGTTATCAGCTATGCCAGTTACGTTGGCGAAGACCTGAATTCGTCGCCAGTGATTGCCACAGACGCGCAGGGCAACGCTTACATCGCACGAACTTTCGGCGTTCCTGCCACCAATGGAGCCGTGCAAAGCGGTTCGATGATTTCAATTTCAAAAATAAACCCAAGCGGAACGGCAGTACTGTATTCAGCGGTTATCGGTAGTGGCGAGCTGGATCAGGCGTACGGAATTACCGTTGATAGCAGCGGGAATTGCTATATGGCGGGCAAGACGAATTCGTCTTTATTTCCAACCACAGCAGGAGCTTTTCAAACTGATTTCGGCATCGCCTGCGGAACCTGTTCCAACGCCTTCGTGACGAAAATAAATCCACAAGGAAGCGCGTTGATTTATTCGACCTACGTCAAAGGTGAAGCCACTCAAATTTCAGAAAAAAAATTAACTGTCGCCCGTGCCATCGCCGTAGATGCGAACGGCAACGCCTACATCACGGGAGATACGAATGTCTCTGATTTCCCGACGACGCCGAATGCATTGCAACCAACAATGACAACGTATAAAGGGTTGCCGTCGCAGGATGCGTTCGTCACCAAGCTCAATGCCAGCGGTTCACAAATCGTTTATTCAACCTATCTCGGCGGTGGAGACAATACCGATAAAGGGATGGGAATTGCTGTTGATGCGGCGGGAAATGCGTACGTTGGCGGAGCGACGAGCAACGGCATCGTCGGGGTGACACGCCCGCAAGGAACCATTTTTCCGACGATGGCGAATTCATATCAGACAACTGATACGCGCGGACTTGGAGAATTTATTCCCGTCTACGCCTTTGCTGCCAAAGTTAACCCAAACGGCACAGCACTCCTTTATTCAGCCCTGATTGGAACGGTCAACAGCAGCCTTCCGCCCTTTGGATTCGGGATTGATGCAGCGGGCAGTGCCTACCTGACAGGCTTCACGCGTTCCAAAACTTTTCCGGTCACAGCCAACGCTTTCAGAAAAAATTTTGGAGCCAATGCCGATGACGGTGGTGAAGCATTTGTGACGAAATTAAATGCGAATGGCAGCGCACTCGCGTATTCAACCTACCTCGGCGGCACAGGCGCGAATACCGCTGATTACGCGACAGCATTGGCGATTGATCTCGCTGGAAACACCATCGTCACAGGCTTAACGAATTCACCGGATTTTCCGCAAACGGGAATACCTGTAACCATCAATCAAACGGGTGGCTTTGTGACGAAGCTCAATGCAACCGGCTCTGCCATCGTTGAATCAACGTATTTGTCACAAGGAGTTCCCGAAAAAATTGCGTTGGATCGCAATGGAAATATTTATCTAACGGGATCGGCTTCGGAAGCTTTTCATCCAACCACAAATGCTTTTCAAACTGAGATCGCTGCCGTGTATTTGATGAAATTAAGTGCGCCGCGTGTAGCGACTACGGTGTCGGCAGCGAGTTATCTCGGAGCGAAAATCGCGTGTGAAGGCATCGCTTCAGCCTTCGGCGCAGAGCTATCAACCACGACGCAAAGTGCAAATGCCATTCCACTGCCAACGAATCTTGGCGGGACTTCGGTCAAGGTCAAAGATAGTTTGGGAGTCGAACGCGACGCCCCGATTTTCTTTACTTCGCCAACCCAGATTAATTTTCAAATTCCATCGGGCACAGCTTCGGGAATGGCGACGATTACGATTTTGAGCAGTACTGGCAGTGTTTCGCTCTCGACGATTGAAATTGTGACCGTGGCTCCGAGCTTGTTTTCAGCGGATTCAACGGGCAAAGGTTTAGCAGCGGCACAGATACAACACAGTGCTTCGACCGCCTTTGAGTCCATCGTAAAATTCGATTTTTCGCGTGGACAATTTGCCGCGCTGCCAATTGATTTGAGCAACCCGAATGAACAGGCTTTTCTGGTGCTTTACGGAACTGGAATTCGTCTCCGCAGCAGTTTGAATCTGGTAACAGCCAGAATTGGAAATCTCACGTTGCCGGTTGAGTATGCGGGTTCGCAAAATGGATATGTCGGATTAGATCAGGTCAACATATTACTTCCGCGCAGTCTGATTGGCAGCGGATTAATTGACATCGGGTTAACAGTGGATGGCAAGGTTACAAATACAGTGCAGATTTTTGTGAAGTAAGAGCTGGGAACTACTGGGAACGCCCGCATCCTGCGGGCGAATCCGTGGCGAGCAAATCCCTGCGATGCAAGGTATATCTATTGCACGGATTCGCCCGCAGGATGCGGGCGCTCCCAGTAAAGGCGTTCCCTTTTCCTTACGGATTGATTCGTGCGACGAAAGCGTCAAATCCTCCCGCCAAATCTTCCTGATAGGCAGAACCCAGCGGCTTCACAGGAAAAAAGCTTTGCGAAGCGGAGGAATTGGTAAAGCCTACGATGTAAGCTCTTGCCGTCGTCGGTGGAAGTGCAAGTCCGCGAATGCTGTCAGCATTCCCGTCTTGATAATCCGGTGCGCCGCCGCCGAAATAGGTCAGATATTTCACATCCGCCGCACCTAATCCATCCGGGCTGATGCGGGCGATGAAGCCATCTGTTCCGGGCAAATTTCCATCTATCGCATCCACTGTTGCAAGGTCAGAAGAATCTGTCTCGCCCACGATAAAAGCATCGTTCCCAACCAGCGAAATTCCGTACCCCGTATCATAATCAGAGCCGCCGATGAAGGTGGAATAAATGATCTTCCCCGCTGCATTAAAGCGCGTCAGGAAAACATCTCCCGCGCCTTTTTGCACTGTCTGCGCGGCATTCGCCGTGACCGGAAATCCATTTGAAGTGGAAGAATACGCCACATTTGAAACTGTCGCGGAATGCGAACGCCCTGTGATGTAAACGCCTGTTCCACCTGCTTGCACGGCGATTCCGTATGCGTACTCACGTCCATTCCCACCTAAAAATGTGCTGTATTTCAACCCCGCTGTACCTGTGGCGGGATCAAGTTTGACATAAAAAGCATCTACGGGGGCAAGCCCTGTCAGCTTGTTATCAAACGCATCCGCAGAGAATGGAAAGTTGGTGGATTGCGTGCTGCCAGTGACGTAAATCAATCCACTGTCAACAGCTATCGCCTGCCCGTAATCCATGTTCGTGCCACCGATAAACGTTGAATAGCTCAACGCACTGAGATTGGACGAAAGCTTAGAAACGAACACGTCAAACGTGCCGTTGTGACTTGCATCGTAAGCTCCGGTTATCGGGAACGGAGTTGCTCCGACAAAAGGCCAGGTCTGACCTGTGGCGTAAACATTGCCCGCAGCATCAAGCGTAATGGCATTCACTGCATCGTAGCCGCCACTGCCAAGATAGGTAAAATTGACCAATGCTCCGGCAGCATTCAATTTTGCGATAAACCCGTCGTCATTCCCCGCGCCCGGATCAGCACTGACATAGCCACCAACTCCAGGAACAAAACTTGATCCCATGACTCCGCCAATGTAGGCGTTACCGCTGGCGTCAACTTTGATACTTTTGCCGAGGTCATTGCCGACGCCACCAAAAAACGTCAGGTAATTCAGGGTCGTGCCATCGGAACTAAGCTTGGCAACGAAAACATCCTGATCGTGCGCTGTGGTTAAAATGTTGGTATCAGGAAAATTGGTCGAAGAAATTTCTCCGGTGATGTAAGCATCACAAATCCCAGTCGTACAATTACCGACAGCAATGCTGTAGCCCTTTTCATCGCCGTTATAGCCGCCCACATAAGTCGAATAATTCAACGTCGGATCAATGATTAATTCCTTCGCGTGATCGTAGCTCCCAACGGCAAAACTAACTTCGTTACCATTTAAAATAAAGCTGCCTTTGACTTCGCTGCGGTCGCCATTCACGTTCTGATAAATTACCGGGGTGTGATGACGAAGCTCGCCACCGTCTGTGGTAATCATCAAATCGCCATTGTCAGCCAGGCGCACTTTTGAAGCCCCGGTGAATTGCATCCGAATCAAATTCGGATCGGCTTGCGGCGCGACAATGAAGTCATATTCCAATTGTTGTTGAGTGCCGTAATACACGGCATCAATGCCAGCGTAGACTTGTGAATATTTCACTTTTGCGTAATTGGCGACGTTCGCGCGATGTGTTGAGGAGTCTTTCCCCGTGTAATAATTCGTCACCATCGGCATCAGACTTTCGCCTGAAATTTCAGCAGGATTATTCGCACCGAGTAATTTCATTCGTAAGACAGAAGATTGTTTCGCAGACTTCTGCAAGGTCATCACAGCTTCATCTGCCGTTAAAAATAAATTGTAACCCCGACCCCGTGAAGTGAATTTCACACGCGAATTTTCCTGACCATCGTTCGCTACGAAGCTCATCGGACGTGACTTAAAATTTTTCTGAAGATCAGCCTGTTGCGGCTCCGTAAACATGGAGAATAAAGCGGAATTTGTTCCCCTCGCTTCCGTTTGCCGGATCGAAAGCCAGGGGAGTGGAACTGACGTCTGCAAGCATAGCGTCAGCGTTACTGCACCAATCAAACCAGCTCTCACGCTAAATGCTGATTTGACGCAGCAGTAAATCGAATTTAAGGTATTCATATTCATTTCATCCTTTCGCGGAAAGAAGTGAGACCAAAGGCGGAAAGATTGGTTGATGTGCCGTCAAACTCGTCAACCGGACTTTCCGCTTTTTTCACTTCAGAAAATAACTCTTTGGTACGCCAGCATCTTGCTGGCAATAACTCAATGCCAGCAAGCTGGCACACCAGTTAATGTAAAGCCCCTGCCGCGCGCAGATTTTCCTGGCGCAGACAGCAAAGCTCAAACCTGAAAAAATTCTAAGCTCAATCTATTGTTTCTTTTTTTAAACACATTACCCCTCCATCATCGTGAGGGTTGATGCGTCCGGGAGACACGCACTGGCTTTCAGTTCGCAAGCGAAAGCACACTGGACTTCGTTCTCCGTCCAAGAAACAAATTATCAAATTGCGAAAGCTGCCAGGGTTATAGGTATGTGGATAAAGGAACCCTAAGGCAAATCCAAGTGTTTGACTGAAGTGAGTCGGAGGCAATTAATAGTTATTTTCAGCCAGCAAACCTGGATTTCGTGAGGAAAATTTTCAAAGACTGTGAGGTGAAATTTGGCGAATATTTACCATAGTTAAACAAGACTGTCTAGTAAATTTTTATTAAGCTTTTGGTGCGGCAGCATCTTGCTGGCGAGTATTGGCAAGACACCAGCAAGATGCCGACGCACCCGTTAATTTGCTGTTTTAACAAGTGAGTACTTTCTTACCAGTGCGCTTGCATTTCCTGCCTCACTTACCATACCCTTCCATCACTCGGTATTCTTATCAAATTGCATTCACATTACTTTGTTTGAAGGCTGTGGGACTGTGTCCATAGCAAAAGGTAAGTATTTGTCACTCAGCCGGATC
>JAYVZE010000016.1:0-17542 GCA_043783625.1 Blastocatellia bacterium | reverse complement strand
CAGGTATCGGAGCTAACTTGCAGTTAATTCATTTCTAATTTTGTAAACTATTGATGACAAACGAGCTACCAACCTCAAAAAATGTCCACAGTATTGATTATGAAAATTAAAATTTTTCTCACCCTCATAATCGTCATCGCATTCATCACAACGCCTGTTTTCAGACCTTCCAGCGCATCTGCGGCAAAACGTTTACCCAACATCGTAGTTATTTTCATTGATGATATGGGCTACGCGGATGTCGGCGCGTTCGGAGCCAAATATAAAACTCCGAACATTGATCGAATGGCGAAAGAAGGTATTCGCTTCACCGATTTTCATGTTTCACAACCGGTCTGTTCTGCTTCACGGGCATCGTTGCTAACGGGTTGTTATGCCAATCGGATTGGTATTCACGGCGCGTTGATGCCAACCGCTAAAAACGGTATCAGTGACAACGAAGTAACAATGGCGCAAATGCTAAAAACGAAAGGCTACGCGACCGCGATTTATGGCAAATGGCATCTTGGCTATCACCCGCAATTTCTGCCGACGCGACATGGGTTTGATGAATATTTCGGCTTACCTTATTCGAACGATATGTGGCCGAATAATCCTGAAGCAAAACCCGGAGCGTATCCTCCTTTACCGCTCATCGAAAACGAAAAAGTTGTGCAACTCATGCCCGATCAATCACAACTGACAAAGTGGTATACCGAACATGCGGTCAGTTTCATTGAGCGCAATAAAACCAAACCATTTTTTCTCTACGTCCCGCACACGATGGTACACGTCCCGCTGTTCGTGAGTGATCGCTTCAAAGGCTCGTCAAAACTGGGTCTTTACGGCGATGTCATTCAAGAACTGGATTGGAGTGTCGGCGAAATTCTCGGTTCAATTAAAAAGCAGGGACTCGACAAAGACACGCTGGTAATTTTCACTTCAGACAATGGCCCCTGGCTTTTATACGGTGAACACGGCGGATCGTCCGGGCCATTTCGTGAAGGCAAGGGAACCAGTTTTGAAGGCGGTACACGCGAACCATTCATCGCCCGCTGGCCGGGAAAAATCCCCGCCGGTCGTGTCATGAATCAACCGGCCATGACGATTGATCTGTTCCCGACTATCGCTAAATTAGTTGGCGCAGAATTACCCAAACATAAAATTGACGGGCTGGATATTTGGCCCTTGCTGGCAGGCGATCCAAAAGCGAAAAATCCGCACGACGCTTATTATTTTTATTACAACGCGAATGAGCTGCAAGCAGTGCGAAGCGGTCAATGGAAGCTGATTCTACCGCATAAATATTCTTCCATCATTGGTCAGCCCAGAGTCAAAGATGGCGTCCGGGGGCGATATAAAGCCTCGGACGCAGGGCTGGAGCTTTACGACTTGGACAAAGATTTAAGCGAAACAATTGATGTCGCAGATAAATTTCCCGAAGTCGTCAAACGTCTCGAAGCTTTCGCCGAACAAGCCCGCGAGGATATGGGCGATTCACTGACAAATCGCATCGGCAAAGGAACACGTGCACCGGGGCGAGTAGTTGAATAATTAACAGTTTCGGGAAGAATTATCGGCGACCATCACGTTTATTTGGTCGCCGATTTTTTTATTGTGAGATGCCAGTTAATAGGAATAACGGAAATTGGTCGTAGGTCTTATCTGCTGATTTAATCGCACAAATAAGTCTGAATTTCGCGGTAAATTTCGTCAACGATGATCTCTCAAGATTTGCTTGCTATAAATTGGAGAAGGGACTCAACTGTCCAGCCTCTCCCACAGAGTGGACACCCACTTCTGCCCTGCCTCCAATACTCACTGGAAATGGCACAGATATTTGTCTGCCATTCGAAGTTATCAAGCGGGCAATGAAACCAAGCCCTTTTTTTTGACAAGGTAGTCAATATTGATGGATCAAGTTGTAAGGGACTGTTCCGACTATAGTTCCAATACTTAGCAACTTCAACCGAGAATACCTCAGTTAATTTTTCAGGTAATTTTCCAGATTTTTTCTTTCTTTTTGCACATTCAGGGCAACCACTCGTTCCCATTCCCCAGCTTCCTATGATGTCACAAGGTTTCTTCTGCCAGGAATGTCCATCCACAGGACATCGAAGCCAGATGTCTACGCGCTTACTTGAAAAAGGCACATCTTCGGGTTTCTGAGTGCCATTCTTTTCGTAATCCCATAACTCATTAACTTTTTCAGGAAACCTTGCTGCCAGATTATTTAGCTTTCTTCGCTGCTCCCCACGTTCGTTCTTTTCTATTTCCCTTTCTTTTTTTATAGAAATCAGGTCGGCTTTATGTTTCTTAAGGTTCTCAAGATATTCGTGAAAGACAGGTACCTTAATTAAATATTGGCGCACTCTCTCCCGAGTTATACCATGCAGGTCGCCAATGGCTTGATATGTTAAGCCTTGCATGTAGAGAGTTAAAAACTTGCTCCCTTTTTTGATAACACGGTTTTGAGATTGAGTTTTTGCCGACGAAATAAACAATTCCGAAAAATCTTCGTCGGTATTTAATAATTGAGAAAATTCTTTCGCGCTATTTAATAAATCCTGCCCTTGAGCTGTGATCCATAATTTATTTTCGGAGAGTTCCAGCAATTCACGATCTTTAAGCGCAGGAATAATATGTTTGGCTCCTCGAATCTGATTTACCAGACGAGGAGATTTACTGATAAATTTTAGAAACATTGCCTCGTGTTTATTCAGCGTATTTCCTTCAGCTAAGAAAAGTCCTGTAAAAATATCCTGCGCATGATTGTCTATTTGATAAAAATTTTCGTCTACAACATTATTTATGGGATTCGCCAGAATATCTTCCCCATATTTGGTGATATGCATTGTCTCTTCAACAAATTTGATTAATCCCTGATTTTTCAAACTAGCGATCAGGTAATTTAGATAATTTGAAAATTGCTTTTTTGAAATGAGTAACGGCGTTTCACGAATTTTTAAAAGTAACGCTTTTTGATTTTTCCCAAGTTTTTTATTAAAATTCACCTGATTATTTCTCTTTTCGACCAATGCTGCTTCTGCGTGGGCTACTGTCGTCTCTCCCAAATAATCTCGCAATTCAGTTTCGACTATTTTCTTTCCCAGTTCAGTAATAACCGCCTGTCCTGCCTGAAAAATGACAAGCTTCTTTTCACGAAGTGCCGCTAAGACAACCCTCAAAACTGGATTATCAACGAATACTTTTTGATTTTGATTCAGATATAAATAAACAAGCCGTTGTTTCTGCTTTTTGCCAAATGACTTGATTTTAATGTCAGACATATTTTGCCTTTATGCGTACTGCTCTCCCAAAGCCTTCTGCTTTTGCTTCGATACTGATAATCGTCTATCCCACTGGTCGTGAGTGAAAATAGTAAGTGTGACGTTGGTTTTTCATGAGGTCGCTGATTAAACTGCGATTATGGCTTTGCAGTATAATTTTGGCGGCAACCTCTACTCGTTATTAGTTATTTATTTAATCCTTTAAACTAACCCAAATATAGCACAACTTTCTTTTTTATCTAAAACCTTCCTATTTACTGCTCTTGCAATTTCATCTCAGCCACTTCGATTTTGCGCTGCCATCGCTTCGAGTATTTTGCTGATGATGATGGTTGGCGCGTTCGCTTCATCTTTCATTTTAGCCTACGCTTGTAGTACGATTGCATTCACTTTTTCGTACCAAACAAAGGATTCATTATGAAATTTCGCCGTTGAATCAATCAACCATCGCACGGGATGCGATTGGCCTGCCTTCGTTAGTCACACATCTCCTCGGAGTATGCGGCTCCGAAGTCAATTCGTCACAAATCGTTTGACCTGATTTCAGGTCGAGGCACACTCAACCAACCCGATTGGTTATACCCGTTGGGCGGGTGGTTGCCAAACACTACTGAGGAGAAATATGTCTATAGCTACGCCAGCAACACCAACCTGGCTCCATCTTATTGAGCAAATTATCGCAGAAATCATTACGCCAGCGGCAACAGAAATTGACCGCACAGGTGATTATCCACGCGCCGCACTGACGGCAATGGGCAGAGCCGGATTGCTGGGTCTTATTAGCAGTAAAGAAGTCGGCGGATTAGGCGAAGGTCATCGCGCCGCAGCGCAAGTCGTCGAACATATCGCCCGCGAATGTGCTTCGACGGCAATGGTTGTGTGCATGCACTATTGCGGTACCGCTGTCATTGAAAATTATGGCGCACGCGATGTGCGCGAAGCTATCGTACGCGGCGAGCACATCTCAACCCTGGCATTTTCTGAAGCCGGCTCACGAAGCCATTTCTGGGCCCCGTTAAGCACTGCGACCAAAGATGAAAACGCAGTTCGGCTGGATGCAAAGAAAAGTTGGGTGACTTCGGCGGGACAAGCCGATTCGTATGTTTGGTCAAGCAAGCCGCTGGCGGCTGAAGGAGCGAGTAGCATCTGGTTCGTGCCAACAAAAACGCAAGGCTTAGAGATCAACATGCCTTTTGACGGGATGGGAATGCGCGGCAATTATTCTTCGCCTGTGACAGCAGAAAACGTGATTGTGAGTGAAGCGGATTTGCTGGGCGAAGATGGCAAAGGCTTCGATGTAATGATGGGCGTCGTGTTGCCATATTTTCAAGTCATGAATGCTGCCTGCTCGCTCGGTATCATTGAATCTGCCATCCAAAAATCGGCGCAGCATCTGACAAACACAAAGCTTGAACACCTTAATCAAGCCTTGAATGAATCGCCCACGAATCGCGCTTATCTTGCCAAGATGAAAATCAAAGCAGATATGCTTAGGACGTTGCTTTACGACACTGTCAGCGCACTCGAAAACGGACGCGAAGATGCAATGTTGCGCGTATTGCAAATCAAGGCAGCCGCAGGCGAAACCGCGACAGAAGTAACCGATCTCGCCATGCGTCTCGGTGGAGGCTCAGCCTTTCGCAAAGAGGTTGGCGTAGAAAGAAATTTCCGCGATGCGCGTGCTTCAACAGTCATGGCTCCGACAGCGGATGCACTCTATGATTTCATCGGCAAGGCTCTGACAGGTCTGCCGCTTTTTGGATAAGGAACGATTACAACAAGAATAATTAGCCACGAATTAACACGAACCTAAAAAATAAAATAACCACAGATGAACACGGATACACACGGACAATTTTGGGATTAAATAAATCTGTGTTCATCTGTGGTTAATTCTTTCTTCGTGAAAATTCGTGTTAATTCGTGGCTAAAACTCTTCTCTTGAAATCTTATGAAGACAAAATCTTTTATTCTCGGCGCGGTCGCCTACGATCCCAAAGTCGTTACGATTTGGGAGGGCTTCAAAAGCTATTTCATCAAACACGGTTTGCCTTTCGATTACGTGTTGTACTCGAACTATGAACAACAGGTCGAAGCGCATCTGACGGGACATTTTCACGTCGCGTGGAATTCGCCGCTCGCGTGGGTACGTGCCGAACGCTTAGCCAAAGCCAACGGCAAACAAGCCGAAGCCATTGCGATGCGTGACAGCGATCAGAATTTGACTTCAGTGATTGTCGTGCGCGCCAGTTCTCCCATTCAAAACATTGCCGATTTGAATGGTAAAAAAGTGGCGGTTGGAGCCATTGATTCGCCGCAGGCTACATTAATTCCGCTCTCACATTTGCGTGCGAATGGTGCGACGGATGTTGCTGTTGTGCGGCATGATTTGCTCGGCGGCAAACACGGCGATCATATCGGCGGCGAACGCGAAGCCGCGCACGCATTGATGGCGGGAACTGTAGACGCCGCGTGCATGATTGATGGCAATCATTTGCTTTTTACTAATGAAGGAACGTTGCCTGCTGGCGCAACGCGCATCCTCGCGCAAACGGCTGCTTACGATCACTGCAATTTTACGATCTTCAATGACGCGCCGTCAGAACAGGTGCAGCGTTTTCGTGAATTGTTGCTGGCAATGTCGTATGACGATGCGGAAGTCCGCCCGTTACTAGACCTGGAAGGACTCAAAGTCTGGAAACCCGGACGCACAGAATTTTATCGCGCACTAGAAATTGCCGTAGATGAAATGAAGTTTTATGACGAATACGGAAACATCACCAGCGCAGATTATCAATATTGAGTCGCTCTCTTTTGTAAACGGCGCACATCTGCTTTTGAAAAAAGCCTTGCGGGAATTGCCCGCCGGAGCAAGGCTCGGGGTGCGTGCGGATGCACCAGACTTCGCGGCTCATTTACGCGGTTGGTGTCGCGCGCAGGGTCATGAATTTCTGGCGGATGAAACTGAAAGCGTGACGGCGTGGATCATTCGCGGTGTCACGAACGGACGCTGGAACAATGCGGAACGGGCGGGCGCAACTGATCCGTTCGCGTTGAATTCCGTACGAGCTTTACCATCATCGCAATGGGGCTTTGCGGCACGCGGCGCAATGGTCGAAGCGGGCGGACTTGCCTTCCACTACCCTCTCAACGAAAAAGCCCTTGCGTGGGCTGACAACGCTCCCAAACTCTATGCGCAAGCGGTTGCGGCACAATGGAACCCGAATACTGCGATCAATTGGGATGTGCCGTTTGTGCTGGAAGACGATGTCGAGAACGCCGTTGTGCAGGTGATGACCTACCTGATCGAAAATGAAAACGCAGCCTTGCAGGTTCCCGCCAAATTCATCGCCCAAATTCATCCGCACTTCCGCGAAGTGCTACAGCTTCTCGCCATTCAAATTGCCGACGAAGCGCGGCACATCGAAGTCTTCACGCGCCGTGCAACGCTACACGGCAAACCGCTCGGCTTATCCACCGTCAGCGGACAACAATCGCTGAAAACGTTACTGGATGAACCTGACTTTGCGCTGGCGTCGTTTTTGCTTTCCGTTCTGGGTGAAGGCACGTTCCTGAATTTGCTGTGGTTTCTTGAGCATCACGCGCCTGATCCCGTGACGCGACAAATCGCTCGTTTGGTGGTGCAGGACGAAGCGCGGCACGTCGCGTTTGGCGTTGGTCACCTGCAATATCAACTCGCCAACGATCCAGGCTTGCGCGAACGGTTAGCGATGGCGATGAATCGTCGTCACGACGCGCTGGCACAAACAGCCGGATTGAATGAAGAAGTTTTTGATGCACTGATTTTACTGGCGGCTGGATCCTGGCAACCAGACCATATCGCCGCAGGTTTTGGGAAAGTCCAAACCCTCAAAGCTGAAATGCACGCCGGACGCAAAGCACGGTTGCAAAAATTAGGTTTCAAAGCAGAAGAAGCAGAAAAACTTTCAGCCCTGCATACGCGCAACTTCATGTAGTCTGGTAACGGCCACAAATGTCTCAGTTCAGTATTCGACTTTCTCAAACATCTCGAAACCTTAACTGAATAAACTTGCGAAAACATGGGCGATTGGTTGAGTAACCGCTCCTGATAAAAATTATAAGCGCCCATGAAGTTTGTCTGGTCGCCGATTTTTTAGTCAGAAAGCTATGAGGTTAATAAATGCATCCTCAGACTTCAATTTTTCATTTTTTTCGTCGTCTCACAACTCGACGCCCGAATCAGAATACGCAATGAATGATTTGATATAAATCCAGGTCTTGCCTGTCCTGCCTTTTCTTTTTCAGCAATGGCTCTTGCTTCTTCAAGTTCAAGTGCTTTCAGGTATTCATTAAATTGCAGGTACCTTTCTAAATATTGCCGTACTCTCTCTCTCGAGATACCGTGTAAATCACCAATAGCTTGATATGTTAAGCCTTGTTCATGGAGGTCAAAAAACTCTCTCCCTTTTTTGAGGAGACGCTTTTGAAATTGAATTTTTTGTAGCGAAATAAACAACCCCGAAAATTCTTCGCCAGTATTTATTAACTGATAAAATTCAACCGCACTATTTAATACCTCCTGCCCCTTAACTGTTATCCATAATTTATTGGCAAAGATTTCTAACAGATCACGATCTTTCAGAGCAGACAGTATAGATGTAACACGTTTCGTTCTTCGGAGATCAGTGACCAGGCGAGGAAATTTACTAATAAATTTTAGAAACATCACCTCTTCTTTAGTCAGCCTGCTTCCTTCAGTTCGGAAAAGTGCCGCCATAATATCCTGAGCATAATTTGCTATTTGAGAAAAATTTCTGCCTACAGCATTATTGACAGGATTCGCCAGAATGTCTTCCCCATATTTGGTTATCTGTGTTCGATCTTCAATACATTCGATTAACCCCTGATTTCTCAAACTAGCTATGACATGATTTAGGAAACTTGAAGATTGATTTTTTGAAATGAGTAACGGCGTTTCACGAATTTTTAAAAGTAACGCTTTTTGATTTTTTCCAAGCTTCTTATTAAAATTTACATTACCACTTCTCCTTTCGACCAATGCCACTTCTGCGCGGACTGCTTGCGCCTCCCTCAAATAATCTCTCAATTCTGTTTCTACTACTTGCTTTCCCAATTCAGTAATAACCGTCTGACCTGCTTGAAAAATGACAAGCTTCTTTTCATGAAGTGCCGCTAAGACAACTCTCAAAGCCGGATTATCAACCAATACTTTTTGATTTTGATTCTGATAGACAGAAACAAGAAGTTGTTTCTGCCTTTTGCCAAATGACTTGATTTTTAGGTAAGACATATTTCCTTATGCGCACTGGTCGTAAGTGAAAATAGTGACTGTTATGTTGCTTTTTCGTGTGGCGACTGATTCAACTGTAGTGATGGCCTGACAGTAAAATTTTTGTCCCGATGAATAATTCCCGCCGAATGAGCCTCATCCAATGCTGAAGCAATCTGAATTGCAATCTCTAAAGTAGATTTGTAGTTCAATGGATTCGCTTTGGCATACTCACTCAGCGTCTTACCGTCAATAAATTCCGTCGCAATAAAATGAGTGCCATCAGATTCGCCGATTTCGTGAATCGTGATGTTGTTTGGATGATTGAGTGCCGAAACAGAGTTCGCTTCACGCACGAAACGGCTCATCCTGTCGGCGTCTTCCGCAAATTCTTGTGGAAGAATCTTGAGTGCCACCTTACGGTCAAGTTTCGTATCGTTGGCAAGATAGACCTCGCCTATCCCACCCGCTCCGATTTTGGAAATGATGCGGTAATGACGAAGCCAGAAATCAGCCTGTAAATTATTCATTTTTCCCATTATCACTCTTTCGTTTCTATTACTCTTTTGGCGAGCCAATTATTGAGACAAGGTTTTCGTGGCTTCCTCAATTTGTGCAGCCATCGTTTCCAACGTTTTGCTGATAATGATCGTTTGGGCGTTGGCTTCATCCCAGTATTTTTGCTCCAACGCTTCCCGGATACCCGGTAACGTTTTACGCCGTAGCCGGTATAGAATCCCGGTGCATAGATTTGATGCTTGAACCAATCACGACGCGGCAATCCGGCGTCAGACAATAATTTTCTTTCGGATTGATATAACAACCGATTGAGCGCTTTCACATCAGCAATTTTTTTGCCGTTCGCCAGTTGTCCGCGCAACGCACGATCATAATTGTTGGCACTGCTGCGCAATTTATCTACAGCATTTTGCAATGGCTGCAAATCAATTTTCGCGGGAGATTTGCTGGCAGCTAATAACTTCGCTACGTCGTCAGCATAGCCGTTGATCGTCTCAGCAAGATTCGTGAATTCAAACGGCAGGACTTCGGCATCAGCCAGGCGCATCATCGCTGTGCCTGCAACCTGAGCAAGCGCACGCGTATGCGTGAAGTCTCCGTCGGAGAATTTTTTGTACCACGCAAACGAATCGTAAATTGAATGATAAATGCCACCGCCGCTCTCACCACCAAAGCCAAGATTTAAAGACGCGATGCCGAGATGATCTATGAACGCGGTGTAATCAGAACCGGAGCCTAATGCGCTGATGCGCAGATCAGTACGTTCGCGCAATTCGCGTTTTGCTTCGTCGGTGGTTGCCGCTTTTTCACGCGTTGCTTTTTGCGCATCCCACGCGGAGCCTTTGCCTTTTGGATCGGCAACAGAACGCGCTACGTCATTCATAAAATGTTCAAGTGTATGCGAACCGGCAATGCCCAGCGTGCCTTTGCCGGTTGAATCCGTATTGATGTAGGCGACAGCTTTTTGTGTCAGCTCAGCGGCGTGGTCTTCGACCCATTCGGTTGAGCCGAGTAAGCCTTGTTCTTCGCCATCCCATGCGCAAAAAATCATGGTGCGTTTTGGGTGCCAACCTTGCTTGAGTAATTCGCCGAATGAACGCGCTTCTTCGAGGACAGAAACCATCCCGCTGACGGGATCGTCGGCTCCATTCACCCACGCATCGTGATGGTTGCCGCGAATGATCCATTCATCGGGATATGTGCTGCCAGCAATGCGTGCGATGACGTTGTACGTTGTCGCTTGTGTCCAATTGAAGGAAAGTTTGAGATGCACTTTGACATCTTCATTGCCGCCGACGTGATAGGTGAGAGGCAACGCGCCGCGCCACGCTTCTGGCACGACTGCGCCACGCAATTGTTTGAGCAACGGCAAGGCATCACTGTATGAAATTGGCATGACAGGAATCTTGAGCAATGTTTTTGCTTCATCACGCGACAATCTTTTGGCATCTTTGGTGGAGCCGATGCCAGGCGTCAATGGATCGCCCGGATGAATCGGCATATCCATCACAGAGCCGCGCTGGACGCCGTCTTCATTGCGATATGCACCAATGGGATACACATCGCCTTGATAGTATCCGTCCTCTTTCGGATCAGAATAAATCAAACAACCAATCGCGCCATGTTCGTACGCAACTTTCGGTTTGATGCCGCGCCAACTGACACCATATCGGGCAATCACGATTTTACCTTTGACGCTCACGCCCATTTTTTCGAGCGCATCATAGTCAGCCGGAATCCCGTAATTCACATACACAAGTGATGCGGTCACATCGCCTTCACCGGAATATGCGTTGTAGGTTGGAAGTTGATTTTGATCAGTAGAATCAGGGTCTTCAGCGAGATTAGGCTCTTTCAGCTTCGCCACAAATTTCGTTGGTGCAAGCAATTCAAGCACGCGTTCTTTGGGTGTCGGAAAGAGTACTTGATACTCTTCAATCGTGACATCAAGCCCCCACGATTTTAATTTATCGCGCATCCATTCTGCATTTTGCTTATCGCGCGGCGATCCCAAATGATGCGGCTCTGCGCTCAGTTCACGCATGTATTCTTCCAATAAATCTGTGCGCGGAAGTGCGCGAAATTTTTCTTCCCAAGATTGTCCTTGCGCTTGTGCGGTAAAATTTAGTTTGACAATCAATGATTGTGCGAGCAGCACCAAAGCCAATATTGATGCGGTCATCGTGAAGATTTTAGGGATCAACTTCATAAGCCTTCAAGCTCCTTAAAAGATTTTGCGGTTAATTGAATAATTCCATGTTGCTGAATGAAAAATGAATTATGAACGTACTTTTTATGGATGACAACTGATGAAAAAAATGAAGTGCAATGATATTTTTTTTGCTTGCAACGAATGATGTAAAATTTTTACGATCATCAGAAGTAAAAATATCAACATCATTTTCGATCAATGTTTATAGGGATGAAAACAATGTCATTAATTCATCAATCAGAATCGCGTTCATCATTCAAGTAAAAAATTTTCATCATCATCATCATCCCACATCTACTCAACAAAAAACATGTTGACACTCGTTGTGAACATGTTTATAAGCTTCATCATCTTGTATGTTCATTGTTGTAGTTCACTATTATTACTTCGATACAACATATTGTGGTCGTGTAGAAATTACAACAAGAGATTTTCAAGCAACGAAAGAAAGGAGAATAAAAACTTATGCCAGCAAAAAAAGCGGCACCGGCCAAGAAAGCAGCACCTGCTAAAAAAGCAGCACCTGCGAAGAAAGCGGCTCCTGTGAAAGCAGCGCCCGCCAAGAAAGCAGCACCTGCGAAGAAAGCGGCTCCTGTGAAAGCAGCACCCGCCAAGAAAGCAGCACCTGCCAAGAAAGCGGCTCCTGTGAAAGCAGCGCCCGCCAAGAAAGCGGCTCCTGCGAAAGCAGCGCCTGCGAAGAAAGTGGCTCCTGCCAAGAAAGCAGCAGCTAAGAAAAAGTAGTAATTTTTTAATTACTATTCTTTATAAGGGGTGGGCAACCACCCCTTATTTTATTGGTCGAAACGTTTTTCAGATGATTTACTTCATTCGCCACTCACAAGCTGGCCCACGTGGTAATTACGACGAACTTTCAGAACTTGGCAAGCGACAGGCACAACAACAAATCAAGTTTGATAAAATCTATGTCGGGAATTTAATCCGCCAACAATTAACCGCCAGTATTGTTTCTTCCCACCTTCCGAACCAACCCGAAATTATCACCGACGAACGATGGAACGAGTTCCGCCTTGATCCTGTCTACCGCACTATTGCTGCGCAACTGAGCCTTGAAGATAAGGTCTTTGCGCAAGATTTTACTGCGATGCAATCAATGCTGAATGAAGATGCGTATGCGATGCGTGGTGCCGTGGCGCGTTGTGATCGCGCCGTCATGCAGGCGTGGCTGGCGGGTCGCTTTCCAACCGAAGACCATGAATCGTGGATTGATTTTCAGGTGCGTGTCACGGAAGGATTTAATGATTTAAGACAGCACGATGCACACGAAACTATTGCGGTCTTCACCTCTGCTACTCCGGTTGCAATTGCAGTGGCAAAAGCCTTGCAGCTCACCGATAAAAAAACTTTGGAATTGGCGTGAGTCATCCAAAATTCAAGTTTGACGACAATGAAGTTGCGCGATGAATTGCTGCATCTGGATTCATTCAATGCCACACCTCATCTCACGGATGATTCACTGCGAACATTTCGATAAGGCTACAAAAACAAGCAGGGATGCCAATTGACATCCCTTGAAAAACATTATGAAAAGTTGGTACACCCGCCGCGATTCGAACGCGGGACCTTCAGCTTCGGAGGCTGACACTCTATCCAGCTGAGCTACGGGTGCATAGCTTTCAAATTACACCAACGGGTTCGGTTGGTCAATTCCTTGCAAAATTCCATTCTTACTGCTGGACAACGAAACCTTCAGCCGTTAAGATTCACGGTTTAAATTGGTCTGATTTTCAGAGGCTACAGTTATGGTTCACGACAACCCAATCGAACACAGCACCGAACTGGAATCAGATGTAAATTTTGAAAAGCGACTGCGAACCGTCACAGTAGTTTTAATCGTGATCGGAACAGTCATCGCATTGACCTTTGCCGGAACTAAGATGGCGGCAGGCTTCGCACTCGGTGGTGCGCTCAGCTTATTCAACGAACGTTGGTTAAGCGCAAGTACGAAAGCAATTCTTGAATTCGCTTCGTCAACGGGTAATCCGTCTGTCCCACGCGCAATGAAGTTTTTCTTTCGTTTGGTAGTCGTGGCACTAATCATCGGTATCGCCGCAAAGTCGGGTTATTTTAATTTAGTGGGCATCGGTTGTGGCTTCTCAACTTTTGTTGGAGCAGCAATGATTGAGGCTTTTTATCAAGCATTTAATTCTCAAGACTAAGCATTTATGTTGTTAGCATTTTTACAAGAACACGAACCGATCTTAATAGATGATACCGTTGAAGGCGCAACCAAAGCAGCAGGTCACGCCGCCGAAGGACATCACGTTCCCTGGTTAGTCGAACAGGTCAATCACGTTTTGGGTCAGACGGCGTATTCTTTGGAATCCGCCATCATGCCTGCCATCTATCAAATTCCTGGAATGAAATTGCTTTTCGGTTCCAAGCATTGGCCAGGCGAAGGAATGAGCTACGATCAATATGTGGCGTCAGGTCAGTTAGCGATTCCAACGCATGTCGTGATGTTTGCGATTGTCGCCTTCATCGCCGTAGTGGTACTGACGATTCTGCGCGGTAAACTTTCTTCGCAATCACCCAGCGGCAAACAGCAAACACTTGAAGTTGGCGTCGAAGCAGTACGAAATTTATTAACGGAGCTGATCGGGCCAAAAGGCTTGAAGCACTTCCCTGTCATTGCAACATTTGCGTTATTGATTTTAGTCTCGAATCTGATTGGGTTTATTCCGGGATTGATCTCACCATCCGCAAATTTGAATTTCACGTTGGCGCTGGCGATCACTTCGTTTCTTTACTACAATTTTATCGGCATCAAAGAAAACGGGTTGGGCGGCTACTTAAAACATTTTATGGGGCCTGTGATGTGGTTAGCTCCGTTAATGTTTTTGATTGAATTGGTCAGCCACTCGGCACGAATCCTGAGTTTGAGCCTGCGCCTGTTCGGTAACATTTACGGTGAAGAACAAGTCAGCGGTGTCCTCAATGGATTAGTCCCCTGGGTTGTACCGATGTTGCTGATGCCGTTGTCGTTGCTCGCGTGCGTGCTGCAAACATTTATCTTCATCGTGCTTTCGATGTTGTATATCGCAGAGATGACACATCACGAACATGAGGCGGGTCACGGTCACGATGCACACGCGCACTAAGTTTTGTGTAGGATAGGCGTCTCGCCTGTCCGCATAATTTGACAGGCAGGACGCCTGTCATACCTTTGGATGTTATTGATTCTTATTGCAGTCTGAAACGTTGATGGAGCGTTGCCTTTCCCAAAAGCGTCATCGAATCCCTGGCGTCGAAATTATTCCTGAATCAATTCCCAGCATCCTTTGTCACGGAAGCAACATTGCTTCTTAAATTTTTACAATTACTTGCAAAGGAAAAATCATGAAAAAGTTTTTATTAGCAGTCGTCGGAATGCTCTTCACTGTCATGCCTGCGTTCGCGCAAAGCGGCGGCGGAGTCACTGATAAAGGTTATGGATATTTAGCAGCCGGTCTCGGCATCGGTATCGCTGCCGGAGTCGCCGCGCTTGGTCACGGTAAAATTGCCGCTGCCGCTTGCGAAGGTGCAGCCCGTAATCCTGGCGCAGCCGGGAAAATTCAAACGATGATGTTGTTAGGTCTCGCCTTCGTCGAAACCTGCGTCATCTTCGCGCTCGTCATCATGTTCGTGAAGCTGCCAGCGGTAGTGAATTAACGATCATTCTTTCAATGTCCTGCGTTATCTTCGTGCGCGTTCACCATACGTGCAGGCTGGCAATTAAGGCTAACATTCATATTCCAGTGATATAATAAAAGGCGTATCTTAACGGATGCGCCTTTTGTATTTATGACCAATGAAATCGAAATTCTGGGTGACATAGCGCAGAAGCTGGAGCAGGCTGGCATTGCATACATGCTGACCGGATCAATGGCGATGAGCCACTATGCTATCCCGCGCTTCACTCGTGATATTGATTTAATTGTTCAGTTAAAAACAGAAGACGCTGACAAAATTCACACATTATTTTCTGAGAAATATTATCTTTCGCGCCCGGCTGTGAGCAGTGCAATCTCACGCCAATCCATGTTCAATTTGATTCACTTTGAATACTCCATCAAAGTTGACTTCGTAGTACTCAAATCAAGTGAATATCGTCAGGTTGAATTCGCACGAAAGCAGCGCGTCAAAATAAATGGTTTTATGGTTTGGATTGTCAGCAAAGAAGATTTAATTTTATCGAAATTATTGTGGGCAAAAGATTCGCACTCAGAAATGCAATTGAAGGACGTAAAAAATCTAATGGCTACAGATTACGACGAAGCTTATATTCATCAATGGACACATGCTCTCAACCTAAACTCACTCTTCGAGGAATGCTTATCCAATGAATGACACACCGCCCGAAGTCGAAAAACTTTATCGTGAAATGATGATGGCTCGCAGCCCTGAAGAACGTATGCAAATGGCATTTTCGATGATGGCGACGGGGCGTCAATTGATCCTGGCTTCACTGCCGGAAGGCTTATCCGAAGAGGAAAAACGACGCCAACTATTTGAGCGGATGTATGCCGATGAATTACGCACCGGAACCCTCGATAATCCTTACACCCGGAACAAATGAGAAGGCGATCATCTTCGCCCCATCTCCGCTCGTAAAAAAAAGCTGCCTTCCGTCACAATTTTTTCACCCGCCACCACACCACTTATCACGCGAACTGAATCTCCGGCATCTTCGCCAAGCTGTAACTTCCGCATTTGAAATTGCCCGCCTCCGAGCGAAACAAATATCACTTGATCGTTGCCGATGGATTGCACAGCAGCTTTCGGAATTACTATGGCTTCCTGCGAACCTGACGAATTCAACGCGACATCAACAAACATCCCCAGCTTGAGCATTTGATTAGGATTGGCAACTTCAAGACGAACTTGTGCAGTACGTGAAGCGGAATCTACACGCGGATCAAGGTAAGAAATCGTTCCGCTGAAATTACGATTGGGATAAGACGGCGCGGTGAAATTTACTTTTGCACCTGCTCGCATCACGCCAAAATCTTTCTCGAAAACATTGGCGATAACCCAAACCGTCGAAAGATCAGTCACCGAAAATAAACTGTCAGCGGTGGTGACGACTTGCCCGATATTGACGCTTCGCACTGTCACAACGCCGGAGGAAGGCGCGGGAACATTCACTTCAGATTTCACCTGTGAGGCATCTTTTAAGTCGGCAATTTGTGCGTCCGTCATTCCCAGCAATTTTAATTTTTGACGATGGCTGGCATGTTCGGCGTGATGTTCGCGGAGTCGTGCTTCAACTTCCTGTTTTTCCTGTTGGCTGACTGCGCCAAGTTCGGCGAGTTTTTGATAGCGTTCCGATTGCGTGACATGAAGCTGAAGATTCGCATCAACTTTCAAATATTCCATCTGCTCTTGCGCCAGATCGGTACTGAAAATGGTTGCCAGCGTCTGTCCTTTTCTGACCACATCCCCAAGCTGAACTCTGACGGCGGTGACACGTCCTCCGACCAATGGAAACACGCGAGTTTCCTTATAAGCATTCGCCTGCACGGTTCCCGTCGTGCGCAGTTGATTCGCAATGGTTTGCGTTTTGACTTCGGCGTATTGCAGTTTGATCCGCGCCACCATTTCCGGCGCGAGCGTGAGATCGGCTTTGTTGTCTGAGGTTTTGCCGGAGACAGATTCAGCCGAAGGAACTTCGCGCCCTGCCACTTGTTCGACGGTGGGAACTTCACGTCCGGCAAGGCTCGCCTGCCGGGGCGAACGGCGCAAGATAATTGCGGTAAGAACGACGAGAGCAAACAAAGCCAGGGTCAGCCATAACATCCGTTTTTTGTTTGGATTCTGCGTTGAATTTTCTTCGGTTACGTTTTTAGTCATAAAATTCATGAGGACGAGAGCTGCAAAAATTTAATATAATTTTCACTTCTCAATCGCAGCTCCCACCACATTTTCCAGTTCAACTCGCGCCGCGAAAGATTCTTTCAGTGCGGCTGTATACGTCATCTGCAAGTCAATCAACCTGCGCTGTTCATTCAAGACTTCCGTCAGACGCACATGCCCCAGCTCAAAGCTCCCTCGCACAACTCGTAAATTATTCTGTGCTGCAGCCAGTAAATCAGTGTCATAGATTTTCAGCACGCGCTGTGCACCTTCATAACGGGTGTAGGCGGCGGCAATTTCGCGGCGAATCATTGTTTCGATAAATTCCCGGCGCAACCGCGCTTCTTCGCTCAACGCTATCGCAGCTTCGATGTTTCCCTGATTTTTATTGCGCGTCGGCAATGTGATACTGACTCC
>JAYVZE010000015.1:0-56558 GCA_043783625.1 Blastocatellia bacterium | reverse complement strand
AAACCCGAATAGTTCGGCAACGAACGCCAAAGCGGTGGCAAGCCGACCGCACTCCAAAATCATCGAAGGATTGGTGAAACTCGGTGATGATTGGGGCGGAGCACGTCCGCAGGATGATGATGTGAAGTTTGTTGTGGTTAAGGTAAGGTAGCGCAGGTTATTAACCTGCGCTACTACCGATTCAAATTTGCTTTAAAGTTTAGTTTTGACCCATTCACGGAACGCTCGTAAAGCCACACCTTGTCCTTCTGTTTTGCTTTGCTCTAAAAATTGCGTTAAGGCTTCGCTGGTTAAAATTGGGAATGACTTACTGGTTGGAGAATCAACATAACCGCTTTCGCTCAGCAATAATATTTGTAATCGCTGCTCATCATACAACCAGATTTCCGGCACTTTCAGCTCTTCATAAATTTTCAGTTTCGTCGTTGAACGATGCGAAATATCAACTTCGACGGCAATATCCGGCGGAGGGTCTACGGCAAGATCAATGCGATTTTTACCGATGATTTTTGAGGCGTTTTGGATGTAAAAACAGGTGTCGGGTTCGACTCCATTTTCGAGCCATTCCTGATTGAAAGTGGTAGAGCCGAGTTTTTCCAGGGCAGTTCCGGTTTCATCAGAAATCAATCGCGCCAAGTCTGAAAGTAGTTCTTTATATTTTTCGTGATTCGGTAGCGGACTCATTATTTCCAACCCTCCATTGAGATAAGTAATTCTCAAACCATTCTGTTTTTCCATTTCCCCAATCAGCTCGATATAATCATCCCAGTTCACGTCCTGCATCAACAGGACACCGCCAGCAGGCAGATGAGCTATCGAATTTTTGATCACATTTGCATAACTTACAGTCATTGTCGTCATATTTAATTCCTTTGACCGGATTGACCATGAACAATAAGCAACTGGAAAGTTGCTCTTCACTAATATAGCCCAAGCCGTTTGACTCCGCTATCTTTCTCGAATAAGTTTATGGCTTACACAGCAGCTTGATTTTCCCTACGATGATTATGAAAAAACTTAGCTTGTACCTGTTTCTGTTGCTCTCATTGCCGCTCGCTGCGCAAAACATCGAAGTCAAAACGCATCAACTCAAGAATGGAATGAAAGTTATGGTTCACGAAGACCATTCGATTCCGAGCGTGGCACTTTATATTTTTTATCGCATTGGGTCGCGCAATGAACGTCCCGGTACTACCGGGTTGTCGCATTACTTCGAGCACATGATGTTCAATGGCGCGAAGAAATTTGGGCCCAAGCAATTCGATGTGGCAATGGAAGCGGCGGGCGGTCACAACAATGCTTATACCAGTAATGATGTGACGGTCTATCAGGATTGGTTCACGCCGACTGCGCTGGAATTAATTTTTGATATGGAAGCCGACCGCATTCGTGATCTGGCATTTGATCCAAAAATTATCGAATCTGAACGTGGCGTCGTCGCTTCGGAGCGGCGCTCTTCGATTGATGGTAATAATGGCGGCATTCTTTACGAGCAGCTTTGGGCATCAGCGTTCACCGCACACCCGTATCAATGGCCGGTTGTCGGATGGATGGTGGACATTGAAAACTGGAAAATGGAAGACCTGAAGAAGCATTTTGAAATGGGCTATTCGCCGTCGAACGCTACGATGGTCGTGACGGGCGA
Source organism: Blastocatellia bacterium (assembly GCA_043783625.1). Taxonomy (GTDB): domain Bacteria; phylum Acidobacteriota; class Blastocatellia; order RBC074; family RBC074; genus JAFDVL01. The sequence goes on along the minus strand of JAYVZE010000015.1, from coordinate 54,913 downwards.
CGTGAAATATGAAGACATCGTGAAGCTCACGGAAAAATACATTGAGCCGATTCCAACACACGCGCCGCCGCCTCTAGTGACGACTGTTGAGCCGGAACAACAGGGCGAACGTCGCGTTGTTATCAAAAAATTTGCGCAACTTCCAATGCTGATGATCGGTTATCACGTCCCGAAAACAGCGGACGCGGATTACTACCCGTTGCAGGTTTTATCGAATGTTTTATTCGCGGGCGAAAGTTCGCGGATGTATCAGCGTCTTGTAGACAAAGATCAACTCGCGCTCGGAGTTGACGGCGGAATGGAACTGGCGTTTGATCCGACTTTGTTCCTGATTTCCGCGCAGCCGAAAGAAGGAATCGCACCGGAAAAAGTTGAGAAAACTTTATATGAAGAAATTGAGCGCGTGAAATCCGGCGGCATCACGGACAAGGAATTACAAAAGGCTAAAAATATTTTGCTGGCGAATTTTTATCGTCAAATGAAGACGATTAATGGCAAAGCGAATACGCTGGGCAGTTATGAAGTTTTCTTCGGCGATTATAAAAAACTTTTCAGTGCGGCGGATGATTATGCGAAGGTTAATCTTGACGATGTGAAGCGTGTCGCCGTGAAATATTTCGGCGAGAAAAATCGGACGGTGGCAACGCTGATTCCTGACAAAGAAACGACAACCGCAGATAGCGAAACGCCGAAAGTGAACGGCAAATCGCAAGCCGCAAAACTAAAGAAAACAAGCGCGAAGAAGAGCCGATAACCGGGAGTGCCTTCACTGGGAGCGCCCGCATCCTGCGGGCGAGCCTTACACAAGGCGTACTTTCCATCGTAGTTAATTTTCTCGCCAAGGATTCGCCCGCAGGATGCGGGCGTTCCCAGTGAAGGCACTCCCCATATATTTTATGAAAAAATTAATGTTCAAATTTTCGACGTGTTTTTGTTTATTGACAATAGCGATAACTGCCTTTGCGCAACCGCTCAAAGTTCCGCCGTACCAAAAAACAAAATTGCCCAATGGCATGACAATTATTTTGATGCCGCAACCGGAAGTTCCGATTGTCAGCATCAGTGTTGGCATTCGTGCTGGCTCAATCAATGATCCGACAGGCAAAGAAGGCATTGCTTCCGTAACGGCAGATTTGTTACGCAAAGGCACGAAAACAAGGACTTCTGAGCAAATTTCTTCAGAACTTGATTTTGTTGGAGGCACTTTAGAATTCGGAGCCACGCAGGATTTTGTGCGCGGTCAGGCTGAGTTTTTGAAAAAAGACATCACGCTTGGCATTGACGTACTGGCGGATGTTTTAATGAATCCAACGTTTGCGCCAGCCGAAGTTGATAAGCTTCTGGCGCAACGTATTGACAGCATCAAACAAGCCAAAGATCAGGCGCAGGCGGTGATCGGAAACTACTTTAATTCGTATCTCTACGGGAAGCATTTGTATGGGCGTCCGGTGGACGGTGATGAGAAATCGTTGAAGCTTATTAAGCGTTTAGACGTGCTGAGTTTTTATGAGAAAAGTTATGGCGCAAACGCTGTGACGATTGCCGTGGTCGGAGATTTTGAAACGGCTTCGATGTTGAATGTGCTGAAAAATAAATTTGGTAGTTGGAAGCAAAAGGGAACTGCGGCGGCTCCGACCTTACCTGAGCCTATCGCCTTCAATGGTAAAAAATTATTGCTGGTGGATAAGCCCGATTCGACGCAAACTTATTTTTTGATCGGGAATGTGGGTATTACAAAAAATAATCCAGACCGCGCCGGAATCGAAGTCGTGAATACAGTTTTCGGCGGTCGGTTTACTTCGATGCTCAACGATGCATTGCGGGTCAGTTCGGGATTGACTTACGGCGCACGGTCAGGATTTACGCCGACACAGGTAGCGGGACCGTTCGTGATTTCGACGTACACGCAAAATAAAACTACGGTGCAGGCGATTGATCTGGCGTTGGATATTTTGAAGAAATTGCACGAAAACGGATTGAGCGAAGAGCAGTTGAAATCCTCGAAAGCCTACATCAAAGGCACGTATCCGCCGAAGATTGAGACCAGCGATCAACTGGCACGGCAATTGGTAGAGTGGGATTTTTACGGACTTGACGAACGCGAAGTCAATGATTACTTCGCCAAAATTGATGCGCTCAGTGCCGCCGATGTGAAGCGCCTTATTCAGCAGTATTATCCGCTTGATAATCTGGTTTTTACTCTGATTGGAAGGAGCGAAGAAATTAAAGAGCAGGTGAAGAAGTACGCGCCGCAGATGGATGAGAAGAAGATTGGACAGGTTGGATTTTAATCCGGGTACTTATGTATAAGTCGGTGTTGGTTGAGATGAGGAATCGTGTGCGATTGGGGAAGATTACCATCCCAGTTCACGCACGAGAGGAAATGTATAATGATGATCTTCTGAAATCAGATATTGTGTACGGAATTTTACATGGTGAAATAATCGAAAGACAGTGGGATAATGAATGGCACGAGTGGAAGTATGTCATTGACAGCGAAGTTGCAGATGGACGAACTATTGAAATAGTTGCGAAACTCGGACGCAACGACGACACGCTGATTATTACTATTTATCAATTATTTTAGCTATGCATCAGATTCAGAAAAAAAAGCATTCCGAACAGTTACCGCAAACATGCTCATTTTGCGGAGCGCAAACCGCCTACGAAAGCAAGAAAACACAAGCCTTCGGGCAAGGTGAAAAACTTTTAGTCATCGAAAATGTGCCTACGATAAATTGTGATACTTGTGGTGAAAATTATATGACAGGTGCGGCTTTAGATATGCTTGATGAAATTATTTCTAATCGCCAGCAATACGTGCATCCGCGTTTGGTCGAAGTCGCAGCTTTTACCTAAATCCCCATGAAAACAATTATCCTCGATCAACCCGGCAGCTTTTCAACGGCTGATATTCCCGAACCGCAGACAAAAGCCGGAGAAGCCATCGTTAAAATTTCTCGTGTCGGAATGTGCGGGACGGATTTACATGCCTTTCGTGGAAAGCAGCCGTTTTTTACTTATCCCAGAATTCTCGGTCACGAACTCGGCGTCGAAATTATTGAAGCAAGCAACAACGATTTTGGATTAGAAACCGGGATGCAATGCGCGATTGAACCGTATTTGAATTGCGGCGAATGCCTCGCGTGTCGCAGTGGCAAGACGAATTGTTGCGTCAAATTGCAATGCCTCGGCGTTCACGTTGACGGCGGATTGCAAGAGTATTTCTCCATTCCGTACCAAAAACTTCATCCTTCGGCGGTATTAAATTCCGAGCAGCTTGCGCTAGTCGAACCGCTTTGCATCGGCGGTCATGCGGTGGCACGGGCGCAACTCAAAGCTGGAGAAAATGTGCTGGTCATTGGAACCGGGCCGATTGGTTTGGCAGTCATCGCACAGGCGCAGACAGCGGGTGTGAACCTGATTGCGATGGATGTCAGTGAAGATCGGCTGCGGTTTGCGCGTGAAAATTTCAAGGTTGCGGCGACTGTGATCGCAGGCGAAAATGCGCTGCAGGAAATTGCGGATTTGACGAACGGTGAAATGCCTTCGGTAGTTTTTGACGCGACGGGGAATCCGGCTTCGATGAATAATTCATTTGAATTCCCGGCGAATGGCGGGCGGATTGTTCTAGTGGGATTGCATTTGGAATTTGTTACTTTCCGCGATCAGGATTTTCATCGTCGGGAATTGACGGTGATGTCCAGCCGCAACGCTACGGCTACAGATTTCAAGCGGACAATTGCGTTATTGGAAGCTGGGAAAATTTCGATTGATCCGTGGATTACACATCGCGTGAAGAGTGATGAATTGATTGAGAAATTCCCGACGTGGCTGGATGCCAAAGCGGGCTTCATTAAAGCCGTTGTCGAATGGTCATAGATCGGCGTCAATAATCTCAGCGTATTTATTCAAATAAAATAATCCCTGCCCGATCAACATTTCGTGACAGCCAATCAATACCAGCGCGTATTCTTCTTTTAAGGCTCTGACCGCGACGATGCCTGATTCATAGCGGACGACGATATTACAAAGATTGCCAATCCGCATTTCTTCGACGGTTCGCTTCGATTCACACAACAATATTTGCTGATACGCGCCAATCAAACGAACTCTTTCATCTTCACTTATTTCGGTTAATTGTTCGACGCCAGGCTTGGCAAGGTAGGTGATGGCCTCACCTTGATTATCAATCAGGATCGCGCCGGATGATCCGGTCGTTCGGCTAAGTAAATCTTGCAGTGGTTGCTTTAAATCCATAGAGAAATAAACCGGATTCGCGGGAAAATTTTCTGATTAGCCAGCCATTACTTCCACTTTGATTTCATCAGTTCCAGGCACATTATTGACACGGGGGTCGGGAATAATGTGACGGCCTTTGATGGCTTCTTCAAGGGCGCGGACAACCTTCTCGTCGTAGCGTGAGCCGATAAAAGTATTGATGCGATCAATCGCCACTTCAAAAGTCATCGCGCGTTGATAGGGGCGATTGGTCGTCATCGCATCAAAGCAATCCGCGACGCTGACAATCCTCGCCATCATGGGCAACTGATTGCCCTTCAAACCAAGCGGGTAGCCCCTTCCGTCCATCGTTTCATGATGCATGGACATGCCGGGAATGTATTCCTGCATATCGGGATTTTCCTGCATGATTTTACCGCCGATTTCAGGATGCTTTTTCATGATTGTAAATTCGGCATCCGTGAGGGCGGCAGGTTTACGAAGGATGCGGTCTTCAATGCCAATTTTGCCGACATCGTGAAGCAGCGCAGAAATTCTGATTTTTTCGACTTCATCAGTTTCCATTCCCATCAGTTTGGCAATTGATTCGGAATAGACCATGACGCGCTGTGAGTGCCCGCGTGTGTACGGGTCTTTGCCGTCAATCGCCATTGCCAGCGAATGCACAGAGCCAATAAACATGCGCTTGTTCTTCGCTGAAGCCGCTTGAATTTCAGAAATACTTTTTTGAATTTCCAAGCTCATTTTATTGAAGTCGTTGGCGAGTGTGCTGACTTCTTTATTGCTGCCAAATAATTCAATGCGGCGCGTATAATCGCCTTTGGCGATAGCGCGGGCACTTTCCGCCAGTTTTTCAATTGGTTTACTAAACATTCGCGCAAAAAATAATCCTAAAATAATAGCGATGAGCGTTATTATCAGCGAATTCCCAATCGTCCGCGAACGCATTTGAGCGGCTGAAAGATACGCGGCTTCTTCGTTGACTAAGGCGATGACTCCCAGCCGTTGATCGCCATTGAGCTGCGCCGTCGCGTAGCTGCCCAGCAATTTTAATGTTTCATTATTGCGATCAATCGAAAAAGTGGAGGTCGCCGCAATCTGCGGATTACTTTCCTGCCATTCACGAACGGCTTTCATATAACGTGCATCCTGCTTTTTGAAGGCTAATTGTTCGTCAGGATGCGCCACGTAATAACCGTCATTATCCACGACAAAAAAGATGGTGTTTTCACCGTGGAGCAATTTCCATTCGTCAAGATTTCCTTTCTGTGCGACCAGTGAAAAAACCTTTTGCATGCTGACCACTGCCAGCACGATCCCCTCAACGGCATTCCCTCGCATGACAGGTTTAGCCACGATCAGGGCAGGTTCTTTGAAGGTTTGTAAAATTTTCGGCGAGCCGAGAAAAGATTTCCCCGTGCTGGTTGAGCTGGCGGCTTCATTGATGGCGGCGCGGATTTCCTCGTTCGTGATTTTATTGGAATTCGCCGCCACGCTGAATTGATTCAAGTCCTGGCTGGGGGCGACGGCAAAAGCAAGAATATTCGGATCATCTTCTAATGTTCGCGCCAGATTTTCCTGTCCCAGTGGTGTTGTCGCCTGCATCAGGTTTCCCGTCATTTCAAAAGCCCGTGCATAAGAATTTACCTGCGCAACATACCCTTGAACATATAACTCAATCTGACGGGCTTTACTGCGCACCGTTTGCACCTGATAATTCTGTTCCTTCCCTTTTAGAGTTCCGGTAGTAATCCTGATGAGCTGCCATCCGACAAAGGCAACTGGCAGTGCGCTGAAGAGAACAAGGACGAAAACAATAATATGTTGGACTTTGAAAGCACCTAAGTTGATTGAGGGTACAGCCATAAAACTTGTCGGGTGGGTTGCTAAAGAATTGATCGGAATGGGGTTAGCGTGCTGGGGTAGTGCCGCTACAAGATCGTGCCACTGAATCGTAACAAATCAAGGCTACTGAAACAATAACTTTTTCCAACCAAATGAAGTTGAGCTGCGTCTTAACCTTCGTTGTCAGTTATATTTGGTCTGTTGCTGGCAGTTGATTGAAGGTTAATTTGAGCATGACTAATCCTGAAATTTCTAGCTTTGTCGGGATGTTGTAACTGACACGGGCTGCCCGCAACAGACCAAAAAATTATGAGCGTAGTCGTCGAAACAATGAGCGAGTTTCAAAACTCTGAAGTCGAAATCAGTGATAATTCATTGATTGCCCGAACTTTGTCAGGGGAAACGGAAGCGTTCAGTGTCTTGGTCAAGCGCTGGGAGCGACCAATTTATAGCTTGGCTTTTCGGATGCTGGGACGCGACGAAGAAGCGCGGGATGCTTGTCAGGAAGCGTTTCTCTCCGCCTATCGAAATTTAAGTAAATTTCGCGGTGATGCGAAGTTTTCTTCGTGGATGTACCGCATAGCCTTGAATGCTTGTCATTCGCGGCGACGACAATCTTCCATCGTGAGCTATTCACTTGATGCCGAAGATGAAAACGGCAAACGCTGGGAGATCGAAGATTCAAGCCTTGAAAGTTTGCCGGATCGGATGCAACGCGATGAACAGGCAGCTTTAGTCAGAAAAGCATTACAGGCTTTGCCCCCTGAGATGCGACAAATTATTGTGATGAAGGAATATGAAGAAATGACGTTTCTCGAAATTTCGGAAATTCTGAATATTCCGCTCAGTACCGTTAAGTCAAGATTGTATACTGGCTTGCAACAGATGCGCCTGCGGCTGAGTCAAGTTCGATGAAGTAGGAGAAAGTTATGAGTAACGAACAAAACAATTGTGGAAAAAAAGAACTGCTGATGGCTTTTTTGTATAACGAAGTCACTGCTGCCGAGCGCAAAGATTTCGAGGCTCATCAATTGCAATGCGCCGATTGTCGGTTGGAATTAAACTCATTCAGGCATACGCGGGCTGAAATGAATACGTGGCAGTTGCCGTTTACACCACCAATAAATGTGACGATTCCGCGTACGGCGATGGATGCCCTGCGTGAATTTTTCAGTCTCGTTCCGACGTGGTTTAAAGTTGGTTCAGGCTTGGCGACCGCGACTGCGGCGGCTGTGGTGTTTTTTGCCGTTACTAATATTGGTTCTAAACCTGCAAATTCTGTTCAGCAATCACAAGGTTCGTCAGTTGTAAAAGTTGAGCAGGTCAATGCCTCACAACCCCAAAATGTTTTCACTCGTGAAGAAGCAGAGAAAATGATTCAGCTCGCCGTTGCCAAATCGCAACTTCAATCGCAACAGGAAACGCGGTTACAATTAGCAACTCTGGAAACAAAATTAAGTTCCGCGCATCAATCTGATCTGAAAAACGCGACGCTCAAATTGAAAAAGCAGCAGCAGAAAACTTTGGATGCTTTAGTAGCAGAGACGCAAAAACAAACGGTGGCAGAATGGTTGTTTGCTTCAACCGATACAGGAGGGGACGATGAAAAAAATAATTAATTTCAGTTGTGCTTTAGCTTTGATGGGAGTGTTTCTGGTGGCGACGACTGCCGCACAAACTCCCATGCAAAAAAGACGGGCACTGCGCATGGAGCAGGCTGCCTCCGCCGATAAATCTTCGAGCGAAAATTCATCGTCTGAGGTTACGCCGCAGGCAAAAAATCAAAATCCTCCACAGCCCGGACTCCTGGGGCGTCCGCAATCCGCCGCGATGGAACGTGCGATGCGGGAGATTGATTTGAGTCAGGAGCAAATTGCCAAAATTAGAAAAATCCGCCAGCAGAATGCCCTGAAACTACGCGATTTGAATCGGCTCCGTCGTTCTTATGCGGATGTTCTTGATGCTGCGATCTTCAGTGAAAATTTCGACCGCGCCGAGGTCGAGAAAAAAGCTAAAGAATTAGCGAATGCGGATGCTGATATTGTGCGAGCGCAATGGCAAATGATGATTGATATTCGTAGCGAGTTGAGCGCGGAACAGGCGAAAAAATTACGTCAAATTCTCGAAGAAGAAAAATCACGTCCGCTCAAAGCTTTGCAGTGAAGTCGGTGTGTCAGCATCTTGCTGGCACTTTTCCTCACGAGTTTTTGCCACCAGGATGGTGGCAGACCAATTCCTCTTTCGACAATCCCTTTTCAATCCACTAATCTATCCCGGTATGAAACGAATTATCGTTGGAACTGCCGGACACATTGACCACGGAAAAACTTCCCTCGTGCGTGCTCTCACAGGGATTGACGCGGATCGCCTCAAAGAAGAAAAAGAGCGCGGGATCACTATTGATATTGGCTTTGCTGATTTGACGGTGGGCGATATTCATTTCGGATTCGTAGACGTTCCCGGTCACGAACGCTTCGTCAAAAATATGCTCGCCGGTGCGCATGGCATTGATGTAGTCATGCTCATCGTCGCCGCCGATGAAAGCGTGATGCCGCAAACCCGCGAACATTTTGATATTTGCCGCCTGCTCGAAGTGAAATCCGGTCTGATCGTCCTCACCAAAATTGATATGGTGGACGAAGAATTAGCCGATCTCGTCGAAGAAGAAGTGACCGAATATGTTGCCGGATCGTTTCTTGAAAATGCTCCCATCGTGCGCGTTTCTTCCAAGACCGGAGAGGGAATTGAAGACTTAAAAAAAGCTCTGGCGCAACTCGCCAACAAAGCGACTCCACGCGATGCCAATGCGATTTCCCGTTTGCCGATAGATCGGGTTTTTACGATTAAAGGATTCGGGACAGTCATCACCGGAACCCTGATTTCAGGGCTGATTAAGTCTGGCGAAGAATTAGAATTGTTGCCGTCTGATACAAGAATTTCAAAAGTTCGCGGCTTACAAGTCCACGGAAAATCTACCAGCGAAGCCAGAGCCGGAGAGCGCACCGCGATCAATTTGCAGGGCATTGATGTCGCCGAAGTTTCGCGTGGGCAAGTGTTAGCTCCGGCGGGCAGATTAGCAGTTTCTTCGCTGCTGGACGTGCATTTGCAATTGCTGAAAACTGCATCGAAGCCGCTCAAATCAAGAGCGCGAGTGCGGTTGCACCACGGCACTTCAGAAGTCATTGCCCGCGTAATTTTATTAGGACAAACAGAATTACTTGCTGGACAAAATTGTTATGCCCAGCTTCGGTTGGAATCACCCTTGTTGACGCTGCCCACGGATCGGTTCATCGTCCGCAGCTATTCGCCTTCGGTGACGATTGGCGGCGGAGTTATTGTTGATTCTATCCCAGGCAAACATCGGCTCCGCAATGCCACTGAAGTAATTGGAAACCTTGAAAAATTAAAATCAGCCGAATCGCTTGAACGCCTGATTCTATTGATTGAAAATGCCGGAACGCAGGGAATGAACCAGCCTTCATTAGCGGCTCGCAGCGGAGCCAGTGACGAAGAAATCAAGCAGGCGATTGAGTCGGCTACCAAAACGCGAAGGATTATTACGGCTGCTGCCAACCTCTGGATGGCGCGTGAACCGTTTGATGCCTTAGCCAAAAAAGTTCGGGAGTTGCTGAAGGGTTTCCATAAAAAATCTCCATTAGAATCTAGCTATGGACGCGAAGAACTCCGCGAAAAAATCTTCAAGCAATTACCCGTCGAAATTTTCAAAGCCGTCATCGCCAATTTATCCGAACGCAACGAAGTCATCACCGAAAAAGATTTGATCCGATTAGCCACGCATCGCGTCGCGCTGTCCGCCGATGAACAGGCAGCGAAAGATCATCTGGCGACAGTCTTTTTACAAGCCGGATTGCAACCAATTTCTTTAGATGAAGCTTTGAAACAAGCGGCTCCACAGTTCGGAATTGATGCCGCCCGCGCTCAACGATTCGCGCAAATGCTCATCAACAGTGGCGACCTCGTAAAGGTCAGTGAACTGGTTTTTCATCGTCAGTCGTTAGAGCAAACGAAAGAATTATTACTAAAATTCAAAGCCGATCACGGAGCCAAAATTGATGTCGGAGCCTTCAAAGATTTGACCGGAGTCTCAAGAAAATTTGCAATTCCGCTGCTGGAATATTTCGACCGCCAGCGCGTGACTCGCAGGTTTGGCGATGCGCGTGAGATTCTATAGGTACGATAGATGTCCCGCCTGTCGTTTTGGATTCAGTTAGATGTTTGCAGAGACAATGAATGCAATTTATAGAAAAAAACTCTTTCAATGTTCGGTCTGCTATTTATCATTTAAAGAAGGATGGAAGCGGGACTGAATACTTATTATTTCCAATGATCCATGTTGGTACGAAAGAATATTATGACGAGGTTAGCGACCGATTGAAGTCCTGTGATTTAATTCTGATTGAGGGCGTTCAGTCAAAGCGGGCTGGTCTTTTGACCTTATCATATCGAATTGTTAGCAAGATCAAACGAATGGATCTGGTAACACAGCAGGAAGGAATGAAGATCGCAAACCTCCGCAGTAAGATATTTAATTCGGACATGACCGGCGAGGTTTTCGATCAACGATGGGATAGCTTGCCACTGGTTTTGCGGCTACAACTGGTATTTTATATTCCGATTTTTGTTGTGTACCTCTTTCTTTTCGGGACGCGAGAGATTATTGCCGAGCATCTTGCGTTCGAAGATTTGCCTTCGTCTGAGGAAATTCTTAACCAAGATGATAACTACGATAAACTTGATATGCTACTGATTGATGAACGTGATCGGCAGTTGATTCAAAATATCGAAAAAATAAACTCTACTGCTACTCAGGACAAACAAGTCGTAGGTATAGTTTATGGAGCGCATCATATGCGCAATGTCGTTAATTATTTGTCCAACAAGCTAAATTACAAAGTAGTCAACGCAGATTGGGTCACAGTGTTTGATTTATAAAATGTTGCTAGAGAATGGTTAGCTCAGTTTGGCTATGTTGCAAGTTGAATATTTTATTGAGAAGGTGACATCTAATCAGTGTCGCCAACGGCGACCAACAATATAGCCTGGCGAGAATCGCTAGGAACTGAACCGAGTAATAATCCGTCGCTGAAGGCGACGAACAAATATTTGTCGCTCACCTTCAGCGAGCAGTTAACGTCTTTGCCCCACATCTAGCGATGCTCGCCAGGCTATATTGTTCGTCATCTTTGATGACAAGAGTTATTGAGATTTCATTCAGCTCCGAAACGACAGGCGGGACGCTTATCGTACATTTTTTAGTGGGAAGAAAGGACAATTCATGAAATACCTAACCTTGCTTTTCGCGTTCTATCTTACTTCCTGCGCACAGGCGCAAATAAACCCCAACCTTCAACTACAGCCAGTCTTAACAGGGCTTTCGTCTCCGGTGTTGGCAACCAATGCGCGTGATGGGAGTAATCGTTTATTTATCGTTGAGCAAACCGGACGCATTAAAATTTTGCAACCGGACGGCACTTCGACGACCGACTTTATTAACCTGAGCGGAAAAATTGTAGCGGGCGGAGAGCGTGGATTATTGGGGTTGGCTTTTCATCCGAACTACAAATCGAATCGTCGCTTTTTTGTGAATTACACGCGCAGCGGCGACGGTGCGACGGTCATTGCTGAATATCAGGCTTCGGCGTCTGATCGAAATGTTGCGCTGGCTACTGAGAAAATTTTACTGACGATCACGCAGCCGTATGCAAATCATAACGGTGGAATGATTGAGTTCGGGCCGGATGGGTTTTTATACATCGGGATGGGCGATGGCGGAAGCGGCAACGATCCACAAAATAATGCGCAAAATATTGAGAGTTTGCTGGGGAAAATGCTGCGAATTGATGTGGATCGAACGCAGGGCGCGTTAGCGTACGCGATTCCTGTCGACAATGTTTTTGCCGGAGCTACGGCGGGACGTGATGAGATTTTCGCTTATGGTTTACGCAATCCGTGGCGCTGGTCATTTGATCGCCAGACCGGACAATTGATCGCGGGCGATGTCGGACAAAACGCCAGAGAATGGGTGCATACCGTGCAGGGCGGAAAAAATTACGGTTGGGCGACTTGGGAAGGCACGCGCTGCAATACCTCGAAGCCGCCCGGCTCGCCGGAATGTATTAATCTGCCATTGATTCAACCGCTGCTTGAATACGATCATTCTGCGGGACGATGTTCAATCACGGGCGGCTACGTGTATCGCGGCGCACGGGCAACTTTGCCGCTTGGAGCGTATTTATACGGCGATTATTGCACCGGAGAAATCTGGCAATTTGTGAACGGACAAAGCACCTTGTTGTTTGATACGGCGTACTCAATTGCTGCCTTTGGAGAAGATGAAAGCGGCGAAATGTATGTCATTGACCTGAGTGGAAATATTTTTCGCTTAGCAAATTCAACTTCGCCGAAAGCTGTTGTCTCCGTAAATGCCGCCAATTATTTTCGGGAAACCGGAGCGGCTCCTGAAGCAATCGTCGCTATTTTCGGACAAGGCTTGGCGACCGGAACGTCTCAGGCACTTTCGTTACCATTGCCTTTAGAGCTAGGCGGAACAACGGTGACGATCCGTGACAGCAACGGGACAGAACGCGCCGCACCCTTATTTTATGCGGGTGTCGGGCAGGTCAATTGTTTAGTTCCGGTCGGCACGGTAGAAGGCTACGCCGCAATTATTGTGAAAGTGAACAATGTGATTACGGGTTCAGGAGCCGTGAAAATCAACGCGGTAGCTCCGGCATTATTTACCGCGAATCAGGATGGAAGCGGAGCCGCTTCGGCAATTTTACAATTGGTGAATGAGACGAATTCAACTTTTTCAGGGAATCTGGCGGAACCTGATCCGAATTCTACGGGCAGATTTCGCCCCGTAGCAATTGATGTGGAGCAGAATGTTGAAAAGATTTATTTGTTGTTGTACGGCACAGGAATTCGCGGACGGCGTGATCCGGTGACGGCTACGGCAACGATTGGCGATGTAGTGTTGCCAGTGGAATATCTAGGCAGTCAAGGATTTTTTTCAGGACTGGATCAGGTGAATGTACTCTTGCCGAAATCGCTGAAAGGCAAAGGTGAAGTAGATTTATTTTTGACGATTAATGGAGACGTGACGAATAAGGTCAGGATCAAAATACAGTAAAAGTGATGAGTGATGAGTAATGAGTTGAAACTGATACGCTTACATTTACGTTTTTGAGAACTCTTTTTTACTCTTGCGCGTAAAGCTATTTCTGACGCTTTGCGAATTTACTCAGGAGAAAAACTATGTATTGCCCGGATTGTGGAACTGAAAACGCGAATAGTCTTAAATTCTGTACCCGGTGCGGAACGAACCTGAAAGCCATCGAATCCGCCCGCGCCGTCGTTACGGAAATCAGTGCGCCGGGCAGCTCTAATCAATTAGACAAAGCTTCGATTTTGCGCACCATTCAATGGTTGAGTATGGGCGGGATATTCATGATCACCACGGGAGCTTTTCTCCTCACGGTTTCTACCGATCATGGACGTGATGATCCACCGATAGGATTATTTTTTGCCTTCGCGGGATTTCTTTCGTTAGTGCTGATGGTGCGACGCCTGATGAAAATGTTGGAAACTCCTGACACGTCAAAGGGTTTGGGGGGATGGATGAAGACGACTATAGAAAAACGCACTGCACAGGGCGAACCACGTCAGCACGGGACAACGCAGCAATTGCCGCCCGTAGACACCATGCCGTACAGCGTCGTCGAAGAAAAGACACGTCAATTTGAAAGATAAAAATTTATGTATTGTCCAGATTGCGGAACTGAAAATTCTACAGGGCAGAAATTTTGTACCCGGTGCGGAACAAATCTGAAAGCGATTGAATCCGCGCGGGCGGTCGTCACGGAAATCGGCGCTCCCGGCAGCGGGAATCAATTAGACAAAGCTTCACTCTTACGAACGATTCAATGGGTCAGTATCAGCGGTTTGTTTCTGATTACGCTAGGGACAATTCTCATGTTAGCCATCGAGGGTGTTGAGCATCATGGTGGACTACCCATTTCCTTTTTCTTTCCGCTGGCGGGATTTATTGCTTTGGTCTTAATTGTGCGACGGTTGATAAGAATGCTGGAAATCTCGCAAAATGCTCCAGTACGGTTTGAGGCTCCGCTACTAACCCAAATGCCAACGCGCGGAACGACGCAGCAATTACCACCAATGGAGACGATGCCGTACAGCGTGGTGGAAGAGAAGACGCGGCAGTTTGAGAATTGATGGAGATGAATTGTGGAGCGATTTCTTTAATCGCACCTGACTTCACGAGGAAAAGAGCGATTAAAGAAATCGCTCCACAGCTTTTATTTCAAGCCGACAGTCACGCGATTCGCTTCGATTCCATTCAGTGTCACAACGACTTCCACGCGCCTTGCTCCTGCTTTAATCGTAGCGGGAATTTCGACGTTGAGCTGATCTAATCCCACATAAAATCCTTGTGCCCCACAATACAAAACTTTCGCGTCCTGTCCGTCAATAGTGACTTTGACGGATTCTGCGACGCCGTTTTCATCGGTTGGATTCGTTGCGGCAGCATGTCGAAATCCGGTTCCGAAGAAGGTTAAGAAATTCGGTTTTCCGTTTACTGTCACATCAAATGGAGCAGGGGAATACGTGATGCCATCCGGGGTTGACAACGCGGCGGCATCACCGCTGCCGGCAGCATTGATAGTGAATAACGACGGGGTCGTCGTGGCTATCGTCGAAGTTGCCAGCGCATAATTTCCATTCGGACATTTAATAATAATTGTGGCCGGGCCTGAATCCAAAGAGGAAGGCATGACGAAATTTACTTGCGTTGGTGAAACGTAAAGAAGTTGCGCCGCGATGCCGTTGACGATGACTTGCGTTCCGGCTAATTCGCTGGGCAACGGAAGCGAAGGAGCGGCTTCAGTGCGCAGCGAAAGGTCTGTTCCAAACGCCGAAGCGATGGAATCCGAAGGCAGGGAGCCGCTGCGATAATGGGCGGCATTCACGACGCCAAGTGCGGAAGCTTTGACGACGCTAACGATCACGCTTTTGGTTTCACTGAGGTTTCCGTCGGAAGCTTTGAAAAGTAAGGTGATATTTTTTCCAGTGTCGCGCGCATTTGGAGTCCATCGGAACTGACCCTTCGTCGCATTATTCGTAATGTTAATGGTGTCAAAATTCGCATCCGCCGGTAAATTCGAGACTGTAATTGCTATCGGAAATTTTGATCCTAGATCATTGGCGAGAACCGAAAACTGTAGTTCAGCTCCGGCGACGGCTAACTGCGAAGCGGGAACTGCCAGCGTCGGAGGAACTCCCGCGCTGCTGATATTTAATGGAAGCTGAATTCGTTCGACGATTGAACTGGCAGCGGGTTGCGTCGCTGATCCGGTTCCTCCGCCGATCACGTAAAATAAATTTCCAATCGTTGCGCCGCTGGATTGTGTCCTGATGGTGTTGAGCGAGAATGAATCATCGAGTGCGATCCAGCGATTATTGCGCACGTCATACACTTCAGCGGAGCCAATCGTAGTGCGGGTTGTGGCGTCTTCGCCGCCGATGATTAACCAGTAGGAATTGCCCTGAGAATCCTGATAAATGGTGCTGCTGGCAAATGCGCGGGCGCGATTGAGCGGCGCAATATTGCTCCAGGCTTGCGTGGCAAAATCGAAGACTTCGCAGTTTGATAATCCGCCCGCGATGCCAAAACCTCCGGCGACGTAAAGCTTACCCGCGATCAAGGCGGCCCGGTGCGCGTAGCGTGCTGTATTCATCGTTGGCAGTGTCGTCCAGGCTCCAGTGCTGGCATTAAAACTACGAACGTTGACAGTGGGGCTGATGGCGGAATTCGATCCGCCTGTGACGTACATAATTCCGGCAGCGGGATCGCTGGCACAGGCATAACTGGAAGCCGGAGTCGGATTATTGGCGACTATCGCCCACGTATCTAAACCAATATCGTAAACGTAATTCGTGCCGACTAAGGTTCCGTTATTACTGCCGCCGGGGATATAAATTTTGCCTTTTAATAACGCGCCGTCAATCGCAGTCAGCGGCATTGGAATTGAGGAAAGCGATGACCAAAGATTGGTTGACGGGTCAAATTTTCGCACAAAATTTGCAGACGTTGTAATTGACGATCCTGTTTGACCTCCGACAAAATATAAATAATCCCGGTCGGAAACTGCTGCCGCTTTCATCATCCCCTGTGGCATCGCAGTCGTGCTTTGCCACGCCCGGGAAATAGCGAAAACACCTGAAAATGCTTCGGTTTCTGTACCTTCATCGTCAGTGGCGACAACTCTGATGCGGAAATTATCAGCGTTCATCATGGAAGCGGGGACGACGTAATTGAAGGATTGAACTTCGCCGGAAAGTTCGGTTGCCAGCTCTGCCATCAGCGATTGATCGCGCAGCAATGAGACGCGATGTTTGACGATGGCGCGATTGTCGCTGGAGTTCCAGTTAATCGCCAAAACTCCGCTCGTGAAAACATTGAATCCCGGTGTCGGTGTAGTGATTTGTACGTTTGGCGGCGTCGGATTCGTGTAAGTAAATGCGTCCGTCAATGAAGCGGAGAAATCGGAATTATTGGCGCTGACATTCACTGCTCCGGCGGCTCCGGCAACCGGGACTAGGGCACGAATCAGGGAGGCATTGACGAAAGTTGAAATCGCCTGACTGGTTCCAAATTTGATGGAAGTTTCCGGCGTAAAATTTGATCCGGCAATTGAAATTACTGCTCCGCCACGGGTTGAAGCCGTAGCTGGAAAAATCTGTAAAATGGTCAGAGGCGAAGCTGTCGAGCCGGGAATAAAATAGGTGAAGCCATTGGCAAAAGTTGCTTCGCCATAAGCATTTTTAACGCGCACTGAAACCGCTCCTGAAGCGTGTGCCGGAGCTGTTGCCGTTAACGAAGAATTGCTGATGACCTTGATATTATTGGCTGCAATGCCATCGAAGGTCACGGTCGTATCAGAAGATGTACCAAAATTTGCGCCGGAAATTGTGACGCTGGCTCCTCCGGCTGGTAGACCAAAGGCGGGCGAAATTGCTGCAATAACCGGAACCTGCTGATCGTTCGGTTTGATGATAGAAGTGTTCGCACTCCGTCCTGAAATTCGGACATCATCAATGTACCAGCCATCGAAATGATCATTCGGATCAGTCTTTAACCGAAAGCGAATTCGGGTGTTTTGTTTGTTGGCGAGTGCTGCTAATTTGACTTCCGTTTGGACGAAGCCGTTGCTGTTTCCGCTGAAGGCGGCGGCGCGATTCCAGATGCTTCCATCATCATTTGAATACTCAACTGTCGCAAAATCAAAATTGCCTTCGGTAATGTAACGTTGAGAAAACTGCAAAGTGATTTCGCTTAAATTTGTGCAATCTAACAACGGCGAAGTGATGGAAGTATCGGTGTTCGATAAATAATTTCCCGCCGGAGAATCCGTCCAGCTATGCGTAGCGGAGGCTGATTGCGAGGCGACGATGTTCCAGTTTCCGGTGGCAATCCAGCCTTGATTGCCGCTCTCAACATTGTCCTGCCAGATAATTTTTTCACGAGTCAACGCGGCGTCAGCGGTGATGAATGACGACGACCCAGAGCCTGTATTCGTGTCCTGATAACTGATTTTGATTTGATCGTTGGCTTCAACCGAGGCTTGCAAAGTTCCATCGTTGGCAACGGCTTTTCCTGCTGCGATCCGAATTTGACTTTTGAAACTGCCCGGGAAATTACTCTCAACCGGAACCGTCAACGTTTCAGAATCACCCGTGACAGAACTGGTGACAATGACTTGAATCGCATTGCCAGCGTTGCGGTCTGCGACATTAATTTGAATCGTTTCGCCGGATAAAAAATTTCGTTTGTTGAGGCTGAGAATTCCGGCATCGCTGCAAGTTGACGGCGCAACGAATGATTCCGATGGCGCGAGATCGTCCGCTCCCAGTGAACCTGCCAAATATCCCAAGCCGCGTTTTGAAAAAGCCTGCCACAATAAACATTGATTCGCGCCGTTATTGTTGACGCGATCTGCTAGCAGAATTGCATCACGCGCTTCGATGAACCCGGGGCCGTTAGGAGTCAATTTCAATCCGTCTACGATTAACTGAAGGCTCTGTCGTTGTCCTTCGGCAAAGCCATATTTTTTGATGAGGGAAGCCCGAACCTCCCACAATGTAGTACACCAGATTTCACCGATGCGATGCACTTCCGTGTTGAGCGCAATTCCCGCGAAAGTCAGAGGATTGACCGCTTTATTGGTGCTGTAGGGATAGCGACGAATGCCTGTGGCGTAATTTCCGCGCAGGTATTGACCAACTCCGTAAGAACCATCTACCTCATCAGATTCACTGCGAAGGAGAACAATTCCAAAATAATCCGACCAGCCTTCGCCCATTCCGCGTGATTGATTTCCGGTTAAGCCGGAACCGTTCCCGACCAGCCGATTCGTCAGCCCGTGTGTCAATTCGTGAATGATGACGCCTTGATCGAAATCTCCGTCAAGGTTAGTTCCACTGGAATTCCAGAGATACATTTGCATGCGTCCGGCACGTCCATCGGGTGGCGTCGAAAAGTTCGCGTTGTTGGTTCCGCTGCCGTCTTGTGCATCGGCCTGGACGGGATCGTTGCCTGCGCCGCCGAGTCCGAAATTATTGGTTTGAAAATTTCCGGCAGATTCCGTAAAGCCGAAGGAATACAAAATATCGTGATAACGATTTGACCAGTAAAATAAATTCGCCTGGGCGGCTTTTTGGTTGTCGGGATCGGTCGGAGCTTTACTGAAATCCAGCGGGAAATTGAAATTGCTGTCCAGCGCAGTGATGAGCGGTTCGTCGGCAATATTGTCAGAAGGTGAGCGATCCAGATGTGAATCAACGTTATTGCTGACCAGCGAAATCGGGTTTAGTCCACCCCACCAATCAAGATGTTTGTCGCCTGCGGGGAAAATCGCGTTCCCTGAAAAAGTCCCTGCTTTGAAGGGTAAATCCTGACGATTAACGATTGGCGGATTGTCGCTGATGTGCGGCGCATCAGGACGCGGGCTGTCTCCGGCAAAAACTAAACCATGAGGGTTTTCGTAGCTGGTGTAATTGTGACGGAAGAGCAAGGATCCACGCTCAGCGTCTACGATGACGAGATAAACGTCAGGGGTGTCTGGTCTCCAAATGGTGAATTCCCAGGCAAGGCGCAACGCGTCAACTGCCAGCGGAAAATAGACTAAACGAGCATCAAGTCTATTTTGGATGGTTGGGAGAAGGCTTTGATCTGCGCCGGAAAATTCCAGCGCGGAGGTTAAGGCTTGCGCTTGATTGACGCCGGGTTGGGTACGATTAATCACCCGATTCGCCTGTGGAATTAATTCTCCATCAGTGGCAATGACTGCCCCGTTGCGGTCAACGTGTATCCGCATTCGCCCTTGAAAGACGGGCATTCCGTTAACATTTTGATCGTAACTTAAATGTGAAATTCCGTTGTGGCCGGTGCGGTCACGACGCGTTAGTTTCAGGTTTTGAATTTCAGCATCTTCCATTCGGAAGACGCTGCGATTTTGTTTCAGAAAGCGTCGGCTGACAACATCGGCATCATCTTCGGAACCTTGCGTGAGCGGTTCAGTCAAATTGTAAACACGACTCGGAGTTCCGGTTAAAGAACTCCATTTCATTTTTGTGTTCGAGGGTTCGTTAGATAAATGCGTTTCCTGAATGGATTCAGCTTGGGGAGAATTTGTTTTTTTCGTGGAAACAGGAGCGTCTAAATCACGCTTCAAATTAGCACGAATATCAAAATCATCCAGCGGAGTTGAATTTCGCGGAGGCTTATCAGGTTGAAGTTTTTGGGCTTGTGCGACAGGCAATAACCATTGCCAGCGATGATTTAATTTTGGTAAGGTCGCCGCAATTGAAAATGAAGCGACGAGGATCGTCAAAAATATCGTCAATAATATCCAGGCGGTTGTTCGTTTCATGGTGCGAGATCAATTTCAGGGCTGCTCAATGGAAATGAACGAGAACGGAAGGGACATCCGCAATCTCTTCATTCCATCAAGAAAGTATCAATACAGCAGGGGTCGAGGTTTTTGGTAAAAAATGTAGCGCAAATTTTCCAGTTTGCGTTTTACAGTACTGTAAATTTGTCAGACAAAACAAAATTTTGCAGGGCGATTGCTTTCACTGGAGGTAACTTGGATTCCAAAAACACAAACTGGAAAGTTTGCGCTACTTCTTCGGTTCCGGTGCTTTCGGAGCGATATATCCTTGTCGGGCTCTGACGCGATAACCGCCGCCGGGCAGCTCGACGCTGATTTGGCGAAAGGTTCCATCGGCTTTGTCATTTTTGGGATCGTACGTCACGGTATATTGATTCCGAATTTCGGCAGCTATTAAGTAAAGGGCGTTCGCCGTCATCGCCGAATTTTCAGAGCGAATATAGAGAGCGCCGGAGCGGGCGGCAATTTCCTGCAAGAATTCTATTCCAATAACGTCTCTGTCTTTTGGTTGCTGTTTCTGATACGTCCCGCGTGGCTGTTGAGCCGATGGAATAAAATTTGAGCGTCCGCCCAGATTTGGCAAATCGGAAGGGCGAATCTGTCGTGTTCCATCGTTACGCGTTTCATAACGAACTGAATAGGAAACAACACCGCTCCGCGTGATGAGTTCCAGCACGCTTTCGCGTGAAGCTTTGCGGCTGCCAGTGTCGACACCGTCTGAAAGAACGACGATAGCTTTGCGTCCGGTGGCTTTTAATAAACGATCTCGTAACGTCAAATCAATGGCGTCGTAGAGGCTGGTGAGATAACTTGATTTCAAGGATTTGATTTGTTTTTCCAGTTGCTTTTGCTCGCCGGTAAATTCTCCAACAAACCGGACTTGTTCATCGAAGGCGACAATCATGACTCTGTCGCGTGGTTGCAGGAGCTTGACGAAATCAATCGCCGTCTTTTTGATGTCGTCTAATTTATTTCGCGCACTCAGGCTGACATCAAGTAATAAGGCGACACTGAAAGGGGAAGTCTGATCGCCGAAAAATACGATGTCCTGTGTGACTCCATTTTCTTTGACGATGAAATCACTTTTCTTCAAACCGTTGACGAAGTTTCCGAAGCCATCGGTGACGATCACGGGGACGTTCACTTCGACGGTTTTCTGTACACCAACTTGTCCTTCAACGATTTCATCCGGTTGTTTTTGCGTAGGTGGTTGGGGCGGTTTGACAGGGTCTTGTGCGAACGAAACCGAGAGACAAAGAAAAAGTGCGGCGATGATGGCGAATAAATTTTTCATAGTAGAATATTTGCCACGATTTTAGCGCAAAAATCACTGCGCTTCCATCACGCGGAGCACGTTCTCCCCCAGAATCTTTATTAAGTCCTTCTCATTATAGCCGCGAGCCGCTAATTCAATCGTCAAAGCCGGAAGCTTGCTGCCGTTTTCCAGACCCTGCGGAACACAATTTATCCCGTCAAAATCAGAGCCTAAGCCAACATGATCAACACCAACTAATTTGGCGATGTAGTCAATGTGATCGGCTAATTTTGCGAGCGGCATCGGAGCTACACCAGTGCGTAAAGCTTCCGCCGTCAATTTATCTTTGGCATATCCGGCTTGAATGAAATCCATTGAAGCTTCGATTTCTGCGAGCTGTGGTTTCACGGAATTAAAAACTTCACGCGCTGAAACTAAATAATTATCATCCAGAAAAATCGGATAGAAAACTACGCAGACGACACCGCCTTGATGAGCGATGGCTTTAATCATTTCGTCAGTGACATTACGTTTATTATTGGCTAAGGCTCGCGCACCTGAATGTGAAGCGATGACGGGTTTTTTGGCGATGGCTAAAACTTCCCAAAAAGTTTGATCGGAGACGTGTGAAATATCCACGATCATGCCGAGGCGATTCATCTCCTGCACGACTTCGATTCCAAAACTGCTGAGTCCTGTTGTTTGTCCGATTTCATCGCCGGATGATCCTGCCCAATTCGTGGTACGGGAATGCGTCAACGTCATATACCGGACGCCCGATTCAAAAAATTCGCGCAGCGCGTCAAGGTCATCGTTGATGGCGTGTCCGCCTTCGATGCCCATCAAGGCTGCCAGTTTTCCGGCTTCAGAAATACGTCGAATGTCAGCGGCGGTGACGGCGCGTTCCATTAAGGCAGGATATTTAATGAGTTGAGCATCTACGGCTCCGATCAGGGCTTTGGTGCGGTCGTAGGCTGAACTTCCCCAAAAAGCATGCGGGTCAGGCCAGATTGAAAAAAACTGCGCATTCAGTCCGCCCTGTTTCATTAAATGAACATCCAGATGCCAATCAGCTTCGCCCTGTGTCAGATCGCCATCACAATCCAGGACGCGCTGAATCGTGTCCGCGTGCGTGTCAATGACGATGGATTGATGATGAATTCGAGTGGCTTCGGTTGGATTCATAAAAAAGGAAAATCAAAAGGCAAAAGGCAAAAATTAAAAGTAAAAAGTGGGATTCGGAGGCAAAGCCATTTCTGAACTTCTTATCCAAATTTCTTAAATCAAGTGCCGCCCTTATTACTTTTAATTTTTGCCTTTTGATTTCTTAACTGACGCCGGGTGACGATGCCGCAGCTTCTTCCGGTTCGACGGCAATCTCAGGCGGAGCCGGAACCGAAGTTGCGCCGTCCATGTCCCGCTTAATCGCGTCCAGAATTCCGTTCACGAACTGCGTCGCTTCGTGTGTCGAGAAGCGGCGGGCAATTTCGAGAGCTTCGTTAATGGCAACGGTTTTCGGTGTCCCCGGTTGATAAACGAATTCGTAGACGGCTAAGCGTAAGAGATTGCGATCTACCACGGCCATGCGCGGGATTCGCCAATGCTCGGTACGGAGGCGAATGCGTTCATCAATCTCCTCCATGTGAGAAATGACACCTGCCACCAGATCGTTCGAGAATTCCTTCACGTCGTCCGGGCCTTCCGCGAGTTCGCCCCAGAAAGTCAGAATAAGCTCGTCTACCGGTTGACGGGACATATCGTATTGGAACAGCATTTGCAGCGCACATTCACGCGCCTTGCGTCTTGCACCCATAATTTTCAATAAACCAGTGAGAGCCGAAAAAACCGTCAGAGCGGGGCGTTGCCTGCGGGTTTTACAACTCTTTGAGTAAGTTAGCCATTTCGATAGCGGTCATCGCCGCCTCGAAACCTTTGTTGCCTGCTTTAATTCCGGCACGATTGAGAGCCTGCTCAACCGTATCAGCAGTTAGCACACCGTAGGCAACGGGAACTCCGGTTTCCAGTGCAACCGAAGAGAGACCTTTGGTCACGTCAGCGGCGAGATAATCAAAATGCGGAGTCTCCCCGCGAATGATTGCGCCGACGCAAATAATGGCGTCATATTTTTTACTGAGCGCCAGTTTCTTGGCGATCAAAGGGATTTCAAAAGAGCCAGGGACGTGAACCGTCACGATATTTTTTTCGTCTGCGCCCAAACGCCGCAACGCCTCCTGCGCACCGCCAAGTAAACGGCTGACAATTAAATCATTCCAACGACTGGCGACAATGGCAAATCGTAATCCATCGGCACGCAGTGCCCCTTCGATATTTGTTCTGGCTGGTAAGTTCTTCATTTTTTTACGATGAGTTAGTATAGTGACCACTGACGACTAGGTCAAGAAAATTGAAAATTCTCAAAATGTATAAGGCAATGGATATTTCTGTTTGAGCCATGAAAAGCATTGATATTTAGAAATTTGTCGCAGACTAAAAAGCTGTTTGGAAACGCTATAATTAGTTTGCAGTTTTTGTCATCGAAGATGACCAACAATATAGCCTAGCGAGAATCGCTAGGAAGGCGGCAAAAAAGAGCGAGGCTCGCTGAAGGCGAGCAACAATTTTTTGTTCGTCGCCTTCAGCGACGGATCGGGAATTACTTCATCACCTAGCGATTCTCGCTAGGCTATATTGTTGGTCGCCGTTGGCGACACAGATTGAATTTACAATCAGGAACTATGGTGCGCGCAAACAGCTAAACACTGAGATAAAATATTTCAAAATTATGGAACCAACAATACAATTAAACCCAACCATGCCCCGCTGGCACGAAGCAGTCGAAAATAAAAACATGACAATCCTCGCAGATATTCTGACCGAAGATTGCATTTTTCGCTCCCCGTTTTTATGGAAGCCAAAGCATGGGCGTCCATTAGCCGTAGCGATATTAACTGCCGCGTCGCACGTCTTTGAAGATTTCGCTTATCATCGTCAACTGACCGATGGCAGTTCGTGGACGCTGGAATTCAGTGCGCACATCGGCGAAATCGGATTGAAAGGCGTAGACCTCATCCGCCTCAACGAAGCCGGAAAAATCACCGAAGTCGAAGTTCTCGTGCGCCCCTTCAAAGGATTGCAAGCTCTGGCTGAAGCGATGAGCAATCAATTGACGAAGCAAGGCGATTGGGAAATGTTTTCAAAAGGGTAGCAACCGGGAGCGCAAGCATCCTGCTTGCCGCGAGCGCGTGAAACGCCGCTCGCGGAAGTGGCGAGAAGGGCGTGTAATCGTCAGTTAGCCCCCCCACACGAGATGGGTTTGCTTCGCTGCGCTGGCAAACGGCAAGCAGGATGCTTGCGCTCCCAGAGTTTGGACAGATCGTTCGATTGTCTATAAACTGTCTGTACTTTACTAAAAACCGAACAATCCAGAAAAGGAAATATGATGACCCGTACATCGGCCTTCCGTTATGAATTTGGGAAATTTGGACTTGACCCGGAAGAGCGATTATTGCTTCACGATGGAGTTTCGCTGTCGCTGGCTCCGAAAGTATTTGAAACACTGCACCTCCTCGTCCAGCACAGCGGGCATGTATTAGGAAAAGAAGAATTGCTGGAAAAGATTTGGCCGGACAGCTTTGTCGAAGAAACGAATCTCGCGCAGAATATTTCGATCCTCCGCAAAGTTCTTAACGAAGGCAAAGACGCGACAAAATTTATCGAAACCGTTCCAAAAATCGGCTATCGTTTTGTGGCTCCGGTGCATGTGATCCCGAAAGCTTCCGGCGAAATTATCATTCAGGAAAGAACTCGCGCCCGCATCATCGTCGAAGAAAGTGATGATGATATTCAATCGTACGCGCCGCCGAATTTTCCAGTGATTGATCTTCCTCCGTCCCATGTGAAAGTCCTCAAGCCGGCTCCGGTTCCGCTGCTGTTACGAAATCCCATTGAGACGAAATATGTCCAGAGTGGCGACGCCAATATTGCGTATCAAGTCGTGGGGAGCGGTTCGATTGATCTGGTTTTCGTGATGGGATGGGTTTCGCATCTGGATTATTTTTGGGAAGACCCGAACTTCGCCCATTTTCTGAATCGCGTGGCTTCGTTTTCACGCTTGATTTTGTTTGATAAACGGGGAACCGGATTATCGGATCGCGTTCCGAATAACGAATTACCAACGCTGGAGCAACGAATGGAAGACGTTCACTCCGTCCTTGATGCGGTCGGCTCGGAACGCGCGGTGCTTTGCGGAATTTCGGAAGGCGGCCCGATGTGCAGCCTGTTCGCCGCGACCTATCCTGAACGGACTTCGGCATTAGTCATGATTGGCAGCTATGCGCGGAGACTGCGCGACGAGGATTATCCGTGGGGGCCAACCGAAGACGAACGCGAGCATTTTTTCAAGGAAATTATTGAGCAATGGGGCGGCCCCGTAGGCATTGAATCCCGCGCACCGAGCCTGATTGATGATGAACGATTCCGACGCTGGTGGGCGACGTATTTGCGCATGGGAGCCAGTCCCGGAGCCGCTCTCGCATTGACAAAAATGAATGCTGAAATTGATATTCGCCGCGTCTTGCCATCCGTGCGCGTACCAACGTTAGTGCTGCACCGCACCGGAGATATGTGCTTAAAAGTTGAAGAAGGTCGTTATCTGGCGGAAAGAATTCCCGGCGCGAAATTCGTTGAGTTACCGGGCATTGACCATCTTCCGTTTGTCGGCGATCAGGAATCAATTCTGGATGAAATTGAAGAATTTCTGACTGGGATGCGGCACGCTCCTGAATATGATCGAGTGCTGGCGACGGTACTCTGTACGCGGGTCGTGCAGCTCTCAGATGATGAAGCGTTGTTGACGGAAAGATACTACGAATTTGCCCGCAAAGAGGTTGAGCTATTTCGAGGTAAAGAAAGTGAATTCAATGTCAACGGCTTGATTGCGACCTTTGACGGCCCCGCCAGAGCCATTCGCTGTGCTAACGCAATGAATGAATTTGCAAAACGGATCGGGCTGCGTGTGCAAACCGGAGTTCACACCGGAGAATGCAATTTGATCGGTCATCGCGTCGAAGGTCACGCCGTTTCTGTCAGCCTTGAGCTGGCAGGAAATGCAGCGGGAGGTGAAGTGCTGGTTTCGAGTACGGTGAAAGATTTAGTCGCCGGATCGGGGTTGAAATTTACTCCGACAGAAATTATTGCGAGTGATGAGCTAAGGGTTTTTTCTGTCGCGAAGAACGGATGAGGGCTTTGGTTAAGCACCGCAGAACCTTTGCCACGGTGCTTAGGTAGTTTTTCATTTCATAAAGTAATAGCTCACAGATCAGACGGGTTCACGCGGGTCAGTCCCACAGAAATCCGTCCGATTCTTAAACTCAAAACTCGATTCAGTACAACACTTCTTTTTCACCTTTTTGCACAATCAACTTCTCAAAATGCGCGACGATTTTGTCACGGCGCATCATGATCGCCTTAATTTCGGAGGGGGTCAGGTAGGATTTCGTACTCTTCGTCACTTGTTCGGCGTCCAACTTACGCAGTTTTTCCAACAACCTTCGATCACATTTCACCAAATCTTTCTCATTCTTAAGTACGTGGTAGATGCGGAACGCGCGGCTGAAGTCAATCATGTAAAGGTCCCAGTCCGGGCTGATCAGCAGATTGGTTAAATTTCGATCTGTATCGAAAACTAATTGCGTGAAGATGCGGACGCGATGCATCTGCTCATTCCAACTCTCAAGATACGGTGGAGTGATTTTCTTTTTCATGCGATCCACTTCATCCATTTGCACCTTCAACCACCAGGTCAACGAACCTGTTTTGCCATCTATTTTGCGTTCGACTGTGACCGGCATCATCTGCCCTAATCCGACGAGGCAAGCCAGTTCGTAGGCGGCAATATTATATTTGTATGAATCGCGGAAATTCATTTCTGTGCCGCCTGTCGCAAATTCCATCTTGGTTTTGGATTCATCAATCGTCTGGAAGGCCGCATCGTGTGTCAATACGCCATCCGACATCGTCAGACGAGAAGGCGCGGTCACGCCTTTGGTGGTTTGTTTTTCCTTGATGACCTTAGCGTGGAGCAGAAATTCTTTCATCTGCTCGACGGTCAGCTTGGCTTCCTGAGTGGCAGTCTGCGGCTGAGCTTGCGCAGATGCGATTTGCGCTGGAGCGAACGAGCCAAGTAACACCCCACAGAGTATCGCCGTAAATAGTAGACGGAACATATCTTCTCCCTTCGATTGACCAGTCAACACTGATTGATTGTTTTACTGATGGATGAAGGCGGCCTTTGACCTTCTCCTGTCAGGAGCGGAGATTGAGCCGCTTTGAGCCGGAGTGAATCGAAGGACAGCTTCACGCTGTATAAGATAAAAGGGGGAGACCGAACTGAAACTTATACCTGTGAAGAATATTTGGCAATAGGTGCCTCTGCTATCCCGGAAATGTGGGCAAAATTCAAGCTGGATAAGGACTTTTTACCTGCTTTCGCGTCTCATCGCTAGGCAGTCCTGATTTCCTTGCGTAAACTATCCCGACCATGAGAAAAATTCAGCAAAGCTATCTGGTCAGCTTTCGACCAAGGCATCCGAGGTTATTCGAATGAAATTCTTCCTTTACTACCGGGCGGGTTGGTTTTTATTTTTGTTGATTTTGCCTGTCACCTTAAATAGCTCAAGTCGCTCGCTCCAGTCCAAAGCGGAGTGGCCCACTGTTGGCAAGATCGTAGCGATTGGCGACATTCACGGCGCATACAATGAATTCGTGACGATTTTACAAGACGTGGGACTCGTTGATCAAAAATCGAACTGGATCGGAGGCCATACTCATTTCGTCCAGACTGGCGACAGCATAGATCGTGGAGCGCAGGATCGAAAAGTGTTGGACTTACTGATGGAACTGGAGAAGCAAGCTGAGAAAGCCGGAGGCCGCGTGCATCCGCTGCTTGGTAATCATGAGGTCATGAATATGATCGGCGATTTGCGTTACGTGACGCCCGAAGCATTTGCCGCCTTTGCGACCGAAAAATCCGAAGAACTACGCCAGAAAACCTACGCCCGTTACCTCAAATATCGTGTGGCCCGAGCGGAACGCATTCTTCCACGCCAGACGTTCAAGCCTGATCCGAAATTCAAGGAAGAGTGGCTGATGAATCACCCGCCAGGCTATTTGGAACATCGCAAGGCTTTCAGCGAATCCGGCACGTATGGTCGCTGGCTCAGCAATCACAATGCCGTTCTCAAGCTCAATGACACGGTGTTTCTGCACGGCGGCATCAATGAAACCGTTTCTAAACTGAGTATTCGAGAGATCAACGAACGCATGCGAAGCGAGTTGAAAACTTTCTTTGAAGCGCGTGGCGTGCTCG
This sequence comes from Blastocatellia bacterium, assembly GCA_043783625.1. Lineage (GTDB taxonomy): Bacteria > Acidobacteriota > Blastocatellia > RBC074 > RBC074 > JAFDVL01. Next base: position 26,214 of record JAYVZE010000015.1, on the reverse strand, counting down.
TGCGGAGTGGCGTCCTGGAAGACTACCTTGACTTAGAGGAAACCATGCAACAGGTTGCGCTCGAAGTGAATTACTTACGAACCAAAGGCGAAGGCGATGATCCCGCCGTGCTGAAAGCTTTGGGCGAGTTTCAAGCGTCGGGCAATTGGTTCATTACGAACCCGGACGCGCCGTTGTGGTATCGCGGTTTGGCGCAGGAGCCGGAAGACGCCTTCCAACCAACCGTTGATCGGATTAAAGCCAACTTTGGCGTCGCGCAGTTCGTGCTTGGTCACACGCCGTCGCCAACCGGCATCGTCAGCCGTTTCTCCGGTGCTGTGTTTCTCATTGATACGGGGATGCTGCGCAAGTATTACAAAGGGCGCTGCGCAGTGCTTGTAATCGAAAATGGCAAATTCAGTCCGGTGTATTCCACGAAAGGCGCTTGCTCGTAAATGGTGGTCAATGGTCGGTGATCGGTAAGAAAGAACCGGCGGTTGTCACGCGATAGCTCTACCGACCACTGACCACCGACTACTTTCTACCGACCACCGACTATGCCCAGGGACTTTCAAACGATCAGACACCTTCTCGCCATCCGCAAAGACGATTACCTCAACGCCGCGTTGTTGTCCCTTTATTTGTTTCTGGTCATCACCTCGCTGATGATTGCGAAATCGGTGAGTACGGCGTTGTTCATCAGTCAATACGGTGCGTTGCAATTGCCGTACGCGATTATTGGGCAGACGATCCTGATTACATTTCTGATGGCCCTGTACATGCGGCTCTCCCGCGTTTTGCTGCAAGCGCTGCTGATCCCGCTGACCTTGCTGTTTCTGGCCGCGAATGCCGTGTTGCTGTGGTGGATGTTGCGTTTCAAGCTGGCGGGTGTGATTCCGGTTTTGTATATGTGGGGCGGGATGTTTGGCGTCATCGCGCCGGTGCAAGTCTGGACGATTGGCAATTATATTTTCACTACGCGAGAGGCGCGGCGATACTTCAGTTTTATCGGGAGCGGTGGCATTTTAGGCTTCATTTTTGGCGGGTATCTCAGCAAAAAGCTTGCTCCGGCGTTCGGCACAGAAAACCTGCTGCCGGGCATCGCGGGCTTTTGTTGTTTGGCGGCACTCCTGGCGCGTTACCTTTGGCAGCGGAATCGAGAACGGATTGCCGACTTGCAGGCAGACGCCGCCGAAACCACTGCGCCAATCGGCCTCAAACAAAGTGCGAAATATATTTGGGAATCGAAATACCTGTTGCTCATCACGGCGCTTGTGACTATCGCTTCGCTTGCCACCAAAATTGTGGATGTGCAATTTTCGGCGATCACCGAACAGTTTATTCAGGACAAGGACGAGCTGACCGCGTTCTTTGGGGGCGTCTACACGTATTTGGGCTGGGGCGCGTTTTTCCTGCAATTGTTGCTGGGCGGACGAATGCTTGATAAGTTGGGCATTGGCCTCACAATTTTGGTGTTGCCACTGAGCTTGCTAACCAGTTCGCTGGCTGCGTTATTCTTTACGGCGCTTTGGACTGCTGTGTTGTTGCGCTTGAGCGATCAGGTCTTCAAGCATTCGATAGATAAATCCACGACTGAATTGCTCTATTTGCCGATTCCAACCGGGATCAAATTTCAGGTCAAATCGTTTATTGATACGGTTGTGCTGCGTGCGGGAGATGGGCTGGCAGGACTACTGCTTTTGTTCTTCACCCAGGTGATTCCGCTTATCAATCGGGCGCGGCCCGGTTGGATCAGCCTGTTAAATCTGCCGGTGATTTGCCTGTTGATTTGGGTCGCGTTGCAAATCCGCAAGGAATATCTCAACGCCTTGCGAGCCGGATTTCGGAACCGCGAAATTGATCCCCAGGCTGTTTCGCAATACATCGCGGAGCCTGCGACTTGGCAGGAATTGCAGCATTACCTGGAGAGCCACAAAGACGGGGAGGTCTTGTATGCGCTGGAGATCGTGACGCAGGGAGACTGGGCGGAAGAATTGCTGTTGCCACATCTGCGCCGCCTGCTACAGCACTCGTCATCTGCTGTTCGTCTGACAACGGTGCAGCGGCTGGCGACATTCAGTCGTGCCACCGTCGTACCGGAAGTCGAAGCGTTGCTCACCGATTCAGACATCGCAATCCGGGCGGCGGCGGCGCGTTATGTGTCCACCTATTGCCAGACCGATTTGCTCACGCGTGTGGAGTCATTGCCTGATTATCCTGCCTCCGTGATTCAGGGCGGAATCCTGCTGCATCTCCTCACGCAAAACCGCCCTGATAATCTGCCCGTGGCCCGTATCTTTCTTGACCGCATGGTAGATAACAAAGACGAGGCAGGGAAGGCGGCCCGCATTGAGGCGGCCCGCGTGCTGGGGTTGATTCCGCTGCCTGAAAAATGGCACTGTCACTTGATTGATCTGTTGCAGGATGAGTCGCCTGATGTCATCAGCCAGGCGCTGGAAAGTGCAGGCCAAAGCCAGCATCACGAGTTTATTCCTTTTTTGCTGGGAGCTTTGCAAGATCGTCGCACACAGGTTGCCGCACGCACAGCCCTCGTGCGATACGGGTCGCGTATTTTCGGCACACTGAAAGATCATTTGAACGATGTGGACGTGTGCGCCGACATCCGCCACCAGATTCCGCGCGTCTTGTCGCGCATTGGGGGGCAGGCGGCGGTTCAGCTTCTGCTGGATTGTTTGGAGCAGAAAGATGTGAATCTGCGCTACAAAATCCTCAAGGCGCTGAACCAACTGCGCACCGGCGATCCGAACCTGAAGTTCGAGAAACGGAAAGTGCTGAATCAAGTGTTTGCCGAGCTGCGCCATTATTATCGCCGCGCCCAACTGCTCCAGGCCTTTAACCCCTCGGCACTACAAAACGGCGAGCCGGGAACGCGGCGGCAGGATTTGCTGACACTTTCGTTGTTGGAACGACAGGAAAAAACGATGGAGCGTATCTTCCGCCTCTTGGCATTGATCTATTCCCATCAGGACATCCATCAGGCCTATTACGGCTTGCGCAGTACACGCTCGCAGAAGCGCGCCAACACGGTCGAATTTCTGGACAATCTGTTAGACCCGGCCATTCGCAGGTTTCTTTTGCCGATCATCGATCACAAAGTGACGTTGGGGCAGCGCGTACGAAAAGGGCGCACGTTTTGGAAGTGGAAGCCGATGTCCAGAGAAGAAGCTTTGGCGGAACTCATCAATGCCGAGAACCACTGGCTCAGTGCCTGTGCCATGTATGCGGCAGGACAGCTTCAACTCAATGGGCTTATGGCACCGATTCGGCAACTGCTGCAAGCACCCGACCCGCTGCTCAACGAAACGGCCAAACTGGTACTCAATCAATCTCTCAGGTCAAATAATTATTGGTAATGGAAAGGGTTCGCCATGCTCACGATCCTCGAAAAAGTCATGTTTCTGCGCCATATTCCGCTGTTTTCCAACACCCGGATGGAAAATCTGGCGCGGGTGGCTTCGATTGCGCGGGAAGTAGAATTTCGTAAAGGCGAAGTCATTTTCCAAACCAATGATGCCTGCGATGCGCTTTACTTCATCATCCACGGAGCCGTGCGATTGCACCGCGATGAGATTGATATTTTTATTGTCTCGGATAACGATTCGTTCGGCGAGATGGAAGTGCTGAGCAACGAACCGAGATTTGTGACGGCGACAGCATTGGAAGATGTGGCCGCGCTGAAAATTAGCAATGAAGAATTTTTTGAGGTGCTGGCCGATAATATTTCGATAGCGCAGGACATCATGAAACTTTTGGTGAGCCGCATTAAAGTGCTGCTGGAAAATTCGCGGATGAGCTTAGTCTTCTGGCTGAAAGATGACTGAACGGGTGCGAAGTTCAGGCTCCTGCCATCAGCATTGGTTAAGCTTCGACGCCGCAATCTGCCGCCAGCCTGCCACTTCATTAGCTGGCGTCACCGTGCTGGTTTTTATGTCAGGATAAGCTTGAGACCTGCAATGAAGAGGACGGCGGAAAGTAATCTTTTAATCACAATCGGGGAAAATTGTCGGCTGCCGAGATAAGAACCGAAGGCTCCGCCGAGGAGTGCGGCAAGTGAAAATGAGAGCGTGAATAGTGGCAATTTTCGGGTGCTGCTGAGGTTGCCGAATAAGCCGGAAATTGAATTGACCAGGATAAATAATGCCGAGACCGCCGCCGCTGTTTTCGTTTTTGCCCATCGCTTCATTAACAAAATTGGGGTCAGAAAAATTCCTCCGCCAGTGCCTGTCAAACCGGATAATAAGCCTAATCCTGCACCCACCGAAACCGCTACAATTTTTGACGGAGGGGTGGTTTCTTCGTCCTCAGATTTCGTTTCAAACATAAATCTGAGGGCAGAAAAAAGCAGGACGATGCCGACCAGAATTTTGAAAAGGTGAGTCGGTAAATTCACGTATCCGCCAAGAAATGCGAAGGGAACTGACAAGACAGCAAACGGCGCGAACAGCTTCCACGAGAAATGTCCGGCACGCCAGAATTGCCACGAAGTCAAACTGGCGACGATGATGTTCAGGACTAAGGCGGAAGGTTTAATGACGGCTGGCGCGAGTCCGAACAGCGTCATGACTGCGATGTAACCGGAGGCTCCGGCGTGTCCGACGGAGGAATACAGAAATGCGACCAGCGCAATCGCAAGACAGATCAGGGCTAAAGATTCGGTAGTCATTATGGGGCTTCGGTTTTCTATAATTTGATGGGTTCTAAAGCATTAGGCGGCTGGGAGCGGACCTGACGCTACCAGCTTTTTTTGGCGAGGGTCAACTGCCAGACTTAATCCTTCAAGCGTTCGTGCGCCTAATAAAAGCAAGTCGCCTTTTTCGGCAAAAACTACCTCATCAACCGTGAAATACTTGTCAAATTTAATGATCGCAAATCCGACGCTCCGAGTAATCCGCTGTCCCTTCGCCATGATAAATTCCAAGTCTTTCTTTTCCCGTGCGATACCGATTTTTTCCAGTGTAGACGATGTTATCCAGGTATATTCGCTACCAGTGTCAACCAGCATTTTTGGCATTACGGAAGCTTTATTCCGGTCAACTATATTTTCGATTTTGCAGCGAACAAAAAAAGTACCCATAATTCTTTTCCTCTCAAGGCGCCCTTACTTCGTGCGGGCTTCTGCACTTCACAATTTGACAGGCGTCGGATTTTTCACATCGCTGTAATCATAAAATCCTTTGCCTGATTTGCGTCCGAGTAATCCGGCTTGCACCATTCGCTTCAATAACGGCGGTGCGGCAAAACGCTTTTCGTGGAAGTCATTGAACATGATTTCTGAGATGTAATAAAGCGTGTCCAGCCCGACAAAATCACAGAGCGTTAACGGCCCCATTGGATGTCCGCAGCCAAGCTTCATCCCGTTATCAATGTCTATCGTGGAAGCTAAGCCTTCTTCAAACACACGAATCGCATCGAGCATGTACGGAACTAACAAGCGATTTACAATAAACCCGGTTTTATCGGAAGTCTGCACAACTGTTTTGCCGAGCGCAGTGCCGAGTGCGCAGGCTCTGGCGTAAACTTCATCGTCAGTAATAATGGTGCGGATGACTTCGACTAATTTCATCATCGGCACCGGATTGAAGAAATGCATCCCGACAAAATTACGTTGTCGTTCGTGGCTGGTCGCCGTCATCATTTCGGTGATGGAAAGTGAAGAAGTGTTGGAGGCGAAAATTGTTTCCGGCTGACACAGCGCGTCAAGTTTGGCGTACGTTTCGCGTTTGATGTCGAGGTTTTCAATAATGGCTTCGATGATGATGTCGCAATTTGATAAAGCCTCAAGTTGGGTTGAACCATTCAAATTTGCCAGAGCTTGCGTTTGTTGTTCAGTCGTCAGGGAACCGCGTTCGACGAATTTGGCGAGCGAAGACGCAATGCTTTTCAAGCCTTGCTGTAATGCCTCTTCATTAATTTCTACGAGTGTGACCTGATGATTAGAAACGGCGGCAATCTGTGCAATGCCTGATCCCATGAGTCCTGCGCCGAGGACTCCGATTGAGTTGATGGACATACAATTTACCTGCCTAAATTAGGAAATGGACGAACGAGAAAAGCGCGAACAAAGCAGTAGACAACAATGAGCGTACAGAGCGTGATAATGAATTTTTTGGTCTGCGGTTTTTCTTCTTCACCGGGGGTGAGCATGGGAACGGCTAAGCCAAGCAAGCCACCGCTGACCAATCCGAAAATATGTGCGGAATTATCAATTAAATGTCCTCGACCGGAAGACGAATTATTCATAAATCCGTAGATCAAATTGATGGCGACCACCTGAATCATTCCCGGCCCCAGCGCTTTACGAAATCCTTCGGGCAACTGGCGGCGGTATTTGTAACTGACGGCAAGCGAAACACCGACCAATCCAAACAATGCACCAGAGGCTCCGGCTCCGATACCATTGCTTTTGTAATACAGATCACTGAAGACGCTGCCGATGACTCCGGCGATTCCAGTCAATAAATACAAGACAAAAAAGCGGGCGGCTCCAAAAAGTTTTTCGATGGTTGGTCCGACGTTCCAGAGCGTATAGGAATTGATTGCCAGATGCATGATTCCGATATGCAGGAAAATGGGCGTGACGAAGCGAAACCATTCAGCTTGTTGCAGGATCAGAGCGTTAACTTTTGCGCCAAAATTTAAGAGAACGCGTAAGTCGCTGCCGGAGAAAATCGCCCCCGGATTTTTACTCACCAATAACATTAATACAAAGAGTAGGATATTGAATCCAAAAATGACGTAAGTCAGCCAGACGCGACGCACCTGAAAGGCTTCGGCAAATTTCCAATGGGCGATTTGTTCTTCAGTTGGTTCGTTAATCACGTGAGCTATAGCTTATCAATTTTTGCGGCGAGGATAAAATCACTCTGGTGCAGTCCGTCAATTTTATGTGTCCAAATCGTGATTTCGACTTTACCCCAGGCGAGATGAATGTCGGGATGGTGTCCCTGTTCTTCGGCCAGTGCTCCCACTAAATTAGTAAAGGCAAGTGCAGCTTTGAAATCGGGAAAAGTAAATTCTTTCTGGAGGTGATGTTCAGCGATGACCTGCCAGTTGGTTTCGAGTTGCGCTAGTAATTCGGCAATCGCAGTGCTGCCAAGCGGTGGAATTCCTCCTCGACAGGGTTCACAGGTTTGGGCGGATAATTCAGACATAAAAATCGGTTGTCCTTAAAGGTTTCAATTTCGTTGAGTGGGGCATGATCCTACAACGAAATTGACTTTAAGAACAACCGGGGCGGGGAACGGTGGTCGGTGGGCAGTGCGCGGTGGTCGGTAGAAGGCACTTCGGAGAAGTTTCCGAAGCAACCGCCCACCGTTCCCCGCCCACCGCCCTACAGTCCGTATTTCAGGCGGTTAAGTCCAAAAGTTTCGAGCTGTCCCAGTGTCGCTAACACGGCTTGAAAGTTGAGACTGGGTAAATATTCGATGGCATCAAGTACTAAGTCTTCAGGGGTGGAGTCATCTTTGGCAATCAGAAAAGCGCAACGCCAACCGCGATTAACAATAGAAAAACAATCAATGCGGAAATAATGGCTAAATTCACTGAGTTCATAAGGTGCTAATTGGGTTGCTGCTTTCGTAATGCTGGTCACTTCCTGAGACTGATACTTCATGCACACCTGTTTAGTGAGGATCACAGGGCACGATTCCATTGATGGGGATTCTCCTTAATATGGTTTTTAGTTGATGTCAGCCGACTGCCCCGTTGTCGGTTGCCTTACCTATAAACGTCTAATCCAACTGTAATCCCAGAGTAATCTTCACAATTCTAGCAACTTTATTACATAACTGTGACTTGCGGGAGGTTGCGTTCATTCGTCCTTTATACTTAGCGAGAGCATTGAGAATTATCTGAAACTAACCAATAAAGAGTTAGTTTGTTGAATTTAAGAGTTGCAAAATAGGAAGGTACACGATTATGAAATTGAGACCAGTAATGACAATTATTCTTTGTGGTGCAGTGGCGGTAGGTGCTCAGGCGGGTTCGGTTAGCTATGGTCAAATTCAAGCAGCACAAAATGTTGGGCAATCCAAAAGTGCAACGACAGCAACGCCAACTTCAGCGGATCAAATCACGGTGGAAAGCTTGGAGCATCCAGAATTTGTGAAGCTGGCAGATGGCAGAATTATTCCTTATGGCCCCGGCGTTTCCTGTTCTGATGCTTGTGTCGGAGCTGACATCATCGAAAAAGACGGCCCGGGATTTAATAAAAAATGGTTGTACGCCATTCCTGTCATTGCCGGAATTGCCGTCGTGGGCGTGATGTTAGGCAGCAGCGATGCTTCTTTGCCGCGAACCGTTGGTGGTATAACGCAAGGGCCTGATACTCCGGTAACTCCGGTTGATCCGAATGCTCCAACCACTCCGTCGAATCCTTCAACCCCCGGTCAACCGCAACCTGTCCCGGAACCTGCTACGATTGCGATGATGGGTGCGGGGATTGCGATGATGGCGCGTAATAAAGTGCGCGAAATGATTAAAAAGGTTAAGAAATAAGTCGAACTGAAACGAATAGAAAAGCCGTCAACTGTTGCCTTGAATGTGACATTTGACGGCTTTTACTGATTGGAGAGCAAGCGTCTCGCTTGCTCCGTTGCCAGCGCAGCGATGCAAACGCAGTGGCGAGAAGATACCCTGAAGATAAAGTGAACCGCTCGCAACGTCAGCAAGCGGCGTTTCACGCGCTCGCGGCAAGCAAGATGCTTGCGCTCCCAGTCATGGCTTAAATAAAAACTACAGTTTGAGAATTTGGAATTTCGAATCTTCCTCGACAATGATTGTTCGGACAATTCAACATATCGTCTACCCGCACCATGTAATCACGGGCATTGTTATATTTCGCACGGAGATATTCATCGGCTCCACGCGGCAACATCGGTTTTTTCGAGCGTCGCAGCCAGCGAATTTTGAATTCCGAATTTTGCCGACATTTCGGACAAGTATAGTTCGCGCTTTTGAGTTCCTGTTTTTCTGTATATAAATCTCGTTCGTCCATAGGGATATAATTGTCTTTTGCAATCAGAAAGGCAAGGAAATGGGGATGCCAAAATTATCGTACTGTACCCATTAATTTTTTAATGGAAGGCGTCAGGAAAAATAAAATAACTGTAGCCAGCACGGGAACTGCGGCAACCTTACTGAAAAGCGAAACTAATTTATCGGCAGAATTATCGCTAAAAAATCCTGCTGCCTCACCGGCCAGAAAATTCCCAAAGGAAATTGAAAGGAACCAAACTCCCATCATCAGTCCGGTCAGCCGTGATGGAGCTAGTTTTGTGGTGGCACTCATTCCAATTGGACTGATGCAAAGTTCACCGATTGTATGGCAAAGGTAGACGCCCATCAGCCAGGAAGGACCCACTTTGCTAACGCTAGAAAGTTGCAGCGATGCAAGTGTCAAAATGAGTGCACCAGCACCAGCGAGGAATAATCCAATCGAAAATTTCATTGGGCTTGAAGGCTGATTATTTCCGAGCTTGAGCCACAGCCACGACATCACAGGAGCAAAGATAATCAGGTACATTGAATTTACCGATTGAAACCAACTGGCTGGAAATTCAAAATCTTTCGGTGAAAATAGACCAAGATTGCGGAACCCTTTGATGAGCCACGGTTGTAAACTCAAATCCGTAAAGCTTTTGGCGAAGAGGTTGAAACTGGAGCCTGCTTGTTCGAAAACAGCCCAAAAAATCACAGCAAATAAAAAAAGTAAAACGATAACTGCGACTGGCTTCTTCTCTTCTGGACGAAGAAAGTTCATGAACAACCAGCCTAAAAATACCAATAAAATTGTAAGCATGATATAGCCGCGATTTTTTTGGATCACCCCGGGTCCGAAATAAAGTAAGACGATAACTGCTACAATTGAGAGCATTAATCCAGCCCCTATCAAAGCATTTTTCCGGATTTTATCAGCCGGAAAATCAGGTGCGTTCCCGATATGAGCCAAACGATCACCGCTAAGTTTATATTGAATTAATCCCAGCACCATAAAGACGCCAGCCGCGCCGAATCCAAGATGCCAATTCACTTTTTCACCGAGGTAGCCACAAACGAGCGGAGCCAGAAACGCTCCCGTATTGATCCCCATATAAAAAATTGAAAACCCTGAATCACGTCGTTGGTCGGTTGGCGAATAGAGACCGCCAACCAATGCGCTGACATTTGGTTTCAGTAATCCAGTTCCCAGTACGATCAAGACCAGCCCCAAATAAAAGGTGGGAAGGGAAGAGATCGCCATCGAAAAATGTCCGAGTGCAATAATGCAGCCGCCCCAGAAAACAGCGTTTCTGCTGCCGAGGACATTATCCGCAATCCATCCACCAGGCAAAGACATTAAGTAGACTGAACCGGTGTACGCACCATAAATCGGCCCGGCTTTATCATTACTAAATCCAAGCCCGCCGCTGACAATCGGCGTCGTCATGAATAAAATCAGGAGTGCCCGCATCCCGTAATAACTAAATCGTTCCCACATTTCTGTGAAAAATAATGTGGTCAGTCCGCGTGGATGTCCGCCGATTCCAGAGGTGTCTGGCAGAGTGTCAAGATTACTCGCTTCAGAGTTCATATTTTTTTGCCTGTTAGATTGGATGGGAAATTTTGTTTGTCACTTGTGACAGAGGACATTCTAATTCACAGGCGGAAAAATTGGTACAGCGCATTTCAGTTTCTGAAGGATCAGTAGCTCCTGTACCACGCCGTGCGGCGCATTATTAAGTGCCTCGTGATTTGATTCTTGAGGAATTGGTTTTCTTTCGGAGCGTGGCTTGACTCTGCGGATCGCCAATCGGATCAACCTGCGTGAAGCGTCCCAGCCCTGCGTTGTACGAACGATTCACCGCATAATCCAGTTTCGTCGTCGTGCTACGATCATAGCTGGTGAAGCGGCGATTGTTCCCGCTGATGCCTGCGCCCATCGGAGTTCCGAAGGGCAGGCTTTCCTGTTCTCCGGCACTACTGCCGTCGCTGGCATTGGTGGCTAAGCGCGATCCTAATCTATCAGGATGATGGAATTGCAGCTCTGTTGTCGTGGATTCTGTCGCGCCCAAGCTGCAATGCCCCTGCCCCTATCATTTTTTGGTAAAATATAAATGCTCTAGTATTGCAAAAATAAATGCAGTCGAAGCCCCTTCAATTAGAGCAATTACGATGATTATTAAAAAGCCTCCTTCGACCTGAGGAAAAAACAATGACCATGCCGCCATTGGAATTCCAAATGATATCAGAGAATGTAGAATCCGCTCTTTAAATGACAATTCACCTAATGGTTTCTTAAATATCATTTCGACTGCCTCAACGATTTTACGTAAATAATACATTTTGGCAATCGTAGTAGATTTGCGACTGCCTTATTTTTCTTAGGACAGCTTTCTTCACTGGGTCAAGAGAGATTGCTTGTAAGCCACCTGCTGCTGCCCCTAACATTCCTCCGATGACAGCACCTAGAGGGGCACCAGCTCCACCAACTTCAACTGATACAACGCCCCCAGCCAATCCCCCTCTTGTGGCTCCAATTACTGCTCCTCTGCCCATGCTAACTAGCACTCGTTTCTCTTTCGCTTTCCCGCTATCAAATTTTTCTAGCTCTATCTCTAATTCTTTTAATCGTTTTTCCATACACAATTTGATTACTGCTGTGCGAAGAGGGCTATCTTTCGCTTTTTCCTTTTGTTTAGGAAAAGAAGATATCGCCACTTGTGCAAAAGCAGTCACGGCTCCAACCCCAGCCTGAATCCCTGCATTCGTCCAGATAGTGTGCGTCGTACTTGAGCTATTTTCTCGGAAAGTCACCTTTTTGACAATCGGCGCAGTTCTGGCACGACCGCCGTTACCCAAACTCCCTCGGATCGCTCCCAAAATGGAGAGGACGACAAAAATAATCAAGCCGCCAGTCGGGTCTAAACCATCGGGATCAACTTTATTGATGGGATCATTCTGACAATAGGCATACAGATTCAAGCTCTGCGGATCGCCCAGACTCGCCGCTCCCATCTCAATCGGGTCAACCTGCGTAAATCTACCTAACCCTGCGTTGTACGAACGATTGACCGCATAATCCAGCTTCGTCGTCGTGCTACGATCATAAGAAGTAAACCGCCGATTGTTGCCGCTGATGCCTGCGCCTATCGCGGTTCCGAAGGGTAAACTTTCCTGTTCTCCGGCATTGCTGCCGTCGCTCGCATTCGTGACTAAGCGCGATCCCAATCTGTCGGGATGATGGAATTGCAACACTGCGGTCGTGGATTCCGTTGCTAACAAGCGGTCGCCTAAAAATACATAATTCTTTTGCCAGTTGATATTTACGCCGGAGACTGTGTTGTATTCGGCAATGACTTTACCGCCTTCCCAGACGTACCATGTACAGGTTGCGCTGCCGTCTACGGTTTTTAAGCGTTGATTACTTGTGCCGTACGTGTACGTCGCCAACGTTGTTGTTCCCGCATCATCCTTGACGCATTTCAACCGATTCGCGGCATCGTATTCATACCGCTGCCACGCGCCGTCCGGGTCTTGTCCACGCGTTAAATTCCCTGCGAAATCGTATTCATAGCCGTTAGTAGTGATCCGGTTGTTGACCGTTTGCCCTCCGCCATTAACGAAGCTCAAGGCAAAGCTGTTTTGCCCGCCGCCCGGGTTCACGGCATCCAGCGGGACTGGTACTGTTCCCGATTTCGTGACGTTGGTGCGATTGCCATAACGATCAAAAGTATAATCCTGCGACCAATCTGTACCTGTGTTGCCGCCTTTCACTTTTTTCAAGCGCGACAAGGCATCGTATTCGTAAAACCTGTTTTTGGTAGAATCAAGGTTATTCGTAATTTTCGTTAACTGCCCCGTGATGCCTGTACTGCCTACTTTCGTGTAGTCATACGATAAATTCAGCAAGGTCGTTGGCGCACCGGGATTCCTTTTCACTTTCTGATTGGTGAGCAACCCGTTTTGCGCATTGTAGGTATATTCTTCTTTGAGTTCATTCGCTCCGGTATTAAATCCAATCTTGAGATCGGTCGCCTGACTTTCTCCGTTGTAGACCAATGAAGACGCCATGGATTGTCCGCCGAACAACATTTCTTTGTAGCGGCTCGCATCGTCGTAATTATATTTCGCCACTTTGCGCGTCGTGCTTGGATATTGCGCCGGATAGGTCACTTCGCGGACACGACCTGCTTTGTCGTACAGATAATCCGTCTGCAAAGGTCGCGCGGGATTGTCATTAAAAGTGCGGATGACTTGATTAAAACGCCCCATTACGTCATAGCCTACGGTGTCAGTGACGACGCCCGCGACGGTGACGGTTTTCGGACGCGTCTTGTCAAGATTTGGACCTGTTTCATAAGCGTAGGTCGTAGTCGGCGCGGCATGCACGGGTGAGGTGTTCGCGGGCGTTGCGTCATAGCGAACTTCTTTGATGCGATTGAGTGGATCACTCTGATAATCATAAATCGTCTTGACCTGCCGCGCGTCAATCCGTTCCATCAAATTGGAGCGGTCATCGTATTTAAAAACATCGCTCCACTGGCTGCCACTATTGCCAAGATCATCCAGCTTGGCGTCACGCTCGGCTAATTTTTGCGCGACCATCCGGCTCAATCCATCGTATTTAAAATTCCGAATTTGATCGCCCTGTTGCGACTGTGACAAATTATTGAGCAGGTCGTATTGATAGGTTGTTTTGTAACCCGTTCCCGTTTGCACTGAACCTGAACCGCCGGGGTCAGGTTCTACGACTTCGACCATTTGTCCTTTCCAATCGGCGCGCCCCCAGCGTTCGCGTCCCCATTGATCCTGCACTCGAATCGTATTTCCTAATTCGGTGGAAGCGACGCTGGGACGTGCCGCTTCATCGTAAAATCTTTTCGTGCAACTGCCATCAGGCTGATTAACTTGCGTGACGCGATCCAGTGCGTCGTAAGCGACCTGATTCCATTGCAGCGTAGGCGTCCCGTACCGATAAGGCCGCGTCTGTTTATAAACCCGTCCGACCCCATCATATTTGGTGTCAACAATATCCAATTCATATTGTCCGTTGACGAATGAACCATAAGCCACTTCACCTTTCACGCGTCCTTGTCCATCCAGATATTTGTCGCTGCCCGTTGCCATCGTGAAGGTATTTCCATTTAATTCATCATTGAAAAACACACGGTCATAAACAACCAATCCAGTGTCGTCATACACGTGATGCGTGTAGGCTCCGGTGGGCGACCAGACGTGCATCTGGCGCAACGTGTCGGTGTAATATTCATAAATCGTCGTTAATTGATTGGCATCTTTTGCTTGCACCATTAAGCCGGAATTGAAATTCCATGTCGCGCTGGTAGTTACCCGCTGTGCCGGATCAGACGCTGAGCCGCGCGTCTGCGATTCAGCATAAGAAAATTGCGTACTGTCAGTATAAGTGAACGTCATCTGTTCACAGCAACTGGTGGAAGCTGTAATCAAATTTCCAGTCTTATCGTACGCACGAGTTTCGGTTACGAGACCTACGTTACTGCCAGGCGTCGGGTACCGTTTGACCGAGGTGATATTGCCCCGATAATTCGTCGTCGTATCAAACGCCGAATAACAATCGTCATAAAGCCAGTTCCCCCATTCGTCATACACTGGATTACAATATTGCACTGTGGTGTAGGGATCGTAAGTGTAATCGTGATGCGTGACAGCCGCCGAAGTGTTGGCAGGTGTCGTCTCGTCGTAATTATATTCCATCCGCGATAACGCTACGTTGTTGGCATCCTGCACTTCGACGGATTTTACCAGTTTGAAAATATGACGATTGATATAATTCGCCGAATTCTCGTAGGTCGTTTTTGTTTTGCGTTTGAGGACTCCGTCATAACCCCATTCCTGTTGCTCCGTGATCTGATTATAGGCTCCATAAGTAAAATACGTGAGCTTGGTTGTATTCGTACTATTGGGCAAATCGTAAGTATGCACAGCGAACGGACGCGGTGAACTGTAATCACCCGATTCCCACGAAATAGAAGAAGAGCGAAGCCCTGGATCGTAATACCCGCACGGCTGTCCCGCTGCACAAGTCTTCGCATAAAACACTAGCCCATCGTCAAAGCCTCCCAGATTCGTTCGTGCGTACTGCACTTGTTTCGTACCATCCGGTCGAGTCGTGGTCGTGCGACGAAGTGTATTATTTATTTCGTTTGCGATTTCAAAAGTAGAGACAGCATAGCCAGTGTCTACGCCTGTCTGCGTAACGCCGGGTGCGGTTGTATCCATTGCCGCCCACTTTTCTTTCATTTTATTGTAAGTTGGCTCTGCTGCAAGCGTGCCGCCAGTCTGATACTCATAAATCAATTCCCGCGAAACATAATCAGCCGTCGTGTTTTTGCTAATCACGCCATTGCTGTAACTCATGTTCCGGCATTCCTGAATTTTGGTAATCATCCCGTAGCTGGAATAGGAATCTGTCTCGTCAAACCAATAGCCCGTGTTGGTGGCAGGATAATAAATTGCTTTCAAAACATTAATGGTATTGGAGCAAACATGCGGTGTCAGGCTGAAATTGTAATTCAGTGCAAGCTGTTTATATTCCATCCGCACGAGCGTCCGGGTAGAGCCAGTCGTCAAGCCCGGCGCAGTAATATCGGTCAGTAAACCATTTGTGTAATTGAAGGAGACAGAACGCCCCATCGTATCGCTAATCAAACTAATCGCCGGCCCCTGATTGCTTGCGTAGGAAATCGTGATGTAGTTGCCCTGCGCATCAGTGATTTGGGTTGGGTAAATTGCCCGTGTGCTATTATTCGCAGCTCCGTAACTAATCGTGGTTCCATTCGACAGCCGTGCCCAGGCGTAATACGGAATTCCATTGTTCGCATAAACCGTGTAATCAGTGAACGTGCCATCAATCGTTTTCCCTGAGAAATATTGCCAACCACTCGGAGCCATCGCATTGCCCGTATATCCATGCCGTGTGCCATCACCATCAATAATCATAAAGCCGCGATCACTTCCCATACTGACAATGCGACCAAAGCCGATATTCCAACCAGCCGCAGGCCAGTCGCGGTCAATGTCAAAGGTAATGTCGCTGTTCGCTTTATGCCAAAGCCGCGAGTTGTAATTCAGTGACAATTCCAGATCAAGACCGCGACTATCCAGCCCGATTACCGGAGCTGAAAATTCATAATTACCACTGCCTGCATCGCCGTCCGATGAGCGTCCGGGCATATCGCCGCGCTCCTTACCGGAATCATCCGCTGTCGTCCAATTGGAATTGTTCCATCCACACGGATCACCGCCGTATTGCACGACTGGCGCAGTTGCCACCATGCCTTTTGCATACTGCAATGATTTCGCCTGCCGGAGTAAATCTTTGCTGGAGCGCAAGGGTGATTTTGGTTCGTTATTTTGAACGACTAACGAAGTGGATTGTCGAGCGGGTTTCACTGAGCCAATTTTGTTCTCAACGGGTTTTGCCTCTGTTACATCGCGGGACGAAAGCGTCCCGTAAGAAAAAGGTTTGTACTTTTCAATCAGTTTATCAATCGGCGGCTGCGGATCACCTTTGACTGTTACTTTGGTATTGGCTTGTAATTTGGAATCTTTCACCGAAATCAAATATTCTCCGGCAATGGGTGAATAGAAAACGCCGTGATCGGTGATGACAGGTTTGCCTTTGCGCTTGGCTTTATCCACGGAAATGTCATCTACCGACCATTTCAATTTAACACCGCTCACCGCTCCGCCTTCGCTGGTCAATGCCAACGCATTGAAAGTAATTGATTCACCGCTAACGTGATGTCGCAGCCGGGAGCAATTTGCAGTTTGACGACTTGCGCATCGCGGTCACTCTGTTTTTCCTGTGTTTTCTCATCCGGCTTGGTAGGTTTGTCACTTAATTTCCCCTGCCAGAACGCCATCAACAGCGATCCCCAGCCCTGCGCATAATAGAAAAGTCGTGCTTCCTGCTTCCAGCCCGTCACCATCTCTGCATACACGACTGCGAGCTGAGGCGTAGCAAACGTTTGGGTTGAGAGGAGTGTCACAATCAAGCACTGGGTAACGAAACGGCGAATTTGAAAAGTTGAAAATAATTGACGAGTAGCGGCGAACCAGAAAGTTTGGGCGTTCATTGAACCATTCTCCTGTAAAAAGTGGCATAGACCTGCGGGCAGCAAGTCGGTAAAAAGGGATTATTTGTGCGTAGTGAAAAAAGGAATTTGGTGTCAGCCGTTTCGTCGCGCGAAAACCGGAACCGGCAAGGCAAGGCAAGGCAAGGCAAGGCAAAAATGATACCACAATTGGCTCATTGTTCTGCTGACGCGAGTTATCGTGACTTCGTAATCTCTCATTGAGGAATCCCTGCCTTCACCTGACAACGAACTACGATCTGTACTGATATTTAAAAGAGTCTCAAGGGCTGCGACGACTGATAGCAAAATTTGGCTAACAACTATTTTGCTGGTTTATTTCTTGAGATGTTGCGAACTCTATGAGAAGCCTGCCACGTTTGTCAAGGAGGTGCGTATTTTATTTACAGAAAAATTAATGCTCGTCATACTTTGACAAATTATGGTATATTTTTCCTGCCAGATTCATCCTCCCTCATCCCCTCACCTGATGAAGGCAATTACTCTTCCCCGAGTTCTTTAACTACCACAACCCTACGCGAAAGGATCCTCATGATGCGAAAAACATTGCTAGCTCTATTTTTTATTTCACTTTGCCCGTTCTTTGTTCTGGCTCAAGCTGACGTTTCAGCCATTGAAGTTTTTGGTGGATATTCATATCTCAGAACCGGAAACTACGATCAGGATAGTCACGGCTGGAATACCGCAGTGGCCGTCAATCTGAGCAAACATTTTGCCGTCGCTGCCGATTTTGCCGGACAGTACGACGCTTACGTCAAGAATAATGCGAACGTCAATACTTCGATTCATACTTATTTGTTCGGGCCGCAGGTAAATTTCAGAGCTTCTGAAAAAGTGAATCCGTTTGTTCATGCCTTGTTTGGCGCTGCCCATCAGAATATAACCGCAAAAACAGCAGCGACTAAAATTTCAAGCTCTCAAACCGGTTTTGGCATGGCGTTAGGCGGAGGTGTGGACATTAAATTAGGCGATTCTGTTTCGTGGCGCATGTTCCAGGCGGATTATCTTTTAGCTCGATATAATGATCCGTTTACAGCTCCGCTGAAGAGGCGTAATATTCACAACTTCCGGTTATCTACTGGCTTAGTATTTCAATAATTGCCCCTGAGTTTGATCGAATATGAAGTTAATACGACCCGCTTGTGACAGGCCTCCCTCCACCTGTCGAGCGGGATTTTTCGTAGTCGGGATGGGAATGCTGTTGATGGCTGGATTCGCGCAGACGATGCAACCAACGAAATCATCAGAAAATATTACGGCTTCCAATCTTTCCTTTGAAAAGGGAAGTGTCCTCGTCAAACAGGCGGAATTGATTGTCCGAACCAGACTTCCCGGCAGTATTGAAAAAGGAATTTTGTTATTTCAAACTGCCGCGAATGATTTTCATCAGACCGGAGAATTTGAGGCTGAGGCTTTGGCGTG
The DNA here is from genome assembly GCA_043783625.1 of Blastocatellia bacterium. Classification (GTDB taxonomy): domain Bacteria; phylum Acidobacteriota; class Blastocatellia; order RBC074; family RBC074; genus JAFDVL01. The sequence continues at coordinate 7,678 of JAYVZE010000015.1, read as the reverse complement.
GCATCGCATTTCTGTGCTGTCAACCAAGCTTGGATTTACCTATCAGGCGAAAGCTGCCGCAGAAAAAGCATTAATGATTTTGCGGTTCAAAACGCTGCCGTCGTCATCGGCGATTTCTGCGATTGGCAAAGCGCAGGCGGCGCGGGCGCATCTGTTATTGGGGCGCATTTATTTGGAAACAGGCGATCCCCAACAAGCGTTGAAATCTTATTATGAAGGGCTTGGCCTGGCATTGGAAGCGCGGCTTTCACGCGAAGCCGCCGCTGCGCACGTCGCTATCGGGTTATTAGCCGCGCAAGCCGGAGAATTCGACATCGCCATTCAAATGACGGCGAATTCTTTAGAGCTTTGGCGCAGTGCCAAAGATTTCGACGGCGAAGCCATGAGCCTCAATAATCTGGCGCGGTTTTTTGAGCGGAAAGGCGATCTTGACCGTGCCGCCGAAGCTGACGATCAAGCGATCAAAATAAATCGTATCCGTCGCAATACTACGGATGAACAAAGCTCATTAATGGAGTCAAAACGCATTAATTTGATTCTCGGAAATTATGAAGCGGCGGCGTATGCTTCTGAGCAATTGGCGGGCATTGCCAAGCTCAATAAAGACCGTAAAAAAGAAGGCGAACAGCTGATTTCATTGGCGATGATTGAAGCGCAACGGGATAATTTAACGTCTGCGTATCAGCTTCTGCTCAAGGCGCTGATTGTCTCGAATGAAAAAGATACGAACCAGCAAATCAGCGAAGTTAAAGCTTTGCTCGAAAATCGTCAGCCACTGGTTGAGGTTGATCGTGAACAATTATTGGCGCTCGCCGAACTCGAAACCGAACGCAAAGATTTTGCCGCCGCCTATCAATTATTGCTCAAAGCTTTGGTGGTGAAGGGGCGCGAAATTGATGTCAAAGGGATGGAGCTGAACACCCGTATCAAGGTGATGGTAGAAAAAATTGAAGAGCAGCAAAAACGCAAAGAAATTAAAACTCGGTAGCGACGCGGCTTTAGCGTCAATTCTAATCAACCTCAATAACATAACTGACAAGCCACAGTTCAAGTTGATCGAGCTTCAATTTCCAATGTTTTTTGAAGTCTCGCATCCACTCGCGGTTTTCTTCGGAATCGGCAACATCAATCACGATTTTCGTCAAATTATCACGATACAAAACGCCTTGAAAACGCCAATGACCTTCGACCTTTTGAGTTTCGTAACTGACCGCACCAAATTTATCAACAATTTCTAAGACAGCTTCTGCTAACAAATCAGTCGGAACTTCACTTCCATCGTTAAATTGTAGCGGGAGCAATATCTCGAAACGCCGTAACCTGTTGTTCATAATTGGCTTTGCCGACCACATTGAAAGGAATATTTTGGTTGGCTAAGGCTTCTAGCGCGGCTTCAGGAACGAGATGCTCGCCCGTTTTCAAAACTCTTCCAGAAAAACGTCCAAGCAAAAAGCCCAACGCTTTTTTTTCAGTTTCGCGGTCAGGAAATCTAATCGTAATCATAATTACCTCCAAGCTGGAGTTTAACATCAATACGCGGAAAACGATATTATATCGTCAACGATTTGATTCAAGAACTTAGAACTCAGTAGCGATACGGCTCAGATTATTTGTTCTGCCAACGCTTTCGATAAAGATTTGATTGAGCGAAGGTTCGACTAATTCAAAACGCGTGATGCTGGCTCCGGCGTTGATGAGGTGATGGAGCAATTCTTGTGGATTCGCTCCATTTTGCATCGTGATTTGCCATTGATGATTGAGCGGAGTGATATTTTTTATCAACGCAGAATTTTCTAAAACATTACCGTAATTTTCGGCTTCCAGCGCGACTTTTTGTTCACTTTGTTGGAGCAAAAATTCACGTTTGACGGCGCGGAGTTTTCCATTCACGATGCTGCGTCCGCGATTGACGAGGCAGATCGAATCGCACATCTGCTCCGCCTGTTCCATCAGGTGCGTCGAGAAAATAATTGTCTTTCCTCGCGCCTTCATTTCCTGCACAATTTCCTTCAGCAAATTCGCGTTGATCGGATCAAGACCGGAGAACGGTTCGTCCAAAATTACTAAATCAGGGTCGTGCATGATTGTCGAAATGAACTGCACTTTTTGCTGCATTCCTTTCGATAATTCTTCCCACTTGCGATTTTTCCATTCGGACAATTCGACGCGCTCCAGCCATTGGTCAATGACGCTTTTGACCTTTGTTTTCGGGACTCCTTTTAATAATGCGAAGAATTCCAGTTGTTCCCCGACTTTCATTTTTTTGTAAAGTCCACGATCTTCCGGCAAATATCCGACGCGGTTTTGCAGCTCCGCGCTCATCTTTTCGCCGAAGAGTAAGACTTCGCCTTGATCGGGAACCGTGATGTTCACGATCATCCGAATGGTCGTCGTTTTGCCCGCCCCGTTCGGACCGAGTAATCCGAAAATTGATCCGGGTTCGACTTCAAGCGACATTCCATCAACCGCCATGAAGTCGCCAAAATATTTGCTAACGTTACGAACTGAAATTGTAGAATCCATAAGGTAGATGTCGGGTGTCGGGTGTCGGGTGTGAGATGTTAGCGGGATAATTTCCCTAACACCTCACACTTGTCACCTCACACCTACTAAAGCGGTCTCACCCAAACATTTCTGAAGCGGGTCGGGTTGTTGTGATCCTGTAATTTAATCGGCCCTTTGGCGGGATGTGCAATGTATACCGCAGGTTTATCATTGAAAGTCTCGCCGTAAATTTCAGAATTATTTTGTACTACAACTCCGTTTTGCAGGACGGTCATGCGCGCTTTTTTCGTCGCTTTACCCATCTCATCAAAATGCGGAGCCGTGAAAATTACGTCGTATGTTTGCCATTCACCCGGCTTGCGGCAAACATTCACGAGAGGTGCATGTTGCTTGTAGATCGAACCCGCCTGACCGTGAAAATACGTCGGATTTTGATACGAATCCAGCACCTGTAATTCATAATGTCCCATCAGAAAAACACCGCTGTTGCCGCGTCCCTGGCTATCGCCTTTGACTTCGGCGGGCGTCGCCCATTCGATGTGTAACTGGCAATCGCCAAATTCCTGTTTCGTCGCAATGTCACCCCCTTTGGGAGCAACCTCCATAAAACCATCTTTGACATTCCATTTCGCTTCACTGTTATCTTTGATGGTTTTCCAGCCCGACAAATCTTTACCGTCGAACAAGATAATGGCGTCCGAAGGCGCGTCACCGACTTTGGCTCCGGGAGTGATGACAACGGGTTCTTTTTTGGGTGGATCGAAAGGTTTTAATTCCTGCATCGTTTGACTGATGGCAGCAATGCCGAACGCCGCCGTGAGCGCAGCAGTGAAAATGATTGTGGGTTTGTTCAACTTAATTTTCATGGAATCTCCTTAGCTAGTTTCGAGTTTCGGGTTTTGAGTTTCGAGGGAAGGCAAATTACTTGGTTTCTTGAAACGCGAAACCCCAAACTCGAAACTCTGAAGAAAGTGTAGCGAAAGATGTTTGATTACGGTAGGGCAAACTTTCCAGTTTGCCTCTTGTCGCTCAGGTCGCTTACATAGAAAATAAATTCACTCCGGCTATTTTTTGATGCTTGCCAAATCTTCAGTAATGAAAAGTCGCAAACTGGAAAGTTTGCGCGACACCGATTTCCATTGGTCTTCACCTCATCCAGCAGTTATAATCCTTGTGTTAGTTTATTTGTTGGTTCCTTCATCTGTTCGCCAAATTTTTTCTTCGGTCAGGAGGCAGTCATGTCTGACAATAGCCAATTATCAAATATTATCAATACCGTCCGTTTGCGTCGCCGGACGTTAGCGATTTTCAAAGGAACAGCGGCAACTATCGCGTTTGCGGCAGGGATGCTGTTGCTGATTGCCTTTGCGGCGTACCGCTTTCGTTATCACAACGGAACGCTGATTGGGCTGCGAGTTGCGGCGATAGCTGGACTGTTAGCTTCCGTCTATTTCTTCCTGATTCGTCCGCTGCGGCAAAAACTTTCCGACCTGAAAGTTGCCCGGCTCATTGAAGAGAAGCACGAAGGATTGCAAGACCGTCTGGCGACTGCGGTTGAATTTGAAGACCGGAAACATCAGCCCGTCATTGCGCGATTGCTGGCGGACGCGAATCAAAAAGTTAGTGAAGTTAGTGCTGATGAAATTGTGCCGCGCAAAAGATTATACGGCTACGGCGGACTCGCGGCGGCGGCGGTAGCTTTATTTGTCGGCGCAATTTTATTCGGGCCGAAAGAACTAACCAGTGGATTAACGAATCTGGTCAAGCCTGTCAGTGCCGCCAATTTGCTGAATCCCACCGCTCCACGCATTGAAGTCAAACCCGGTACGGCGCGTGTTCCGAAAGGCTCCGATCAAAAATTCACGGCGAAGCTGATTAATTTCACGGAAGAAAAGCCTGTCACGTTTTACTATCGCAAAGCCGGAACTGAAGAGCAGTGGATCGGGCAGCCGATGGAAGCCGCCAAAAACAAAAACGAATTTCAATATTTCATTTTTAATATTCAGGACCCGATTGAATACTTCGTCGAATCCGAAACCGTCAAATCCGACACCTTTAAAATGGATGTCGTAGATTTGCCGTATGTCAGCCGTCTCGACATTACGTTGAACTATCCGGCGTACACCGGAATGCCAACGAAAACAGAAGAAGACAGCGGAGATATTGCGGCACTGGCGGGCACGGTCGCTTCGATCAAGGCGATTGTGAGTGCGAAAGCAAAAGCCGCTTTTATTGTGCTGAAAGATGGGCGCAAAATTGAAATGACGCCCGGCGAACAAAAAATTGAAGATGGTTCGGTCGAGCATTATTTTACTGGCGGATTGACTGTCGCAGGCAACAGCAGCTACCACATCGAACTCATCAGCGTAGACGGTGAAAAATACAACGGCTCCAACGAACACGACATCACGGTGCTCGAAGATGAACCGCCGACCGTGACGTTTGACAAGCCCGGACGTGACACCAAAGCCACCAGCATCGAAGAAATTTTCACGTCAGCCAAAGCCGAAGACGATTACGGAGTCGCTTCGATGGAACTGGTTTTTTCAGTCAACGGCGGCGAAGAGAAAAAAGTTCCGCTTCAGAATTTGCAGCGCGAAACTGCGAAAACATTGACGGGAGCGCATACGTTCTTTCTGGAAGAATACGGATTGAAGCCCGGTGATTTTGTGTCGTACTACGCTAAGGCACGCGACGCGCAGCACGAAACGACGAGCGATATTTACTTCATTGAAATCAAACCGTTCGAAAAGGAATTTCGTCAGAGCCAGCAGGCAGGCGGTCAGGGACAGGGCGGAGAGCAGGAACAGGCATTGCCGAAACGTCAAAAAGATATAATCGCGGCGACGTTCAGAATCCAACGAGAGGAGCCGAGATATTCTCAAGCGGACAAAACCGAGAATTACAATACGGTGACTTTGGCGCAGCAGAAATTGCGCGAAGATGCATTAGGATTGATCGAACGCATCAAGCGACGCATTGCCGGAATGACGCAGGGCGCAGAAAAATTCAATGAATTAATTGGCAACATCACGCAGGCGACCAAAGAAATGGAAGGTGCAACAACTGAATTGAAAGCGCAGCACGCGAGTTTAGCGTTACCGTTTGAGCAACGCTCTTTGCAACAATTGTTGCGGGCGGATGCGATCTTCCGCGAGATTCAGGTCAACATGAGTCAGGCGCAAGGGCAGGGACAAGAGCAGCAACAGCAATCGGAAGAATTAGCTGATTTGTTTGAGCTGGAACTGGACAAAATGAAAAACCAGTACGAGACGCTCAACCGCGAACAAAAACAGCAGGGACAACAGCAGGACGATCAAACCAAAAATAAATTGGAAGAGCTGGCGCGTCGTCAACAAAAAGAACTAGAACAGCAACAACGCAAGGGGCAACAAGCTCGCAATCAACAAGGCGGCGGCGGAGGCGGTTCGCGTCAGCAGCAGGAATTAATTGAAGAAGCGAAAAAGCAGGCGCGTGAACTTGAAAAACTTTCCCGTGAACGCCGCGATCCGCAAATGCAACGCGCTGCCGATCAGTTGAAACAGGCTGCCGAAGAAATGCAGAAAGCGCAAAATGCGCAGCAAAATGGCAATCAGCAGGAAGCGCAAACCCAAATGCAGCGTGCCATGGAAAAGCTGCAACAGGCTTCGCAGCAGGTCAACAATAATCAAAAAGGTCAGAGCGGAAATTCCGTGCAGGATTTGAAAAACCGCGCTTCGAATGCCGCTTCGCAGCAACAGGACATTCAGAAAAAACTGGATGATTTGCAGCGCAAAGGCAACGACCCGTCAGCGCAGGAATCGCGACAGAATTTGATAGATAAGAAAAAAGAACTCGCCAATCAGGTCGAAAATATTGAGCGTGAATTGGATCAAACCGCTCGCGGCATGAGCGGCGAGCAACAAAAAGCCGCCGATCAATTACGCGAAGCCGCTTCGGGATTACGTCGAAATCAAGTGACGAATCGCATTCGTCGCAACAATCAAAATATCGCGGGCAATCAAATGGAAGCCGCTCGTGAAGGCGAAAAAGTTATTCAGCAAAATTTGAATAACTTGGTAAATCAATTGCAATCCGCTGAACAATCCGCCAAGCAAGGTGCCAAGGCGCAAACCGGAAAAGGCGGAGACGCCGAAGCTACGCTGGAGAAAACCCGACAGTTGGCGGACAACCTTGAATCGCTCCGCAAGCGTTTGCAGAATAAAGGGCAGGGACAGCAACAGGGACAACAAGGACAAGGGCAACAGCCAGGTCAACAACAAGCACGAAACGGACAACAAGGTCAGCAACAGCAGGGGCAGCAAGGTCAAGGTCAACAGCCGGGACAGCAAAATCAGCGCGGTCAACAAGGACAACAACCGGGACAGGGGCAAGGTCAGGGACAGCAACAAGGTCAGCGTGGTCAGGGACAAGGGCAGGGAAATCAATCCGGTGGTCAGAGCGCAGGTGGCGGACAACGTGCGAATGGACAATACAATGGAATGCCACAGGGAATGCCCGGCGGCGGTGGTATGCCATCCGGCGGAGAACGTCAGACCGGCGCGGAAATCCGCGAACGGATGCGTGAAGCACAAGACTTGCGCCAACAATTAGCGCGTCAGGGCAAAGGCGGAGAACTCACCGCTGGCATAGATAAAGCAATTCGTGAAATGCAGCAAATGATGAATCAATCTTTTGCCGACGACAACGCTACAGCGCAGCGATTAAAGGCGGAAGTGATCGAACCGCTCCGTCAAATCGAAGTTGAACTCAGCAAGCGTCTGCAATTAAAACAAGGCGCAGGGAATTTACGGCTGGCAGATGAAGGCGCAGCTCCCGAACGCTATCGCCGTTTGGTGGATGAATATTATAAGAAATTGTCGAAACGGAATTCGTTAATGCCGGACGGCAAATAATATGTTTCTTAATGCAGCAGCCCGCACGAAGTAAGGTGCCTTTTCTAGTCGTAGAGACGCCCTGACTTCGTACGGGCTTCTGCATTTGGGGATCACGCGACAGCCGGATGGCACATGGATTCATCGGGAATTCAGCCAGCTTGAAGACGTGATTCTCATTTACTCATTGAACTGTGGTCGCTGCCTAATCGCGGGCGAGTGATGCTAAATAAGAAACGTTTCAAATTCAGCTACCGCGTCCTTTCGTAACCAGGGATTTATTTTCTTGTGTTTTATTG
>JAYVZE010000014.1:0-21574 GCA_043783625.1 Blastocatellia bacterium | reverse complement strand
CGCGTAATTCAACCGACGCGGTCGGACGATATATGACAGCAACGCGTGGGCTGAAAGCCTCAGCCGTGCGCGGCTTGAAAAACGTTGGTGTCATCGCACCTGTTGTCAACGAACGCGACACCGAACCCGCCGACGAATCGCGCCATTGATCGAAGCGCCCGCTGACGGCAATGACCCAATGTGTTCCGAGTGAGATGTAATCCTGCGCGAAGAAGCCCAGCCTGCGTTGCCGCCCGCCAGAACTGACAAAGGTTGTTGCGCGATTGTTGGCGATGACGATTTCATCGCTCGTCCCACGCACGCCGCGCACCTCAAAGCCTGCAAACAGCGTGTGCGAACGACTCGTCGCTTTGGCCCAATTCAAACGCGCGCCGACATCGCGTGACGGCGCAGCTTGCAGGCGCGTTAAGTTTTCCGAATTACGGTTCGCCGCGACGCCCGTGAATGACTGATGATAGCGTTGCTGATTGGCATAGAGCGAAGCCGTCCAACTGCTCTTGTCTGGCGTTTGGAATTTGCCGCCAACGGCTAATGATTCGGTTTTCGTGTCGTTGACTTGCAGCACCGTGCCGTTCTTTCGGTCTTGATCGTAGAGCGAGCCGCGCACGTAAATTGCATTGTTCGGATCGAAATCAAAGCCCGTGCGCAGCGTCAGCACGCGATGTTCGGAAGCGGCTTTGGTGTCCGCCGTGCCGCGCAGATTCGGTGCGATAATGAAGTAGCCGTCGGTGCGAAAGGCTTCGCCGAACACCGCCAGATTCAGCTTGCCAAAGCGATTGCCCGCGAAGAAAGAGACATCGCCCGTCTGCAAATTGCCATAACTCGCTGAAGCGTTGAGCGTCGGTGCATTTGCATTGCGCGTATTCAAACTGATGATGCCGCTGAGCGCATCGGAGCCGTACAAATGTGACGCACCACCGCGTTCGACTTCGACGGATTGAATGGCTTCACGCGGAATGCGATCCCAATATACCCAACCGCCGAAAGCGTCGTTCAGCGGAATTCCATCGGCAATAACTGCGGTGCGACTGGCTCCACTGGCTCCAGCGCCGCGCAGCGAAACTCCCTGCGTCGTCGGATTGGCGACGAGGGAACTGGAGCGGCGGAAATTGCTGAATCCGGGGACTTGGCGGAGCAGATCGTCTACGGTTTGCGCGGCGGCGAATTGGATTTGTTTGGGGGTGAAGGTGGTGATGACGGTGGCTTGGCGGGTGGTGAGAAAATCAGCTGTTCCATTTGCACCCACGATGAATGCGCCATCGCTACGAGCTGCTATTGTAAGTTCAATTTTAAGATACTCGTTTGAGTTAGTAGAAATTTTAATAGTCTTGGAAAAATCGTGGAATCCAGATGATTGAATCGTTAATTCATAAGTTCCGGGGGATAAGTTGAAGAAATTGAAATTCCCTTGAATATCTGAGTACGTCTCAATATTGCTATCTTCGGCTTCTTTTAGTCGTATTGTTGCATTTACGACCACGGCTCCATTTGGATCAACAATAACGCCCTCAATTTTTGGTTTCTTCACATCAACTATATTTTCTCCTTCATGATTCATTCCAACTTTTAATTCAATACGCAACGACTCACGAGTAAGAGGTCTGATTTCAATTTGTCTGGTGAATTTTTCAAATCCTGTGGCTTGAAACAACAGCTCATAATTGCCTGGAGGAACAGTAGAGATAAAAAAATTGCCTCGAGCATCGGAATGATATTCACGGCGTAAATTGGTTGCATCCTTCAAAATAATTATCGCATTAGGAATCGCTGCACCTGTCTGATCTACGATTTGACCTGTGACTTGTCGGTCTGGGCCTTGTGCAGCGACAAGCACTGTAGCACTTATCAGCAACGAAATACTGGCAAATAATCGGAAGAAATTAAATAAATACTTATACATTAGTGACCTTGAAAAAAATAAATTTTGATATAACCAACACTTTACTCAATGCCAATTCTAAAGCGCAAGCGCAGCCTTTCATTTTTGGATTTTGTGCGATTGACCAGTGATCGTTCCGGTTATACTATCAGTACCCTTATGGCAAATATCAAAACCGCGATTTCAATGCAGGAAGCACTCTTCGCTCAGGTCGAAACAATCGCTCGGGAATTAAAAATTCCGCGTAGTCAAGTCTTCACATTGGCAGTCAAGGAATTTGTCCAACGACAGGAAAGTAAACGATTGCAGGCGCAGATGAATGCCGCTTATCAGGACGAACCCGAAGCAGAAGAAATTAACCGCTTGCGACAAATGCGGGATTCGCATCGTCGTCTGGTGGAGGGTGAGTGGTAATTCTTCAGGGCGATATTTACTGGGTAGATTTAGGTACTCCAATCGGTTCAGCTCCGGGTTATCATCATCCGCACGTTGTTATTCAGAATAATCTTTTTAATCAAACTCGCCTGAACACAGTGTTGGTGTGTGCGATGACTTCAAATCTAAAACGTGCTGAAGCACCTGGCAACGTGTTACTGAATTTGAATGAGGGTGGACTCCCGAAACGTAGCGTCGTTCTCGTCTCGCAAATTGTTACGGTAGATAAATCTCAGCTTGGGGATTACGTGGGGACACTATCAGGAAAAAGAGTCCAGCAAATTTTGGCAGGCATTAAATTATTAACCGACCCGCACGAAGCGGAATAAATTTCAGGAGTCTAAATGTATCAACCCGATTTACTCAAAGATAAAGTGATTCTCGTGACCGGAGGCGGCACGGGGCTTGGCAAATCAATGGCGACGCGCTTTTTGCAGCTTGGCGCGAAGATCGCCATTACCAGCCGTAAAGAAGAAGTGTTAGCCGCTACCGCCAAAGAATTAATTGAAGCCACCGGGGGCGAAGTTTTTTATACGCCTTGCGACATACGCAATCCCGATCAGGTCGAAGCGATGATGGACACGGTCTGGAATCACTACGGTTCAATTGATGTGCTCGTGAATAATGCCGCTGGGAATTTTGCTTCTCCTACCGAACGCCTTTCGCATCGTGCCGTAGACGCAGTGCTGGGCATCGTCCTGCACGGAACCTGGTACTGCACGCTTGCGCTCGGCAAAAAATGGATTGCAGCCAAACGCGGCGGGACGATGCTCAATATTCTGGCGACGTACGCGTGGACGGGTTCGGCGTACGTTGTGCCTTCCGCCACGGCGAAGGCTGGCGTGATGGCGTTAACGCAGTCGCTGGCGGTGGAGTGGGGCAAATACGGAATTCGTATGAACGGCATCGCGCCAGGCCCTTTCCCAACGCAGGGCGCGCAATCCCGCCTCAGTCCAACTGGCAGTTTTATGGAAGGTGCGATTGCGCATAATCCTTTGGGAAGAGTCGGCTCTCATGAAGAATTAGCGAATCTGGCGACCTATTTAATTTCAGATTTTTCCGGTTATGTGAATGGCGAAATCGTTGTCATTGACGGCGGCGAATGGCTGGCAGGCGCAGGCGAGTTCAGCGCCTTGGCAAAAATGACCGATGAGGATTGGGATAAATTTGCGGCGCAGGCGAAATCGCAGAAGTAAGATTGGAACTGGTCTTTGGATTTCGGGTCTTTGCTTCGCTAGCGATGAACTTGCGCTACTCGAACAAAGCCCAAAATCCAAAGACCAGTTCCAAATCAGTGAACGATTCACCCGAATTTAGCGTACAATCTTCTGTAGGAAACCGTCACCATTTTGTAGACGATTATTTTTATGGAAAAACAAAAATCACCTTTTAGTTTTAGAAAAGACGAAAACAAAACTGAGTCAACTGCTCAATCCGGCGGAGACGTATCCAACTGGCATGAGCAAAGTATCTCGCGCCGTGAAGCGAATAAAAAGCTGGCGAAAGGCGTCGCGTGGGCGGCAGGAATCGGGATGGTCGGGCTGACGGGCTACAAACTTTTGAGCAGTGACGAAACCGATATAGACCTTGACTCAATAGACCTTCAGAATAAGGAAGGTTGGAACGCGGGAGCCAAAGATAAGAATCTGGTCTTTGATCCAACGTTTACCTCTGCTACTGCGAGCGTTGCCGATTCTGATTGGAAGCAGTATCTTGAACCTACGAAATTAATCTCTGCCTATCAGCCAACCGATAGTAAATGGCAGCCGTACTTTTCTCCGACATTGATTCAACCATTAAGTCAGGAAACGCTGAGAGCGCAGATGAAAGCAGTGCGAACTCCGTTGATGCAACAGACGTACGAGCAGGGGTTGGCTTTGCGTGAGTTATTGTCGCAATCCGCCAATGCCAACGAATCACTGATCGTTTCTGAGTTAGAGGGAACTTCATCAGTTGCGCTCGGTGCGGCGATGGCAGATTTCGCTACGATCCTTCCGGCATTCGAAAATATCCCGCATCCATTAGGCGTAGTCCGTTCGCACGAAACGCTCGGCGCCATGATGTATTTCGCGCAGGAAATGGAAAATAAAAAAGCGAATTTGAAACCGAATTCTCCTGCGCTTTTGTTGCTTGATTCGCAGCGGTTGAATCCTTATACCGATGAGGAAAATCAATTCGACAATCGCTACATGGCAAAAATGCCGTCAGCGGCTGACCTGAAACAACGTGGTATCACGAGCGTCCTCTACGTGGTTAGAGATGAATCGCGCAAAGTAGAAATGGATGACCTGAACGATGTTTTCGTGGATTATCAAAATCAGGGAATTAAGCTGTTACCCTTTCTGACAATGTCGCAATTTAAATTAGCAGATGGTACACAAGTGGCTGCAACTTCAGGTACAACCGGTCAAGCAAATACGGTGAACGAACGCAGGTATTATTACGGCGGATCGCCGATGATGCATTGGTGGTTTTATTCGCATTATATGTATAGTCCGTTTCCGGGGGCGTACACGTCGTACGGTGGCAGCCGCTACGGTTATTCGCGTCCGACAACTCCGGCTTCATTTGCACCTTCCGCCTATCGTCCAGTGAGCCGCCCGACAGTCTTCAGCGGAACCCGAGTTGGCGGAGCCAGCGGCGTCGGTCGCGCCCGTCCCAGCGGCTTTGGCAGAACCAGCGTTAGAATGTCTTCCGGCGGACAGGTCACAGGAGTGAGGTCAGGTCGGTCGGGATCGTTTGGGAGAAGCGGCGGTGGGTGGTTTGGCGGGTAGTACCTTTTTATCAAACTAAGATTTTAACCGCAAAGATGCAAAGGAACAAAGGGGCAAAGAGAAAGAGCTATCTTTGTCCCTTTGCATCTTTGATCCCTTGCGGTAAAAATAATTTCAAATATTTTTTGAGCAACCACGATGATACTTTTATTTCTGCTAGGCACATTTGCCTTCCTATTTTTAATGTTGGTTTTGATGGCTGCATTGGGTGGCGGGATTTATTACGCCAACCGCAAAGAACCGAAAATGCTGGACGAGGGGCGGCGTTCATTTATTGGCATGGGTGGTGAAGAAGACACTTCGTACACCGCTTTTCTCGGCGTGCAGCTCGTCATTCAAACGTTCGGCAGTGATGAGCTGCGGGCGAAATTGAAACGCCTCGTAGACGAAGAGGAATACGACGCGCAAGGTAAGCGACGGTTTATGAAATCCGTCGCTTCGTTGCTGCTTGAAAATCAGTACGCGTGGGAATTTGGATATTGGGATTACAACACCGATGCCGGAAAAGCGATTACAAATTATAATCAATGGGTCAATGAAATCGAAGCTTCGATGGCGACTGAACAAGATGAAATGAGCAGCGAAGTTGATCGCTTACGCCGCTTTTCTGATGGTAAGGAATTCGCTATCGTGACGCTGTTATTGTTGATTGATTCGCGTGATGATGCGGTTGAAGATGACGTTGGCGGCTACGAATTTCGTCCGACGTATCAACAGTTGGCAATGCCCTTGAAATCGTCAGTTGAAATCATTCCTGAGCAAGAATACTGGACGACGGCGACTTTTGAGACTTTGCTGGAAGGCATTCGGAGCCTTGACCCACGAGCGATTGAACGCGATTCGTTTTTTGTGTATCCCGGTACGGAGCAGGACGGATTAACTTCGATGGATTTGCTGGGCGATGCATCGTGGAAATATTTGACCGACCATCCGTTGCGATTTAGTTGATTTATTGCAGAAGCCCGCACGCAGTAAGGGCACCTTTACTCTTGTGAAAACGCCCTTACTGCGTGCGGTCTTTTGCCTCAAGAAAAGATTTTTTGCTCACATGACTGCCCCAACCAATACCATAAAAAATCTGCGTTGGTATATTGGCGGATTGCTGTTTCTTTCGACTGTCATCAATTATATTGATCGGCAGACGCTCAGTGTTTTAGCTCCCACGCTCAAGACGCAATATCATTGGACGAATACCGATTATTCCTACTTGATAATTGCCTTTCGCCTCGCGTACGCGTTCGGGCAAACGGCCTCTGGTCGGATGCTGGATCGTTTAGGAACGCGTACGGGACTTAGCATCGGCGTAGTTTTTTATTCCATCGCCGCAATCTTGACTTCGCTGGCTTCCGGTTTATGGAGTTTTTGCGGATTTCGATTTTTACTCGGAGCCGGAGAATCGGCGAATTGGCCAGGTGCGACGAAAGCTGTTTCTGAATGGTTCCCACGCAAAGAAAGCGGTTGGGCGGTGGCGTTATTTGATAGCGGCTCATCCATCGGCGGAGCGTTAGCACCGTTCATCGTTTTAGCAGTTTATAAATATTTTGGAACGTGGCAGCCTGCTTTTATCGTGACTGGTTCGCTCGGATTTTTATGGTTGATTTTGTTTCGCTCATTCTATCGTCGCCCCGAAGATCATCCGCGATTATCGCAGGAAGAGCGCGAGTTAATTTTGAGTGAGCGCGGCGAAACGAGTACGAATAATTCTCCGAGTTTGCCTTACAGTACGTTGCTGAAATTACCGCAAACGTGGGGAATTATTATCAGTAAATCCTTCACCGATCCGGTCTGGTTTTTCATCACGGAATGGTTTGCGATTTATTTAATGTCGAAGGGCTTTGATCTTGATAAAAGCTTGCTCGCGTGGTGGAGCGTCTTCATCGCCGCCGATGCCGGGAATTTTTTAGGTGGCGGAATCTCCAGTTACCTCATCAAGCGCGGCTGGGGCGTAGGCAAGGCGCGGAAGCTGATTGCGGTTTTGGGCGGGATTGGTATGATGTTTTTGATTCCGTCTATTTACACAAATTCGCTGGGCTGGATTGTTTTTTTCTTCTCGATTTCAACTTTGTCGTACGCCGCATTTTCTACAGTAATCTTGAACTTGCCAGCGGATTTATATCCGACGAATTCTGTCGCTTCGGTTAGTGGAATGAGTGGAACCGGAGCCGGAATTTGCACGATTATCGCCATGCTCGCTGTCGGGCGCGTCTCGGATAAATATTCTTTTGAACCGATTTTGATTGCGGCGAGTTTTATTCCGTTGCTGGCTACGCTGGCGGTGTTGGTGTTGATTCGGAATAATCAGGCGACGGAGAAAAAGATTGTGAATCGCATTTGAGTAATGCAGAAGCCCGCACGCAGTAAGGGCGCCTTTACATTTAAAAGGTGAGCGTTAGAAAACTGCGGAATTCTGCCTGGCGTACTGGTGCCCTTACTGCGTGCGGGCTTCTGCATTACTTTCTACTTCAAATAAAAATCTCTAATTATGCAAACAGAAAAACTTACTGCCCCCAAACTTCACGTCGCCGCGACCGGATTTCTAAGCTTATTTTCACTGGTTGGAATCATGTTTTACGGACTTCCGTTTTTTTATGATTTCTGGGTGAAAGATTTTGGCTGGACGCGCGCAGAAGTTACTTCCGGCAACGCCTTCGGAAAAATCATTGTCGGTCCATTATTCGGTTTTGTCGCCGGATGGTTAATTGACAAAGTCGGGCCGCGTCGGATGATGTTGACCGGGATTATTTTCGGAGGTGTCGCGCTGGCAGGACTTAGCCAAATGACTTCGCTGTGGCAATTTTATTTGTTCTATATTTTTAATGCGTTGGGCTATGTATTCGGCGGGCCATTACCGAATCAGGTATTGACTTCAAGATGGTTTGATAAGGTGCGCGGGAAGGCGATGGGCTTTATTTATCTGGGGATTGGTGTCGGCGGAATGCTGGTTCCGCAGGTGTCGAAATGGCTGAATATTAATTATGGCTGGCGTCAGGCATTATTGATTTTAGGCGTCGCGATGGTTGTCATTGGATTTCCGATGGCGTGGTTTGTGAAGAACGCTCCTGACGGTTTTGAAGACGAGAAAAAAATTGTCGAGCCGAGAATTCCCATCAAAGAAATTCTCAAGAGCCGTGCTTTTTATTTGTTGGCGATTGGCAGCATGTGCTCCATTGGGGCGGTTGCCGGAACGAATGCAAATTTAAAATTATTTCTTGGCTTGGATTTGAAATTCTCGCAAGGTGAAGCGGCCAACGTCATGTCCATGGTGCTGGGAGCCAGCTTGATCGGACGTGTCTTCATCGGCTGGCTCGCAGATCGAATAGAGAAAAAATATGTGATGATTTTGATTTATGTGATCGTCGCAGCCTCGATTCCATTACTATATTTTGCTTCTGCACCCGGCGTGATTTATGTCTTTGCTTTTATTTTTGGTGTCGGTTTAGGTGGCGATTACATGATTATTCCATTGATGGCAGCGGAGCTTTACGGCGTCAAAGTTCTGGGGCGCGTGATGGGAATTATTCTGACAGCGGATGGCGTCGCAGAAGCTCTGGCTCCCATGCTGGTTGGGCATTTGCGCGACCTCAGCGGCAGTTATGCGAATGGTTTTGCGGCACTGATTGTGCTGGCGGTTGTCGGTGCTATCGCCGTAGCCATGTTGCCTCGCAAAGTTGAACGTGAAGCCAGTCTATAAAAATCCATAAGTTGAGATGATTCATTACCGCATCATGGAAAAAGCTGATCTTCCAGCCGCTTTGCAGTTATGTCGTCTGGCGCACTGGAATCAACTTGCGCGAGACTGGGAACTTTTTCTGAATGTAAGCCCTGATGGTTGTTGGGTAGCAACGAAAAATGGGGCGGTTATCGGTTCAGTTGCAACAGTGAAATATCAGGAAAAATTCTGCTGGATCGGGATGGTTCTGGTGAATCCGGCGGAGCGCGGTCAGGGAATTGGGACACAACTTTTACAGCAGGCATTAACTTTTCTAAAAGAATTTGAAACGATCAAACTGGATGCGACTCCGGTCGGGCGTGAAGCTTATCTGAAGCTGGGTTTTGTAGATGAGTATCCGTTGAAACGCCTGCAAACAAAGGTGAGCGATCAATTTTTGATTGAAACATTTGCACGTCCGATCATGGAAAAAGATTTAGCGGCCGTGGGTGATTTTGACGAAAAGATTTTTGGTGCATCCCGCCGTGAGCTGCTTCAGTGGATGTTCGATGGAGCGCGAGAATATGGCTGGTTAATTGAAGATAATCAGGCGATCAAAGGTTTTTGTCTGGGACGGCACGGGGCTAATTTTGAACACCTTGGTCCCATTGTCGCAGTTGATGAGGCTCACGCCAGACAGCTTGTTTCAGCGTGTTTGCGCAATCATGTCGGCAGGGAATTTATTTTGGATTCGCTCAGTCATTATTCAAATTGGACAGATTGGTTGCACGAAATTGGATTTGTTGCGCAGCGTCCATTTATGCGGATGGTTTGTGGAAATAATCAGGCAGGTGAAAATTCTTCTTTCCAGTTTGCTATTGCTGGCCCGGAATTCGGATGAATATGATTCAAACAGAAGGACAACTTGATGCGCTGCTTGAGCAACCGAACGCCGCCGATGTCGAAGCGATTCGTCACATCACGGGTGATATTTTACTGCTCGGAGCAGGCGGAAAAATGGGAGCTTCGCTGGCTCGCAGAATCAAACGTGCAGTTGAACTTGCGGGGATTCAAAAGCGTGTGCTGGCTGTTTCCCGATTTACGGAAGCTGCCAAACGGCAAGAGCTGGAAGCCGCTGGCATCGAAGTTATTTCCTGCGATTTACTCAATCGCACTGCTGTAGACCACTTGCCTGAATGCGAAAATATTATTTTTCTCGCCGGAAGAAAATTTGGTTCGACGGATCGCAGCGATTTAACCTGGGCAAGCAATGTGATGGTTCCGGCCTACGTTGCACATCGTTATCAAACTTCGCGGATTGTCGTGTTTTCGACGGGAAATGTTTATCCGTTTATGACTCCGGCTTCGGGTGGTTCAAACGAAGAAGATGCCTTGGCTCCACGCGGAGAATATGCGAATTCATGTCTGGGACGGGAGCGCATCTTCGAATATTTTTCGAGAGAGTTCGGGACGAAATGTTTGATGTTTCGTTTGAACTACGCAGTAGATTTACGGTACGGCGTGCTCGTGGATATTGCCCGCAAGGTTTTTGAAGGAACACCGATTGATTTGCAGGTAGGTTATTTCAATGTCATCTGGCAGGGCGATGCCAATTCGTACGCCTTGCGTAGCTTGCAACTTTGCGAAGCTCCGCCGCGCATTTTAAACGTGACTGGAGCTGAAATTGTCTCCGTTCGGGAATCCGCTGAATTTTTTGCAAACAGATTCGGGCAAGCTGTAACATTTCAAGGCGAAGAGTCGGAAACCGCTTTGCTGAATAATTCTGCGCGTTGCTTCGAGCTGTTAGGTTCTCCTGAAATCAAGCTTCAACGACTACAGGAAATGGTCGCTGATTGGGTTGTAAGCGGTGGCAGCAATTTGAATAAGCCGACAAAATTTGAAGTTCAGGACGGGAAGTTTTGATCCGCATGCTCTCAAAAAATAAACAACAAAATTTAATGGAAGGTCTGGTGATTCCGGCGCATCCGCTGGCGTTGACGGCGCAACGTACTCTGGATGAGCGGCGGCAGAAAGCTCTCACGAGATATTATTGCGAAGCCGGAGCTGGAGGTCTTGCTGTTGGTGTTCACACGACGCAATTTGCGATTCGTGATCCGCAGGTTGGCTTATTTGATCCGGTACTTCGCTTAGCCATTGAGACGATTAATGAATATGAGAACGCCAATTCATTCATCAAAATTGCAGGCATTTGCGGTACGACTTCGCAGGCAATTACAGAAGCTGAGCTGGCTACGGAAATCGGTTATGACATTGGGTTATTAAGTCTGGCGGCACTTCGTGAAGCGACGATTCCTGAACTAATTGAACATTGCCGGCGTGTCAGCGAAGTGATTCCCCTGTTTGGATTTTATTTGCAACCAGCAGTTGGGGGACGGATTCTTCCGTATGAATTCTGGCGTGAATTCTTCGCCATTGAAAATGTCGTAGCGGTCAAAACAGCTCCCTTTAATCGGTATCAGACGTTGGATGTAATTCGCGCGTTAGCTGATAGCGGACGCGAAAACGAAATCGCACTGTATACGGGAAACGATGACAACATCGTCGTTGATTTGTTGTCCGAATTTCGGTTGAATGGAAAATCCCTGCGATTTGCGGGTGGATTATTAGGGCATTGGGCTGTGTGGACAAAATCAGCGGTCGCACTGCTGCAAAAAATTAAAGGCGCACGCGAAGTAAATTCAACGGCTGAAATTCTGGCTTCGGCGGCGGAAATTACAGATTCTAATGCTGCTTTCTTCGATGCAAAAAATAATTTTGCCGGGTGCATCGCTGGATTGCATGAGGTCTTATGCCGTCAGGGATTATTGCAGGGAAGATGGTGTCTTGATCCGCAGGAAGATTTATCTCCCGGACAGTTACAGGAAATTGATCGCGTCTATTTAAACTATCCACAGCTCAATGATGACGACTTCGTAAGGGAAAATATTGAACGCTGGTTGCGGTAGAAGCATCGAATCTTCCGCGCTTCTGGACAATTCTACTTTCTTATAGTTATACTTTCGCTTAGCTCTTACCTTATTAGCCAAAGGCTTTCACGCAATGAAATTTGGTGTTGTCGTTTTTCCAGGCTCCAATTGTGACCACGACACGTATCACGTCATCAGCAAAATCGTTGGACAACCAGTAGACTTCATCTGGCACAAGCAGGATTCAGTTGAAGGCTTCGATGCAATTATTTTGCCGGGAGGATTTTCCTACGGCGATTATCTGCGGACAGGTGCGATTGCTCGATTTTCTCCCGTGATGCAGGCCGTCAAGAATTTTGCCGAGCAAGGCGGATTAGTGCTGGGCATTTGCAACGGATTTCAAATCCTGTGCGAAACGGGTTTATTGCCCGGTGTGCTGCTGCGCAATCGTGATTTGAAATTTATCTGCGAACATCTTCACGTCAAAGTTGCGAATACCAATTCGCCGTATTCTTCGGCGTACAAATCCGAGCAGGTCTTACGAATCCCGGTGGCGCACGGCGACGGAAATTATTTTTGCGATGCGGAGACACTGGCTGAGCTGGAGCGCGAAAATCGAATTTTATTTCGTTATTGCGACTCTGCCGGAGCTGTCACCGAAGCCGCGAATATTAACGGTTCGCTCAATAATATCGCCGGAATTTGCAACGCGAAAGGTAACGTTCTGGGGATGATGCCACACCCTGAACGCGCCGCCGAAGATGCACTTGGCAGCCACGACGGATTAGCCATGTTTACTTCCATGACAACTGCGCTGCGTGAATTATTAAAAGCAAAATAAATCAATAGTGCTGAGAAGAAAGTGCTGAGTTGAAAGACACTCGGTTCTCAGTACTCAAAACTCAGCACTCAGCACTCAAAACCACTGATTACTCCAGAACTGCTGCAACAACACAACATCAATCCTGCCGAATACGAACGCATCAAAGAACTCATGGGACGCGAACCGAGCTTCACGGAGCTGGGCATTTTTTCTGTGATGTGGTCGGAGCATTGTTCGTATAAATCTACGCGACTTCACCTGAAAAATTTACCTGTTGAAGCCGAATGTTTAGTGCAAGGCCCCGGTGAAAATGCGGGCATCGTAGACATTGGTGATGGTTGGTGCGTCGCATTCAAAATCGAATCGCACAATCATCCTTCGTTTATTGAGCCGTATCAAGGCGCAGCAACTGGCGTCGGTGGAATCCTGCGCGACATTTTCACGATGGGAGCGCGTCCCGTTGCGGCGATGAATTCACTCCGTTTCGGGCCGATTCGTGACGAAGAAATTACCGATGAAAAATCTGAAATTAACGTCAAACGCAATCGAAGAATTATGTCTGGGGTCGTGAAGGGAATTGGTGATTACGGCAACAGCTTCGGCGTCCCGACGATTGGCGGTGAAGTGTATTTTGCCGATGAATATTCACTGAATCCGCTGGTCAATGCTTTTGCATTAGGGTTGGTCAGGCGTGAACAAATTTTTTATGGTAAGGCAGAAGGATTAGGAAATCCGGTCATTTATGTCGGAGCCAAAACCGGACGCGATGGCATTCATGGTGCGACGATGGCTTCGGCGGAATTTGATGACGCTGCATTAGAGAAACGTCCTACCGTTCAAGTAGGCGACCCATTTTACGAAAAACTTTTGCTCGAAGCCTGTCTTGAAGCAATGCGTGCCGGAGCGATTGTCGGCATTCAGGATATGGGTGCGGCGGGTTTGACTTCTTCCAGTTGCGAAATGGGAGCGCGTGCCGACAATGGTGTTGAGATTAATCTTGATTTGGTTCCACAGCGTGAGCAGGGAATGACAGCGTACGAAATGATGCTGTCAGAATCTCAGGAGCGAATGTTGATTGTCGCGGCGAAGGGGCATGATCGTCAGGTCGCTGAAATTTTTCATAAATGGGATTTGGATGCCGTTACGATTGGTCATGTGACGGATACGAAGCGGCTGCGTGTACTGCACAAAGGCGAAGTCGTCGCCGATATTCCGAATGCGGCGTTGACGGATGAAGCTCCAAAATATGATCGCCCGCAAGCTGATTATCCAAATAACACGAATGATGTCTCCGCAAAAATTGCTGCCGGATTTGAAAAACTTAAAGCCGAAGTTGGCGAAAAAAATCTTTACAATGAAACTTTAAGCAGGTTATTGGCGCAACCGAATATTGCTTCAAAGCAATGGGTCTATCGTCAATACGATCACATGGTTCGCACGAATACGACCGTTTTGCCGGGATCGGATGCGGCGGTAATTCGTGTCAAAGAGACGCGAAAGGCGTTGGCGATGAGCGTTGATTGCAACGGCAGATATTGTTATTTAAATCCCAAAGAAGGCACAAAATTAGCGGTTGCCGAATCTGCCCGAAACGTTGTGTGCAGTGGTGCGAAGCCGTTAGCGATTACGAATTGTTTGAATTTCCCAAATCCTGAACGCCCTGAAATTATGCGTTCATTCGTTGATGCGCTGGATGGCATGAGTGAAGTCTGTCGTGCGTTGGGAGTTCCGGTAACTGGCGGCAACGTCAGCATGTATAACGAAACGGAAGGCAAGCCGATTTATCCAACGCCAGTGATTGGGATGCTTGGACTGATTGATGATCCGCGCCATATCACGACGCAATGGTTCAAAGCTGTCGGCGATATTATTTTTATACTGGGAAAAACCGGGAGCGATTTTGGTGGCAGTGAACTTCTGGCAATGTTTGGTGAAGTTGACGGCGCCCCTCCGAAATTTGTGTTAGCAGATGAATTAGCTGGGCAGAATTTATGTCTGTCGGCGATCAAAGCCGGATTGATCCGTTCGGCGCATGATTGTTCAGAAGGTGGATTCGCGGTAGCCATTGCCGAAAGCTGTTTTTCCAATAACGCCAATCAGCTTTTAGGCGCTACTGTGAATGTGGCGGCCTTGATGACCGATGCGAACTTGTTGTTTAGCGAATCTTCATCGCGGATTATCGTTTCTGTCAAAGCTGAAAATGTTGACGCCTTCACCGCTTTGGCTGCTTCGCTGGACGTAACTTGTTTCGAGTTGGGCAGTGTCGGCGGAGATGAGCTGGTGATTTCAATTGATGAGCAGGAAGTGCTGCGCCATTCGGTTCAGGAGTTTGAGAAACAGTGGCGTGAAGCGATTGAAAAGGCTCTTTCCAATGTATAGGCGGCTCGCCCGCGTCTGAGGCAATCATTAGAAGTTTTTTCAAATGCTCGAGGGATGTCATCCTCAGTGAACGGGCGAGCTGCCCCTTCTATGGTTTTATTTGAAATAATTAGCTTTCCATTTTTATACTTTTGATTTATATTCAATTCGTTCATTCCGGCAAACAATTTGACCATCAAAATTAAGCGATCTCGCTTGCTTTTGTTTTTCCCTGCTAATGTCTACGTGCCTTCAAGTTTCCGATATACGCCAAAGATCAAAGTAAACAGGTAGATTTCAACCTTAGACTTTTTTAACGTTGACTAGAATTTTAGTAGCTCTGTGCCTCACAGCTATTAGGTCTTTGATCTTTCTTGGTTTCCCCGAGTCAGACAATAACGACATAAAATAATTAACAAAGCTACCCCGGTGGAGTAAAAATGATCACCTCACACACACACACATTTAACTTAGGTAAGCTGCGCGAAGCCGCATTGAAACTAATAAAATTATCTACCATTGGAACCGTACTGGTACTGCTTCAGTTCGCCGTTCAAGCTAATGTCCCTATGTTACCAAGTGACCAGAAAGCAGGTTCCTTGCTGGTGTTTCCTTTCTATGACACTCGTCAGGGTTCGGATACGCGATTGACGCTGAGCAATGTTGGGGACAAAGACGCAACGGTTCACATGTTCTTTATTGATAAGACCTGTGCGCAAAGCGATTTCTTTATTTGTCTGACCCCGAATGCCAGCTTCACCGAATTGATTAGCAGTCTTGATCCTGAAAATAATGGTCATATTCTCGCACTGGCAGTTGATAGGGTGACGGGTGCTCCGGTGGCTCATAATGGATTGATCGGAAATGAATTCATCAACAACGCTACCTATACTGATACCTTCGGAGCCGAAGCGTTCTGGGCGAATGCCGACACGCCGATCAATCAGGCCGATTGGACGGCAACGTTGAATTTTGGGAGCACGTACGATGCAGTTCCTTCTCAGTTGACCGCTGAAATTCAAAGCCCGGTAGATGCCATCGGACAGCGCATTTATACCGTCGGTCTGATCGGAGATGTGAATGGCGGCAGTTTGAGTGGCGCGGGAATGGTGGGGATCGGTTACGTTTTTGATCAGAACGAAAAACCTTACAGTTTCTCTGCATTTTTGCTGGACGGCTGCCAATCCTCCGAGCTTATCACCTATACCAAACCTCGCATTGTCAGAACGATGGAAAAGGCAATTCCAAGCGGACTAACGGCGACGATCAGGATGAATATAGGTGGTGGTGTTGGGTTACTAATGACGCCTAAAACGAATAAGTGGAAAGGCATTCGTGCGCTGCATAAAACTGCGGGCAAAAGTGCAACATTGAAAGTTCCCGTCTTTAGCCCCGGATGCAATAACTACTAAATAAAACATTGCTGGCTTGATGAAAAAAAGAGGCTAACTTTTCGAAGTTAGCCTCTTTTTTTTGTAGCACGGGCTGCCAGCCCATGAGCTGAGAATTGTCCTAAAATTCTTGCGAAAGAACTTGTCATGTCAGCTTCGGACACGGGCTGGCAGCCTGCTGTACGTTCCGCTCTTTTGCTTCTGCACATCTCACGTTACAATTCGCATTCTCTTCGCAATTCAATCAACTAATATTTTAAAGGACAACCGACATGGCTGAAGCTTTTCCAAAAATCAAAACGATCCAATACGAAGGCGCGGATTCGCGCAATCCATTGGCTTTCAAACAATACAACCCCGACGAAATGATCGAAGGCAAATCAATGCGCGATCATCTGCGCTTTGCCTCATGCTTTTGGCATACGATGCGCGGACGCGGTTCCGAAATTTTCGGGATGCCGACCGCAGTCCGACCGTGGGATGATTTTTCTGAATCCGTAGATATGGCGCAGAAACGAATTGAAGTGTTTTTTGAATTAATCGAAAAACTCCAAATTGATTTTTATGCGTTTCACGACCGCGACGTTTCGCCTGAAGGCAAGAATCTGAAAGAGACCAATAAAATCTTCGATAAAGTCACGAAGATGCTCGCCAAAGCGCAGAAGAATTCCGGCAAAAAATTACTGTGGGGAACAGCTTGTTTGTTCCAGCACCCACGTTTTATGCATGGTGCAGGGACTTCACCAAACCTTGATGCGTATGTCTATGCGGCAGCCCAGGTCAAAAAAGCAATTGAAGTCACGCACGAACTTGGCGGTTTAGGTTACGTTTTCTGGGGCGGACGCGAAGGTTATTTTTCGTTGCTCAATACGGACATGAAACGCGAGTTGGATCACCTTGGCGCGTTCATGCAAATGGCGGTTGATTACAAGAAAAAGATTGGTTTTACGGGGCCGTTTTATATCGAACCAAAACCAAAAGAACCGACGAAACATCAGTACGATACGGATGCCGCAACCACTTTGAATTTTCTGCGGCAGTATAAATTGATGAATGATTTCAAGCTCAATCTTGAAACCAATCACGCGCAGATTGCGGGTCACACGATTCAGCATGATCTTGAAGTCGCCATCGGAGCCAACGCGCTTGGATCAATTGACGCGAATATGGGCGACTGGCAATTAGGCTGGGACACCGACCAATTCCCGACGGATTTATACATCTCTTCAAACGTGATGTTATGCGTCCTAAAAATGGGCGGATTCACGACGGGCGGATTGAATTTCGACGCCAAAGTCCGACGCGAAAGTTTTGAACCGGATGATTTATTTTTAGGACACATCGCCGGCATGGATACGTTTGCACGCGGTTTGAAAATCGCAGCCAAAGTGCGGGCTGATGGGCGTCTGGCTGATTTCGTCAAGCAACGATATTCTTCGTGGGATTCCGAGCTTGGTAAGAAAATCGAAAAAGGTAAATCCAGCTTTGATGAATTAGAACCGCTCGCTTTGAAAATGGGAGAAGTCAAATCCAATCGCAGCGGTCGTCAGGAATATCTGGAAGCTTTATTTAATGAGTTTATGTAAGATCAGGAGATGACAAAGCAAACAGAAATGACAGTTTCTTACTTTGTCATTTCTGTTTGCTTTGATCTTGATTCAGAATAGAATTATATGAGGCAAGGAAGAAATTGATTGTGAGGCAGTTTTATGGTTCAACTGACGATGCAAATCCCGGATGATCTGGCGGTCAGGATTCAGCCCATGAGTCAGTGGCTTCCGACAATTCTCAGAATTAGTTTGATGGGTTTTAGAACCACAGCGATTTCTACTGCGACAGAGTTCGTCAATTTTTTATCACTGAACCCAACCCCGCACGATTTTCTTAACTACCATGTTTCTGAGAATTCCCAGCAACGAGTACGACGGCTGCTGATCTTGAATGAAACCGGGTTATTGTCAGAGGCAGAAAAAGCAGAGCTTGACGAGCTGGAACAACTCGAACACTTAGTCATCATGCTCAAAGCGCAGTTAGCACATAATAAACAACCATAAATGTCGTCCGACATCTCAAATGATTTACGTCAATTGGTGGCTTTGCGCGCAGCTTATAGCTGTGAATGTTGCTGTTTGCCTCAACTATTTTCCCTTCATCAGCACGAGCCGGATCATATTTTACCCCGGCAACATGGAGGTGAAACAGAAGAGAAAAATTTAGCTTTGGCTTGTTTTCGCTGCAATCGTTTGAAGGGACCGAATGTTGGTTCCTTCGATCCACTGACGGGTATTCTAGTTCCGTTTTTTAATCCGCGAACTCAGAACTGGGGAGAGCACTTTAAATTGAGCGGCGCGATGATTGATCCGCTTACACCTGAAGCAAGAGTTACACATAAAATTCTTCGCTTCAATGACAGGGAACGTTTAGCTGAACGAAAGCTCTGCATAAATATTGAATCGTAAAATCCCAACTAACAATTATGAAAAGACGAGACTTCATTAAAACCTCAGTTTCCGGGACAGCCATCGTGTCAACGACTGCGCTTTCCTATAACAAAATTCTCGGAGCCAGTGATCGCGTTCGCATTGGATTAATTGGCTGCGGCGGACGCGGGACGCAGGTAGCGAAGCTGATGCTTGGCGTGCCGGGAGTTGAATATAACGCGCTCAGCGATGTCTATTTACCGAACATCGAAGCCGCCAAATCGTGGGCTGGTTCGTCTGCGCAAGGCTTTCAAGACTTCAGAAAAATGCTTGAATCAAAGGCTGTAGACGCCGTGCATATTGCGACGCCGGATCATTGGCATGCGACAGTTTCGGTGCTGGCGTGTGCGGCGGGCAAAGATGTCTATGTTGAAAAACCATTGACACAAAACCTTAAAGAAGGACGTGCTTTGGTTGACGCGGCCAGCAAATATAAACGTACCGTGCAAACCGGAATGCAGCATCGCTCGGCTCCGCATTACAAAGAAGTTCAGCAGTTGGTTCAATCCGGCGCGATTGGCGAAGTTCGCTTCGTACGCGTTTGGAATTACAGTAACAATACACCGTACGGAATTGGCAAGCTGCCTGATGCACCTGTACCGGAAGGGCTGGACTGGGAAATGTATCTCGGCCCTGCGCCAAAAGTTGCGTACAATAAAAATCGTTTTATGCGCTGGTATCGTTTTTTCTGGGATTATTCCGGCGGCACGATTACGGATTACGGCACACACCGTTTCGATTCCGTGCATCAGGTGATGGGCGTAAGTGCACCGAAAACTATCGTGGCAACAGGTGGCAGATTTTCCGTCAAAGACGGCGGAGAAATGCCCGATGTGCTGCAAGCGACGTATGAATATCCGGGCTTTGTGATGAGCTATGAAGCCAGCAATATGAATGGCATGGGCGTTGGTTTTCGCAGCGCAGGATTGAAATATTATGCGGCCAGAGGCGAAACGGATTATCCGCACGGAGAGGCTTATCACGGCACAAATGGAACGATTATGTGTTCTCGAATCGGCTACGAAGTTTTTCCTGAACCAGTCGCCGTCCGCCGTAGAGACGGGACGCAGGATATGAATGCGCCGATTGAAAATTTCCGCACCCAAGCCAAAAAAGTGCAGGGACGCGACGCGACAGATTTGCACTGTGCGAATTTTATTGAAGCGATTCGGCTGAGTAAAACTCCCGTCGCCGAACCTGAAATCGGTCATCGCTCAACTTCGGTAGCATTACTTGGCAATATCGCTTTTAAGACTGGAAGGCGGTTGACGTGGGCTGCTCCGAAAGAATTATTTGTGAATGATCCTGAAGCCAATAAGTTGCTGAGTAGAAAACCGCGCAAGCCGTGGGATTTGATCTGAAAGTTCAGAGTTCAAACTTTAGTTTGCCGAACGCCGCGCTTCGCGGTCGTTCCCGGATACGTTGAAGCGTGAACTCTGAACGAAACCTCCTCCTCCAAAATTTCCAAACGAGTTTATGAAACAAAAAAATATCGGAACGATTTTTCTTCTTGTCATTTGCTTACTCCCCTCGTTCGCGCAAAAAAATCTTTCCCCGAAGTTTCGGACTTACCGGAACAAAAAGTTCTCCCCGATCCACTCGTTATGTTCGACGGAACTCCAGTCAAAACCAAAGAACAATGGATCAAACAACGTCGCCCTGAACTGAAAGAATTATTTCAGAAATATATGTACGGCTATCTGCCGAAAGCCCCGAAAATAAAGGCTATAGTGACGAAAACGTACGCAGATTTTTTTGGCGGCAAAGCAACGATGAAAGAAATTACGATTGAGTTGGGCAAAGCTGGTGCGCCGAAAATTTATGTCGTGATGTTCTTGCCCAATCAAAAAAAATCTCCGGTCGCCGCAATTCTTGGCACGAATTTTTGCGGCAATCATGCATTAACAACTGATCCGCGTGTCACGCTCAATCCAAATTGGATTCCGACTTCTCAATATTGCCCCGGCGTAGTCAACAACCAAGCTACCGACGCCGCACGCGGCAAAGGCATAGATAGCGAATGGGGTATCGAAGCCGCCATCGCACGCGGATACGCCGTCGTCAGTTTTTTTAATGGCGATGTAGTGCCGGATACACCGGGTTTTACTAAAGGAGTTTTTCCGTATTTCAACGCACCTCAGGCTGACAAAGAAAGCTCGTGGGGAGCCGAAGCTGCCTGGGCGTGGGGCTTTCATCGCGTCGTAGATTTTTTAGTCAAAGAAAAATCCATTGATAAAAATCGCATTGCGTTGTTTGGACATTCGCGCTATGGCAAAGCTGCGATGTTCGCGGCGGCGATGGATGAACGCATCGCTACAGTCTTTCCGCATCAAGCCGGAATGGGCGGAACTTCGCCAAGTCGCGGCACGACCGGAGAGCCACAAAAAGCCATCAATGACCGCTTCCCGCATTGGTTCAATGGAAATTTTAAAAAATTCAACGACAACACTGCGCGTCTGCCCTTCGATCAACATTGCCTCGTAGCGTTAATGGCTCCGCGCCCCGTGATGTTTTCCTGCGCCGCAGACGATGCCTGGTCGAACCCGGCAGGACAATTTGAAATGCTGCAAGCGGCGGATCCGGTTTATAAATTTTTAGGCGTGGAAGGTTTGAATGCGAATGCGATGCCGGAACCTGGAAAAATGATCAACAGCCGCCTCGGATATTTTTATCGCAACGGAAAACATTCGACGACGGGAGAAGATTGGAAGGCTTTTTTGGATTTTGCGGATCAGCAGTTAAAGTAAGAATAAATATATTTTCATTAGTGTCCGGTTAAGAAAAAGTTCACGGCTGTAAGCGATTAATATTTCGATATTTACAGCCAATTTCAGTTTTTACGAGTTCAATTTTCGAGC
>JAYVZE010000013.1:0-8208 GCA_043783625.1 Blastocatellia bacterium | reverse complement strand
CCGACACCGACACCAACACCGACGCCAACGCCGACACCAACTCCGACACCAACACCGACGCCGACTCCAACGCCGACGCCAACGCCGACACCGACAAGTTGCGATTTGACGATTTGCTATACGGTGCCTGAAAAATGGTGTGAGCTTTTACAATTCAGACCTTACAGCAATCGAAACTTTCAAGTCTCAATTCCAAGTGTGAATGGTGGGCACGAGATTGATGTCATTGACGATTATGGAAAGATCAATGGCAATGTAAAGTTTGCGTTAGGCTGTAATGGCTACCCGAATAATGCTATTTGGGGAAAACTAACGCGCGCTTATGTCGCGGCACAATTAGACATCCAGAATGCGGTTCCGTTTTGGTGGGCAAAAATCAAAACACAAACCATCAAGTGCCATTTAGCGCCAATGAATCCGAATATGCCGATGATGAATATGGCTTCGCCGTTACCTCTTACCTTGAGTAATGGAGTCGTCATTACTGAAACTTCTTCGATTGCCGATTTGTTCGCCGCGACGAACTGGGCAGTAAGAGGCGGTACAGTGAACGATCAGTCCAAACTCTTAGCCGTTTATCAGGCACTGAACACCTGTCATAAGGACTAACGTTCAGACTACCATTGAATCGAAGAAAAAGCCTCAGCGATGAAAAGCTGAGGCTTTTGATTTTTCCGGGATCAATCTGACGCAAGTTTACTTCACGGATACCTGTGAGCATGGCATGATTCGGTAGCACGGTGAAGTCTCGGCGGGGATTAAGCAGGTAGGTAATAATTTTACGGTGCTTTCATTTTCCATTTATGATTTGTCAATTTTCATTGGTCATTGCCCAAGCCGCTGCCATCAGGATGAAAAATGGAAACTCATAAATGGAAAATGAAAGCACCGCAGAACTTTTACCGCTGTGCTTAGTAGCGTTAGTTTTTCGGCTGAGGATGACCTACATGGAAAAACTGATCATTGTCATCAGCGCAACGGTAGCAGCTTTTCTGTCTGTGCTTGGCTTTGTTTATCTGTCACGAATGATTGCCCGCGTCAATCGGGAATGTACCAATTTAGCTTTGATCGGGTTGACGCTCATCGTTTTGGGCTGGGGGGCGGAAACACTTTGGAAAATTCTCTTCGCCTTCACTGACTACAATCTTCGGTTTCTCGATAACAGCTTCTATGTTTTTTTAGCTCCGGGGATGATCTGCCTCGGTTGGGCATTGTGGAATTCTTTTCGCGCGGCAGGCAACGTTCCCATTTGGGTAGTGCCAGTCATTATGATTGTCGTGGTAGAAGGCGCGGCCATCATCAGAGCCTTATCAAAAGGCGGGATTGGATGGTTTTTAGTTCTCCTGACAACGACCTGTGCAGTGTTTCTGGTGATTAATATCCAACTTGTTTGGGAATCGCTGCGACGCGGATTCAAACGGATGACATTGTTGTTTGTCGTGACGAGTATTTTATTAATTCTTCATTATGGATTCATTCGCTGGTTGATGCCCGGCGAAGTTTCAATCTGGATTATCCAATTAAATAGTCTTTTGATGTGGGGCTGCTTCGCTTACGCCGTCCGGGGTTTGGGGAAGCACGTTGCGCCATAAAACTGGTCTGCCAGCATCCTGCTGGCAAAATATTTGTGAAGAAAAGCTGCCAGCCGGATGCTGACAGACCGACAAAAGAGGAAATTTCTAAACACAAAAATAGTAGCGCAACAATCCACTTGCGATTACTATGACGCTGATTATTCACGCTGGATTTTTCGACTTGGAAATTTTCCGGCAAACCGTGTTTGGAGTCAGCTTTAATGAATTATAAAAATAATATTCTCGAATTAATTGGACACACGCCACTCATCAAATTAAATAAATTAACGAAGGGATTGAAGCCGTTAGTGCTGGCGAAAATGGAGTCGCACAATCCCGGCGGCAGCGTCAAAGACCGCATTGGACTGGCGATGATTGAGCGGGCTGAACGTGCGGGTGAACTAAAACCCGGTGGCACTGTCGTTGAAGCGACCAGCGGAAATACAGGCATCGGACTTGCGCTGGCCTGTGCGATCAAAGGCTATCGTTGTGTTTTCGTCATGACTGAAAAAGCCAGTCAGGAAAAGGTTCATTATTTAAAAGCACTCGGCGCCGATGTCGTCGTTGTTCCAGCCGCCGCCAAGCATGATTCGCCGGATCATTATTTGAATGTGGCGCGGCGTATTACGCAGGAAACTCCGAATGCGATGATGACATTTCAGTACGGCAATCCCGCGAATCCTGAAGCGCATTATCTGACTACCGGCCCAGAACTGTGGGAACAAACCGAAGGGCGCATTACGCATTTTGTTTCAGGGATTGGAACGGGCGGGACGATCAGCGGGACGGGACGCTACCTTAAAGAAAAAAATCCGAAAGTCAAAATCATCGGAGCCGATCCGTTTGGCTCCGTTTTCAAAACGTACAAGGAAAGCGGACATTTGATGGAAGCTACGCCGTATCTGGTCGAAGGCATCGGGCAGGATACGATTCACGAAAATGTTCATTTCAAATACATTGATGAAATCATGAATGTGACGGATCGTGATTCGTTCAATGTGGCGCGGAGGTTGGGACGCGAAGAAGGGCTTTTCTGTGGTGGCAGTGCAGGTACGATTGCCGCCGCCGCTTTGCGAGTCGCCGAAACAGCGAACGAAGATGATGTCATTGTCTTTATTGTGTGCGATACGGGGGAACGCTATTTGACGAAGTTTTTGTCTGACGAATGGATGAAGGAAAAACGATTACTGGGCTTTGAGCGCGTCACCGTTGGTTTGCTGAATGAAATGAAAGGAACCGAAAAAATTCCGCGTTTGATTTCTGCCAGCTCCGAACACAAGGTCAGCGAAGCCCTGCATTTGATGAATACGCACGGGCTTTCGCAAATGCCGATTATTGATGATGGCAATTGCGTGGGCAGCCTGCGTGAAGGTCGTTTGATGGCGAAGTTGTTAAGCAATCGTGAGCTTTTGCAGGCTTCGGTTAGTGAAATCATGGACGCTCCATTTCCAGTTGTGAATGAAACAGTGGAAGCCGAACGTGCGACGAAATATTTGAAAAATTCTCCCGCGATTTTAGTCGAAGAATACGGACGCATCGTTGGCATTATTACGAGGCACGATGTACTTGATTTGCAGACGTAAGGTAAACTAAATCTGAGGTGAGCTATGACCACAAAAACATTGCCGAGGGTTTGGAAATCTTCGATTGGAAAAATTGATTGCACCAAACAACAGGAATGGTTGCGACGACACAAGCACGAATATATTGGTCAATGGATTGTGTTGGATGGAGATCGGTTGATCGGTTACGGAAATGATCCGCTTCCAATTGCAGAGCAAGCAAAAGCAGAAGGAGTAAAAATTCCTTTTATCCATTTTATCCGTGACGAATCAGAACCATTTTGGGGAGGTTGGGTGTGAGTCCATATCAATTGGAATTCCTGAATCGTTTTACTTATCCGAGCAGTTTTGACATTACACTTTCCATCGCGATTTCAGCGAATTCCCAGGATTTTTATGAAGTAAATGCCAAGTTAGATTCGGGCAGTGTTTTTTGTATTTTGCAACGCCATTATGCCAAACTTCTCAAGCTTGATCTGGAAGCTGGAATATCCCAACGTATCCGTACGGCTACTGGATCATTTCTAGCGTATGGTCACGAAATCATAATCTCAATTGAAGGTATTGAATGGCAGGCGACGGTGCTCTTTGCAGCAGATGAATATTTTCCGGTGAATGTGGTTGGGCGCATTGGTTTTTTAGATCACTTACGCATTGGGCTGGTGGATTATGAACAGACCCTTTATTTCAGTCCCTACGATGACTAAAGACTATCCCAAACCTTCTGTGACCGTTGACTTAATTATCTTCACGATTGCGAAGAATGATTTGCAGGTGTTGTTGATTCGTCGTGATCTGGAGCCGTTCAAGGGGCACTGGGCTTTGCCGGGTGGATTTGTTGGTATTGAAGAATCTTTGGAAGAAGCGGCAGCGCGGGAATTACAGGAAGAAGTCGGTGTCAAAAACGTGTATCTGGAGCAGCTCTTCACCTTTGGCGAACCTGGACGTGATCCGCGCGGCAGAGTTATCAGTGTTGCCTATTTTGCTTTGGTGGACAGCGAACAGCAGAAAGTCGTGGCGGGTTCGGATGCAGCGGCAGCGGAATGGCATTCGGTTTTTAATCCGCCTGCGTTAGCGTTTGACCACAGGAAAATTCTTGATTATGCGGTGTGGCGGTTACGCAATAAAATTGAATGGACGACGGTTGGCTTTGAATTATTACGACCTAAATTCACCTTGTCAGAGCTGCAACGGGTTTATGAAATCATCCTGCAAAAGCCAGTGGACAAACGCAATTTCCGTAAGAAGATTCTAGCGCAGGGCGAGATTAAAGAATTGAATGAAGTCAGAACAGATGGCGCACATCGTCCGGCGAAATTGTATTCGTTCAAGCAGCGATAAAATTACTGCGGATTCACCAGCCCGCTATACACCAAAGCCAGAATCGCAACTCCAATAATCAAGCGATACCCGATGAAAACGAAGGTTGAATTCTTCCTTAAATAACTAATTAAAAATGCAATGCTCGCGTAACCAACGATGCCGGAAACAATGGTTGCGACGACTAAATTGGTGATGCCGATGCCGTGCAAGCCGGTTTTATAAAGCTCTTTCATCTCTAATAATCCGCTACCAAAAATCACCGGAATCGAGAGCAGGAACGAAAAACGAGCTGCGGTTTCGCGGGTCAAGCCGGTTGCTAATGCGCCTGTCATCGTCGTACCGGAACGTGATGAACCTGGAATCAGCGAGAATATTTGCGCGATCCCGACAATTAAAGCATCCGCCCAGGTCAGTTCATTCATCCCGCGTCGTCGTGCGCCCATAACTTCTGCGGCAAGTAATAACAATGCCCAAATGACGACGCTGAAACCGATGACGTACAGGTTTTTAGTGAAGGTTCCTTCAATTATTTTCTTGAAGAGTAAGCCGACGACGACGGCAGGAATTGTGCCGAGGATAATCAGCCACCCCATTTTCGCGCCGTTTTGAGAACCGCTGTTACGCCCCGATTGCAGGAACGCCAGATTGCCGGCAATGAATCCGAACGTGATGCTCAAAATGTCGTTCAAGAAATAAATTATCACGGCTGCCAACGTGCCGAGCTGAATGACGGCAGTGAACGCGGTCATTTGTTCGGGGGACATGAAGCGATCAAGCCCCATGA
Source organism: Blastocatellia bacterium (assembly GCA_043783625.1). Classification (GTDB taxonomy): domain Bacteria; phylum Acidobacteriota; class Blastocatellia; order RBC074; family RBC074; genus JAFDVL01. The sequence goes on along the minus strand of JAYVZE010000013.1, from coordinate 2,965 downwards.
GTTTTTCAGCCAGAATCAAATGCGCACTGCTGCTGACAGGAATGAATTCGGTGAGACCTTGTACGATGCCGAGGAGAATTGCGTGGATTAAATTCATTAAGGATTTTCCGGGGACAGGAAATTATTGTCGATGTGTTTTCACCCATTGGCGAAATTCTCGAACCATATCTGTAATATCGCTATCTTTGCCTTGTAGTAAAAAATCAGGAAGAGCACTTGATGCAAGAAAAGGGAATTTACGACTCGAAGAGACCTCTTCATAATTGCCATTATTAAGCACATAAAACTTGGCTACTTTTCCGTCAAACCACCATATTTCCTGAACTCCCAGTCGCGAGTAAATTGGAAATTTATCGGTTGAAGGGTGAGTAATATCCACTTCAATCACCAGGTCAGGCGGTGGATCGGAACTAAGGTCAAGACGGTTTTTCCCGGCAATTAACGAAAGGTTGGAAAAGTAAAAGCAATCATCACCTTCCGCACCGCTCCCACTTCCTTTTTTGCGCAGTGTGGTGGAACCGCGACTGAGATACTTAAAATTCAACTCTTCAGCCAGCACCAAAATCAAATAGCCAAAAAGACGCGTGAATCCGTCATGTTCTGCCGAAATTGTCATAATATGTAGGTAGCCCTGATCGTACGTCACACGCAAATAAGATCGTTCGTCCAGTTCTTCAAGTATTTTTTCATAGTCATCCCATGAGACATTGAAAAGCTGAATTGCCGAACCGCGTGGCAATACTTCCAGAGCTGTTGCGAGTGAATTCATAACGCCTACCTTAACCGCTTCAGCAGATAACTTTCAAGCGCATCAATGGCAATCCGTTCCTGCTGCATCGAATCACGATCTCGCAGTGTGACCGTACCTTTTAATGCGCTTGAGTTTTCATCTTTACCTTCGCCGAGCGTGTCAAAATCTACCGTGATGCAAAACGGCGTACCGATTTCGTCCTGACGGCGATAGAGTTTTCCGATGCCTGCGCTGTCGTCATAAACCGCACGCATCAACGGCTGCAAATCATTTTTGATTTTCTTAGCGACTTCGACAATGCGCGGTTCATTTTTCTTGAGCGGGAAAACGGCAACTTTTATGGGCGAAAGTTGTGGATTTAATTTCAAGACAACACGCGTGTATTCATCGCACAATTTAGCGATTATGGGGCGTACTTTCTTGAGCAATTCGACGCGATCCGCACCGGGCAAAGCACAGGCTTCTTCAACGTCAAGCAAACTTTGCGGCAAACCGGAATCAGCTTTTTCCAAAGCTTCGTTAATGGTTTTCAATTGCTCAGCCGTTGGATTTACGACTTCGCCTTTGGCCACCGCCTTTTCTGCTTCATTGATTTTTTTCTCAATACTCTTACGCGCTGCCGCGATGCTTTCGCGCAGCGGAGCCATCACTTCAGCCGTTGGTTCTTTGACGATTTCTTCGTGGTACGCTTCGCACAAAAACGCCAATGTAGCGCGATCCGCTCCCGCCGAAGGTTCGATCACGTACGGCACATAGCGGACGCCTTTTTTGCCCGTTACCGGATCAAGCGCGGCTTCATCGAAGTAATCCAGCTTCGCCGTCGTATCAGTGTTTGGAGTCAATTTTAAGCGCGTCAAATCCGCTTCAGGAATGTCGCGGCTGTGCGCGGACAAATCGTAATCCTGCCGATTGGCGATGCCTTCAAGTTCGCTGAAACCGAGCGAGCCGGGGAAGCGATATTCCAAATCTACGGTTGCTTTGGCGTAGTGCGCGAGTTCTTCTTTCAACTGTTCGCGCTTGAGAATTTTTTCGGCGGGAATGCCAAGATTCACATACCAGTTAAATCTTTGCTCAACCCATTCGGCATGCAACTCTTCGTCGTTCTTTTCGCCTTCCTGCAAAAATTGCGGAGGCTTACAGAAATACTCAATCTCCATCTGCTCGAATTCACGAGTACGGAAAGTGAAGTTGCCGGGAGTGATTTCGTTACGAAAAGCTTTACCGATTTGCGCAACGCCAAACGGCAGTTTACGACGCATGGATTGTTGGACGTTGGCGAAATTCGCAAAAATTCCCTGCGCAGTTTCGGGTCGCAGATACGCGATATTGTCATCGTTATCTACGGGGCCAATCGTTGTCTTGAACATCAAATTAAAATTACGTGGTTCCGTCAAATTTGTCGAGCCACAGCTTCCGCACTTGCCGTCAATCAAATGATCGGCGCGGGAGCGTTTGCCGCACTCTTTGCAATCCACGAGCGGATCGGAAAACGTCGCTTCGTGACCCGAATAGCGCCAGACCAAGCGATTCATAATAATCGCGGCGTCCTGCCCTTCCATATCCTCGCGGTCATAAACGACGCTGCGCCACCACGCGCGCTTGACGTTATTTTTCAGCTCAACGCCGAGCGGCCCGTAATCCCACGTCGAACCCAAGCCACCATAAATTTCGGAACTCGGAAAGATGAACCCGCGCCGCTTACACAAACTGACAATTTTCTCCAAACTGGATGCAGCCATTACATTTTGCCTCTTGATAAATAGAACTTGTTGGGGCGAGACGGAACGCGGGATATTAGCACAATGATTTTAAATGCTGAACTTCCAGAGAGAAAAGAAGCCGTGGGGTGTCACTATCTTGAGGAGATAAGAGACAGCGAATGAGCAATGTTCGTAATTACCTTTCTTGCTTCATCAAAATCAAAATATTCCTTAGCCGCACGCTTGCGGAGTAAAGCCTCTGGTAAATATTCGTCAAATTTACGTGTGCGCAGTATTGCTTCGTTTACCTCTGACAGGTCTTCCATTGGGGTGGGTTGTTGCCGCAACTGAGATAAATAACCTGCGAATTCTGAAAGTGGGATGGATGAGTTGATCTTGATTACCCAACCCCATAGAGCAGCGTCCAAGCCAAGCTGTTTCAAGCATTGCGCTAATGCACGCGCTGCGCGTGTTCCAGTCCAATGAAAAATAATCAACGTACTTTCAGAAGCGA
>JAYVZE010000012.1:0-20657 GCA_043783625.1 Blastocatellia bacterium | reverse complement strand
CAAATGTGAAGGTGCCCTTACTTCGTGCGGGCTTCTGCATTGAGAGAATGCCGTAATAAAAAAAGACGTGAAGATTTTCCAAATCAAAAATAAAAAAAGCCTGCTGTCGCACAACGCGACAGCAGGCTTAGTTAATTCAGGTAAGAATTACTTAGAACGAGTAACGCAATGCAACTTGCATTTCGCGCTGACCGCTCTTAGTGGTGATCTTACCGAAAGTGGTGGCCAGGTTGTTCGGATTGGTATCCGGCCCACCCCAGTTTGGATGATTCAACCAATTAAAGCCTTCTACTACAAACTGTAGGGCATGGCTTTCTTTGATAACGAACTCTTTCGTGAGACGCAGATTGTGATTCTGGAATCCTACGTTGTAAAAGAGTCCGCGACCTTTTTGGTTTGAGATCGTTCCCAAGGTTGGCTTGGTGAAAATCCCTGTTGTGCCATTTGAGGTGTAGGGGTTGAACCAATAAGAAGCATCCGTATTGTTGTTCGCGTACTGAGCTTTGATTTCCGGCGTCTGGGAGAACAACCAAAGTTGCGCCCCGCTACCCGGTCCAACACCAGCGAAATCGTCACCTGTACCGATGGTGATCGGGTTACCAGTCGCCATTTGTGAAACACCGCTGGCGACCCAGCCGCCCAGCAACTTACCGCGCAACTTCGTTTGATCTTTGAAGATTGGCAGTTGATAGGCAAAGCTGATGACTATCTGATGACGGCGGTCAAAAGTTGACGGCCCCCACAGATTGCTGACATCGTAAGCATTTGGGACAACGTCGCGTTGGGCTGAACCGTTATCCTGTGATTTCGACAAGGTGTAGGCGAAGCTATAAGCGAAGCCTTTGGTGAAACGACGCTCCAGTCCAACCTGGAAGCTGTGGTACATCGAGTTCGCATCATTGTTGGTTACGCGAATGATGTTGTATCCCTTGTAGGGACGCAGCGAGTCGGCATTGATACCAGGATTTGCCTGAAGCGTACCGACCGCCAGTTGGTTGATATTACGTTCGCGTTGCGCATGCAGACCGCGACGACCGACATAGCTGACTTCAAGTTTCGAGGAGAAACCAATTTCTCTCTCGAAGGTTCCGTTCCAGGTCCAGGCTTCAGGATTTTTGAAGACTTTATCCTGTGACGTGATCTGTTGCGTGAAAATGTTACCGGCTTTACCACCCGGGTTATCAACATTTCCATTGGTTACAGAGACAGTCGGTTGCAGCGGGGGATTACCACCGAGGAAGACCGAATCGCTAACGCCAAGGCGTGTCATAAAGCGACCAATACCCGCACGAAACACGTTCTTATCGTTGATCGCGTATGCCAAACCAACCCGTGGTTGGAAGGCGTTCTTGTGAATCTGCGAGAACGATTTGCTTTCACCACGGAACAGGAAATCGAATTGACCAGTCGTTGCAATGGCGATACGACCAGGCCCTTTCGCCGAATCAGGCCAGCCACTACCAGGAATGACCAGACCGTTGTAAAGCGACTGTAAGTTAGTTCCACTCGAAGTGATAAATCCAGTTGTCGGACTGACAGTTGGAGCTAAGGCTGGATTGTAATACTTAGCATCAAACACTACCATGTTACGCCACAGGCTGTAGTATGGTTGGATAATGCTGTGCCGAATACCTGCTTCCAAGCGCAATTTCGGGGTGGCTTTCCAGGAATCCTGAGCAAACCACTCGAACATGTGACCGCGATACGGGGTGTATGAGCGGTCGCCGATTTCGGCATAAGTGTCGAACAAACCAAGTGCTGCGTTAGCAGCGGCGACGCCAGTTTTTCCATCAGAAGAAGAGTTGGAAAACACGAAACGACCATTCTGATTGTTCGTGCCGCCTGGTGTACCGGAGACGTTGATCTGGTCGAAATCATTCTGTCCGGCGCGTTCGAAATAGCCACCGAATTTGATCGTATGACTACCGCGAATGTTAGTCCAGTTATTATTGACCTGATAAATTGGGCCAGTTGAGCTGGACGGATAAGGTCCACCATCAAGGCTGCCGAAAATATCCAGACCGTCAACAGTTGGAATCTTATCCTGAATCTCTTTCGCAGAGCTAAAGATATAAGGATAGTTGATGCCGTAGTTGCTGCGTTTGTAACGATCACCACGCGTGTCTACCGCGATGTCAACTTGATCGCGGCTTCCCGCTACCAAAGTTTCACTGATCCAGGTTGGTGACCATGTTTTCGTCCAGCCAATTGACATTGTCTGGTTGGGACGCGTGATAATTTGTGGGGCACGATCAGTTGCGCCACGGAACGCACTCACATCAGTGAAATGATAGAGCGCCAAACGAACTTTGACCTGATTATTCTCATTTGGTAGAAAATCAATGTTGACGTTTTCCTTGCGCTGATCGGTACGTGCCGGACGGCTTTGGAAGAAGTTTGAACCTGCCGAAAAGAATCCGGCAACTGGATCAGGGAAAGCCTTGAGCAAGGCCAGACCGTTTGCACTTAAACGAGCGGTTGGGATTTTATTAATGACACCACCATCGTTAAAGCAGGCAGTTTGATCTGTCGCGCTACAAGCACCGCTTTTTAGAGGGTCTTTAACGAAACGCGTAATACCAAGATTGGCATTGTAGTTCGGACCGCCAGGGAAAAGTTCGCTGAAATCTCCCACGCGCATTCTGGCCGTTGGAACGCGATTAATGATGTTACTCGTTTGACGAACCTTGACCCATTCCATGCTGTAAAGCCAGAATAGTTTGTTACGGTCTTTATTGAACCCCGTACCTGGAATAACAACCGGACCGCTTAGGTTAAATCCAAACTGGTTGTAACGGAACGGGTTCGGACGGCAAGCAGTATCTTTTTTGAAAGCTTCATCCGTGCAGGGACGGGCTGGATTGTAGGTACGGTTACGATCCCAACTGTTGGTGTTGAGTGCCGCGTTGCGCAAATACTCATAAGCCACGCCGTGAATATCCTTACTACCGCTTTTGGTGATGATACGAACCTGACCGCCAGCGGAGCGACCATACTCAGCATTGTAGTTGGCTGTCAGAATTTGCACTTCCTGAGTCGAGTCCACATCGGCAACACCGATGCTGGTTCCGTTGGAACGGGTACGGACGCCGACTGCGCCGTCGAAAGTGACCAGTGTATCTTGGGTACGAGCGCCGTTGATAACTAAACCTGCGGTGGTCAGACCGAAGCTGTTACCGCCGAGTGACCCGCCGAGTACGCCTGGTTTCAAAACTGCCAGCAACAAAGGATTGCGTCCATTGAGCTGCGTGTTTTTAATGGTCAGTTCATCAACCAGTTTACCGACTGTAGCGGTTTCTGTTTGGACTTGTGTGTTGGTAGATGTGACGTTAACAACATCTGTTAACTGTCCCGTTTGCAACGACACATCGGATGTTGCCGGAACGTTCGGGTCAAGCTTTTTGCCTGCTTCTTTGTAAAGTTTGAAACCGGCAGATTCGACTGAGACGGTATAAAGACCGGATGGCAACTGGGTCACAACGTAATAGCCTTCACCATTTGTTGTGGCAGTGCGTTCGAAGTCTCTGGCTTCACTCTTGATGGTAACTTTGGCATTGGCGACGACTGCGCCGTTCTGGTCTCTGACGAAACCGGAAATTTGCGTGTTGTCAGATTGAGCAAACGCGAGCAATGAACTCAGCATGAGACTCAAACCGAAGGTCATCACGCGAGCCAACATTTTTAGTTGGTTGATTGTCATTGATGTACTCCTCTTAAAGGTTGGTTAATGGAATTCGCGGCGCTTACAGCGGGCAAACGCTCTTGAATTCACGAATAATTCAGGAACAAATTAAGTTCGAGGATAAACTTTCAGCCCAGCGGCGCCAACTGAGTCTGCCATCGGGGAACCGAAGGATGGCGATTTTTTACGTGGATCTCGTCAGCTCCGATCATTATCTACAATGGTTTGACCAAGTGTCAACATCTACCTGCTAACTTCGTGACATTTTATTCATTCAAGCCAGCCGTGAATTGTCGGTGGTCGGCAAGCGAAGCTCGCAGTTTGCAGCCAAGAAAGTTCGCAGGAATGCTGCGAACTGCGAACTGTCAATTGTGAACTTCTTCCCGACTACCGATTGTATGCACAGGTAAACCGCTATCAACGCTGACAGTCCATCAGCCCGTCTTGATTGCAGTCACTGGCAAATGTTCTATAATGTTGATTAAAGGTTGCGTTGCATTCACTTTATCTTTGTTTCTTAGATTCAAGGTTTCTTAGATTCAAGTTTCATCGCAATCAGGAAAGGTAGGTTTTATGAGCGCAACACAACAACAGATTCTAAGCCAGATTTATGCTTTGACTGAAAGCGAACAACGGCAACTTATTAAGCAACTTTTAGCAAGGGCTTTCCGCTCGCCTGATTTTAGTATTGCTGGCAGTGTCTTAGAGCTTGGCGACTTGGAAGCTGGAACCCTTGAAATAAGGCGGATGGTTAATACGTCATTGCAAAACACGGCGGCGCAATTACGGGAAGATTTGGGAGAGAGCAATTAATGTCAATCTACGCCGCTGATACGCACGCCTTGATTTTCTTTGCCAATCAAAAATATAGCCAGCTCTCAAAAAAAGCCTTACGCGCTTTTCAGGCAGCGGAGAACGGGCAAGCCTATATTTACATTCCCGTTCCGGTTTTATGGGAAGCCTCCATTTTGGAAAAAGTCAGACAAGTTAAATTTAGCAAGCCGTTTGCGGAATGGGTAAAAGATTTGGTACAGATGAAATGTTATGAGGTTGTGCCATTGGATGCTGAAATTATTGTCGAAGCGCGGGATTACGGTTTCAATGATGACATCTTTGACGCGGCGATAGTGGCAACGGCTAAACTGAAAGATGTTCCGTTGATTACTAAAGACGTTGCCATTACAAATTCCGGCTTGGTAGATATTTATTGGTGAAACCAGGCAAACCCGCATGGCTCAAGAAGATGCATCCCCTAATGAGTCGCGTAATATTTTGGACATCGTGATTTAGATATGACATTCTATTGTTCTCGCAACCAGCGTGAAGACTTGACAAGAGAGGCGGAAAATACGCCAACCAGCTCAACTACGGTTCAATTGGTTTACCAGTAAGGAGCGAATTGCCATAGATAAAAGATTTTCAGGCTTTTTGAGATAATTGAAAAACCTTTACACCAAGTGTCAAGAAGCAGTGTACTCTTATCATCTTCGCTGGGTATTTATTCACACTTTTCACCAATTACCGGAGGTATCAATTCATGTCTGACAAGAAATCACGGAGAGATTTTCTCAAGCAAGCAGGCGTAGGCGTGACCATCGGGGGCACCGCGCTTTCGATTCCCACTTATGCGCAATCCACCAAAATCAAAAACATCCTCGCCCCGGGCAGAATCATCGGCGCGAATGATCGCATCAACCTCGGCTGTATTGGCGTCGGCGGACGCGGCACCGGGGTTATGAAGTGGGCGATTGAAACCGGAAAGACTTCACGTCCGGCTGATGTCGTCGCGGTTTGTGATGTGTACCAGAAACGTCTGACCAATGCCAAAACGATTAGTAACGCTCCGATGGCGACGCTGGATTATCGTGAAGTCATCGCCCGTAAAGATATTGATGCAGTGATTGTCGCGACGCCGGATCATTGGCACGCGCCGATTGCGATTGCGGCGATGAACTCCGGCAAAGATGTCTATTGCGAAAAGCCGATGACGAAGACAGTTGAAGAAGCGAAAAAATTTACTGAGGTTGCCAAGGCTACGAATCGAGTTGTGCAAATCGGTTCGCAGACAACTTCCAGCGATCAATGGTGGCAGGCTCGCAAAGCGATTCAGGATGGAATGATCGGCGAATTATTGATGAGCCAGGGGTCATATCATCGCAACTCTATCGAAGGCGAGTGGAACTATAAAATTGACCCGAATGCGGGGCCGACCGGGAAAGGCGATGATTTTATTGATTGGAACATGTGGCTGGGGTCAGCTACGAAACGTCCCTTCAGTGCCGAGCGATTTTTCCGCTTTCGCAAATATTGGGATTATTCCGGCGGCATTGCGACTGACCTTTTTTATCACGTCGTCGCTCCACTCAACATTTGCTGGGGTGAAGCGCAATTCCCTTACAAAGTGATGGCTTCGGGCGGAACGTACGTTTTTAAAGACGGGCGCGAAGTGCCGGATACTTTCCATTTGATTGCTGAATTTCCGAAAGGGCATTCGTTGATTCTAAGTTCTTCGATGGCGAACAGCCAGCATATTCCCGGACTGATTCGCGGGCACGAAGGAACCATTATGATGGTTCCTGACGGTCAATTTGAAGGTAAAGTGGATTACATTACGGCGAAAGCGGAACGTCAGTTCAAGGACAAATTCGTGGCGAAATTTGGCTCCGCTGAAGTCAAACTTGATACCGACAAAACCCGCGAAGATCACATGCAAAATTTCTTACGCTGTGTGAAAAGTCGTGAAAAAACTGCTCTGGATGCGCCAACTGCGTATCGTGCAATGACCACGATTGGCATGGCGGTAGAATCATATCGTTCAGGCAAAGTCTTGTACTTTGATGAACGTAACGAACGCGTAGTGGATCATCCGTTAGCTGCAATAAAGGCGTAGTTATTAGATTTATTGATAATCGCTAAAGCCCCAACGGGGTGAAATGTAACAGCCCAGGGTGCAACCCTGGGTTACGAGATTACAAATTGGTAAGTCCTGAAGGGACGAAATAAATATGTCGCCCCTTCAGGGCTACTCGAATATTATCGGTTACTTTCCCAGGGTTTTACCCTGGGCTATTACATTACGCCCCGTTGGGGCTTTTGTTTGTAGGTTCCTTTTTTAAAACATCCAAAACCATGAAAAAATCACTGCTCACAATTCTCCTCCTCGCGGTATGCGCATTTACGGCTTTCGCACAAAAGAGTAACGAACTTTCCAAAGCTGAAAAGAAAGCTGGCTGGAAATTATTATTTGATGGAAAAACCTTTACTGGCTGGCGCGGATTTCATCAGGATAAGGTTCCAACGGGCTGGATCATTGAAGACAATTGCATCAGTCGTATTCAGGCGAAAGGTGAACTTGGCGAGGCTGGCGGCGATTTGATTACCACCGGCGAATTCGAGAATTTTGAATTTTCGATGGAATGGAAAATCAGCAAAGGTGGCAACAGCGGCATTAAATATTTAGTCTCAGAAACTTTGCCGCCCAAAGGTAAATCTGCCGTCAGTTTTGAGATGCAGGTTCTCGACGACGAAAATCATCCTGATGCTAAAATGGGGATCAATGGTAATCGCAAAGCGAGTGCGCTGTACGACATCATGCCACCGAACGATAAGAAGAAGCTCAAGCCCGTTGGCGAATTCAATCAAATTCGTTTAGTGGTCAAAAATAATCACATCGAACATTGGCTGAACGGCGAAAAAGTTTTGGAATACGAACGCGGGAGCGAAGCCTTAAAAGAACTGATCGCCAAAAGCAAATTCAATAAAACGAAAGAATTTGGCACTTTTTCAAAAGGGCATATTTTATTGCAGGAACACGGCGATAAAGTCTGGTATAGAAATGTGAAAATCAGGGCTTTGAAATAAAAGGTACGATAGGCGTCTCGCCTGTCGTCTGGTTTTCTTGCCAAATATTTTTAGTGAAAAGAGGATAGGCGGGACGCCTATCCTACCCGATAGAATCTACAATCCCCACAATGGCAGAATCAATCGCGGCTCCGGCTTCGCCCGTGGCTGCGGTTGAAGCTCCCCAGCCTTCCTGCACAACAATCACAACATCGCCTTCACCGGAATCTACGCTATCAAGTGCCAGCATCGTATTGCCGCGTGAAGTGCCGTCAGGATTAATCGGTTGCACCACCATAATGCGTGCGCCTTCATACCGCGAATTTTTGTGCGAAGCGACGACGTTGCCAATGACTTTTCCGAGGAGCATAAATAGTAGGAGCGGTTAGCGATTAGGTATTAGCTGTTAGCGATTAGGCGTTAGCCAATCCTTTCTGGCTAATAGCTAATACCTAATGGCTAACACCTAACTCACATGTTCATCTGAATCAACAATGCCAATAATCGTGCAATCGGTCGGGACTTCGCTGCCGGAAAAAGGGAAGCTGGCTTCTTTGCCGCGACACCAGAAAATTAATTCTCCGACACCGGCTCCAACCGAATCTACGGCAACTAATGGTTTGCCCACGGGAAGCAATTTCGCATCCAGCGTTTGCACGACCATTAACTTGCGCCCTTCCAGCGTATTGTTTTTAATCGTCGCTACCACATTTCCAATGACACGAGCTAATTGCATAAAATTTTATTTGGAAGCGCAAACGAGACGTTTACGCGACACATTTATAGCTTCCGCACGACCACGCGAATTCTTCGATAGTCAGCATACCATTGCCCATCGTGATACTGAACCGCGCGTAGTTTTGATTCGGCTAAATGGAAGGCTTCAGTTCGTTGCGCTTCTGATAAATTTTCAGTTTTCATCGTCCCGAACATGCAGAGCCAGTTCAGCATCCCGTCTTCGCCGTCTAATTTTGTCGGACGATCAAAGAGAAATGCCTGCTCAACTTCGAGTCCGTATTTTTCAAGGACGGGCGCGTATTCACCAATCGAAGCGTAATACATTTCGCGGCTGACATCAGGGATTTTTAGTTCTCTCAAGGAGGCTTCAAGTGCCGCCATGATATTGGCGATGTTGCGTTTGCCGCCGAATTCGATAATCATTCGACCGCCCTTTTTTAAGGCGTTGGCGATGCATTGTGTGGCTGCCTCGACGTTCGGAATCCAGTGAAAAGTTGCATTGGAAAAGACAGCATCAAACGGTTCATCGAAAGAAAAATTCGTGGCGTCGGCCTGGATTAATTCCAGTGCTGGATATTCGGCCCGCGCCTTTTCAATCATTGCGGCTGAAAAATCCATCCCGATAACTTTCGCGCCAGAAGCCGCAATTTGTGCCGTTAAATGTCCGGTTCCGCATCCGATGTCAAGAATGCGTTCACCTGCCTGTGGCTTCAGCAAAGTCAGCAATTCTTTTCCGTACTCGTACACAAACGAATGCTTTTGATCGTACAGCGATGAGTTCCAATTGTCATTTATCTTTTCATTCGCCATTGGTATTTCCTGAGAGCAAAGTTTATCCTGTCCGATCTTGAATTTTGAGATTACCCGAAAGGATTTTGATAGTGAAGCCAAAAGCGATTATCTTTGATTTTAACGGCGTCATCGTTGATGACGAACCGCTCCATCTTGAACTGTTCCAAAAAATACTAAAAGAGGAATTCATTTTCTTAACCAATGAAGATTATCACGAAAGATATTTAGGGCTGGATGATCGTGGATGTTTTACGGCGGTGCTGTGTGATAATTCGCGCACTCCTGATGCCGCCGATGATGAATTTATTCAAGTCCTGATTGATCGCAAAGCCGAATATTACCGCGAAGAAATTTCCAAACGAATGTTGCTTTTTCCGGGCGCAGTGAATTTAATCAAACGCCTCGCGGAGCAATATCCATTAGCCATTGCCTCTGGTGCGTTACGCGGCGAAATCGAATATGTGCTGGAACAGGCGGGTGTCCGTGATTGCTTTAAAATCATTGTCGCGGCTGAAGATGTGAACGATTGCAAACCTGATCCTGAAGGCTACCACAAAGCATTGGATCAGTTGAATTATGTGCTGAATGCTGAAATTCAGCCGGGTGAATGTATCGTGTTTGAAGATTCTGTTGCAGGCATCGAAGCGGCGAAAGCGGCGGAAATGTACTGTGTGGCAGTGACCAATAGTTATCAGGCGGAGCAGCTTTCCGCCGCTGATTTAATTGTGACTACGTTGGAAGGATTTGCGTTATGAATTAATTTTCCTCACCGTCGAATCGTCACGCCAGTTGTTGCTTCCTTGCTCGCCCCATTAGTCCAGGCAATTTTTCCGTTGATGATGACGGTTTGAATGCCTGTCGCCAAACGATTTGGCTGCGTGTATGTCGCCCGATCCTGAACTTTTTGCAGGTCAATTAAAACCAGATCAGCAAAGGCTCCGGCGCGGATGATGCCACGATCCTGTAGCCCGAAAAGCTGCGCCGGATAAGAAGTCATTTTACGAATTGCTTCTTCAAAAGTCAGTGTCTGATCTTCACGAACGAAGCGCGCTAAGATTTTTGGGAATGCTCCATACGCCGCAGGATGCGGGATGCCGCGCCCGTATTCTTCGGCATCCGTGCAAAATGCACTGAGCGGATGTTTGGCAAATTTACTCAATAATTCGCGGGATTCAGGCTCGCCGCTGACTTCAAAAATCAGCATTGAAATTTGCCCGCGCTCAGCGACAATCAAATCTGAAATTGCCTCAAATGGTTCCTTGTTGGTGAGCTTGCCCAGCTCCAGCAAATTAACTTTTTCGTAACGTTTATTTTTACGGCTGGCAACATAGCCGATAAAAATCTCTTTCCATCCCGAAGCGCGAACCAAATTGTGAGGCCATCCATCCGGCTGACAACTGGATTTTTGTGTTTGAATGTCGCGTCGAATCTGCGTCCGCGTAGCCTTGTCCTGCAATCTTTCGATCAGCGAATCAACGCCGCCTTCGAGTGACCACGGTGGATAAATTGCAATCATCATCGTGGCCGCCGCCGTGTAAGGAAACATATCAAAACTCACGCGCAGCCCTTCCCGCACAGCCTTTTCTTCTAACGCCAAAACACGATCAATTTTCGACCAATGCTTTCGTCCGACGGCTTCGTTATGTGAATGATGAACGCGGACTCCGGTGGTGCGAGCCACGTCTAACAATTCTTTGACAGCGGGAATTAAAGTTTCGCTGGAGCCGCGAATATGGCTGGTATAAATGCCGTCGTAGTCTTTGACGATTTGTGCGAGAGCTTGCAATTCAGCAGCTTCGGAATACATTCCCGGCGGATAGATTAGTCCCGATGAAAGTCCGAGCGCACCATCTTTCATGGCTTGTTCGGTCATCGTTCGCATTGATTTTAAGTTTGCTCGCGAAGGTTTTCCTTTGCTGAGTCCCATGGCTGAAATCCGAATCGGCCCGTGCGGGACAAACGTCGCCACATTCAACGCGACACCGTGATTGTCTAAATAATTCAGATATTCGCCAACCGTCCGCCACGCCCACTTGATCGGCTCAGGAGTCATCCATCCATTGACAGCGCGTAAAATATCTTCTGCTTCAGGGGTGCCAATCGGAGTGCATCCAAGCCCGCAATTTCCGACAATCGTGGTGGTGATGCCTTGTGATAATTTGCCACGTAACAACTCCGCCTGACGCTGAGGCGGGAGCGGGAAAATTAAATCTGCGTGCGAATGAGGATCAATAATTCCGGGGATGAGAGAAAATTTTCCGGCGGCAATCCGATGTTTGGATTTGAAGTTCTGCAATTGTCCAATGGCTGTAATGCGATTTTTTTTGATCGCAAGGTCGGCGCGGTAGGCGGGCTGACCCGTTCCGTCAATAATCGAAGCATTGGAAATAATTAAATCGTCCATGCTCAAATCTTATTTGCCTTCAAATCTTTTAATGGATAGAACGTCCCACGCCATTCAATACCACCTTGCATGAGAGTCTTCAACGCCGCCTTCCAGAGAATATAAATTAAGAGGATGGTAGAGATCGGAAACCCTAAAGCGTACCAGCGATTGAATCCCAGATATTTTGCGCTATCCCAAAAAATCACTGCAATCATCAGCAATGTAGCAAAGCTTAACCAGAGTGCATATCCGCTGGTGATGAAAATCGCTACGAATGGAAACAGGCAAAACAGAATCAGTGCAAGCGTTGCAGCAAAGACCAGAAATAAGCTGTAATTCACCCCGGCAAAGGCATTTTTCATGAGTCCGTTAACCAGCTCTTTGATGGAATTGTACCAAACAACGCTAATTTCATTTTTGCCCCAGACTAAATGTTGACGCCCCTTGTTCAGCTTCACTAATTTGCCGAGCATCATATCGTCGTCGGGGCGCATGGCAATGGGCATGTGTCCGCCGATGCTGACATAAAATTCTGAGCGGATAAGCTGAAAAGCTCCGATGCCGATGTGCCAGCGATTGGGTTTGTGCGCACGCCAGGGTCTGGCGAATAGCGAGAAAAAAAATCCGAAGGACGTAATAAAAATTCGTAGAGGTAAGCTCCGTGTCGCCTGATCCGGCATAACCGTTACATGATCCAATCGTTCAGTTAGTAAATAATTCACGGCTTTGCTAATTGCATCCGGTTTCATGACGACATCGGCATCGCTGAACAATAGTAATTTTCCATTCGTTGCTCGTGAGCCGGAATATAAGGCGTAGTTTTTCCCCAGCCAGCGATTCGGTAATTCTTTAATCGTCAGAACGCGCAGGTTATTAAAATCACTCGCCATCTTTGCCAAAACCATTCCGGTCAAATCAGTTGAACGGTCATTGACGACCAGCACTTCAAAATTTTCGTAATCCTGAAGCAAGACGGATTGCAGCGCGGCTTCGATGGTTGATTCTTCATTGCGTGCGGCGATGACGATGGAGACTTTGGGCGGATTAATTGATTGATAGCGCGGGATGTCTTTCAGGAATTTAATCGTGCGATTGCCGAGGATTAATTCCAGTCCGAACGTCAGATAAAAGACGAAGACGACGAGACAGAGAATGAAGAGAAAAATGCTCAAGCCTACTTTCCTTAAAGGATTGAAGTGGATTCAAGAAAGCAGAAATATAGCACAAAGGAAGGACGAACTGTTGATGGGGTGAGATAATTTTTTTTAATGGAAAAGGTATGCAGTGGCCCCGAAACTGCCGCCGCCGAACAACCCAAACTAACCACTACGGCGACAATCAACCGCATACCTTTTCACGTGGATAAGTAATGCGAACGTCGTGCCAAAGTTCTACAGAATCTGCCGGAATTAATTTGGCTATTATTTGCAATAGTTTCGGAGTATTTCGAAAAAACACCCGCTTCGCCTGCGCTCTAAACCTGACGCTATGCGGCAGATTACGGTGACGAAATTCGTAGCCTCTCACCTCAAAAAAAGAGTGGCAGCCTGTCTTTCAGCTTGCCACTCTTTCATTTTGACCGTCTGGTTACATCACGTCATTAATTGTTACGTCGTCCTTCAGCACCGCGCGATGGACGTTCGCTGCTTCGCTCGGTGTTGCGCGAAGGTTCACTCCGCTGTGGTTCGCTTCGTTGCTCCGTTCGTGGCTGCGGCGCACGTTCCACTTGACGCGGTGCTTCCTGTCGTTCCTGCTTCACTTCACGTGAAGGCGTTGGACGTTCTTCACGATTGTTGCGGGCGGGAGCTTCGTAACGTGGCGCCTCATTACTTCGTGGCTCCGTACGAGGTTCACTGCGCCGCGTTTCCCCACTTGGTGGACGCTCGACATTCCGCTCAACATTTCTCGTCGGCATTTCACGGCGTTCCGTTTCTGTGCGGCGTGGCGCAGCTTCGGAACGCTGACTGTTGCCATCACCGAAAGTATACGGACGATTCTCAGAACGTGACGAACGATCAACATTCCGTTCGCTATTATTCGTTGGCGCAACAGTACGATTGGTATTTGAGGGACGTTCGACATTAGAATCTGCCGGACGTTCCACTCGCTGTGTCGTCACTAATGACCCGCGATCTGCACTGCGGACAGCCTTATTATCAACTCCGGCATCTGTCCGCGAATTATTTCCCCGCTCGACTGATCTAACAGTCCGATCACGGTTCGGAACATTATCTGTGCGCAACGTTGGCGTACCGTTGACGAGTGAATTATTGGTTGTTGCCCTGGGCGTAATTACTTCTCCGCCACGCGCCATGTCACGAGCAATGACCTGCCGACCTAATGCCTGTCTGCCTGCCGGAGTTGCAGCAGGATTCACCTGCGGCGGCGGCTCATTTCCAGGTCTATTGACCGGGCGGAAGACATCGCCGCGCGTGGTCACTCCTGACCGGATGTCGGCTGTTTGGAGTGGCGTCGTCGCTAAATTTGAATTATTGACGGCGACACGATTCGTATCGAAGTGTCGCCCTTCCATCCGTGTCAGTCCGCCGGGAGCTGAATAATTTCGATACCCGTCCACCCGCGAATTCACGACTGTATTATTGTTTCCATAAATATTTGTATTGTTCACAATCGTGTTGCCGCCGTGATTTCCGCGATAATGTTCACCCGGGGCCAGTGGAATCCAGCCCACTTGATCGTAGCGACCATCACGATAACCGTCACGATAGCCATTGTTATAAGCACGATTGTTGCCCCATCCGAAAAATGTGACCCGCGCCGGAGACCACGAATTAAATCCAAGCGCAATGGTAATTCCGCTGGAGCGCGGAACCCAGTACCAGCGATTGCTGGCATAAGCCCAACTGCCATAATGATAAGGCGTCCAGCCCCACGGCTCAGTTGAAATCCATGTCCAACCAAAATCTGAATACCACCGCCAGTTGCCGACGCGATACGGAGACCAGCCCACCGCTACACTTCGCGGAGACCAGACATATCCATGATCGGCTGTGTACCACCAGTCGCCGTGACGATCTAAGTCATAGCCGCCGGGAATGCCTTGTGGAATGTAGCGTGCGCTCAGCGAATCAGCCTGATAATAAACCTCATCATCGCGGCGTTCATTCCAACGATCCCACGCATCTTTGTCTTGCAATTTCGCCAGCCGATAATTGCTGACGTCATTGCCTTCAATCTGAATGCTGCGACCTTTTTTCAAAATCATCGTGCCGATTTCCTGGTTGTAAATTTCGGCTTCGCCGCTGCGGACATTAATTTCCGTCGTACCGTCTTCGCGGACGTTAATGCGATAGGTTCCGGTTTTGAGCAAGGTCACGGCAACCGTTGGCGTGTTAACTTCAAAATACAACGGATCATCAGCATTTGAATCGCGGACATCTACGGTATCGAATTGACGACGATCAAGACTTTCGATGCGAATGGTGGCATTCCCAACGGGCAAAGCAATCTGCGTCACCGCCGTTGTGAATTGTGAAATTTTGAAGCTGGTTTCGGAATCCAGACGAACGACGTTGCGTCCGGTTAACTGAATTTCCGTCCGCCCGTGCGCTCCGGTGAAAACCTGATCTTTTTCGCCAAGCGGAGTATTCATCGCGGCGTCGAACCAGTTGTTGGTATCTTTGTCGCGCAGATATGAGACCTGACCTTCGATCAGGCTGATGCGAGCCATCCGCGTCAGCGGCGTTTGCGCCAGTGCTATCAGGCACAGCGAAGCAAGTACAGTGAAGGTGAGTGAGAAACGAGAGACACTGGGAATCAACATGGTTGCCTCCTTTTGAAAGGGCATTTAATTTGTGGTGCGAGACCTGAACACTATAATAGCAAACGCCATACCGGAACGCGAAGGCTGTATTTAAAGCCTTTTTGAGCTTTTGCCAATAACGGCTACACCAAAACGTTGATTGGATGTCGCAAAAAGTGCGTGCTGACTGCTCGACAGATCATTTAGTTTTTAGGGACTTCACGATTATAACCGATTTTTCATTTCATCTGTATCAACCATTTGCTACCATCTTCAGTGACGGAGGCTGTTTTTATTATGTCAATCGCCACAGCAACAGATTATCTGAATGCCATCGCGTATATTCCACGCGGTACAACGTTATGTGCGGATGGCGTCCAATGGATGCAATATGAACAGCTCTTACATAACCTCAGCGAAACCTCATCGGTGCGTATTTTTTACGATCAGGGAAGGATGGAAATTATGTCTCCGTTACCAGCTCACGAAAAGCCGATTAAAATACTTCATACGTTAATCACAACGCTTCGGGATACACTTGATATAGACATCGAATCGCTTGGACCCTCTACGTTGAAGGAAGAATTGACCAGCAAGGGAGCCGAGCCGGACGATAGTTTTTATGTCCAGAATGCCGCCGCTGTGATTGGCAGAGAAGACCTCGACTTACAGCACGATCCGCCGCCCGACATCGTGATCGAAAGTGATTTGACGAGTTCTTCGCTGGACAGATTTGCGATTTATGCCGGCTTAGGAGTTTCTGAAATCTGGCGCGTCTTCAATCGCCGCGTTGAGGTTTGGCTGCTGAATGATCTGGCTTATTTTGAATCTGAAAACAGCCGCGCCTTTCCGTTTTTAACGGTTGAAGTGCTGAACGAACATCTGACGCTGGGATTGATTGAAGGTGAAAGAAAAACTGCCAAAAATTTTCGACAATGGATTCTTAAAAATTTGTAGAGAGTGTTGGATCAGCTTCACAAAACCGCCGTTTCTTCCAACAATTCACCTTTTTCAAATCTTTCGACGCCGAGCGATGAAACATCAAATGCCTGACATTTTCCGTGCAAAATTAAATCTGCCGTCGCTCTGCCGGAAGCCGGAGAATGCATTACGCCGTGACCGCTGAAGCCGTTGGCGAAAAATAATCCTTTGACAGTTGGAGCTTCTCCGATGATCGCGTGATGATCGGGGGTTACTTCGTACATGCCTGCCCAGCACTGTTTTGGATTGACAGAAGCATCTTCCAAAATGGGGACGCGCTCGACGGCTCGTACTAAAACTTTCTCAATAAATTCAGGCGTGAACGCGCTCTGAAATCCGTACATTTCTTCGTCGTCAGGCCACGCTAATAAAATTGCATCACCTTCACGCCGGAAGTGAAAGCCGTTCGACATATCAATCATCATCGGGAATTTTGCGGGCAGCGCATCGAAGCTTTGCGTTTTGACGATCTGGCGGCGCAGTGGTTTGACGGGTAAATCTACGCCTGCGAAGTCCGCAATTTTTGCCGCCCACGGCCCGGCAGCATTAACGACAACGGGTGCGTGAACTTTGCCGTTTGAAGTGTTCACGCCTGTGATTTTTCCGTTTTCGAGATTGATGCCTGTGACTTCGGTATTCGTCAAAATGCGAACACCCAGTTCTTTAGCGCGTTTCGCAAAGCCCGTCATAATACTGTTCGGATCAACGAATCCATCTGTCGGACAATAGCTGCCACCGATAATATCATCCGTTACCATTTGCGGAATAAACGCCGCGATGTCGGCTGTCGAAATCATTTCGACATTGGTCACGCCCATCGCTTTTTGTTTGATTTGATTTTCTTGCAGGTACGCCAGATGCGCATCTTTCGTCGCGCAAAAAACGTAGCCGTGCGGTTTGTATCCTGCTGTGCTGCCCGTCATTTCTTCAAAGCAAGCAAAAAAATCTATCGAGTACAGCGACATCTGAATATTGATCGGCGTCGCAAATTGTACGCGCACGCCGCCCAGACTTTTGCTGGTGGAGCCTAAGCCCTGTTGTTCTTCGCGTTCGATAATCAGAACATTTGTGCAACCTTGCACTGCCAAATTATAGGCAATGCTGGAGCCAACAATTCCGCCTCCAATAATAATGACATCTGCTGTTTCAGCCATAAAAACTCCTGAAAAAATCTAATGAATTACTGTTAAGGAAGTAACACGAAATGGTGGCTGATTCAATTCGCGGCTAAGATTTTAGGCGGGATGAAAGTCATGGAAAACGGCTTTCCTGCGACTGAAAATATCGGCTTTTCGGAAAGCTGAAATCCGAAACGATCAGAACTGTCTTTGATGCGCATCCCCGCTTTTCCTAAGCGTGCTGTGATTTTTCCGGTGGTAAATAATGATTTCCCATCAAGTTGACCAAAGCTTGGCATAGGCATTGGGAGCGGCGGCAATATTGCCTTTTCCTGATTGACTTCCAGTTTAAGAATTAACCCATCAGCATCGCTGATTTTGACAATATTTTTCTCCCATGCAAACACTGCCATTTGTTTATTCAATCCCCAGATTTTTCGCCCGCCCCACAATGAAGCGAGATCGTCTACCCAAATGTGATGAACAAATAATCCGACTCGCCCGCGATGTGATGCCATTGATCCAACGATTAATTCATCGTATTGCAGCGTGCCGGATAAATACCGAATCATCGAAACCGCCACATAACGTGCGAGAAAATGCCTGTATTCATTGGGCAGAGTTGGTGCTGTGTCGGCTCGGAAAAATCCAAGCCAAGACTGACCGGATAAATTCCACGGTGGTGGTGGATAGGGAATGGGTTCAAGTTGCGGAGAAGAAAACATAGCGAAAAATGTAGGCGGTAGACAGGAGACGGTAGTCGGTAGGAAACCATTGCACGTTATTTGCGTCGTTGGCAAAAAAACTACCGACTACTGTTTACCGCCTACTCTTCACAACAATTACTGTGCGCAACCACCTTTCAGCGAAGCCAGCCATTCGCGCACGAGTGCGATGCCTTCTTCGTGCAGCACGCTGCGCCCGATTTCCGGCATCATTTCTTTCGCTCGCAGCGATTGCATGCGATAGAGCAAAATGGATTCGTCTGGACTGCCCGGCACAATATCAAACGGACGATTGCCGGTGAATCCGGCGGAATTCGGGAGCTTACAAAAACCTAATTTGCGCGGATCAGTTTCAGTATAATCCAACAGAAATGCCGTGTAACCCGCAACGCCAACGCTGCGATGACAATGCGCGCAATTGTTGTCGAGATAAGCACGTGCGCGCGCATCCAATGAACCCGTAGCCGGATCATTCCACACCGCACTTTTCGGTGCTTGTTCCGGCGCAGGTGCGTCTTTCAGATGGCCAACTTTTGTGAGATATGCGAGCTGATTCGCTTTGCCGTCAGCATAGTTGTACTCGCGGTTAAGATTTCGCGCTTTCAGTCCAATCGGCATCAAAACTTTTTGATTTTCGTGACAGTGAATGCATTCGTTGGCGTTTGGAATGCTGTAATTGAAATCAAATTTTTTGCCTTCTGAATTGGTGAAAGAAACTTGCTGCGGGCTTGCCGCCAGTTCCAAAGTTGCGTCAGTTTGCGTTTCATTCCAAACGTATGGCAATCCTTTCCAGCCTTCTGCGGTGCGCACCAACAATCGCGTTTCGACTAATTTTTCTTTGCCGCTCGCCGCCGGAAACGCGAACGTTTTTGTGATGACTGTGCCAACCGGAAAATCGAATACGTCATCATTTTTGTAGGTTGCTGCAGTGCCTTCGGGCATCCAGATCGTGCGGTATTTATTGGCGTAATCTGAAAACAGTGGCGTGTTCAAATCGTACGGCACAACGCTTTTGTTGGGCGTGATGCCGGACAGAAATAACCGCCATTCGGAAAGTTTTTCGGGGAACGGCTCCACCACAAAAGAGCGAACGCCAGAGCCGAAAAACCTACTACAGCTCACAAGAAAAATTGTTGTGAAAAATAAAACGACGACTGCTTTAATACGGTACGGGGAGCGTAAGCGACCTGTTCTTGACGCGAGCATAGTGTTGCCAGAGTTCAGATCGCTTACGCTTCCCGTACTGTATCTTTGTACCTGCCGAAACTGCATTACATTCCGCCTCCGGTTTTCGCGCCTGCGCTCGGCATGGCGATTTCCGCTAGCGCATGCAACGAGCATTTATACCACTTCACATCTTTTACCATTTTCTTAAATCCATTGCCCGCATCGTAATTCAGAAATGTTGCGTTGCCGTTATTTTCGATGCAAATTTTTGCGTCTGGCATCGCTGGTTTACCGTTTTCCATCACAGGAGCTGGTTCAATCACGCCGTCATACAAAATGTCTGTGAACTTCCCGCCGGTGGCTTTTGCGAGTGCTGCAATTTTGGGCAAACGAACATCCGGCTTAGTTCCGCCGCCTGAAATTTCATTGTCGTGAATATAAACGCCAGCCGTGTACGGATTATAATTTTGCGCCTTTGTCTTTTCGTCATCTTTGCCCGAAAAACGTACGATGTTGATGTTCGTCGTGTTGTTATCTTTGATTATATTTTTGAAAATTTCGACATTTTTAATTGCCATTACAAGGATTCCTGTTCCGGTTGGCAAGCCCGCTACGATTTGGCTGGAAGGCGCAAAGTTAGGCTGATTGTTGAGAAAGATTTTGTTGTTGTAGATGCGCACATTCGTCCCGCCTTGCGCAGGCAAGTCAGGCAGGTTGAACGCCATAATGCCGCCAGTGTTATTCGTCGCCATGTTTTCGTAAACATCCGCATTTTTCGTATTTTCGATTTCGATTCCCGCAACATTTTTCTCGGCACGATTGCGACGCATAATTACGTTGTCAGATTGTCCGACATAAATTCCGGCGTCTGAAGCGGCAATGGCTACGCAATCTTCAATCAGCACATTTTTGCAGGTGACAGGATATAAACCGTACGGGCCATTCGTTTCTTTCGGACCGTTCATCCATTCGACGCGGACGCGCCGCATTGTGATGTTGGTACTGTTTTCGACTTTCAGCGCATCGCCTGCCGCGTCTTCGATAGCTAAATCTTCAATCACAAAATCATCCGCTTTGACCATCATTCCGGCAGAGCCTTTTGATTGTCCGGTGAAGGATAAAATTGTTTTGTCCATTCCTTTGCCGCGAATTGTGACTTTAGAAACATTGAGCGAAAGCGTTTTTTCAAATTTGAATTTGCCTGCGGGAATTTCAATGACGCTGCCGGGCTTGGCTTTGATGAGGTCTTCCTGCAATTTTTTGGCGAAGTCCTGCGGGGAAGTTGACGCCGTTTGCGTGCTGGTCGAAGAGCAGGCACTGAGGAAAATTGTGAGTGCGATGATGATGGATTTTTTCATAGAGTTCCTTTCATTAGTGTCCGGTTAAGAAAAAGTTCACGGCTGTAAGCGATTAATATTTCGATATTTACAGCCAATTTCAGTTTTTACGAGTTCAATTTTCGAGC
>JAYVZE010000011.1:0-28542 GCA_043783625.1 Blastocatellia bacterium | reverse complement strand
CAAGTTAGCTCCGATACCTGACTTTCATTTAATTCGTGCGGCTATGTAGAATCAACAACTTACGAAAAATTAAGCTTCAAAAAGTGTCCACAGTATTGCAGTAAGTTTACATTAGTGTCCGGTTAAGAAAAAGTTCACGGCTGTAAGCGATTAATATTTCGATATTTACAGCCAATTTCAGTTTTTACGAGTTCAATTTTCGAGCCACGGAGTCCTAGACTCTTTGCCTGAATCAAGGAAAATACGTTTTTGCCCAGCTCTTTGACAGATTACCGAAAGACGAATTCGAGAAATGCGTGACGCGCTATCAAGGCAACTACAAAGTCAAAGGGGTTACTGGTTGGCTGCAATTTCTGGTGATGTCGTTTGGACAATTAACCAACCGCGAAAGTCTGCGCGATACGGTTAGTTGTTTGTCGGCGCATCACAATAAATTTTATCATCTCGGCATGAATTTCTCCGTTTCCCGTTCGACGTTAGCTGAAGCCAATGAAAACCGCAGTTGGCAGATGTACGCGGATTTTGCGCAAGTGTTACTCGCCAAAGCGCGCCCGCTAGATCTGCCTGACGACTTTGGTGTCGAACTTTCAAATACCGTGTATGCCCTTGATGCCACCACCATTGATTTATGTCTCAACGTCTTTTGGTGGGCGAAGTTTCGGAGGGCGAAAGCGGCAATCAAGCTTCACACTTTACTCGATTTACGCGGCAATTTGCCCACTGTTATTCAGATTACGGACGGCAAAACGCACGATGTCAACATCCTGGACGAACTCGTTTTTGAACCATTGGCAAGCTATTTGCTCGACAAAGGCTACCTTGATTTTGCGCGGCTTTTTCGGATTCATGCGGCTTCTGCTTTCTTTGTCACGCGCGCGAAAAGTAACCTGGCGTTCCAAAGAAGGTACGTCTCAAGTTGATAAAACGCTCGGTGTGCAGTGCGATCAAATCATTAAATTAACGACGCACTATTCCAACAAAGCGTATCCCGAGAAATTGCGGCGCGTAAACTAGGCTGACAAAGAGCAAGGAAAAACATACGTTTTTCTCACCAACAATTTTGAAATCTCCGCGCTGGAAGTCGCGCTGTTATACAAACATCGTTGGAAAATCGAACTGTTCTTCAAATGGATCAAGCAACATTTGAAAATCAAAACTTTTTGGGGCGAGTCGGAGAATGCCGTGAAAACGCAAATCTGGATCGCAATCTGCACTTATTTGATGGTCGCGATTGCGAAGAAAGAACTGAATATCGAGCGCAATCTCTACGAAATTCTACAAATTCTTTCCGTCTCCATCTTTGACAAAACCCCCTTAATTCACCTACTTCAGGAGTGTCCGTTACAAATTCCACCTACTTCACTTTCTAAGCAGTTGAACTTGTTAGACTTATAACCGGACACTAATGTTAAGTTTTATGTCTTTAATCGAGCAGCTCATCATCTGGCTTCAACAATTATCGCCGTTGGGTATCCTTGCCATAATATTTTTCTTCGCTTTTATCGAGAATATTTTTCCGCCTTCACCCAGCGATGTGCTGTTGGTTTTTGGCGGGACGTTGATTGGTCTCGGCACCATAGATTTTACCTCAATGCTGATGGTGGCAACACTTGGCAGTACGCTCGGATTTATGACGGCATATGGCTTGGGGAGATATTTTGAGCAACGATTATTGCACGGGAGCGTCAGCCGTTATTTACCTGTGAATGCGATTGCTCAAGTCTCAAGCTGGTTTCAGCGGTATGGCTACGGTGTGATTATTGGCAATCGTTTTTTGACCGGAACCCGCGCCGTAGTTTCAGTCTTCGCCGGAATCTCAAAAATGAATTTTGCCGTGACGACTTTGCTGTGTGCGGTCA
The DNA here is from genome assembly GCA_043783625.1 of Blastocatellia bacterium. GTDB lineage: Bacteria > Acidobacteriota > Blastocatellia > RBC074 > RBC074 > JAFDVL01. The sequence goes on along the minus strand of JAYVZE010000011.1, from coordinate 26,683 downwards.
GTGCGGCGGTCTGGAATTTCCTGCTGCTTTATCTTGGCAAAAGCTTCGGAAAAAATTGGCGCAATGTAATGGATTATTTATCAGTGTACGGCGAAGTCGTGATGGTATTAGTGGTTATTTTATTGCTGATTTTAGGTTGGAAATATTTCCAACAGAAACGCAAAGCGGCAGACGCGAAGTGACAAATCTTTCTGCATCCTTCATCATTTGATTATGGATATTTTGCATCGCATCAGAGTTCGGGCAGCGACCAGACTCAAACATATTGTTTTGCCGGAAGGCGAAGACGACCGCACCATCATTGCTGCGGCGCGAATTGCGCAAGAACGCATCGCACGCGTGACGTTGCTTGGCGATGAGCAAAAAATTCGGGATCGTGCCTCGTCGTTAGGCGTAGCGTTAACGAATGTTTTGGTCATCAATCATCGAACGCATTCTGATTTCGATAAATTCGCGCAGATATTTTATGAAATGCGCCGCGCCAAAGGTGTCACGTTTGATGAAGCACGTAAGCAAATCGAAGACCCGTTATACTTTGGAAATTTAATGGTCAAAACAGGAAAGGCGGATGGTTCCGTCGCAGGTGCAACGAACACCACCGCGCATACCGTGCGCTCGGCTTTGCTGACGATTGGCGTGAAAGAAGGCTTTAATCTGGTTTCTTCGTTTTTTGTGATGGTCGTTCCGAACCCGAATTTCGGAGCGAATGGCGCGATGATTTATGCTGATTGCGGAGTCGTAGCCGATCCCAGCGCGGCGCAATTATCAGAAATTGCTATCGCTTCCGCGCAGAGCTGCCGAATATTACTTGAGGTTGAACCCCGCGTCGCAATGTTGTCTTTTTCAACCAAAGGCAGCGCGTCGCATCTCTTAGTGAACAAGGTTATCGAAGCCACGAAGACTGCAAAATTGCGTGCGCCGGAACTCGAAATTGACGGCGAATTGCAGGCGGATGCGGCTTTAATTCCAAGTGTTGGCGAATCAAAAGCTCCCGGCTCCAGCGTCGCGGGCAAAGCGAATGTTTTAATTTTCCCGAACCTTGATGCCGGAAATATTGCTTATAAATTGACGGAGCGATTGACGGGCGGAACCGCGATAGGCCCGATTTTACAGGGCTTGGCTAAACCTGCGAATGATCTGTCACGCGGTTGCAAAGCTGAAGATATTGTTGATGTCGTAGCGATAACCTCCGTTCAAGCGCAGAACATGGTAAACTGATATGTCGAGCTGGAAAATTTGATTGATATTTTTAGGAATTTTTTTATGCCCAAGATTGAAGACATCGAATACACCCCGAACCCGAACGCGCGGAAATTTATTCTCAAAGAACCGATCACCAACGGAACTTCGCGCTCATTTGTGAATGCCGAACAAGCCACAAATGATTCGTTAGCCATGTCGCTGTTTGAAGTCGGCAACGTCTCTTCCGTTTTTTACATGGATCGTTTCATTACTGTGAATCAGGACGGCACAGCGGATTGGGATGAATTGCTGCGAAAACTCGCCGTTCCGATTCGTGAAACTCCGGCGGTGACAGACCTTGCCGCTGCGCCTGAAACTTCAAATTACGTGCGCGGTGAAAACGAATTACTGGATCAAATTAATGATTTGCTGGATGAAAAAATTCGCCCTGGCTTAGCGGGTGACGGTGGCGGTTTGGAAATTATTTCGCTCGAAGATAAGAAACTGACGATCCGTTATCAAGGCGCTTGCGGCAGTTGTCCCAGTTCGTTGTCTGGAACGCTGTTTGCGATTGAGCGAATGCTGAAAGATGATATTGATCCTGATTTGGAAGTGATTTCGATCTAAAAAACTGTAGTACAAACCTTTAGTTTGTGCTTTTTACAAATTTAACCCTACGCGCAACAACTGCGATTTTTTGCCTACGCCAAAGGACACAAACTAAAAAATTATGTGGCATTAGCTACTTTTCAAGATACCTCTTATCTAACCTCCTCCTCTAGATAATTTTTCTGAAACTTATCTCCTGTGATTGATTTTTTTCAATCCCTCTGATAAGAATATTTCGTCTTAGCCCGTATATTTTTTACTCAGTGAATTCTCAGCGAATTCCAAGTGTTTATCTGACAGCTTTTTTAAGTCTCGCAGAGAGGTAAGTGCATGAACGCTTTTGATGAAAGCTCCACGAGTGAGGTGTTGAGTGAATTTATTGAAGAGCATCACTCTGAAATTCACGATGTCGTGAAGCTAATTTTTCACCTGTATCATCAATCAGCCGCTGATGATGTGATAGATGACCTGACCGCAGACATCGAATATAATCTTATCAAACATGATTATAAGAATTTACGTTCTTTCCAGCACAAATCATCTTTCAAGACTTGGCTAAAAAAAATTGCGTTTCATGACATAGGTAATTTTTTGCGTAAGCGAAAAAAATTACCTACCAGCCTGAGCGACATCCCTGATATTCCATTATCAAATGTCCAAACTTCCGAACAAAGACTCATAGATGCTGATCGCCTTGAATTGGCAAGGCATGTTATTGCCAGTCTCAGTGAGCGCGAGCAATTGTTGCTTAAGCTTTCTGTAGTTGAAGAATTACCTGCCAAGCAAATTGCCGAAATTATGGGGATTAAAACAGAGTCAGTCTATCAGCGCAAAAGTAACATTATCAAAAAGATGCAAATGTTTATCATTGCTAAACGGGGGGGGGTAGCTATTTTTGCCTGAGGAAAAATTTCTTTTTGAAGATCAAGGTTTTAGGTTTTTCTCTCTCTAAGTAAGTACCCAGAAGGGTAATAACTCAACTTAAATTCTGAAAATATTCACTTTGTGAGTGGAGGCTCACTTTTCTATGAAAAAAGTAAACCCAAGACTAATGATCATTTATCTTTTTGTTGTTTTGTCAATGGCTATATCTGTATGGCAAGTAGCAATTCCTGCTGTACTCGCCAATCAAGGGGAGCCCACGGGTGGGCTGTGTTGCGCCACATCGGAAGACTGCTCAACCGACCCGGAAATAACGTGTAAAAAACCATCCGAGAGCGAAATGCCTTGTAGCTCAAGCAAGACTGGCTATTGCAGGTAGGTGAATAGTCGTTTATACAGCAGCACTGACGCAAGTTTTTCAGTGCTGCTGTGGGCAACTTTGGGTGAGAAAATGAATAAAGCAATTAATTTTGTTACACTAACCCTTCTTTTAAGCTCTGCTATTTTGAATATAGTTCTTGCCAATAAAGTGTCTGATCTTAGAAATTCGTTATCTAATATAAAAGAAGAAGGGCAACTTAAGATTGGTTCTCAAGTCCCCAAGATTGATGCTACAGACCTAGCAGAGCTAGATTATAGTATTGAGTATTCGGAAGTGAAGCTGCCAACTATCTTGTATATTTTTACCCCAGACTGTATTTGGTGTAAGCGAAATCTCGAAAATGTTAAGGCTATGGTAAAGCAAACTGACGGTAAATATAGAATGATTGGCTTATCACTTACGCCTGAGAAACTGAAAGAATATTTATATCAAAATGATGCTCATTTTCCTGTGTATACCAATGTAAACTTAGAAGCTCGAAAAGCCTATAAAATGGGTGGAACCCCACAAACTATTATAGTCTCTCCAGATGGGAGTGTGCTAAAGAATTGGCATGGTGCATATATGAATGGTTTAAAAACTGAAATAAACAATTATTTACAGGTTAATCTTCCGGGAATATCTTCAGAAAAAGAAGAACAACTTATAAGGACACGATGAAGATAAGAAATCTTTTTGCTGGATTCATTATCGCGATCTTCACTAATAGTTGTTTGGTAGGGTTTTCTCAGCAAATACGTGAGGAGAGAAAAACAACTCTTAATAAAAAAGAAGTTCGTGATGCTAACCTTGAGAATCTGGTAAATGAATTTCGAACTTTGCCCTCAGAATTCAATGCAGACTTGCTGATTCAAATCGTCAACTCTGGCAAGGTAAAAAGCAAGCAAGCTAGACAGGAGTTTTTGGAAGAAGCCTTTTATAAAGCTACTTCTACGCAAAATAAAATCAGACGAGATACGTTACCTAGCGCAATGGTAGATACAAGGACAGGTTATCTTGGAAGAGCGTACGAGTTAAAGCTTGATGAGCTTTCGTTGAAAATACGTGCAGTCAAGGCTATGTTATCAGTTAATGCGGTGAAGGCGCGTGAGCTATTTACACAGATACCTAAGCCGGATTTAGCTGCGCTAGGGTGTGAGGATTTACTTGTTTATGATGTTGCCGATTTTTATGAAGTGCTTGGGGAAGTCGCGCACCAATCTTTCAGTGCTGAGGAAGTAAAAAGAGAGGAGCATGTTTTTTTAGTACAGTCCTACATTAGTAATATTACTTCACCAGCACAGATTGTGCCTGCCACGAAAGTTATTCTAACTTTCAGTAAAACTCCGAATCATTTTGCAACCTTGCTTTCAAGCTATACGAACACGTTGCCCAAGATTACAAATGATACGCGATCTTTTGCTGCTGTTGTCTACCGTATTATTCAAAGCTCATTAGAGCTTGCAGCAGTCTGCAATGATTTGTCTATTCCGAATAATGGATTAATAGAAGGATTACGAGACTATTTAGTCAAACAACTTAATCATAATCGCTGTGTAGATAATTTGGCTGAGGCTGATATAAAAAGATATGTTGAAGATTTCAATAAGGGATTATCTGCGCTCAAACAAACGGATACTCGAAAGCTACCTTCAATTGCTGAAGAAGAAATCAAGTCGGCAAAAATTGAGAAAACTGCTAAGGCTTTTCAATATTGGCAATCAATAGAGGCGAAAAACCTTCTAACAAAAATAAAACATCTTCGCTTTGGGTCAGAAAATAAACGGTTAACTACTGAGCAGAAAAATAACCTTTCTTGGCAAAAGGAATTGGCTGATTTTTTAAGAGACCTTGATAACTGGCAAATGCAGAGCGAGAAAGCAGATGCGGATTATTTTCATCAAAAATGTATTTTGTACAACGGATTACTTGATTTAACTTCGGGAGTCATAACAGATAAAACCATAAAAGTTATTTCAGAGTATGCTGTGTTTTTGCGGGATTCTTCTATGCAGCAAGACAAGCCTATCGAATGGTTCTGGCATGCTAGTCGGGTGGTGGAGGTGGTAGGGAAATTTCAAGGGAAGGATGCCGTGCAAGTACAGGAAATTCTTGTTAACAATTCGGGATCTGTAATTCGTGCCTATGCTGAAATGAAAAAATTAGAGGGAAAGGCGGAAAGTCCTCAACCTGAAGTGAAGAGCGTAAATCAATAGGTTATGAAACAGTTTTTGATAATCCGGCAATCTGCACCATCGAAGTCTCTTCGGTAGTCTTCCCAAATCTCTCCAAACAAACCAGACACGGATAATGTAATTCTTCTTTTTTCGTAGGATTCACTGCCATTTCCAAACGCTCCTGATGAACAGTATTCACCAATGAAATCAGGCGTGAGAGCGCAGTCGGTAAACTTTCTTTTCGTAAATCTCCGACGACATCTTCGCCATCCTGTTCACCGTCTCGATAATTGGAAATCTGGCAGCAGAGCGTCAATCGGCCTTTAAAATCAATATTTAAATCTTCAAGGTTGAGCGGAGCACAGCGGGGCAAATAATATTCTGTATAAAACCCAATCGCCATTTCGATTTCGTGCCGGAATTCGCCTCTGACGCGGGCTACATCACGTTCGACGCCGCGCCATTCTTCGAGGGGTAGAACCATATCGTTGCTGAAATTATGCTGCGTTGGATTTTGATGGACGAAGACATGTTTTTTGACTTTGAGATGCGCGCTGAGTAACGCGAATTGATCTATCTCGTGACGATTTACTTTATTGATGGTGGAAATCATCCCCACATCAATACCCATTGCCTGACAGACCGCAATCGAAGTCACGACTTCACGATAAGAACCTTTGCCGCGAATTTGATCATGGGTCGCTTCGGTGGCTCCATCGAGGCTAAAGGAAATGCTGGCGAGTTTTGATCGTCGTGCTGGCGGCGTGATCGCTTTGAGCGTTTTATCGAAATTGCGTCCATTGGTTAAGAAATGATAGGTGTAGCCGTATTTGGCGATGATCTCACAGGCTTCTCCAAATTTCGGATGCATCGGAGGTTCGCCGCCGGTAATCGCAATATGATTGTAGCCGAGCGGTTTCGCATCGCTCAGAATTTTTTCCAGCAATTCCAGCGGGAAGAAGAGATCGCTTTTGTCGCCTTCGCCGCGATAGATGTCGCGGAAACAGTGACCACAATCCAGATTGCAAACGTTATTTAATTCAATTCCAATACGCGGCATAATTTTCAAAAGGTGAGCGGGACTGATCTCAAGAAATGTATCTTAGTCTTCTCGTAGCAGATATTCCAGCACAATGTTTTTGCCGGGAGCGCAAGCATCCTGCTTGCCACAGCGGGCGAAGCCTCGCTGCTTCCTCGCAGAGGGAATCCCTTTATCGAAAATAAATTCTTGTGCCAGTCTCGCGGCATCGCTGCGCTTGCCGCAGCAAGCAGGATGCTTGCGCTCCCGGTTTAATTTACGCGTTTCGGGGAATTGCGAATTGAGATCATCGGCTTGCGGATGGGGACGAGTGCTTCTTTGGCATTTGGTGTTTCCTGCGTTGCGGCGTTTGCCATGTATTGCTGCATGTACTCAAAGAAGCGGTTGAATTCCTGCTGCATCTGTTCCATTTTTTCGCGCATATTGAGGATCACTTCAACACCGGCGAGATTGACTCCGAGGTCGCGCGTCAGCCCTAAAATCAGCTCTAAACGTTCGATGTCGGTTTCGGTATAAAGGCGTACATTGCCGTCCGACCGCGACGGTTTCAGCAGCCCTTCTCGCTCATAAAGCCGGAGCGTTTGCTGATGAACCTCGTAATGATCGGCAACAGCACTGATGGTGTAGCCTTTAGTACGTTTCTTCATAAATAGAAGTGTCGAGCTTTAGAGTGCTGAGTTGAAAGTACTGAGTCCTGAGTTGAAAGACAATCGATTCTCTCAGCACTCAGCACTTTCAACTATTCTAACCCCATCGCCTCACGCGGATTTTCGGGATTGCGTTTGGCGAATTGGCGCAATAGTTCTTTTGAATCTTCGTCAATAATTTTGGGCAAAACGACTTTGACTTCAACATATTGATCGCCGCGTGAATTGCTGCGCAGGCTTGGAGCGCCTTTCTCGCGCAAGCGAAATCGTTGCCCTGATTGTGTGCCGGGTGGAATTCTTAGTTGCGCTTTGCCGCTGACAGTTGGGACTTCGATTTTTGCACCGAGCGCGGCTTCGGTCAGTGAAATTGGGACAGAGCATTCAATGTTATCGCCCTTGCGCGAAAAAATCGCGTGCGGAGCGACATTCGTGATGATGAAGAGATCACCTGTTTGCATGCCGCGCTTGCCTGATTCGCCTTTGCCTGCGACACGAACACGCGATCCGGTGTCAACTCCGGCAGGAATGCGAAAGCTTACCGTTTCGGTTTTCGGAATAGTTCCTTTGCCATAACAATCATTGCAGGGTGGACGTTTTTTGCCAGAGCCGCGACATTCCTGACAAGCCTGATCGAAACTGAAAAATCCGCCGCCACCTGAAACTTTTCCTGTCCCGCGACAGGTCATGCAAGACACCAGTGCACCATTGCTTTCACCGGAGCCGCTACATTTTGCGCAAAGATCATGGCGCCGCAACGAAACAGTTTTATTGATGCCATTAATGGCGTCTTCAAACGATAATGAGATGGGCAATTCGATGTCAGAACCGCGTTGCATTTGCGGACGCGCTCCTGATGCGCTGCGACCTCCGCCAGTAAAAATATCACCGAACATATCTTTAAAGTTCGGCCCGCTGCCTTGCCCTCCACTGCCGAAATCATAATTACTAAAATCGAAACCTGGCGGGAAGCCCGATCCACCACTGCCAGCACCTCGACCAGCGGCGTCACGCAAATTATCCGAATACGATCCGAATTTATCGTAGACTTCTTTTTTCTTAGGATCGGAAAGAATGTCGTAGGCTTCGGAAACCTGTTTGAATTTATCCTCGGAGCTTTTATCACCGGGATTCACATCAGGATGGTATTTGCGGGCGAGCCGCCGATACGCCTTTTTTATTTCGTCTTCGGAGGCACCGCGTTTGACGCCCAGAACGGCGTAATAATCTTCACGTTGAGACATAAGCGAATGGCGGAACGGTGGAATGATGTTTTAACCATCATTCAAATTTACTCAGTTTCTATCGGGATTTTCTTACTCTGTGGAGCGCGTTTGGGCAGCTTGACCGTTAACACTCCGTGTTCGATGGTGGCAGCGATGTTATTCGTGTCAATTCGTTCCGAAAGATTAAAACTGCGCTCGAATTTCCCGTACGAACTTTCGAGCCGATGAAATTGTTCGCCACTGGTGTCACGATCCCAACGTCTTTCGCCACGCAGGGTTAATTGATTGTCTACGACTTTGACATCAATCTCGTCGTTGGTGACGCCCGGGACTTCGGCAGTTAACACAAAGCTGTCAGTTGTTTCGTAGATGTCCACTGCCGGAGACCACGAATTGCGCGTTGGTTGATTCGTATGGCGCGCACTCTCGAACAGTTGATTTATCTGCTGTTCGAGAGCGGCAAGATCGCTTAAAAAATGCGTTTGACGTGGCATAAAAGTAAGGTGTCAGGTGTTAGGTGTCAGGTGGCAGGGTGAATAAATTCTAAATTCCCTGAAACCCGACACCTAACACCCAACACCTGCTCCCTATTTTTTCTCATCTACATCAATGTACTCAGCATCAATAACATCGTCGTTATTGGAGGCTGGAGGCTGACCTGAATCTCCGGCGGCAGCCCCGGCAGCGGCTTCGCCTGATTCGTTGGACGCAGCATTCTGGTACAACGATTCCGCGATTTTGTGCGAGACTTTGGTGAGCTTTTCAGTAGCTGCATTCAAAGCTTCCGCATCAGCATCACCGGTTTCAGTCACCGTCTTAGCTTCAGCAACAGCAGCTTCTGTTTCGCTGACAACTCCGACGGCGATTTTTTCACGGTTGTCCGTGATCGTTTTTTCAGTGTTGTAGATCAATGAATCCAGACGATTTCTGGCTTCGATGGCATCACGACGCTTTTGATCTTCATCCGAATGCGCTTCCGCATCTTTCTTCATCTTGTCAATTTCGTCTTTGCTCAACCCGGATGAAGCTGTGATGGTGATTTTCTGTTCGCGTCCGGTTCCCGTATCGCGGGCGGAAACATTGACGATACCGTTAGCGTCAATGTCGAAGGTCACTTCGACTTGTGGCATTCCGCGCGGAGCCGGAGGAATTCCGATTAAATGGAATTTTCCGAGCGTCCGGTTATCGCCCGCCATCGAACGTTCACCCTGTAAAACGTGAACTTCAACTGAAGTTTGATTATCCGTTGCAGTCGAGAAGACTTCTGATTTGCGCGTCGGAATCGTCGTATTGCGTTCGATGAGTTTCGTGAAAACTCCACCAAGCGTTTCAATACCAAGCGACAATGGAGTCACGTCAAGCAGCAACAAATCTTTGACATCGCCTGCGAGAACACCTGCTTGGACACCTGCGCCAATGGCGACAACTTCGTCAGGGTTAACGGATTTATTCGGCTCTTTACCGAAGAAATCTTTGACCATTTGCTGAATTTTTGGAATCCGTGTCGAACCGCCAACAAGGACGACTTCATCAATTTTGCTGGCATCCAGCCCAGCGTCTTTAATGGCCTGACGGCAAGGCTCCAGCGTGCGCTGAAGAATATCATCAACCAGCGATTCAAATTTTGCGCGTGTCAGCTTCAGTACCAAATGCTTGGGCCCGGAAGCGTCAGCGGTGATGAATGGCAGATTGATTTCAGTCTCCATCGTCGAAGAAAGTTCGATCTTCGCTTTTTCCGCCGCTTCTTTCAGGCGCTGTAACGCCATTTTATCTTGTGAGAGATCAATTCCCTGATCTTTCTTGAACTCTTCACCAATCCAGTGAATCAGCCGTTCGTCAATATCGTCGCCACCCAGATGCGTATCACCATTGGTGGATTTTACTTCGACTACGCCTTCGCCGACTTCCAGCACCGATACGTCGAATGTACCGCCACCAAAGTCAAAAACGGCAATCGTCTCATCTTTCTTTTTGTCCAGACCGTAAGCCAAAGCCGCCGCTGTCGGCTCATTTACGATGCGCAAGACTTCGAGTCCGGCAATTTTCCCGGCTTCTTTGGTTGCCTGTCGTTGCGCGTCATTGAAGTACGCAGGAACCGTGATGACCGCCTGCGTAACTTTTTGTCCGAGATAATCTTCGGCAGCCGACTTCAATTTTTGCAGGATCATCGCCGAGACTTCAGGTGGCGCATATTCTTTTCCATCTATGTCCACACGAACGTCACCGTTGGAGGCTTGGACTACTTTGTAGGGAACTTGTTTGATCTCATCTGAGACTTCATCAAAACGGCGTCCCATAAAACGCTTAATCGAATAAACCGTATTCTCAGGGTTGGTGACAGCTTGACGCTTCGCCACCTGTCCCACTAAACGGTTTCCATCTTTTGCAAAACCGACGACTGAAGGCGTAGTTCGTCCACCTTCAGAATTCGTTAATACAATCGGCTCTCCGCCTTCCATAATGGCAACAACTGAATTTGTGGTGCCTAAATCAATTCCGATAACTTTGCTCATTTTTCCTCCGTATTGCCAGCCCTTCAATAGCTCTGACAAGCACTAAAATAGCGATGCTGAAACGAAAATTAAGATAATTGCATGATTAAGTTGCATCGCTCAATGCAGGCAGAGTATAAAACTTGAGTGTGTTATTGTCAAGAATTTTGATTGGACTGAAACATGGTAAGGTAAGTTATTCTATAAAAAGATGTTATGCTAGTCAGGTAGTTGAGGGAAGTCTGAATTTGATTGAATTTTAGGTACTCCACGGCGGTAAAAGGTGGAGTTTTGGTAAATATCTTCTTCCAGAAACCGTAGAATTACTCTCGCCGCAGCGATCACGGGAACTGCTAAAATGATACCAACTAAACCGAATAAATTACCGCCAACCACCAATCCAAGTAGGACGACTAATGGATGCAAATTTAGTTTTTCACCCAGTAGTTTTGGCGTGAGATAGTAGCCTTCAACACTTTGTACCAGCCCGAAGACCACAAGAATTCCGATAATTCTTCCAACTCCGGCTCCATTGAGTGCGCTAAATGAAACTGCGAGGACTAATCCGGTCAGCGTTCCGACGTAAGGAATGAAGTTAAGCAAGCCGGAAATTAATCCCAACGTTAAAGCTAATGGCACGCGCAGAATGGCAAAACCGATGGCGTATAAAACTCCCATGGCAAGTGCAATAACTAATTGATTTCTGACATAGGCGGAGATGACTGCGCTGATGCGGCTGAGCAGATCACTGGCCTTATGGCGGTGGCGCGGCGGAACCCAGCTTTCAATTCGGGCGGTCATTTTGTGGTAATCGCTGAGTAAATAAAATACAAAAAAAGGAATCAGCAACAAATCAAACAATGAAGAAGTCGCGGTTACAATTTTAAGCAAACCGCCTTGAATCCATTTGCCAAGCGTCGCGCCAATCTCTGCCTGTTGTTCAGGTGAGCGGAATTTTAATAAGGCAGATTCGATAAATTCATAGATCGGAGGACTGGTAGTTTTAAGCTGAACGATCAATGGATCAAAAACGCGATGTCCCGCTTCCAGTGCGTTTGGTAACTGGTCGTATGATTTCAGGAGCTGCGACCAAAGGCTTGGAATTACAAAAACCAGTGCCAGAATCAGAACAATGAACGCTGAAGCCAGCGTTGCCAGGACGGACATATTGCGTGCCCATCCCCGTTGCTCAAAGGCTTCGACTAAAGGCTCAAGGATGTACGCCAATGCCAGTGAACCCAGCAACGGAAGGAGAATGACGCGGCTCCCGATAAAAAGCAGGATGATGATTAGCAGCGCAAAACAAACGGCAGGAATCCAGCGCATCCACTCAAGTGGGCTTTTTAAGTTAGATGGGTCTTGATCGCTCATTGTTCGCGTTCGGTCATTAATCGGTTAGCATGAAAGACATAGTGCAAACCGGAAAATACGGTGATTCCAAAAGTTAAATAATACACCCAGATTAAATAAGTTTCACAGCATCCGCTGGCATTGGCGACTAAAAAGAAAGTAATTGCTCCGAGTTGAATCACGGTATTGATTTTGCCGGGCATTGAAGGGCGAAATCCACTGAAGCCTGTCACCATGTTGATAATCAAAGCTCCGACAACGATAAAAATGTCACGGCTGATGGCAGCGGCGGTTAACCAGAACGGGATTGGAGTCAGAGCTGTGAAGCGCGGCATTGAACAAACGATGAAGGCTGTGACGAGCAATAATTTGTCAGCCATTGGATCAAGAATCGCTCCGAGCTGGGTTTTTTGGTTCAAGGCGCGGGCGGCTAACCCGTCTAACCCGTCCGTTACCGCACTCGCAAAGAAAATAGCTAACGCATAGCCGAAGTTTTTGTAGTATAAAGCAGTGACAAACACTGGCGTCAGGATCAATCTTAGGATCGTCAATAGGTTGGCAAGAGTTAGTATTGAAGACATGATCGGTGGCTTGAATTGGTTCGGTAGTTTTTTATAATCTTAGTCGGAGTGAATATAACTTTTTGCAGAAACTTTGCAAAGGGAATTGAAACAGTTGAGCTATGAGAACACTGGCAGTCGGAGACATTCACGGAAAATTAGATTTATTCAACGAGCTTCTCGTGGCGATGAATTACCAACCCCACGTGGATTTTCTGGTTTTAATCGGCGATCTTGTAGATCGCGGCGAAGACTCCAAAGGAGTGGTCGAGCGTTCGATGCAGCTTAAACACGAGGCTCCCGACACAGTTGTTATTCTCAAAGGGAATCACGAAGTAATGCTGTTGAATTCGGTGACGAAGCCGCATTCTGAAGCCTCTGACGGATGGTTGAGAACCGGAGGCTTGGAGTGCTTAAAAAGCTACACAGACGAAGAGGGCAACGTCAACATTCCGCAGGAACATATTGATTTTATTGAATCATTACCCCACTGGTACGAGGACGATCACGCGATTTACGTCCACGCCAGCTTGCCGAAAATGACGGATGGATCGTTTCTACATCCGAGCTTTTCGCCTGACAGTACTGAACTGATGTGGGGGAGAAATCGAAAATTCTTCAATGAATACGATGGTAAATTAGTAGTCTTCGGTCACACCATTGTCGGACAGATTTTTGGAGAATGGGGACAAGTCTGGCAACGCGAAGATTTAATCGCTGTGGATACCGGAGCCTATATGACCGGGATTCTATCGGCTATTGAATTACCTGGACGTAAAATTTATCAAGTCGGGGACTTCATTGAGCCTCCCCAAAACAAATCCCGCCGTGAAGAAAAGAAAGAACAAACTAAAAAAACAGGATGGTTCGGACGTTTATTTGGAAGGTGATTCAATTCTCAGTTGTCAGTAAATTTAAGATAGCGCCTAAGCTGGAAAAATAACAAATGGCACCGACTCTATATCTCATCATTACATCTACACTATTCATTTTATTAATTTGGGCAGCGGTGATGTTTTATCAGAGTCCTAGTTGGGGATTGGCGATGTTCCTGCCCATTATGGTTTGGATTATTTTCGATCCCTTAGTACTTTCTCTGGGAAATATGTTGGGCGAAGGCGGCTTGCTCTACGCCTTGACGGTGTTGCGATATTTATTGCGTGTCGTTGTCGCTCCGTTTTTATTGTTTGTTGTTTTAGATCAAGTTCGCCGCGCCGGATATAAATCACTCATTAATGCTTTAGTAACATTTCTGGTCGGAGTTTTTATTCTCATTCTAGTGTTTTATGGGATATTTTCGGTAAAATCTGCGTGGGAGATTGGGTTAGAAGTTACGATCATCGAAGGACTCAAGCGGTACAAAGAAACCGAGACACTTGGTTTGCCAATCGCGACGATTATCACGCAGGCAATAGTGTGCCTCGCCGGTTTGTTGATTTTCCTGAAGACCCGAATTTATTGGCTCTTAGTCGGAGCGCTACTCGCACTTGCAGCGTTACTAATTCCTGCCACAATGATTCCCTCACCAATGCTGGCTGCAACCAGCATTGCGCTGGTGCTGGGTTTTCTAATCACCGAAAAGAAACTTCAAAGAATCTCTCCAAATCCGCTGGCGCGAAAATAAGCTAAATGCGTTACTCCGAGGTCTTTGGCTTTTGGGCTTTGGTCTTGGCACATCTCACTATGGTTTTAGTCTTCGATAGTATTCTTGCGGAGATGAGCCAGACCTAATATTTTCACTACTGTGACAAAGCCCTCATCAACCGCAAATTTTTTTGAGAAATATTGTCACATTTAGTCTACGATAGACGTTTAAGAGGTAGAATCCTGCAAATTACCCAGGAATTTGCAGGAAAATAACGGTCACGATAGTTCGAGAAAGCGCTACTGGATGGTTGTCACCGAAGAAAAAATCAGAGAAGGGTTTATTGCCGCGCCACCTTTTTCACCGACGGATGAAGGCAAGGTGGAAGTGTGCCACGAGGCCTGGGCTGAATCGGAATTCGAGCGTGTTTTTCTTGAACATTACGGGCGCATCGTGGCTGTTCTCTTTCGTTTGGTTGGAGATCGCGCTCAGGCCGAAGAATTAGCCGGAGATGTGTTCTGGAAAATTTATCGCCAACCGCTGCCCGTCGGTCGGGATCACAATCTTGGTGGATGGCTTTACCGAACAGCGACGCGCCTGGGAATTGATGCTTTGCGGGCTTCGGCGCGGCGCAAAAAATATGAGCAGGCCGCCGCACTGGATCAGTCGGAGCGAACCAGCGATGACCCTTTATCGGATGTCATTCGGGATGAAAAACGCAGGCGTGTGCATTCTGTGTTAGCAGTGATGAAGCCCGCGCAATCGCAACTTTTGCTGTTGCGTCAAAGTGGATTGACGTATCAGGAATTAGCCGAAATTTTTGCTGTCAAAGCCTCATCCATCGGCACCTTACTGGCTCGCGCGGAAGCTGAATTCGAGAAGCGTTTTCGTGAGCTGTACGGAGCATTGCAATAGATATGTTTTGTCTTGACGAAGGAATTTTACGCGCCCATCAGGACGGCGAATTGACCGAGTACGAAGTGCTGTCGGTGGCGCGACACTTGAGCCTGTGCGCCGATTGTCGTCAACGCTCTGAACAAATGTCGGTGCGCAGCCAGACGCTCGGAGCCTTGTTTGCCGGGCTTTCTCCGTTACCGCATGAATTGCGCACCGATACCTTTGCGGCAAATTGTGCGTTGACCAGATTTAAGGCCACGTACGACGTTGATTTGGCCTACTCGTTTGCGGCGGCTCCGCATGAGTTGCGATTCTTATTGCCCGATGAAAATTTGTGGCAAAGATTTGCGCGAGAATTACGCTATCACTGGCAGGCTTTTCGTCACGATCCGGCTGGTTATGTTGCTGATTTATTACGCGGAGAACCAATAAATTTCGCACGTCGCCGAACGCTTCGCAAAGGTACTGCAATGGCGATGGCAACGTATGTGCTGGCTTTTGCCACGCTGATTATTGCGGGTGGACTGCGGATTAACCAACAGGAAAATCCTCAGCAGTTGAGGCCATACGAGCTGACACGACTTGTTCTTCCAACTCCAACGGCGACGCTCCCGCAGAATCCGCCTGATTATGCTTTGACAGGTAAAGGTGGAGTGACGAGTGGCGATAAAATCAAAGATGAATTAACGCAAGGCGGCGGCGGTGGCGGTAGAAATGAAATGAAACCTAATAAGGGCCAGGCTCCGCAAAGCCTGCCCGAACAGCAAATTCTCATGCCGAATCCGAAGTCTCTAAAAAGTGATGCTTCGTTGCGGATACCTGAAACAACCATTGGCGAGCAGAGAAACGCCAACGGACAAGGCGGCTTACCCGACAATGCAGACGCACCACCTGCCAGTGGCTCCGGCAGAAATGCTGGAATTGGTGAAAATAGAGGAACGGGCGCAGGGAGTGGAACCGATGCTGGCTTCGGTCTGGGGACTGAAAATAATTCTGGTGGTGGCAAAGCGTCGAAGGGGGGCGGATTGAAAAATAATGCCAACTCCGAAAAAGGCAGTGACTCCGAATTAAACGGAGAAGTTTTTGAAGCGACGGGCAGTTTAGTACCAACAATTTTGCATCAAGGTCGTGCCAGCTACACAGAAGAAGCGCGTGAAAACCATACAGAAGGAATAGTCGTCCTCAGCGTTGTATTTGGAACCGATAATCGTTTGCACAACATTCGAACCGTACAAGGGTTGCCCTACGGTTTAACGGAGAGTTCGATTGAAGCAGCCCGTAAAATTAAGTTTCGTCCAGCCGTTCGCAAAGGTGTCGCAGTGAGTGTTCGCATGAACCTAACGTTTAATTTCAAAGTGTACTAAAATCGTCAATAAGTTGCCTGTAGCTGACAGGCTGTGCTAACGTCAGTCTCTTCAATTTTCTATTGTTATTCATTTGGAGAGACTGTGATTTCGCCATTTCGTGAGAAGTTTAACGCGGCAAATTCCCAAGCCACATATCATTCACTGGTGACTTCGTTGGAAGCCGCGACAGGTCATCCGATTGAATTTCGAATTAGTGAAACGCCTGTTTTCCTTCCCTCTGAACTGTGGCATTCCGTGGTTGAATCCGCCGTTGCAATCAATTCTCAACTCCTCAATAAAAATTATCTAAGCCAATCTGACCGAGCCGTTCCCGCAAACTATTTTGCTCCTAATGAGACGCCGCATCCGACGTTTATTCAGACAGATTTTGCCGTGACTCGTGATGAGAACGGTCAGCTCACACCGAAACTGATAGAGCTGCAAGGCTGTGCTTCAATGCACTTGTTTCAGATGAAATTGTCGCAGGCGTATCAGAAATATTTTGATCTTAAAGAAAAATATTTGCTGAATGATTTGACCGAACAAAGATATCTGGATTTGCTGCGTCGTGCGATCTGTGGGCAGCATTCGCCTGAAGAAGTAGTGTTGATGGAAATCGAACCGGAGCGGCAAAAAACGCGCCCGGATTTCACGTTGACCGAACAACAATTTGGCGTCAGAGCGGTGGATATTAGCAAGATCATCAAGCGCGGGAAACAGCTTTTTTATTGGCAAAACGGCAAAGAAACCCGGATTCGACGAATTTATAACCGCGTGATTGTAGATGAACTAATCCAGAAAAATGTACAGTTCAATTTTGACTATCGTGAAGAATTAGAAGTCGAATGGGCAGGGCATCCGAATTGGTTTTTCCGGCTCAGTAAATTTTCTTTGCCGTTTCTTGACCATCCTTCGGTTCCGCGTTCGTGGTTTCTGAATCAGCTTGAGGCGTACCCGAAAGATTTAGAAAATTTTGTCCTCAAACCGCTTTTTTCATTTGCCGGAAGTGGGGTGAAAATTAACGTCACCCCGGCTGATCTTGATGCGATCCCGGAAGCTGAACGTAGTAACTATTTATTACAGGAAAAAATCAGTTACGATCCGGTGATTCAGACTCCAGACGATCCGGCGAAAGTTGAACTCCGCGTCATGTTTGTGTGGGCTGATGAAGACACCGAACCGACGCCGACTATGTTATTGGTGCGAATGAGCAAAGGCGCGATGATGGGCGTTGATTTCAATAAAAATAAAACGTGGGTGGGAGCTTCGGCGGGGTTTTTAGCGGAATGAGAATCATGGCGATTGATTACGGCTCCAAGGCAATTGGTGTAGCAATTTCTGATGAATTGCGCCTGACTGTACGACCTTTGACAACTCTTCGCCGCAATAAACAAAGCCGCAATCAAATCATCGCGCACCTGCAAAGCCTGATCGAAGAAAACGAAGTCGCTGAATTGGTGGTAGGATTACCGCTCAGTTTGGACGGCAGTTTTGGCGATGCCGCTGAACGTGTCACCGTTTTCATCGGCGAATTAAAAAAAATACTTTCAATCCCCATCATTGCACAAGACGAAAGATTGACTTCGCGCGAAGCGGAAGAAGTCATGCGCGAGCTTGGATTTGACCTGCGCAAACGCAAAGAAAAATCCGATGAATACGCGGCAGCAATCATTTTACAGGATTATCTGGGAAGGTAGGATAGACGTCTCGTCTGTCTTGGAAAATAAATAAACAGCGACAGGCGGGACGCCTCTCGTACCTTGAGGATCATGCAAATAACTTCAACCCATAAAAAACTATTCATTGGAATTTTATCTTTGCTGATGGTGTTGATTGGCGGAACTGCGCTTTGGCTGAACAGTGCTATCAAGACTCCTTACACGCATAAAGCCGCCGAAAAAGTCATTACGATTCCACCGAAAAGCAGCACCAGTTTAATAATATCCAAGCTTCATCAGGAAGGTGTGATTCGCAATCCAACGGCCGTTTCGTGGTGGTTGAAAACGTTCGGACGCGGCAAGATTCTCAAGACCGGAGATTATCAATTTGATTCGCCGATTACACCGTTGCAAGTCATTGACAAACTCGTCCGCGCTGATGTGGCAACACGCAAAATCACAATACCTGAAGGCTACAATCAATGGGAAATTGCTGATAAATTAGCTGCTCCGTTGCCGGGCATGAAAGAACCTGCGCCCGCCAGTCGGGACGAATTGTTAACGCTTTTCAAAAACACAAAATTGATTTCAGACCTTGATCCGAAGGCAACCGATTTAGAAGGGTATCTTTTTCCTGACACATACGAATACACGACTACAACCACGCGAGCGCAGTTAGTCGAAGCGATGGTCAAGCGGTTTCGCAAGATCTACACCAGCGAATTGCAAAGCAAAGCCCGTGCGCTGGGGATGAATACACGACAGGCAATTACAATGGCTTCGCTGGTCGAGAAAGAAGCGAAAGTTGATAAAGACCGCGAATTAATCTCTCAGGTCTATCACAAACGTCTGAAGATGAAGATGAATCTGGCGTGCGATCCGACGGTAATTTACGGGGCAATTCTGGCGGGAAAATACAAATGGAATGGCAAAATTTATCAAAGCGATCTTGATCGTGAATCGCCTTACAACACTTACAAATATCCGGGGATGCCACTCGGCCCGATTGCTTCAGCAGGGAAGCGAGCGATTGAAGCGGCGTTGAATCCGGCGAAAACAGATTATTTATTTTTTGTCGTTGATGGCGTGAAGCGCGATGGTTCACACGTCTTTACAACCAACGGAGCCGATCACGAAAGAGCCGTTTCAGATTATCGGCAAATGGAACGAGATCAGCAGAAATAGTTAAATTGGACGAGCAGGATTTCATTTCAAAAAACTGCTTTGAAACTGAAATCCTGCTCTGGCATTGGCTCGCTGCATTCTGCCTTGAATTCATTACGAGCCAATCAAATCAAGGGTTTTATGGTTTCGCAGATTTTGGTGACATAATCATCAATGATTTGGCGACAGGCGGATTAGACGAACCGTCCAATTCATAAATGATCCGATCTCCGGCTTTTACATCAGCCAGTGCAATCTCCTTGCCCTCCTTCATGATTTTTGTATCAGGGCTGACAGCCATGGTTTTTTCTGTACCCTTTTCGTCTTTGACTGCCAATTCATTTTTTGCTGTATCAATGGCTACAACTTTGCCTGCCTGCGCTTTTATTGCACCATCCTGTTCGATAGCAGAAATTGCTGCATTGTCTTGCGCGTAGGTCAATGCGACTCCGGCAACAATCATTATTGCCCATCCAACAAAAGCTAAAGTAAACTTTTTCATAATCACTTCTCCTCGTTTAATTTGACTAAGGGCGGAACTATCTGCCGCAAAGTCTGAAAGTTATCGCTGCGATTTATTCGCAAGCTCCTGCTCCACCAAAATACAAAGCACGAAAACAACCAATAAAATCAGGGCTAAACACAATTATGCTACTCCGATCTCAAGTCGGGTTTATTTTCACAGTGCGGTTTGGGGATGCTGTTTGTAACGCAAAGACTATGCCATTAAGCTGTTAAATGATTAACCTATAAGCAACTGAGCGAATTAAAACAGGTATGTTGTTTGGCAAGATAGGAGGAACGGAAAATGTCCGGTAAAAAATTCACACCTTGCTGTGTAAGAAGTGCTTTTGTGTAGTATTTACCCAAATCTTTGGTGTGCATATTGTTGCCCGCAAATGTGTGGTTACTCGCTATACTTTTAGTTCGCTCAAAAAACTCTTGACACAAAGAAAAAAAAATGCCCTCCTGCATACTCAGTTGCTATTTGCCTCCAGTCTTGAATTGAACTATCAGCAATACATCACTTTATCAGTCTGCCTTAGTGATGTCATAACTGGAGTCATGCAGCACTTCCATCGGCAGTCGACAAAACCAAATTCAGGAGGAACGACATATGAGAAGTTCTGTGACACAGCTCCGCAAGCCAGTACTATTATTGACTGGTGGGGTCATATTAATTAGTGTGCTTTTCTTTACAGGAGAGCGTTGGAATAGAGTTTCAGGTGTAACTACAGTCAACTACGTTCAGGGAAAATCTGTGGCAGTGAAAAACCTGACGAAAAAATTTCAGGTCATTGAATTTAGAACTGAGCAAGAAGCGAATGGGCAAAGGGTTTATTTGAAATTGAAAAATGGTTACGACAAAAACATTACAGCCTTTGCTTATTCAGCCGATAGAGGTTTTCGCCGAGTGGATAAATGGGCAGCGGAGAGACCTGAGATGCGCATTATTCGCCCAGGTGAAATCGTGAGTGAAGAAATCAAGCTCTTTGCTCCATCCTCAATTGAGCAAGCCGACATCACAATTCGTGCGGTAGTCTTTGAAGACCTTTCCACTGATGGAGATAAAACACAGGTAGAAGGTGTTTTCGACAATAGACAGGGATTGAAAGAACAGATGAAGCGGTGGCATCCAGTAGTAGGAAAATTAATTCGTAAATTGGAAAAGACTGTCAGTAAAGAATTAAAATCAGCCAAACGTGATCCAGATTTTATCAGCCGGGTTGTCGTTCCAGAACTGGAACAGTTAGCGGCATTTGCCTATAGCCTTCCAATGTCACCCACTGCTGAGTACCAAAAAGAATTGATTGCCAAAAATCGTAAAGAGTCTTTAAGTCTGAAGTACGCACTACAGACAAGAAAGGCAGACATTGTCTCAGAAGTTAATCAACTACGTGAAACACTCAATTCTGATGGTGTTTTTGGGTTAAACAATTTCTGGTCAAAGCTTACTGAACTAGAACTCAAATATAATGATAGAAAAACCAGGCTCTAATTTATTGCTTGGATTCAAGTTGGGGTTCTAAAGGAGGTTCTTTTGTTATGAGAAATAATATAATTGGTTTTTTTCAGTTTCTACGACTTGTAATGGTCATAGTTTCAATTTCCATTGTTCATGTACCAACTGCTAAAGCGGAAAGTTGCAAAGCTACTTTTGAAATACTACCACCAGTTCTCGGAGGACCATGTCCAAATCCTTTGAGCAAAGAACAGAATGTAATTGTGACTTGGCCTGGGAAAACAGAAGCAGTGACGCTAAAAGGAACTGGTTCATGTTGTGACGTTTGCGAGGATTGTAAGCCAGCACCTATAGCATATTGTTTTGACCAAAAGAGTAAAGGGGTATGGCCAAGTTTTGGTGTGCCAGTGAGCGATGATGATGGAAATGTTACAATGGAAGTAAAAGATATGGTATGTAGTGTCAGCGACACCGACTGTACTCTGGATGTTACGCCACCTCTTTCGCCAATTACAATTCCAGTTCCAGGTAAAACTCATACCATGTCTGGTCAAGAAGGTGCAGATCGTACAGAAACACGTTCTTCTCCTTGCTCTACGCCACCCTCTAATCCACCAGGCGGGGGTGGTGGTAGTAGTGGATATGTTTCACACCTTACTACTACATTATTGATTCTTATGACTGTAATTACAACTATACCCAGTGTAACTATTTGGGAAGTAGCTATGGCGGTTATGCAGGGTGCTGGTAATTATCAATCACCCAGGTATAAGTACCCGTGCAAATTTTTCTGATATTTTGAATCTATAGCAACTCTATTTTACAGGGGCTGCCGTAATTCTTCATCCTATAACGATTTTGCGTAGGACTTATATCTTTTCTGTGTAGCGCATTTTCGCTATATCGATTGAATAACAAATTGCATAGCGATAGGAGTTTATTTATCCGTAAATAGCTTACTTCTATCGCTACATTTTTTGTGGGATTTCTATTATGAAGTTCTGGTCTCGTGGCAAGAATTCCGGCCAACAATTAGTGAAAGGGTCATTCCCAAAGCTGCAATCCCAAATCGAAACGCTGCGCTATTGTTATAGTGATCTTATCACCATGCCTTTTGATAACCAGTACCATCTGGCATATAACAGACTCAATAGTGCCGCTCAGTTACTTTCGTCTGAAGCGGCTGAACTACTGAACCGTTGTCGTCAGCTACAAACACTTGACGAACATGCATACGAATATCAACGCTCGCTGGCTCCCTCAACTGGCGGCTCTGACAGACTCTGGATTGAATCAATCAAAGAGCAGTTAACCGAACTTGTAAGCGCGGGACTCCTTATCTCCGATCAAGAGATTCTCAAGCTTTGCCAACAACAACTATCTGTCACCGCCGATTCTGTGCCGGAAATTACTTCCATTGGCGTGGTTACGCGAAGTCGCCCAGCAAGCCTGAAACAATGCTTGATTAGTTACTTAGAAAATAGTCAGCAATTTCAACGCCATAATGACTTTGTCGTGATGGATGATACGCCGGAGCAAGCAACCAGAAGTGAAACCCGTGCGATGCTTCGGGAGTTAGCGAATAAATATAACCTAAAGCTCTATTACGCTGGCTTAGAGGAAAAGCAAGAGTTTGCGAAAACTTTGGCACACAACTGTGAGGTTCCGTCCGAAGTTATTAATTTTGCGCTCTTTGATCCAGAGCAAATTGGAATCTCAATAGGTGCAAATCGAAACGCCCTGTTACTTCACACGGCGGGTGATTTGATGATTGGTGTTGATGACGACACCGTATGCCAACTTACATCTTCCCCCAATCACCAAGACGGATTAGGGCTTGAGTCGAGTAGTGAAGCAACCGAATACTGGTTCTTTCCCGATCATGAAGCTACACTGAAGGGAGCAAGATTTGACAAACAAGATTTTCTGGAATCCCACGAAAAACTGTTGGGGCAAAGTATAGGTAATTGCCTCTCTCGCTTTGGTCAGCTATCACTTGATCGTGTTAGCTCGCAATTTATTCGTGGACTGAACCTAGGTTCTTGTAAGGTTGCGGTCACAATTAACGGACTAATTGGTGACTCAGGTTTTGATTCTCCGATAGCGCATTTGCTCTTGAAAGGTGATTCGCATCAGCGTTTGGTGGAGTCGGAAGAAAAGTATCGTTCAGCCTGTGTTAGCCGCGAAATGCTCAAGCTGGTTAGGCAAAATACCATTACCGAAAATCTCTGGGATTTTCAGACCACAGCGATTGGCTATGACAATCGTGAGTTGCTCCCGCCTTTTTTGCCAACATTTAGAGGGGCGGATGGTTTGTTCGGTGTGATATTACGTCGTTGTTTTGGAGGTGATTACGTTGCGCATTTACCCTGGGCAGTTTTGCATGCTCCAATGGAACCGAGAGCTTATGCGGTTGACAGTCTTTGGAAAAATGCCGTTCATATTCCTATGATTGGGATCATTGTCGCTTGTACCAATTCTTTCAGCTTTCTTCCCAGCACAGTAGATGGAAAAGGCAAATTACAAAAGTTAGGGAAATATTTGATGGAAGTGGGAGAATTGGGGATCGCAGATTTTGAAGAACTTATCCGAATCAATCTCTGGAACTCAAAAAGCGGGTTTGTCTCGCTTGTCGAAAATCATCTGCGCTATCACCGCGAGACACCTGATTATTGGGCTGATGACTTGAGGAAGATACATGACTACTTACATGATGCGATAATAAAAAATGAATACATTATACCGGAAGAGTTAATGAAGAATCGAAGTGTGGAAGAAGCACGGCAGCTTTCCCAACGAATCGTATTCAAGTTTGGAGAACTTCTTTATTGGTGGACTGATCTGGTGGAATCAGCAAAAAAATTACGCTTACAATCACAACGATTAGCTATTCCAGTTTAAGAAATTTCCTTCATCGAAGCTACTACCGCCTCAGTAAATTCCATCGTACTTGCTGTACCGCCTAAATCTTTCGTCCGAATTTCCTTCTGCGCGAGAGTGTAAAATAAAGCTTTCTCAATTAATTCTGCGGCATCGCGTTCGTTGAGATAGCGCAGCATCAAAATTCCTGATTGCAGCATTGCCGTCGGGTTCGCAATGCCCATTCCAGCGATGTCAGGTGCGGAGCCGTGGACGGCTTCAAACACTGCGCCAAGCTCGCCGATATTGGCTCCGGGGACGATGCCGAGTCCGCCGACTAATCCCGCTGCCAAATCTGAAACGATGTCGCCGTACAAATTTTCGAGCAGCAACATATCGAATTGCTGAGGCCGCATCACGAGCTGCATGCAGCAATTGTCTACGATTTTGTCATCGGCGGTGATCTCAGGATTTTGTTCAGCGACGGCGCGGAAGCAATCCAGAAATAAGCCATCCGATAATTTCATGATGTTCGCTTTGTGGACAGCAGTGATTTTTTTGCGTCCTTCTTTTTTCGCGTAATCAAAAGCAAATTTTGCAATGCGCGTCGAAGCTTTCTCCGTAATAATCTTGATGCTTTCGACGACGCCGGGAACGACGACATGTTCGATCCCGGAATATAAATCTTCGGTATTTTCGCGCACGACGACTAAATCTAATTCGCCAAAAGGAGTTTTTACGCCCGGTATCGTTCGCACTGGACGCAGGTTTGCATACAGATCAAGCGTCTTGCGCAAGCGCACATTTACGCTGGCAAAACCTGAACCAACCGGAGTCGTCAGCGGACCTTTCAGCGCGACGCGATTTTCTCTGATTGAATCAAGTACTGGTTGCGGCAATGGATCGCCGTAACGCGAGAGAGCTTCCGCACCTGCGATAAAGCTGTCCCAGTGAATATCTACGCCCGCAGCTTCGATGATGCGGACGACTGCTGCCGTGATTTCTGTACCGATGCCGTCGCCGGGAATTAAAGTTATTCGATGTGTCATAAAAAATAGTTCCGAGTTTTGCGTTTCGGGGGCATAACAGTTTTGAGGCTCGCCTAATATGCCTCAGTCATCTCACCGCGCTCGTCACGCCAGTGCGGCGTCCAGGCTAAGGCAATAACTTTGAGGCTAATATCTTTTTTCTTAGGTTTAATGGAAAACGATTCAAGCTTTTCATTCAACGGATCGCTTTGGTTTTGTAAGGCTTGCGTCTCGGCTTGGAATTGAGCGTCGAGTTCCTGCATTTGCGTCTGAATCGCTTCGATAGTTTCTTCAGCGCGTCCGACATCTCCCGCTTGTTTAGAAGCGCGTGAAAAACTGCCGATGGCACTTGCACCTCTGCGAACATTGGTTGCACTAGCGACTTTGTTACCCATAAATGCACCAAGTAATGAGGCTCCTACGTTTAACCAGCCCGTCATTTTTGCTGATTGCGCTTCCTGCGCTTCTTTTTCCATGGCGGCTTGCGCACGACGCAAACGTTCTTCCAGTGCAGCAAATTTTGGTGCGTATTTGCTGCGCAGGCTTTCGACTTCGCTGTCGCGGTCTTCGCGTACGAGTTGATTCAGGCGCACCCGAAAATCACGTTCGGATTCATCAGGATTCGAGACAACTTCGTGGTATTCACTCCACAATAAATCAATGGTGCGATTGCGATATAGGAAGTCTGCGAGGTCTTTGCCCCATTTTTCAAAGCTCTTGCCTTTGCCTGCAATCGAAGGCACGTCTGCAAAGAGACCCGCATCATTCGGCTCGGTTTCCAGATCATTTGGATGCACGGAAATTTCGGCAGCTTCGTTCCAATCCACTGGAATCGTGTTTTCCGTAATTGCCGCTAAAAAAGTGGCTTCCTGCGAATGATCTACTTCATTTTTTGAATCTATAAAATGAATATCTGTGCCACCAATTACCATCGGTGTGTAAACTAACTGACAACCTTCATCAGGAGCGTTTGACCGAAGTGGCAGAAAATATTGTGTTACATCCGAGCCGAGCAACGGACGCGCACCGCCGCCTGTCGCTGCCGCTTTTGCTGAACCTGCAACAGGCGCAGCTTTTGCCGCTGCTACGGTGACGCCTTGCAAGCCCGCGCGAATTGGCTCCATCACTTGTTTGATTTGATTACGGGTGAGCGGGCCACGTAAATACGACATTGCCCAGCGCGTCTCGAAAACTACGGGTGCATCGTTGTGAACGTTGTTCATCAGGAAAATTCGATTGCCTAAGCCGGCCAGAATTTCTTCCATCGCACCGCGATCAAATTCCATTCCAGCACTGGCTGATGCACCTTCGAGACCTTCCAATACGCGGGCTTTGTCGCGTTCCGTTTGTAAACGTCCGATGAACCAGGTTCCGGTATTGCCTAATCCTTTATAATCCAAATCCACTGGATTTTGCGTGGCGAGCATAATTCCCAAACCAAAAGCACGCGCCTGTTTTAGCAATGTCAGCAACGGTTGTTTGGAGGGAGGATTAGCCACCGGCGGGAAATATCCGAAGATTTCATCCATGTACAGCATCGCCCGCAAACTGGTAGTTCCCGATTGTTGTCGCATCCATCCAAGCACTTGATTGAGCAGTAAAGACACCATAAACATTCGTTCGGCGTCGTTCAGGTGAGCAATGGAAATAATCGAAATTTT
>JAYVZE010000010.1:0-5653 GCA_043783625.1 Blastocatellia bacterium | reverse complement strand
TGATCGGGCAAGCCTTGATTTTTCATCCAACTACGATAAATAAATCCGGCTTTATCCATCTTGCCGAACCAGTCCTGACTGCGAAGTTTTTTCTTCTCTGACATGAATTACCTTCCTGAATAAATTGAATTTGAATGCAAATAACTATCTTGCTACAGGTCAGACCAAATGGGCAAATTCGAGAAGAAAAAAAATTCAGGAATAGACCACCGATTGGGCGGATATGGCGGATTTTCGCTGATCTGATCCGCGTGAACCCGCTTCATCCGTCTGATCGGCGGTCTATCGCTTTTGCTCTGTGTGGCTTCCCACACCCGCAACCCGCTGCGTTCCGCGCATAGTCCTGTTGGCTCGCACGTATTTTCATCCCATCAAATCAACGATACTGCGCAGCGATGACGAACGAAGTGCTAAAACAATTCTCTTTCTTCACCAAGCCGATGAGGGCAGGGCGCACGGTTGGATTAGTGCTTCTCGTCATCACAATATTTTTGTTGATCGTCCCCACGATGAAATGCAGCGCAGCCGATTTGATGAAGCCGCAACCCATCGAAGACCCTTCCGGCATTGCTTTACAGAAATTTATTTTCTCGCTCCAGCAATCCGATGAACAGAAAGTACGCATCATTCATTACGGTGATTCTCACGTCGCTGCCGATTGGTTGACAGGGAAGATGCGAACAAATTTTCAGTCTGATTTCGGACAAGCAAATGTGAGTTATGAACAACAGGGAATCAATGGCGCACGCGCTACGAAGCCGCTTGGATGGAATTGGGAACTCGTCAAAGCAGAATTCGCCAAAGCCCCGCCATCATTGCTTGTCATTGCGTATGGCACGAATGAAGCAGGCGACGCTGATCTTGATTTAGGTTCATACAAAATAATATTTTCGCGGTTGTTGCAACGATTTAAAGAGGCTGCGCCGGAGGCTTCATTGCTGGTCATTACGCCGCCGGATCGGGCGATTTTTCGAGACGGGAAATGGCGGTCGTTCAGAATTTTGCCCGCGTTGATTGAAGTGCAAAAAGAAGCAGCTTTTGAAAACGGAACGGCATTTTGGAATCAGTACGAGGCAATGGGCGGAGCCGGAGCGATTAACGCTTGGGCGCGGTATTCGCCGCCACTTGCGCAAAAAGATCGGGTGCATTTGACGCTCGCAGGCTATCAATTAATCGCCAATTCGTTTTACGCGGAGCTAATGAAGGCGTACGAAAACTTTCAAAATTAATCAGCAAGATGTGGGGCGGGTTCTTTACCCGCCTTCGGCAGAAGATCAGGGCGGGTAAAGAACCCGCTCCACAATTTTATTAACTAACTCAGGTTCGCGCTCATGCAATTTTCAAACATCAATTATTTCATTTTTCTGATCGCAGTTTTCTTTTTATTCTGGTTGACGAAACCAAAATGGCGCACCGGATTATTAGCGCTTGTCAGCGTTATATTTTACGTGCAGGGAGGCTTCAAGCCTCTGGTTTTATTAGCTGCGGTGACACTCTCAGATTTTTTTCTGGCTCGCAAGATTCATCGGATAGAAGAAAATCGTCAACGAAAAATATGGCTTGGGATTTCTCTTTTTATTGATCTTGGCATCTTATGCTTTTTCAAATATGCGAATTTTTTTATTGAATCAAGCGAGAGTGTGCTGACGTTTTTCGGATTCAAATCTCAGCCGCCTGCATTGCAAATTTTGATTCCGCTAGGACTCTCATTTTTCATCTTTCAATCTATCGCGTACGTGGTAGATGTTTATCGAAAAGTTACTCCGCCGTCAGAATCGTTGCTTGAATATTTTGCTTATCTTTCGTTTTTTCCAAGCATCGTTGCCGGTCCGATCAATCGTGCAAAACATTTATTGCCGCAGTTCAGAAACTATTTGCCGTTGACTTCAGAGCAGGGCGGACAGGCTTTATTTTTGATTGCAATTGGACTCATCAAGAAAATTGCAATTGCTGATTACCTCCGCGCAAATTTTGTAGATCGCGTTTTCGATTTTCCTGAACGGTATTCTTCGCTGGAAATGCTGGCTGCAATTTACGGCTACGCGGTGCAGCTTTATGCGGATTTTTCAGGCTACAGCGATGTTGCGATTGGCTCGGCGTTGTTGCTTGGAATCGTTCTACCGATGAATTTTAATGCGCCGTATCGCGCACAGGATTTGCCGGAATTCTGGCGTCGCTGGCACATCACGCTTTCGACGTGGCTGCGGGATTACGTGTTTTTCTCAATTACAAAATTACGCCCGCGTAGCAGCGCAGTACTGTACCTAGGGCTGATCGCCACAATGATGATCGGTGGACTATGGCACGGAGCCGCGTGGACTTTTGTGATTTGGGGATTGTTACACGGAGTCGGTTTAGTGGTCGCCCGCAAATTTGAAACGCTCCGAAAAAACTGGAATTGGTATCAGCCGAATTCACCTCTGATTCGTGTTGGCAGTGCTTTGCTGACGTTTCATTTCGTCTGCCTGACGTGGGTTTTCTTTCGGGCTGAAAATTTTTCGCAGGCCAGAGAAGTGTTTCGTTCGCTGGTGGCACGTACATCAAATGCAGCAAATTTACCAACTCCAATTGTTGTCATCATCGTACTGACTTTGGCGGCACAGTGGTTGCCGGAAAATTGGTGGCAGCGATTGCAGAATGGCTTTGATTGGCTCCCCGCTCCGGTGCAAGCTGTTTTATTGGCAGGCTTGGCGATGGGTTTGTATCAGATTGCGAGCAGTGATGTTGTGCCATTTATTTATGCGAAATTTTAAAGCTTTGAAATTACAAAAATTTTCTAATAGCCTAGCCGTTCACGGCTGGGAGAGATGCGAAAAATTATTTCAGCCCGATTTATCGGGCTTGCAAGGTGCTTTAGCTGAAGCTGTTTCCAAGCCCGGTAAACCGGACTTCGGTGAAAAATCGCCTTTACTCCCAGCCGTGAACGGCTGGGCTAATAGAAAAATATCCGATGTATATGGCGAAGATTTTTTCTAATTTCTACGGTTGGTCAAAAAGTTATGAATTTAATTTTACACAATAAAACCGCACATTCGCTGACTTGTCTCGTGATTTTATTTCTACTTCCATTTGCATTTTCCAGGTTCCAAAAGTGGCAATTGACTGTCCCTGAAGTTTTGGCAAAGGCGATGATTGCCTCAGGTAAAAAAGCTGAGCCTGACAATGTAAAAATTCAAATCTCCACTACGCCTGGGGAAATTGAAGACGCATCCGGTCAAGCAATGCAGCATTTCATCTCTTCACTCCAAAAAACCGAAGCCGGAAATCACGTCACACGCATCACACATTACGGCGATTCTCCGATTACGGGCGACGGGATTACTTCGACGGTGCGTCGCAAATTGCAGATGCGGTTTGGCGATGCCGGACACGGTTTTGTGCTGTTTTCAAAGCCCTGGAACTGGTACTACCACTTCGGCATCAAGCATTGGGCGAGCGAAGCGTGGGAGAGCGATCCGATGTTTATTACCAAAGGCGATCATCGCTACGGTTTTGGTGGCGCGAGCTTTACAACCCGCAGCGCAGGCGCGGTCGCTCACTTCAGTACTGCCGAGGAAGGCGAAGTCGGGAAGTCGGTTTCGGCATTCGATATTTATTTTTTAGCACAGCCGAACGGCGGAGAATTTGAGGTGATCGTGGATGGAATTTTACGTGGAAAAGTCTCGACTGCAAGCAATGAAAAACGTTCAGGATTTCATCAGGTCAAAGTCGAAAACGGGGCGCACGCGCTGGAAATAAAGGCGATTGGTAACGGCGAGCTAAGAATGTATGGTGTCGTGATGGAATCCGGCGAGCGCGGAATTCAATACGATTCATTAGGGATTAACGGGGCGTTCATCGGCTTGCTGAATCATTACATGGATGAAACGAGCTGGCTTGAACAACTGCGGCATCGCAATCCAGATTTAGTGATTCTGGGTTACGGAGCGAATGAAAGTGAGTACGAAAACTGGCCGATGGACGTGTACGAAAAAGACACGAAAGAAGTTGTACGAAGAATTCGAGCGGCTTTGCCGGAGGCTTCGATTTTATTTGTCGGCCCGATGGATCGCGGTAAGCGCGGGGCTGGCGGGAAAATCATGACGCGCCCGACCATTCCAAAATTAATCGCCGCGCAGCGACGAATGGCAGCGGAATTAGGCTGCGCATTTTTTGATACTTTTACGGCGATGGGAGGCGAAGGAACCGTCGCGAAGTGGCGCGAAAGCAAACCAATATTGATGGGAGGAGATTTGACTCATCCCACTTATGACGGCTCCGAAATTGTTGGAACGTTAATTCATGATGCCTTAATTCGGGCGTATTACCGTTCAGAGTTCAAACTTTAGTTTGCCTTTCCGCCGCGCTTCGCTGGCGGAAAACAAGCTGAAGCTTGAACTCTGAGCATCAAAAACAAAGGAAAAATATGTTACCAAACGCAATCATTACCTACTTACATCAAGCTGCCAAAGAGGCACGAACGGAAATGCCGGAGAACAATACTTCGCTGTTCGAGGCAGGATTATTGGATTCATTTTCGTTAGTTGAATTCGTCACGCTGCTCGAAAATGAATTTGGAATCCGCGTCAGTGATGCGGAGCTGCGACCGGAAACGTTTGAGACGATGGCGAAAATTGAAGACTACCTCACAAAGTCGAGAGTTGTTGTATGAGCTGTTATTTGACTGCTTCGGGTGCATTTTTACCGGAGCGAATTGTGACGAATGCGGAGCTGGCTCCATTGCTCGGCGTGACTCCTGAATGGATAGAAATGAATTCAGGCATTCGGGAAAGACGCCGGGTGGCAGCGCATCAATCGGCTTCGGATTTAGCCACGGAAGCTGTGAAGAATGCTTTGATGAATTCTACGCTGAAGGCGGAAGAACTTGATTATTTAATCGGGGGAACACTTTCACCGGATTTTCAAATTCCAGGCATTGCGCCGCTGGTACAGCGAAAGTTGTCAGGATGTCGAATGATTCCGGCGTTAGACATTCGCGCCGGATGCGCTTCGATTTTGTACAGCTTGCAACTCGCACAAGGATTGATCGCGTCGAAAGTGGCAAAAAATATTTGCTGCTTTGGAACCGAAACGCAATCCAAAGGGTTAGACCTTAATCCTCGCAGCGCAGAAATTAGTATGCTGTTTGGTGACGGCGCAGGAGCGATAATCGTCAGCGATCAACCGAAAGATGAAATGTCCTGGCGGTTGGATGACTTGTTGATTGCGTCAGACGGGAATTTTGCGGAAGACCTTTGTTTACGCGCTCCCGGCACTGCGAATGGAGCGCGTTGGGTGGATTCTAATTCCCAGATTTTTCCGCAAATGAATGGGCGAACAGTCATTTTACATGCCGTTCGGAAATTGACGGAAGCGGCGCAAACAATCCTCATGCGCAATCAATTAACGCTTGACGAGGTTGATTTAATTATTCCGCATCAGGCGAATCTGAATTTGTTGCGGACGCTGGGGAAAAAACTGGCAATTGACGAAAGCCGGATTTTTACGAATGTGGATCGTTACGGCAATACGAGCGGAGCTTCGGCCTTTATTGCCTTTAGTGAAGCGCAGGCACAGCTTCAGCCGAAAGCTAAAATTTTGCTTTTAGCTTTCGGCGCCGGCTTCACCTGGGGCGCGGCGTTGCTCACAAATTAATTGGTACGCCAGCATCCTG
>JAYVZE010000009.1:0-24022 GCA_043783625.1 Blastocatellia bacterium | reverse complement strand
AACATGGCTAATTTTTATCAATTCCTGCACACCGCACACGCGCATTTTCGTTGGCTGGTCGTCCTCGTCGCGATCATCGCTTTAATCGTTTTTCTGATGACCTGGCTGGGCAAAAAAGACGATGGAAAACTAGATAGGACGTTCATGGCAATTCTGATGGGTTGCATAGATTTGCAATGGCTGATGGGCTTGATTTTATTGATCCTGTTGGCAACTACGACGGGCTTGAGTCGGCAGCATTATGAACACGCATTTATTTTGACACTGGCATTAATCCTCGGACATTTTGCTGCAAAGTGGAAACGGTCTCCGGCTTCGCTGCGAGCACGAAATTATTTATTTGTCACGCTGGGGATGATCCTGCTGATTATCGTCGGCGTAGCGAGATACCCAAACGGATGGCCTACCTAACGAATCTTCCCTGCCTGCACCTTCTGCCCACAGAACGCAATCTTTAAGATCGTGGATAGAAAGTGCGGCGGGGAAGTATCCATTCAGGTCAGGCCGATGACCTGAATGAGGTTGTACGATTTTCGACCTGAACAGTTTGTCCCAAGCGAGGTGTCGCAACCTGATTAGCAGAGTCATTCAGGTCACGACACCCCTCCAGCGGGGAAAGGATTACGGACAAACGCTCGTCTTGGTCTGCGCCGTTGCGTCCTGCACCGCTGCTGTGCCGTTCTGACTGATCGGCACACTCACCTTGAAGTCCTTGCGCGTCGTGTTGCCCGATGCGTCTTTCACCCGCAAGGTGATGAGATAGACGCGCCCGTTCAGCGTTTCATTGCGTTCGGAGCGCAGTTGCACCGATTTGCAATCCGCTGCAATCAGGATGTCGTTCGTCGTGATGCCATCGGCAGTGCCGACCACATCATCCGGTTCATCGCTCGTGACCTTCTCAATCACGACGTTGCCGATGCCGAGCGTGTTGGTACAACCATCACTGACGCTTTGCACCATCTGACTCATCGTGATCGAACGATACATATGATCGGGCGGCCAGAAGGTGAGTTTGGACTTGAGCGTCAATGTGGGTGCGGTGGTGTCCAGGACATTGATCGTCACGCTGCGGCTTGCGGTGTTGTAGTTCGTCGTGTCAATGGGTGTGAAGTTCACCGATAACGTTTGCCCGCTGCCGAGGCTCAGGATGGTTCCGGCAGGCGGCGTGTAAACGAAGCTGCCCGCGACATTTGCGGTGGCGTTCAATTGCGTCGCGCCGAGCGGCGTGTTGCAGGTGATGTTGGCGGGGTTATTCCAGCCAATGACAGGCGTGGCTTTAGCGACATTGATGAGCACACTGCGGGAGGAGGCATTGTAGTTCGCCGTGTCGCTTGGCGTGAAGTTCACGGACAGAGTTTGTCCGTTGCCCGCATTGAGCACTGTGCCTGC
The DNA here is from genome assembly GCA_043783625.1 of Blastocatellia bacterium. GTDB lineage: Bacteria > Acidobacteriota > Blastocatellia > RBC074 > RBC074 > JAFDVL01. The sequence continues at coordinate 22,633 of JAYVZE010000009.1, read as the reverse complement.
CGCAGGCGTGTAGACGAAGCTGCCCGCGACATTCGCCGTGGCATTCAATTGTGCCCCACTTAAGGCTGTCCCGTAGGTGATGTTGGCGGGATTGCTCCACGTGATGATTGACGCGGCTTTGGCGATGAAGAGCGAGAAGCTGGCATCTTTATTGCCGCACGCGGCGTTGGCGCGAATGGTGACGGTGTAAGTGCCTGCCGGAACATTATTCGCCACCGTCACGATGCCGCTGCTGTTGACTGTAATGCCGCCGGGATTGCTGGGCGTGATGCTCTGGACGACCACGCTGGTGACGCCGAGGTCATCGCTCGGCCCGGTCAGCGGAGTCACGGTGATCGCCGTGCCGTAGACTGTGCCGGGATTGCTCGGATAACTGAGCACGGGCAGTTGATTGGCATTGACCGTGACGGTGAGCGTCGTGGATGCCGACAAGCCGCCGCTGTCAGTCACCTGCAACGTGAAGGTGGAATTCGTCGCCGTACAGTCTGCCGCGATGTTGGCGGTGACGTTGCCGCTGCTATCCGTACTTATGCCAGTGAGAGTCACGCCTGAACCAGTGGCGAGGGTGGCCGTGACGCTCAGCGTATTCTCTGCGTCTTCGGCATCGTTGACGGTGGCAATGGCAGCACTGCTGGCGGCTGCGCCCGCCGTGCGCGTGACGCTCGCGGCAGTGATCGTCGGCGCGGTGTTGCAGGGCGGAGTGGTGTTGAGCAGCACCGAGACGTTGTCAGAATCGGTGTTTGCCACGGCGAGGTCGGGTTTGCCATCACCATTGAAATCGCCCACCGCCACGGAGCTAGGGCTAATCCCCGCGCCTAAGCTGGTGGCCGCGCCAAAGCCGCCCATCCCATTGCCCAGCCGCACCGAGACGTTGTTGGAATTGCCGTTCGCCGTGGCGAGGTCGGGCTTGCCATCGCCATTGAAATCGCCCACCGCCACGGAGCGAGGGGCATCCCCCACGCCGAAGTTGGTGGCCGCGCCAAAGCTGCCCGCGCCATTGCCGAGCAGCACCGAGACGTTGGCAGAAGCCTGGTTCGCCACGGCGAGGTCGGGCTGGCCATCGCCATTGAAATCGCCCACCGCCACGGAGCGAGGGCCAGTCCCCGCGCCGAAGTTGGTGGCCGCGCCAAAGCCGCCCATCCCATTGCCGAGCAGCACCGAGACGTTGGCAGAAGCCTGGTTCGCCACGGCGAGGTCGGGCTGGCCATCGCCATTGAAATCGCCCACCGCCACGGAGCTAGGGCCAGCCCCCGCGCCGAAGTTGGTGGCCGCGCCAAAGCCGCCCATCCCATTGCCCAGCAGCACCGAGACGTTGCCAGAATTGTAGTTCGCCACGGCGAGGTCGGGCTTGCCATCGCCATTGAAATCGCCCACCGCCACGGAGTCAGGGGTAATCCCCACGCCGAAGTTGGTGGCCGCGCCAAAGCTGCCATCGCCATTGCCCAGCAGCACCGAGACGTTGTTAGAATCCTCGTTCGCCGTGGCGAGGTCGGGCTTGCCATCGCCATTGAAATCGCCCACCGCCACGGATTGAGGGAAATCCCCCGCGCCGAAGTTGGTGGCCCCGCCAAAACCGCCCGCGCCATTGCCCAGCAGCACCGAGACGTTGTTGGAAAAGAAGTTTGCCGTGGCGAGGTCGGGCTGGCCATCGCCATTGAAATCGCCCACCGCCACGGAGATAGGCGCGCGCCCCACGCCGAAGTTGGTGGCCGCGCCAAAGCTGGGCGTCGCGCAGCCCTGCGCCCGCGTGGTCGTAGCGCTCAGCAGCAGGCCGAGCAACAGATTCAGGGCTAGAAATGTGATCGTCATTTTTCGGTTCATTGGATTTGTTCCTTTCGCTTCCCGCACGGGGAAGGGGTGTTCGTTATTGGTTGTCGCCTGCTGCCTGCAACCGTTGTCGCAGTTCCAGCAGGTTGGTTTTCAGGACGTAGCCGCACGCGCCGGCGGCCTGTGCCGCCTGCCGCAAGGCGGGTTCGTCGTAACTGGTAACAATCAGAATGTTGGCCTCAGGCCAGGCGGCTTTGATTTGCCGGGTCGCGTTGATGCCATCCTGTCCCGGCAACTCAATATCCATCAGCACCCAGTCGGGTTGTTGCGCCGCGTACAACGCACAAACCTCAGCACCGCTGCCGCATTCGCAGGTTTCGTCAGCCAGTCCGTGCAGAATGCGCCGGATCATCTGACGCATCGCCGCGTTGTCTTCTGCCAGTAAAATTTTCATCAAGTTACTTCCTGTTCACTCTTTTGTGACGGCTGGGATTGTGCGGGAAATAGACGGGCGTGGGTATTCAGGGAGCTACGCATTTTGGCGTGCACAGGACTACGCATTTTGGCATGCGTAGGGCTACGTAGCTGAAGTCTCTTCATAGCTCGTAGCCCTTGTTGGCAAGGGTTTTAGCGCCAGCGGCGCGGCATGTTTATAGCTTGGGTGTGTCATCGTTCCCTAGCTCCGTAGGAGCGGCATCTGCACATTTCGCTCCTATGGAGCTGGGGAGCAATTGCCGCACGGTTCTATAAACATTTGGCTCCTACGGAGCCGGAGCGTGACGGAGACGATTATCCGCTGCGACTAACAAGTGACTACTTTTCAAACCAACTGCTGCTTATTTTCCAACGCGAATGTGAGCAGCGCGTTGCTGCCGTGCAGGTCGAGTTTCAGGCCGATGTTGAGGCGGTGGCGTTCGACGGTGCGGACGCTGATAAAAAGCTGTTCGGCGATTTCGCGGCTGGTTTTGTGTTCGGCGATCAGTTTGAGGATGCGCAATTCGGTGGACGTCAGGTCGTTGATGGAAGGTTGCGCAGCGGCAAAGCTGGTGCGGCGCTGGCTGCGTTTGACGAGATAAGTGGCGAGCGGGGCGCTGATGTAATTTTCTCCGGCGGCGGCGGCTTTGATGCCCGCGACGATGTCGGTGATGGCGCTGTCTTTGAGCACGTAACCTTTCACGCCCAGATCAAGCGCCGTGTTAAATAGCCCTTCGTCCTTGTGCATCGTCAGGAAGACGACTTCGGTCGCCAGATGCAATTGTTGCATGGCGCGCACGACATCAAAGCCGCCCTGGCCCGGCATATCTACATCGAGGACGGCAACGTCGGGTTCTTCGCGGCGAATGCACTCCAATGCGGCATCGCCATCGTCGGCTTCGGCGACGATCTTGAAGCCGGGCGCGGCGGCGATGGTCATACTCAAACCACGCCGATAAACCGGATGGTCGTCAGCAATCACAATGCGAATTTCAGTGTTCATTGTTGTTGTTTTTGTTTGCGATCAATCGTGATCTGAATTTTTGTGCCGTTGCCCGGCGCAGAATCAATGGTCATTTCACCTTTGAGTATCCGCACGCGTTCGTGCAGCCCCTGTAACCCGAAGCCGCTGCCCTGTCGTTGCGCCACCGCGAACCCGCGTCCGTTGTCTTCGATCAACATGCGCACCGTTTCACCGTGCGGGGTAATGGCGACGCGGGCGGTGGTGGCTTGCGCGTGCTTGACGATGTTGTTCACGCATTCCTGCACGATGCGATAAAGCGTGACTTGTTCGTTAGGGGGGAACAGTTCGTCAATCGCGCCGAACTCGGTTTGAATTTCCAGCCCGGCTGCCGCGCCGACCTTTTCGATCATAAAGTGCAGCGTATTGGCCAGCCCAATTTTGTCGAGCTGATAAGGGCGCAGGTCATAGACCACCTGCCGCACTTCATCAATCGCCTGCGACGCGGTCGTAGAGATTTCCGTCAGCGGTTCGTGCGGTTGCGCCGCTCCGTTTGCGGAGTGGAGGCCGATCATCGCCCAGTTCTTGATGACCAGCAGTTGCTGCCCCAGGCTGTCGTGCAGTTCGGCGGCGATGCGTTTGCGCTCGGCTTCCTGCGATTCCATTAACTGACGCGAGAATTCCTGTTGCGCCGCCGCGCGCGCTTCGGCTTGCCGCACGCGGTATCTGATCGCCGCGAACGCTACGCCCGCGATAGCCAGCCCGCTCAACGTGAGAAACCACCACGTGCCATAAAACGGCGGCACGATTTGAATCCGCAAGCGCGCGCCCTCCTGATTCCACACGCCGTCGGCATTCGCTGCAATCACGCGAAAGGTATAAGCGCCGGGCGCGAGATGCGAAAAGTACGCCGTGCGCCGCGTGCCCGCGTCTACCCAGTCGGCGTCCGCGCCTTCCAGCTTGTATTTGAACCGCATATTTTCGGAATTGATATAACTCAGTGCCGTATACGCGATCTCGAAATTATCCTGACCGGGTAGGATAGAGATTGAGGGTTGAGGATTGAGAATTGAAGATTGCCACACCTCATTCGCCACCGGTTGGTTGTTAATGCGCATCTCTTCCAACACGACGGGTGGCGGTTGCGAGTTGGCTTTGACGTTGGCGGGGTCAACGATGGCTACGCCTTCCATCGTCGGAAACCACAACTTGCCGTCGCGGGTCTTGATGCCCGCAGGCCAGCGTCCGCCGTTGCATTCGGTGCTGGGCATGCCGTCGCTCTTGTTATAGGCGAGGCAGTTGATGGCTTGAATTTTGCCTTCCGCGAAATCGTTGAGTTCCTGTTTGCGGACGCGATACAGCCCGCGATTGCTGCTCATCCAGCACCAGCCGAAATCGTCTTCCAGTATTTGAAAAACGCCGTTGTCGAACAAGCCATCTTTGGTCGTGTAGCGCGTGAACCGTCCGTCCTTGAAGCGCCCCAATCCGCTGTCATACGTGCCGATCCAGAGCGTGCCGTCGCTGTCGAGCTTGAGCGCACGCACTGTGTTGCCGGGCAAGCCATCCTTTTCCGTCCACGCCGTAAACTTGCCGTCGCGGTAATGCGTGACGCCGCCGTAACTGCCCAGCCAGAGGCCGCCCTGTCCGTCTTCGATAATGACTTTGGTGTCATTGCCGGCTAGCCCGTCTTTGGTGGTCAAATGCGTGAGCGAACCATTCTTGATGCGCATGACTCCTTTATCCGTGCCCACCCAATACGCGCCCGTAGGTTCCTGGCACATCGTCCAGTTAGCATTAACTCCAATGCTCAACAGCGTCTTCGCCCACGCTTCAGTAACAAAACGTTGCTCCACCAGGCGCCACGATCCGTTGACATACAATTGCCCGGCGCGGTCTTCATAAAGGGAGTGCGTGATGCCCTGGAAATCATCAGATTTTTTTTGCGTCGGTGGGTAAGCCCGCAGGGTGCCGTCCTTGAACTGAAACAGGCCCGCGCCTGTCGTACCGATCCAGAGCGATCCGTCGCGGCTTTCGAGCAGCGGATAAACCTCACTGTTGCTCAATCCCTGCGCTTTGCCGAGCGGTGTGATCGTTTGGCGGCGCGCGCGAAACAGCCCATTGCCCTTGGTGTCGAACCAGTAATTGCCTTCGCTGTCAGCAAAACCAGCACCGCTTTTGAAGCCTTCCGGTTCCTGCTGGCTCAACAACTGGCTTTGCATGGATTGCAGTTCCGTCAGCCACAGACGCCCTGTGGCATCGCGCGTGACGACTTGCCGGATTCCCTGTTGGCTCAAAATCAGCCGAGGCTGTTTGCCCGGCAACCCTGTTTGCTCGCTATAAACCTGCGCGCTGCCGCCTTTCCGAAAACGAATCGCTCCTTCCGGCGTGGCGAGCCATACCTCGCCCGCGATGACTCTTAAAAAGTTCACCGTCAGATTTTCGGCAAAGGGTAGGCGCGGCCCGGAATAAACAGCGCGCAAATCTTCCGCCGGTTGAAACCTGTCTGCTGACCAACGCCAGGTGTGCGCGATGAATTCCGCTTCCGAATAAAGGCCCTGAACTCGGTGCAGCAGTTTGTAACTGTAAAGCACCACATTGCCTTGTTCGTCCTCACCCAATAACGGTATGCCTTCGGGCATACCCTGCGCTGTGTACATCGAGAAGCGCCCCTGATGCCGCCGCACGATCTCGCCGTTTTCCAGCACTGCCCACAAATCGCCTTGCCGATCTTCATGCAGGTAAATGAAACGGTTGCCGGGCAATCCCGGTGCATTGCTCTTGTTGAATACGGTGAAGCGCACGCCGTCAAAGCGCACCAGTCCGTCAAAGGTCGCAATCCACAAATAACCGTCGCGCGTCTGCACAATGTCGCGCACCGAATTTTGTGGCAAGCCGTTATCCGCCGTCCAGTGGTCGAAGCGATATTGCGCACTGACTGTAATCAGTGACGCAGCTCCCAGCAAGGCTGCGACAGTAGTGCAGATTACGACAACCCATCTCTGGCTCGGGTGAAAATGCAACATGTAATAATTTTTTTAGTTACGTTTGAACTACAAAACTCAGCTATTTTTAAATGAGCAATGCGAAATAAAACCTGTTGGCAGCATATTACAGATAATGCCCGAAAGAAAACCTGATCTCACGGCATAGAACCTCTCAGGAAAAAGAGAAAGGAAATTGTGCGATTCGATTTTTCATCTATAGCTATTCGTGAAGATGGTTCAGAAACAAAAGTTAATGCGCCATCCGTTGACGTTCGACGGCTCTGCGATTAAGCTTAGTGTTACCTCCAGAGCGTAATCTTTATTAAATTATTCATCAGAGTTGAAGCGGGAAAATGTGGCGCAAACTGGAAAGTTTACGCTGTATCGCAGGAGAAGAATGCCGAAATATATTTTTGTAACAGGTGGCGTGGTCAGTGGCTTAGGCAAGGGCATTGCTGCCGCTTCGATTGGGGCTTTGCTTGAGGCGCGTGGGTTGTCCGTCAATATCATGAAATTCGATCCGTACATCAATGTTGATCCGGGAACGATGTCTCCGTTTCAGCACGGCGAAGTTTTTGTAACAGACGATGGAGCCGAAACCGATCTTGATTTAGGGCATTACGAACGCTATACGCATGCAAAGCTCACGCAATCCAACAACTGGACGACGGGGCGCATTTATCTTTCTGTGATTGAGAAAGAACGGCGCGGCGATTATCTCGGCAAAACGATTCAAGTCATCCCGCACATCACCAATCAAATCAAGGATGCGATCAAAAAAATTTCGCAGGATGTAGATGTAATGATCGTCGAAATCGGCGGCACAGTCGGCGACATCGAATCTCTGCCGTTCCTCGAAGCGATCCGTCAATTAAGCAATGAAGTCGGGCGCGGCAATTCAATTTTCGTGCATCTGACACTTGTGCCGTACATCGCCGCTTCCGGTGAATTAAAGACCAAACCGACGCAGCATTCCGTCAAAGAATTATTGGGCATCGGCATTCAGCCGGACATTTTGCTGTGCCGCTGTGATCGTCAAATTCCGGCGGACATGAAGGCGAAAATTGCGCTCTTCTGCAACGTTTCTGAAGATGCCGTTATCACTGCGCAGGATGTGAAATCCGTTTATGAAGTGCCATTGGTTTTTAATCGTGAAGGTTTGGATCATTTGATTGTCGAGCTGTTGCGCTTGCCGATTGGTGACACGGATTTACGGCAATGGGCGGCACTGGTCAATCGCATTCAAAGCTCACGCGAGACCGTAAAAATAGGCATTATCGGCAAGTACGTGGATTTTGAAGATTCCTACAAAAGCCTGAACGAAGCCCTGTATCACGGCGGTTTTGCGAATCAGGTTAAAGTGAAATTCGGTTGGATTGAGAGCGAAGAATTGATGACCGATGAACGCTGGGAAGACCGTTTGCGCGAGTTGGATGCAATCCTGGTTCCGGGCGGATTCGGCAAGCGCGGCGTCAGCGGTATGATTCGCGCCATCAGCTTTGCGCGTCGTGAGAAGAAACCGTTTTTTGGAATTTGTCTGGGGATGCAATGCGCTTCGATGGAATTCGCACGGAATGTTTGTGAAATTGATACGGCGGATTCGACAGAGTTCGACCCCGATACGACTGATCCGGTAATTTTCAAGCTGCGTGATTTGCTGGGCGTCGAAGATTTGGGAGGCACGATGCGGCTGGGAGCCTATGATTGCGAACTGGAAAATGATTCGTTGGCGCGGAAGGTTTACGGGAAAGAAGTCATTTCAGAGCGGCATCGTCACCGCTACGAATTCAATCCGAAATACATTGATCGTTTAGCGGAAAATGGACTAACATTTTCAGGCAAATCACCGGACGGAAAATTTGTCGAGATCGTAGAATTAAAAGACCATCCGTGGTTTCTGGGCTGCCAGTTTCATCCCGAACTGAAATCAAAACCGCTTGATCCGCACCCATTATTTGTAAGCTTCATCAAAGCTGCCCACGAACACCGCCTCCGCGAAGAACGCGACGGCGACCGCGATCAATCGTTACCGAAATTTGAAAAGACTACGGCGACGGATGATGATTCGATTGTGAGCGCGGCGAGTTAATGTTGGGAAGTACAAAGAGCGGCATTGTTGAAGATGCCGCTCTTACAAAATTTCTTTGCAGAATTTATTCACTATGGGTGTAATACCCTGTCAGCTTGCTGCGGGGTTGTTTATTTAACTGGCCATTCAATCGGGAACATTTTTCCCGCATCTTCTGGTGAGACTTTCGCTCCAGCCAATTCAATCGCATAAGTTAAAACCGGATCGCGTCCCGCTGCTAAATCTTTCGGCGTAGGAAGCCTCATTTCATCAGGAGTTACTCCGACATGTTCGAGGCTTTTGCCGTCAGTCATAATGACATCTGCGTCGGTGATGCTGAATCCATACGGAATAATTGTGTCCATGCCAATTTGGAAGGAATAACCTAACGCCTCCATCACAGCTCCAGCGGAGCGATCACCGATTACTGTACCGCGTTTTTCAAGTTGAATAACACGAGCGAAAATCTCTGCCGCAGAACCTGAACTGCTATCAATCAAGACAATAATTTTTCCAGCAAAACCATCGCCTCGTTTCTTGGCAATGACGGGTTTCATTTCTTTGCGACCATTTCGATCAGCAATTTTCACTTCTTTATCAAACACACTTCCGACTAACCGCTGAAGTGTTGTCACGTAGCCGCCGCCGTTGCCACGTAAATCCAGAATCAAAGTTTTGGATTTTTTGGCACGTCCCATCATTCCATCAACGACACTTTCTTCGACATCGAATCCGGTCATTTTCCAGATAAAAATATCATCTCCGAGCTTGGCGTAGCGTTGACGATTCAAATGGGCATCGCTTTCAAGATCGCGCAAAAGATTGTTGATTTCAATGGAATTTGTCAGGTCGGTAACTTGTTTTCCCTGACGAATTTTTGCCTGGATGTCTATCGTTTTCTCAGTATTTTCAGGAGTTTTAATCATGAGTCTCAGCGTGGTTTGCGGACGCAATGAATAAAACAAATAACGTAGTACCCAAAGTTTTTCGCGCAGCGCAGGGTAGCCGTTAATATTGCTCACTCTGTCGCCCATTTGCAGTCCTTGTTTTTCGGCATCAGAACCAGGCTTGACGGCAGTAATCACAACATCTTCGCCAACGGCTCCGATTTGAAAACCATACTCAAATTTATTCATGCGAGAAGGTGGGCTGAAATATAAATGCGAGTCATTAAATTCCAGCAACGTCTGCGCAATAATGCCCATCAGTTGTCCAGTATTTTGGGCATTTTTGACTTTTTCTTCGGCTTTATTGAACTGTTCGTCGAGATTTATACCGTGAAACTTTTCGTCGTAATAATGCTTTTTAATTTCGTTCTTGGCATTTTTTAAAATTTGCAAAGCTTCCGGTTTTCCGAAGTTACTTTGTTTTTGAGCAAGGACTGGAATCGCCATCCATGCTGCCAAAATCGGCAATACGAAAAGTCCAAATAATAATTTTTTCATGGTTCCGCTGTCTCCAATATTTGAGGTTATAAAGGGGGCGCACTTTTTGTCTGAGAACTGAGTATGCAACGGAGTGAATTCTAACGCAGGAATGTGAGCGGTCAAGCAAAATCTATAGCTGTGGATTTGCAGAGGGTTGGGTTAAAGAACTTCAATTCTAATGCCTGTAAAACGGCTGAGACGTTGATCGTTGGTGAGAAATACATCGCATTTAGCGATCATTGCTGCGGCAAGATGTAATGAGTCTGGCGTTTTGAAATTGAAATTTGCGCGAATTTCTGTAGCACGATCTATCACGTTGCGAGTCAATGGAATCAGCTCGGCGATTGTGAACAAAAAGTAATCATCGAAATCTTTCAGCAACTTTGCATTGCTTTCGCGTAAAGGTTTGACGCGGCATTCTAGGCGTGTCAACTCGCTTGTGACAAGAACAAGTCCTGCTGTTGAGAGTTTTTTTCTTACTGCGGTAGCAAATGGTTGCCTTTGTTCGACCAGATAAATTATTGGGGCAGCGTCAAGGTAGTAGCGCATCGTTAGTCATTCCAGCTATCACGTTCAATTTGTAGCTCTGCATCAATTTCTTCGCGTGTTCGTGGGACGTGTCCACGCGCCTTCTGTCGTGCCCAAATCTCAGCAACAACTTCGTCATGTGGGCGCGAGTGCGTAGTTGTGAGTGGTTCGACGGAGAGTCTGACTTTCATTGGTTTGAGCGGCAACGCTTCGTCGAGTGTTACTGTCTGATCGTCGTTAAGTGTGCCAGTTATGATGTAAGCCGTTTGCATAAAATTTACCTCGACCGGAATTATACTTTAATGCAGTGAAAATGCAGAGTCCTAAATAATCCATTATTTTCCAACCCAGCACGGCGTCCGTTTTTCCAAAAACGCGCCAATACCTTCCTGTGCATCTGCTGCCATCGCGTTCTGGCTCATCACTTCTTTAGTGTATTCATACGCCTTCGCTTGATCCAAATTTATTTGTTGATAAAATGCCTGTTTGCCGATGCCGAGAATTAACGGGCTGGCGGAGGCGATTTGTTCGGCGAGGGCGAAGGTTTCGGCGGATAGTTTTTCGGCAGGGACGACGTGATTGACTAAGCCCCATTCCATCGCGGTTTGCGCGTCAATGGCTATGCCTGTGAGTAACATTTCGAGGGCGCGTTTTTGCCCGATGCTGCGGCTCAGGGCAACCATTGGCGTACTGCAAAATAATCCGATCTTCACTCCCGGCGTAGCGAATTTTGCATTTTCAGCAGCCATTACTAAATCGCACGTGGCGACTAATTGACAGCCCGCAGCAGTGGCGATGCCGTGGACTTCGGCGATGACGGGCTGTGGAATATTTTGGATGGTAGTCATCAAATCTACGCAGGTATCGAAGATTTCGCGGTACTCATCAAGCGAACGGTTTATCATTTCACTGAGGTCGTGTCCGGCAGAAAACGCCGGGCCTGCGGCGGCTACAATGATGACGTGCGTGTTGTGGTCAAGTTTACGAAAACACGTGATCAATTCTTGCATCAATTCCAACGAAAGTGCATTGCGTTTGTCGGGACGGTTCAATGTGATGCGGGTAATGTGAAGGTTTGTTTCGACGAGTAAATGCTCAAAGTCTGATTTCATAACCGTACCTATCCCGATTACCGAATGTATCAAAGTAAATTCTCACGCGTGAGTTGGACATCCGCGTTTTTCCACGCTGCTTTAAATTCCGCTTCGACCCATTGGGCTGCATCATTTTTGCCTTGGGCTTTCAGGCTTTCCAACAAACCAAACAAGGATCGCCCGTTGCGTGGATTGAATTCCAAATCTTCCCGAAAGATTTTTTCGGCAGCAGCGGCCTCTCCATTCAACAACAGTGCCGCACCGAGCGATTCTCGCACGGGAAAATACCAGCCAGGCGGTTCGTCATAGTTGAGCGCGTCTTGTGCGACAACCGCTTTGCGCCAGGCTTCGATGGCGGCGGACTTATTGCCTTGCGCCCAATTAATGCGGGCTTCCAACACGGATTGCGCGATTGCCAGCACGTCTTTCGCGGGATTCAAACCGAAGGGCGTTTCACCTGGAATATCTTTTACAATGCTATTGAAGATTTGCTGTTCACGTTTTGCTTCAGCCACTTTGCCTGTTGCTGCCAACGCAATCCCCCTCGCGTAATGCCAAACCGTAGTGGTGATGGCTTGCGATTTATCTGGTTCCGGCAACTTCAGCATTTGTTCCCACCTGCCAAAACGCAATAACACAAACATCGGATACGGCATAAAGCCTTCCACCATTGGCATGGCTTTGATGTGTTGTTGCACATTTGCTTGTAACTCACGCGCCGCGCGGCTGGCTTCGGCGTATTGGCCTGTGCGATTGAAATTCTCGACTTGAAAATGCAGATTGTGACTGAAGTACATCGCCGGATACATACCGTTTGCGCCCGTCGTTTTGATGTACTGACGATCCACGTTCGCCGCGTCAATATTGACTTTGGCGGCTTCGGCATAATCGCCTGTACGAATATAAATATGCCCTGGCATGTGAACCAAATGTCCGGCAGATGGAACCAGCTTGCCTAAGACGCCCGCGCTTGGCAGGCCGCGTTGTGGATTACGCGAAGCTTCAACGGCGTGAATGTAGAGGTGATTTGCGCCAATGTGTTGTGGATCGCGGCGCAAAACACTTTCCAGTACGGACACGATTTCTTCCGTGTTGCCGAGCGGCTTGCCATCTCTTGACCATAGTTGCCATGGCTGCACATTCATCAAGCTGTCAGCGTAAAGTGTTGCTGCGTCCAAGTCATCAGGGAATTGCCGGAACACTTCACGCATCGCTGTGCTGTAATCTGTGCCCAATTTTTTGACATCAGGTTTTTCTTCTAGCGAAAATCGTTTCGTCATGGCATCAATGTAGACGCGTTCGGCTTCTGATGCGTTACTCAGTGCCGCTTGCGCTTTTTGCATCGCTTCGACCGCAGCTTTCATCCGCGCCGGATCAATGGTTGACTCGTTATAGTTCGGCCCGACCGCTAAGGCGTAACCCCACCATGCCATTGCCAATTTCGGGTCAAGTTCAGCCGCTCGTTGAAAAGATCGCGTCGCCTCTTCGTGATTAAAGGCATAAATCAGTGTCAGCCCCTGATCGAAAAATTTCTGCGCCTCTGGATTCTTCGTCGAGACCGGATGGTGCAAATTGCCCAAGCCAGACATCATCGTCGCGGGTTTAGTGTTGGCTGTCGCCTGATGTTCGTGCTGTGCCAAGATGGTTGTCCAAGTGAGACTGGAAACAAGAGTGATGAGCAGTAGGTTCGTGGTTTTCATATATTTACTTTCCGGGGAAGTAGCTGTTGTGGCTCTCAATATCAATCAACAACTTAGAGTAAGTTAGTGATTGTCGCGCAAGGAATCAAGCTCACGAAAACGGTTGATTGATTTTTGTCCCAAGGCGAATTCAAGACGCAGCAATGCCCGCTTCATAATTGACCTTTGGATGCAAATTATAAAGCGGGTACAAAACAAGAAATAGATTACTTTTTCATTGCGGGCGAATTGTGCGTCGCAGCACAACGCCATTGTCCGTTCATCTTCACGAAGGTGTCGGTGAAGGCTTCTGTTCCGCTAATATTCTGCCCCTTGTATTTTCCTTTGGTCGTTTGTTTGCCCATCACAATCGCGGTGTCACCGTAAACTTTGACGTGTAAATCTGACATCGAAACGTCTTCAAATTTGTAATTGCCCGCTTTTACATCTTTGATTAAATCGGCACGCCCGATCATCATCCCATTCGACATCGTCCACATCCAATCATCTGTCATGACACGTTCGACAAAGCCGATGTCATCTTTGACCATGGCTACGGTTCCGTCTTTCTCAATTTGCAGGATCGCTTTTTCAATATCAGCAGAGGACATGGTTTTTGCTGATGGACTGGGTGTTGCCGAAGTGGTTACTGTTGGTTGTGGGGTCGTGGCGCAGGCTCCGGCAAAGAGAGCTGCCAGCGCTAACGAAATTAGTTGGTGTCGCATGTGAAATCTCCTGTGAAAGAAAAGTTTTTGATTTTGTAGTAACTGTTCTTTGACTACTACGCGGAAAACTTGCTAACGGATTTCACGATGCGATAACGACCAAGTTGTTAAAAATTTAGTTTCAGTTCCTCAAAGGTTCGATCAGCACTCCAACAGTACCCTCTGTAAATACCATAATTTAAAGAATTTACAAGCCCATTTTGGCACATCTCAAAAATAGTAGGGCAAAAATGCCCGGCACATCCCGGTGCACCTCACCTAATTACTACTAAACAAAGGAGATCACATCTATGCTTGCGGAGCAGTCACGATTTCGCGCTAAACTCTTATTTCGTCAACGCTTTACAAGAATCGTGTAAAAGTTACACACCCTTTTGCTTTTTAACCTTTATTGAAAACAAAGGAATTAGCGGCGTGAAGATGCTGGTAAGTCTTTTCCTGTGAGCGGGGATCGGTGGTTTTTGGCGAATATAGCGAGGCATGCGACCTCAAACCTACAGCGTTTTCAATTTGAGTGTTCATGTGAATTGAATGAATTGCTACTAGCTAATGGTCTTTGAAAATTAAATCCGGCAACAGATGCCCCAGCGGGGCAACCAGATATTAGCCAGGGGTAAGCGTCTTCGCGCCACCCCTGGAAATAGTCGCACCAAATCCCCAAGCCCCAGCGGGGCGACAGAGCTTCGGATTCCGGAAAATATCTTCGCGTCCCTTCAGGACGCGGTATGACGCTCGACCTGTACCAGAGGCGGCGACCGAAACGGTCTTGCCACTGGCTACCATCTGACTGCGCTTTCAGCGCGTTGCCGGATTTAATTTTCAAAGACCATTAGCTAGTGGCAATTTATCTCCCTGAACATTCAAGCTAAATTTGCTGTAGATGCGCCGCACGGCGCGGAACAGTACGAGGAGCCGTAGCGACTTGGTAACTCGTCGCATTTACCAAGTCGCTACGGCTCCTCGTACTGTTCCGCTGTTGCAATTCGAAGCTGCCTAATTTTTATTTTGACGGATTTTCTCTACCAACCTTCACTGCTGACATAGATTGGTTCCGGCAGGAGCGCGACTCCAAATCTTTTATTCACTTCTTCTTGAATCCGACGCATCAGCGTCAACATTTCATCCGCTGTAGCATTGCTTTTATTAATGAGCGCGAGCGTATGCTTGGAAGAAATTCCGACGCGTCCGCGCGAGTATCCTTTCACGAATCCAGCTTGTTCGATCAACCACGCCGCGGGGATTTTTATTTTATTGTCGGCGGCAGGGAAGTGCGGCACTTCTTTGATCTGCAATTTTTTTGCGGCTTTTTTGATCTCAGCAAATTTTTCAGCAATCACAATTGGATTCTTGAAAAATGATCCGACGCTCTGGCTGTCAGGATCGTTCGGAGTGATGACCATCGCTTTGCTGGCGCGAATTGCTAAGACGGCGGCGCGGACTTCAGCCAATGTTGGCAGGGCTTCGCCGGTCTCGAAATATTTTTGTAGGTCAGGATAGCGCAAGGCTGGGTCACCATTTTTTTTCAGACGAAAGGTGACTTCAACGACGACGTAGCGGTCACGCTCAGTAGAATTAAAAATACTGGAACGGTAACCAAATCCGCATTGTTGATTCGTGAGTTCGACAATAGATTTTGTCTGCCGATCAAAGGCGCGAACTTTGACAATTGTTTCGCTGACATCCTGACCGTAAGCTCCGACATTTTGAATCGGGGTTCCGCCGACTTTGCCGGGGATTCCGCTCAAGCATTCAACTCCCGATAAGTTTTGTGCAATGCATTGATTGACGAAATTGTCCCAATTTTCTCCGGCGGCGACAGTGGCGATGACTTCGTTTTTTTGCGGATCAAAAGAAATTCCTTCGAGGGCGATGTGCAGGATGACGCCTTTAAATCCGGCATCGGCGATGAGGACGTTGCTGCCGCCGCCGAGGACGAAAATATCCAGAGCTTTGGCTTTGGCAAAATCTATGGCTTCGCGGAGCTGGTCTTCGTTGGTGACATCTACGAAATAACGTGCAATGCCTCCGATGCGCAAAGTCGTATAAGGGGCGAGGCGAACGTTTTCTCGAATAGCACTGAGCATAATAAAATAATGCAGAAGCCCGCACGCAGTAAGGGCGCCTTCGCACTGAAAATAAATAATTCGTTTACCTTGAAAGTTTGAGTAAAGTACTGGCGCCCTTACTACGTGCGGGCTTCTGCCATTTCTATATTCAAATCTTTTGGGCTTAAATATCCGACGACAATTCCGTCGTTGTCAATTACTGCCAAATGATGCAACGGCGTCGCCTTAATTTTGGAAGTTGCAAATTCCAACGAAGCTTTCGCGGGAATAAACAGGGAATCATTTACTGGCAGCATCACCTCGCGGACGGTTTTTTTATGCCACTCTGCTTCGGGCAATCCGCGCAGTTTTTCCAGATGAAGCATTCCGTGTAATCGTCCATTTTGGGCTACGGGGTAGCTGGTGTGGCGGTGCTTATCAAGAATTCGGTCAATGAATTCGCTGATGAGCATTTCGGGTGTGACGGTGATCGGAGGACGGCTCATGACTGCGGCGACAGTTCCGGCAATATTTGAATCCTGCTGATATTCAGATTGCATTTTGCGATAGCGGTAATCTTCTTCTGCCGACCTTTTCAGCATAAAGGCAAGGACGATCATCCAGATTGCTGTGAATGGATCGCGCCACCATAACAGGCGATATGCGGCATACACTGCAAGAATGTACGCGAGCGCGACGCCCAAATTCTTAGCAATTAAGGTTGCGGCGACGATGTCTTTTTTGCGATGCCAGAGAAAGGCGCGCAGCACTCGTCCGCCGTCCAGTGGTAAACCGGGAATCAGATTGAACATCGCCAACGCCACATTTCCGGTGAAGAGATAAAGAAAAGTGGAGCGCAGCAAATCATGTAATTCTCCGGTGACGACGGCTTGGGTCGCCATCAGGAATAACAAGAAAAAAAGTCCCAGTAAGAATGAGGCTACGGGGCCGGCAATAGCGATACGCAATTCTGCCATCGCCGTTTTCGGGTCACTCGCTAAACGGGCGTAGCCGCCGAAAACATGCAAACGAATTTCAGTGGTATTGATGCCTTCCAATCTGGCAACGAAGGCGTGACCCAATTCGTGGACAATAATTGAGGCGAACATCAGGAGCGTCAGAATGGCTCCAAAAATTAAGGCTTGGGAAAGGCTGGAGTCATCCGATTGATTGGAAAGAAAAAGTGAGACGATCCAAAAATGAATCGTCACCATTGGCAGCCACAACAAATCCGCCTTCAGCGGGATGCCTGAAATAACGGCGAGTTGGAAGGGGCGTAGCTGCATCAGGCAATAATAGTTGAGAATAACAGCCGAGGGAAGGAGGCTCCCACGAATAATCTTGCCAGTGAAAGCTTTTCGACGGCGCGAATGGCGAGGTGTGTCATTTTTTCAACTAGCAGTTTGAGCCTATGCGTAACTATGAAAAAAATACACAGTATGACTATGAATTATGAAAATTATCTGTAGTGACAAACGGGAATAAAAATTTATAATGGGTTCATTGTTGTTCCCTCACCTTCAACAAAGTGCCCTCACAGCGGTCAGATAACGTTAGATTTGTATTTAAGGAGGACTGTTTTGTATGAGGTGTGAAACCTGTTCCTATCCAATTTTTCAATATTCCAAATGTTGCCCCGGTTGCAGCAATGGAGTGAATTTGAACGGTGAAGCGAAGGCTTTGCAGGTACCACAAACAAGGATTGGTTTTTTGCTCGTTAGTTTACGAAGAAATCTGGTTCCGACCTGGTTCCGGGCGACTTCTGCCTAAGCTTGACCAATAACTACTAAAAAGCATTGACTGACAGATTTTTGATTGATTAGCACACACATCCATTCGGCGACTTAGCGGTCGAGCCGAATGTCACTGGACTTCAAATTATTTCCTTTATTTTTGAGTTGATTTTCCCCCAACTCAGCCTGTGGTTTGTCTCAGATAGCTTGGACATTCCGGCTCCAGCAATGGTAGCATTCAGGCACTCAACTTTAGGAGGAAATTTGATGTCTGAAGATTTACGATACCCGATTGGCGATTTCAATTGGGAAGAAAAAGAATCCCTTTCGCGCCAGGAATTAATTGAAAAAATTGCCACGCTTCCTCTGCGATTGCGAGCGTCTGTCCAAGGTTTGTCCGAAGCACAATTGGCGACGCCATATCGTCCTGACGGATGGACGGTGCGACAGGTCGTTCATCATGTCGCTGATAGCCACATGAATGCTTACATTCGTTTTCGCCTCGGATTAACGGAAGATGCGCCAACGATTAAGCCTTATGACGAAGCCGCGTGGGCAGAATTATCCGACGCCAAAACTGCTGAATTAGAAGTTTCCCTCTCATTACTGGATGGAATCCATGAACGCTGGACGAGGTTGATGCGGGTGCTGCCTGATGTCAGTTTTGCGCGAACTTTTGTGCATCCAGCCAATGGAGCCATGACGTTAGATACGCAACTCCGGCTCTATGATTGGCACGGCAGCCATCACCTCGCGCATATCGAAGCACTGCGAAAACGAGAAGGCTGGTAATGCAGAAGCCTGCACGCAGTAAGGGCGCCAGTACATCATGTGAAAATTCCTCGGTTTCTGCATAATTTATTCCAATTGCACCGACGCCCTTACTGCGTGCAGGCTTCTGCATTTCTCACGAATAACAATATTTGCCTGATAATTCTTTTTCGGATTCAGTGGAAAAAAGAGGGTAATCGGCATTTGTATTGAGCAAGGAATCTTTCGTTCCTGCGCACGTTTTCGGCCCCATCATACCTTAGAAAACGTCGCTAGATTAGCAGTTGAAGGAACCCGGATCATGCTCAGAACATCCCAGCCAAAAACTCTCACCTGTGTCGTGCTTTGTGCCTTGGTCAGCGCAATTTTCTTTTATCTAAATACTTCGGTTTCGGTACAGGCTTCGCGCGAAATTGAGAACAAATTAGATTCAGAACTACAAAACCTTACCCGTCAAAAATTTCGTGCGGAAGAATCCCGCGAACGCATTCGTATCAACGAAGGCGCAGGAACGGTTGGTGTCATTATGACTTTGGATTCTGAAGATGAAAGCCAAATTATTGAAGCCAGTGGCATCCGCGCACGCATTGGTAACTTAGCTGTAGCAGAAGTCAAAATCGAAGATATTCCCGCGTTGGCGGCTCTGCCGTATGTTAAGCGATTACAATCTGCAAAATTTAAAACTCCGCTGAGCATCAAGCAAAATTCCCTGATAAAACCTGTCGCCGCTACTGTCAACGATGCTGCGAATTCTGCGATCAAAGCAGCACAGGCTCGCACCGAAAATAACGTGACAGGCAAAGGCGTAGTCGTTGGAATGATTGATTCGGGTATTGATTGGCGACACGGAGATTTTCGCAAGACCGATGGGACGACGCGCGTCAAAGCCTTGTGGGATATGAGCGATGTCGCAGGCACGGGGCCCGGCGGCGTTGGGCGGGTTTATTCCGAAACTGAAATCAATAACGCGCTGCAAGGTTCATCCACAATTAATGAAAAAGATGTGAACGGACACGGTACGCACATTGCGGGTACAGCCGCCGGCAACGGGCTTGGGACAGGGAATTCCATCGCCGCCGGAACCTATACCGGAATTGCTCCCGAAGCGGATTTGATTGTTGTTAAGGCGACCCGCAGCACCACCGCTACCGCCAGCTTTGCCGATGATGATTTGATTGCGGCGATGTCGTTTGTCCGTACGCAGTCCACCACTTTGAATGAGCCGTTTGTGATTAATTTGAGCGTTGGTGGGCATTACAGTTCGCATGACGGAACTGATCCGCTGGAAATTGCCGTGGATAATTTAATCGCCACAGGCAAAGGGCGACAGGTCGTAATCGCAGCAGGTAACGAAGGCAAAGATAATATTCATGCCGGAGGAGTTCTAGGTCAGAATTCAGATACGATTATTCCTTTTTCTTTGACCAGCAACGCTTCAGGAATGATCGCAGTTTATCCGGGCAATGATGCGATCACGGCTAAAATAATTAAGCCCAATGGCGCGGTGGTCGGCCCTGTGAAACTCTATGATTTATTGACGAATGATCCTGATGTCGAATTGGAAAATGCTCCCGGAGAAACTGCCACTGCTCCCAAAGCGATCCTGGTAACGTTCAAGCAACGTCCCGCTGGAAATTGGAAATTAATTCTAACGGGAACGAGAATTAATAACGGACGCTTTGATGTCTGGACGCAGGACGCAGGCGAAACAGTTTTAGATGCTGCGGTGCGCGATAATTTGTGCAGTGTCGCTTCTCCGGCAACGGCGCGACGTGCCATCAGCGTAGCCAATTACGTTACCAAAACAAATTACATTGATATTACGGGAACTCCGCAAAATCGTACGGCGCAGGGCAGCATCGGGCGAATTGCCATCAGTTCCAGTCTGGGGCCTTCACGCGACGGCAGGCTGTCACCGCAAATCGCGGCTCCGGGAAGTTACATCGCTTCAAGTTTGTCAGCGGATTATCAATCAGATTCTCTGGCCGGAGGCGCACCCGCTCCTGAGTTTATTACGAATGATGGCGGCAGACATTATGTGACGTACGGAACTTCGATGGCGGCGGCTTCAGTCACAGGAACTGTCGCGTTGATGTTGCAGGCGAACCGTAATCTTGAGCCCGATCAAATCAGAAGATTATTAATTCGGACTGCGACGAATGATGGCTTTACCGGGTCTTCAATCAGCCCACAATTTGGCTACGGAAAGCTTGACGCGATGGAGGCGGTGAAAGCTGCGACTGAAACAATCCCCGAATTTGTGAATGTTTCAAGTGCCAGTTATTTATCAGAATACGTTGCCGCACCCGAAATGATTCTTTCCGGTTTTGGTAATAATTTGACGACTTCGACCGAAGCCGCAACGACGACTTTGCCAACAATTTTAGCTGGTATTAGCGTGAAGCTGACTGACCTGGCAGGTAATTTTCAATTGGCTCCGCTCTTTTATGTATCTCCAAATCAGATCAATTATCAAGTCCCTGCGACCGTAGGATTTGGAACGTATAAAGTTGAAGTCGCCAAAACTGATGGCTCTGTCGTAGCGCGTGGCAGCCTCAACGTAAATACTGTCTGGCCGGGCTTATTTTCAGCGACGCAGAATGGACGTGGCTTAGCAGCAGCCGATGTTTTGCGTATCAAAGCGAACGGCGAGCGCGTCTACGAATCCGTCAACAATCCAATAAATTTATCGAATGCCGCAGACAAAGTATTTTTGCAACTGTATGGGACAGGTTTGCGAGGTCGTTCAAATATCAGCAAAGTCAAAGCGTTTCTGGGAGGAACTCCTTTGACCGTTGATTATGTTGGCGCACAGAATTTTTTTGTCGGACTGGATCAAATCAACGTGCAGCTCCCCAACAGTCTCGCCGGAAGAAATCGCACACTGGATTTAATTGTTTACGTGGATGGATGGAACGCGAACACCGTGCAATGCAGAATACAATAGAAGTGGTCGGGGATCGGTGGGCAGTGGACGGTCGGTATTTGGTTCCTTGCCGGATTTATTGTAAAACCTACACATGAAAAACCGACCCCCGATCACGGATCATGGATCACGGATCACCGACCACCGACTACCGATCACCTCTTCTGGTTTTCTCATCATAGACAAACCTGCCGATTGGACTTCACACGATGTTGTCGCGAAAGTACGCGGAATCTGCCATACCCGCCGCGTCGGTCATACTGGAACGCTTGATCCATTTGCTACCGGAGTGCTGGTGATCTGCCTGAATCAGGCGACCCGATTAGTCCAGTTTCTGACCGGAGATGACAAAGAATACATCGCTACTGTACGCTTTGGATTTGCGACGGATACAGGGGATTTGACGGGAAACCCAATCGGAGAAACGACTGATCCTAAGCAACTAAATAAATCCATGATCGAAGCAGCTCTACCATCCTTGCGCGGAAATCTTCAGCAAATTCCCCCGATGTATTCAGCAAAGAAAATCGGCGGCGTGAAGCTTTATGAAATGGCGCGGCGTGGTGAAGAAATTGAGCGAAAACCAGTCAATATCACAATCAGCGTTTTTGAATTGATCGAACAGGAAAGCCATGACAGTTGGCGTTTCCGCGTAGTTTGCTCATCAGGAACCTACATCAGAACCTTAGCTGAGGACCTGGGGAAGAAATTAGGAATCGGCGCACATTTGACTGCGCTACGAAGAACGAGAGCCGGGAATAGTAAAATTGAATCTTCGATTACATTGGAAAAGTTAGCTGAAATTTCTAACAGTGGAAAATTAACTCAGGTAATGATTCCAATAATCGCCGCGTTATCAATGCCAATAATTCAGCTTGAAGACAATGAAGCCGAAATGATTAATCACGGCAGAACGATTCACCGTAATATTGAAGAGGGAACCACGAATACATATCAGCTCATCTACGACAATACCCTCAAAGCCATCGCTGAATACGATGAATACAAGAAAACCCTCAAGCCAAAGATCGTGATGAATACTTAATTGCCCACGTCAACATAAATCTTTGCAAATCTGACAAAAACCGAATTAGAAAACTGACAAGAATTGTTAGTAGCCCTTCTCCGCTACCTCTGGTGATTCTTCATTCAATTTCAATTAAATATAATAAATAAAGGGAGTTAGTTTAACTCATAATCTGCTCTGAAAGTTGTGGCACTGCGATTGCGAACTACTTCAGCAGAAGCCGAGGTTATTCGGTTTCAAGAGTTTTTGAGAATATCTGTTGCTGAAGTGATTAATTGCTGAGGATTGCTACTAACACGACAGCCTTTAATGTAAAGGGAATTACTATTATGAAGAAAGAGCAAGGATTTTCGCTCATCGAATTGTTAATCGTCGTTGCGATCATTGGCATCATTGCCGCCATCGCTATTCCGAACCTGTTGAG
>JAYVZE010000008.1:0-4445 GCA_043783625.1 Blastocatellia bacterium | reverse complement strand
CCTTACTGCGTGCAGGCTTCTGCAATATACGAATCATATTTATTTGGTTTCGACCATCGCGTCGCGCAAGGCTCTGATGACTTTATCGGTGACGTGATTTTTGCGGAGTTCGGCGACGGCTTTCGGGGTGATGTCGAATTCAACTTGTGAGCTTTCAATTTTGCGCAGAATCGTGCCTTCCGTGAATCCGGCTTCGACCATTTCGATAATGGCTTTGTTATTAAGTTTGGGAGCGCGTTCGAGTTTCGGCTCCGCTGTGCCTTCGGAGGGAGGGCGAATAATAGTGACCTTCGCGGAACCGCCTAGTTCACCGCTACCGCTTTGTTCTTCGCGTCCGCCGCCGGAGCGTCTCGCGTTTGATTGTCCGCCGGATTTAGAACCGAAAAGATCGCCGTCTTTCGCAATTTCGTGCGGCTCACGATCTGGCATGGAGAACTTTGGAGATTTTTTGAAAAAGTCGTCATCATCTTTTTTATTGAAAAAATCTTCGTCAGATAAGGAGGCGATTACGCCTGCCGCAGACTGCCGTTCGATCATTGCCTGAATCAGATTTTCATTGACGCCACTTTTCTTGAGTTGAATTAATTTCGGGGCAGATAAATCGAATGAGACAGGCGAGGTTCGCATCAACGAAAGAATTGTTTTCTCTTTAAAATTTGCACGGATCAGGCTGATGATAGAATCGTTGGTTAAGACTTCGCGCTTGGTATTTTGCGTGCGCTCAAGAACACGAGGATTTTGAGCAGTGACGTTGATAGTCAATAAAAACAAGGCGATGAAGAGGATTGACCAGCGTTTCATAAGCTTTACCTATTGCTTCATTCGATAATACGCCCAGCCAATGCGCTGCACGTAATTGATGGTTTCACGATATGGCGGGACCCGATTGCCGTATTTGATGACTGCACCTTCGCCTGCATTATAAGCGGCGAGCGCGAGATTTACATCTCCGAATTGCGTTAATAATTTTTTGAGATAGCGCGTTCCCGCTTCAACATTTTCGGACGGATCGTCAATATTTCTGACGCCTAAAAGTCGCGCCGTACCCGGCATTAATTGCATTAAGCCGCGTGCGCCAACGCGAGAAACAGCTTGGTGACGGAAGCCTGATTCTGTTTGCATGACCAAATAAATCAGTAATGGATCAACGCCGTGACGAGTGGCATTGCTGGTGATGAGATAATCCAATCCACGGTGTCCGGTCGAATTAGAAAAATTTTTATAATCAGGTTCAGGAAGAGAAAGTACAGCGGAGGCTTCGGTTTTTTTCTCAACTCGCAGCACCAGTTTGCTATCAATAAACGATTGCATGTTACCGAGGCGGTAGGCAATTTTATCGCCGGATTTCCAGCTCGAATCCACTTCGATTTTCGTGCCATCCGTCAGGATTAGCTGTGTCATTGACGGCGTATTTTCTGCCGGAATTGGTGCGGCTTGAGGAACGCTCACCTGGCGCAGTTTTACTTTCGGAACAACCACCGGAGCCAGATCGGATTTCGGCACGGAGCGGATCATATTTCCCTGACGGTACCAGATTGATCCGGCATTTTCCCAGACGGAATCGGCTTTAATCACCGTCCCGTCTTTCAGGCGAACTTCGTCTGCAAAAGCGATTGTGCCGCCTAAAAACAGGCAGCACAAAACGCTGATGACAAATTGGTTTGAAAAATTAAGCACTACTCTTCTTCTTTTTCTTCCTGATTTTTCTCGGCAGTTTGCTCACGTTGAGAGTTGCGCGGCGCACCCGCCAGCTTTTTAGACTGATCGGTCATCATTTCCGCGTCACGCGCACGGCCTACGCGGTCGTAAACCTGCGCCAGATTATTCATCGCTACGGTCGAAGTTGGTTGCAGTTTTAAGGCTGCTTCAAATTGTTCGATGGCTTGCTGATAACGTCCCTGCTGGCTGAATAAATATCCCATATTCAGCAGCGCGCCATGTTCGCCGACAGCTTTGACGAATTCAGCTTTGGCTTTGGTGAAGTCACCTTTGCGACCGTATGCCAGTCCCAGATTATTCTGGACGCGCTTATCATCCGGCGTAAATTTAACAGCCTTTTGATACCACTTAATCGCCTGTTTATCGTTGCCGGAAAGATAATAGGAATATCCCAGATTATTCAAAAAACGGGCGTTGATGGGTTCCAGTTTGGCGGCTTTTTTGTATTCGTTTTGCGCTTCCTGAAATTGACCTTTTTCGTCGTAGCAGACGCCGAGCAAATTATAAGCTTCCGAATTATTCGGCTGCATTCCGACGACGGCGGTCAGTTTGGCAATGGCAGCGTCGAGCTGTTTTTTCTCGTGCAATTCTACCGCCTGATCGAAAATCGAAATCGCTTCCCGTTCGATAGCGTTGTCAACTTCTGTGGGAGTCTTCGTAATGGTATTCGTGTTATTGGTATTTTTGGCAACACTGTTATCATTGTGTCGGA
The DNA here is from genome assembly GCA_043783625.1 of Blastocatellia bacterium. GTDB lineage: Bacteria > Acidobacteriota > Blastocatellia > RBC074 > RBC074 > JAFDVL01. The sequence continues at coordinate 2,014 of JAYVZE010000008.1, read as the reverse complement.
ACAGCCGTGCAATTAAGCGAACAGGCGCAGTCACAATTCTTTTGAAGGTTGACCCGTTATAGGCTTTTGTTCCGCTACCCGTGTTGTCAGGTGGCGTTGCCGAATCAAACGCTAAGATCGCTTGATGATCTTCGTTGATGACGTTTTGCCAATCCACCAGTGAGACGGTGAGAGACACCATTAAGCACAGTCCACACATGATAATTAGTGCAGTCGAGTACTTTTTCAAATTTTTCAAAACGCTAGGGTTATTCATTAGAAATTCCTCAATTGATTGTCAAACCGGGGCAAGGTCTTGGTGACAAATACGGGGTCAGCAATTATTTAGTAGCCGCTTGTGAGATACCAATCCATTTTCAGGCTATTTGGCGAATTAGGCAAGAAAAAACGGGGAAGGAATGGTGGTGAGAAGAAAGTGCTGAGTGCTGAGGGAAGAAGTTACAGCCTGGAACAGCAGCAGCTCAGCACTCAGCACTTTCTCTCTTAGCACTATTCCTTCCGTTTTCGGAACGTCTGACAATCCTGTTGATCCATCTGCGACAGCATCAGCAAGGCCAGACGATAGGCGGCGTAGACGCTGACGTTATTGATTTTATCCGCCTGGTCTTCTTTGTGATGATAAATCTCCATCCACTTTTGAGGAATTTCAGAGATCGTCACGGCGGGAATCTTTTTCTCTTTGAACGACGCGGAATCAGAAGAGGCGTTGGGAATATCAATGATCTGAAGCGGCACATCCAGCGTTTTAGCGCTTGTTTTGGCAAGCTCTTGCAGTGATTCGTCCGATACACCTTTCAGGATTTGCGGCAGGTTCATTCCTAGCCCGTCAATATTCAGCATCGCGCAGTACTGTGGAATTTCTTCTTTTTTGATTTTGCTCGCCATTGCTTTTGATCCGACCAAACCTTCTTCCTCTTTACCAAAACCGACAAAGATAATGGTTTTATTCATCTCCAACGCTTTGATGCTTTTGTAGAGATGGGCGATGGTGACGATGCCTGTCCAGTTGTCAGTAGCGCCACAGGAACCCGGCCCCGTTAAATCATAATGTGCGCCAACAATAATTTTTTCGCTGGATTTGCCCGGCTTTTTGATGACGATATTTTCGACGTTCTTGATTTTTTCGATGGTGATTTCTTCTTCTTTGGCTCCCATTTGGATAAACAGAGCTTTGACCGCCGGCAGTCGTAATTTGTTATCGCAGGGGATGGATTTAAAGGCTTCCTGAAAATCTTCCACCTTTGATAGTTCAATTTGCGGAGCGATTTGCCCAAAAGTTGTGAGCGCGAAAAGGCAAGTAATAAAGAGGCTGAGTTTTGATTGGTTCATAGTTTTTTGTCTCTGAATTTAATTCTCTGTTCGTAAAATTTATGGATGAATCGCTTCATTGAAATTTGCACGAAGCTCATCCCGAATTGTTTGGCTTCGGCGATTGCCTGTTCATCGTTCCATTGATCTTGTGTCATTCGATAGCAGGCAATGACAGTTCCGGTACGGTCTTCGCCGTGTTTGCAATGAACGAAAACAGGTTGATTGGCAGGGTCATTGATTAACGCAAGAGCCTGATCTATTTGTGTGAAATCGGGTTTGCTGAGCGGCGGAAATTTGAGGTTGAAAAACTTCATCCCCAGTGCGCGAGCCTGTCGTTCTTCGGCGCGAGTTTCGTCGCTGGCTCCCCGCAAATTGATGATTGTTTTGATGCCTTTGCCGGCCAGAATTTTTAATCCTCCGGTGGGTGGTTGCGCTCCGCGATAGAGATTTTGATTCACTTGCTGAAAATTCGGCAGCGATTCTTTGGCTTGCGGAGGCGCAAGAAAGAGCGATAAAAGGAAGACGAGAATGATGGTAATTTTGTAATTCATTTTTCAGCAAAAAATATTTTTCAGAATTAAGTCCCAAGGGGACGAGATGGAATAGCCCTTGCTGACGCCTTGTCTTTACCTAGTTTTTTGCACATTGGTTGACAGCAGGACAAGGAAGCTATCTCCTTGAAAAAGTGAGAGATCAGCAACAA
>JAYVZE010000007.1:0-10611 GCA_043783625.1 Blastocatellia bacterium | reverse complement strand
CGGACCATTGATTTGCGGGTACGGACGTAATGCTCGCGCCAGCGTAGCCCCCGTTGTGGTGCTGGTCTTGCCCCAATCCGCGATGAAGTTGGGATACGGCGACTTATACCCTGCTGCCACGACATCCGGGTCATCAATATATTTGTACAGCAAGGCACCCAGCGCATAGTTTTTGGGGTCGAGTAGATTCAACGAGAAATGGCTGGCTGAAAGCCGTGTACCACGGTTGCCAATATAGGTAACTTCACCCACGAATTTCATCGGTAATTCACGCTGAATACTGATGCTCCAGTTCTGGAAACGTGGTGCTTGACCAGAGTTCGGGCTGATGTAATAAATTTCATCAGCGGCGTTACCAGCCGAAGGACTGACAATTGGTGGCGGCAGGAAACTGGCAGTCGGGAGAAAACCATTATCCCAATTTGATCCGCCAATTCCACTTGCGACTGTAGCAAATCCGGTCGCGCAACGAAGGCAGAATCCTCCGGTTAATCCATTTCCAGCCGAATAATAAATGCCGTAGCCAAGCCGGGCAACGGTTTTCTGTCCAATTGACCAGGCTAATCCCAACCGGGGCCCAATCGAGGAGCGATCAAGCTTTCCGAAGCGATCCTGTCCATTGCAACCTGTGCAATTGCCCAAATACGCCAAGGCTCCTTTTAAGCCTGAACGTGGATCAGTTAAATTTGGATCGAACGAGGTAAATGATCCGACTGGATCAGTTTGACGTGGCGTTGGAAGTTCGTACCGGAGACCAAAATTCAAAGTCAAATTCGGGCGGATTCTCCAGTCCGCCTGCCCATACCATCCATTGTAACCAAATTTGGCAGAGATTCCTGTCCCGTTGTAAGTACGGGAAGAACTATTCGAGATGCCTAACAGGAAGCTGGCAAATGGATCACCACCCGCTCCACTGAGAGCCGTTTCATTGGAGTTAAAATTGAAGACACCCTGCACGCCGGCATCATCAAATGCACCGGAGGGCAATTTTTCACCCGTCGTCTGCATCCAACGCATATCGGCACCAAATTTCCAGTTAAAATTACCTCTGACCCAGGTCAGATCAGCTCGTGCGTGATTGGTATTATTAAACTGCGTACCATTTGTCTTCGTTCCGTTCGTGTCAGCCAGTGCCTGATAAACACCTGCAAAGTTCACAACCGGAAAGGCATCTGATCCCACTTCCTGAACTCCTTTTAAACCTAACTTTTGTGGCCAACCTTGACCAACGCTCTGATTTTCAAAATATGCGCGCAATTTAGTGATGCCATAACTGACGTGCAAGTTCATCGTTGGAGTAATGACCCAATCGTAGCCAAAACGCGCAAAAAGTGGTTTATTCGGGCTAAAGGCATTGCCGCCATTGCCTAATAAGGGAGCAGGTAAAGGGCCTGTGACAACCGACCCGATGTACTGCTTCGACAAATACATATTGAAGAGATGCTTAGAGCTAAAATTCTGATTAATTTTGATACTCCAGGAATCTTGCTTATTCACACTGGTCGTGGTCTGTAAATAATTCTGCACAAGATTTCCGTTCGTTGGAAGTGGAATCAAAGGCAGAATATTTTTAGTAACGGCACTGAACCGATTGAGCGGGACAATATTGCCCGCGAAAGGTAATTTTGTAATCGGGTCGTAAATTGATTTGGTGGTGTACTCCGAAAAATCACCACTGCGCATTTTTACTGTTGGCAGAGTAATAAAACTTGATGATGCGGAGGCGCGCCGGTAATTATCAGTCGTAAACAGGAAGAAAGTCTTTGATTTATCTTCGTTGTAACCACCAAGAGGGCCAAATATTTTCTTTGGCAAATAGATCGGTCCACCAAACGTAGCACCATAGTTATTGCCATGAAACTTAGGTTTTTTGAAAATCGGATTAGCCAGCGTCGAGTTGGCTTTGCCCGCCCAGGAAGCCGCATTCAGTACGCTGCTGGTATGAAAATCGAAGACGTTTCCATGATATTGGTTCCCGCCTGACTTCGTCACAAATGATTCGACTCCACCACCTGTGCGTCCATATTCAGCCGCGAAAGTATTGTTAATAAGGCGAAATTCACCGATAGATTCAAAGGCAGGTAAACCATTGAAGGCAACACCCCCGGATTCAGGATTCGTCATACCTGCGCCATCGACTAAAATTTCCTTAGAACGACGAGCACCACCCGAAATACCGCCTTCAGCACCTGCGCCATTCACGACACCGGGCTGTAACCCGATAAAGGCTTCAATACTGCGAAGACCTGCGCCGGAGACTGGTGCATCCGTATAAAGTTTGGGAGAAAAGCTGACCCCGATTTCCGTTGTCGCAGTATTAAGCGACGGAGGCGCATCGGTGATCGTAACGCTCTGTGAGACATCGCCTACTTCTAATTTCACATCTACTACTGCGCGATTCCCAACCGCAACAACAATGTTGGAGCGTGATAATTTTTTAAATCCTGCCTGCTCGTAGGTAACCGCATAGGTTCCCGGATCCAAATTAGGAAAAACATAAAGTCCAGAGCTGGTTGAGACTGTCTCTTGCGAAACTCCGGTGCGACCATTTTTTGCCGATACTTTTGCACCCGCAAGAATGGCTCCACTAGCATCTGTGATGGAGCCGGATAGAGCACCTTTGTCAATTTGGGCAAAAGTCAAAGAAGAAATCAAAGTTAAGCAGAAAACAATAAGTAACTTATTGAGAACTTTCATTATAGCCTCCTCATAAGGTGATGTACTTTGTGATTAAATCCAGCTCAGCCAGGTGTCGTAATTGTCTTGGCAATTACATAAATATGTCCATAAGTAACATTTATAGTATCTAGGCAGCTTAGGAACCCTGTCAAGGCGAATTGAGCAGATGGTAAGACTATATTAACTTTTATTATTTATTTTTTGAGAAGGATGACATCTTCCCATTTACGCCATTTCGCAAACCCAATTCGTGGCTCTGCGCCATCCAGTTGCAGTCCGAAAGTATTCGGCAAAGCTTCCATTAACACCTGCTCACGATACAAAATTTTCGTCATTGTGGTCGCGGAATACGACACCTGCCCATCGGCTATTTTTGCGAACATAAATCCGGCATCCGTCTCAAAATCGTCGTACTTCACTTTGCCAAGATTATATTGATAACGCGGTCGGACGTTTTCACGTGCCAAGTCCATTTCTAAATCCAGCTTCATGCACAGCATTGATTTGGTTGCGCCTTCGGTGATTTCAAGCGCTACGGCACGACCTGATTTTTCAGTCTCAAGCAAACGAAAATTCGGCAACATTTTTTGTGCTTCTTCGCCCTTATTGTGCGGAATTAAAATCGTGACAAAATATTCCGTATCGCCGATTTTATAAAAACTTGAGACCGTTTGATACATCGCTGTTTCGTCCTGAAAATGGCGCGTTTCCTTGTATGTCCCGATTTGTTTGCCGAATGTATTTTCAGGAAAATGGATCAGCAGTGATTTATTTTCCGGCAATTTATCCGTCTGAATTTGATCGTAAAAAGTATCGAATGAATTGGCGGTCTGGTTCAGGATTTGCCGTGTATGCCAAAGATTTGTAAACGTAAACCAATCGCTGCGCAGCGTCTTGATGCCATCAACGACGATCCAATAATTCTTGTCACGCACCCACGTCATCACGCGATCCGCTTGATAGCCCAGCTCTTCATCCACCACGCGCGAGCGACTGTAATCAACCTCACGAAAGCGTTGAAAATCAATTTTCTGCGTACGAACTTTACGATAGGCACCAGAATTATTCAGAAATTCAAACAAGCTCTGCCCTTTAGAACGCTTGTTTTTACGGGCAACTACGCGGTTGTGATAAAAATCAGAACGCCATTCCCCTGATGGCCCGCTGGGTACATCAGGACGATAACCACCGTCATGAAGTAATACCGAACCGCCACTCATTAACAGCGCAATGCTGTTTTCGTCGGCATGTCCGTGATGCATTTTTTCTTCTTCGACAGACAGCGTATTGCGCAAAGAATCTCGCGCCAGCAAACCGCCATCGCCTTCATCACGGTAATTCAGCAATAGAAAATTATTCGTTCGATTCCAGCCGTCACGAAAAACAAACTTCTTGCCGACAATATCTTCCAAAACGTCACCGCTTAAATTTGTTGGCGCGACAGGTTTGATCGAATCATCCGCCCAGGCGTGCGCGTTCGTGAAATATGAACCGTTATCTGTGCCAATATTCACGGCTTCAGAAGTGATGTTCTGCTGCTTCGCCATCCGTTCAATTGAGCGACGCAATAGCTGTTCGGCAAAATATTTGTAATGCGGATCGTGATACACCGCCGCCGCTTTTTCATAGACCGCGACGAAGCGCAGCGTATTCCCTTCGTTCCAATGAGCATCGCCAAAATCGGCGACATTGCCATGCGGAGTCAGCAATTGCACAAAATAATCAAGGTAATATTTAATAACAGGTGAACGCAGAACATCGGGTTGATTACTGACATCGGCATACGAAAACAAAGCGTTCAGCCAGATGCTGTGGTATCCGGTGGCGTCCTCAATTTCCCATTGTTTGAGGCTGTCGCTCGCCAGAGTTTCCGCCATCTGCCGCCATTTTTTCGCATCGGGATGATGCGCCAATGCGACCGAACCGTAATACAAACTCTCGGCTCGCAACATCGCGCGGTTATGCGCACCCCATTCGGGAAAATAAAAAATGTGATTCAAACTAAACGCCAAATCGCGTTCAATTCTGGCGCGCGTCTGCTCATCAAAAGCTCCACTGTCTCGCGTGCGCATATACGAACGCATGTAAGGCGGCATCACAAAAAAATCAGTAATCGCAGGGACTCCGTTGCGGTATTCGATGCGGCGTCCTTTGAATTCATCGGCAAATTGTTCGCGCAAATCCACGACAGAAATCAAAATGTCACGCGCTTGCTCGGCATATTTTTTGTCTTTCGTTTCGAGATACAAATATCCTAAAACATCGGCGAGATAAACTGAGCCGCCCGGTCCTAAATATCCGAACAATTCAAAATACTTCGGATTCTTTTTCCACGCCTCCACGGATTGCGGATTCGTCTTGATCCCTTCCTCGGCGGCGCGTTTGATCATGTCGAGATATTCTTTTTTCGTAACTTGCGCCGTGGTAGCAGTGAAAAAAAAGATCGTGAGAGCTAGTGTAAAAAAAAAGTTTTGGGTAGTTTTCATGTTGAAAAAATCCTCAGTAAAATCACATGCAGCGTGGCAGAGACTCCATTTTATGAGGGAGTGCAGTTATAATTGGTTTAGCCACTTTTGACTTGGACGTATTGTAAACACTTTGGGCATCACAGCAAGAGCCGTCGTGAATTTGTTCGACGGACGAATGGCAAAAAGGAATACAGGCAAATGCTTACATCAAGCTCGCTGAAACCGATCAAGAAATCAAAAGCTGCTTTCCAGTGATGACGCAATTGCGGCCTCACTTAACGGCTAAAGAATTTCTGAACCGCGTCAAATTGCAACAACAGGAAGGCTACCTGCTGGCGTTTGCGACTGATGAGGGTGAAGTGAAAGCTGTTTTCGATTAACTTACGATAAAAAAGAAAATGGAAGAATCTGCAAGCCCTGTTCTAAATGTAGTATTCTATTTAACGGAAGCAGGCAGCGAACCTGTTCGTGATTGGTTGAAAAAGCCTGTCACGCGAAAACCGCAAGATCATCGGCGAAGACATCAAAACAGCTCAGTTTGGCTGGCCGCTGGGGATGCCGTTGATAAGAAAACTAGACACATCTCTATGGGAAGTCCGCTCACGGTTGCCTGATGGAATTGCCCGCACCTGCTTCACGGTGCAGAAAACAAAAATGGTTCTCTTGCATGGTTTCATCAAAAAATCTCAAAAGATGCCCCAACAAGAACTCAAAACTGTTAAGCTACGACTGGCAAAACTCAAAGGAAATTAAGCATGAATTCAAAACATCTTGGCAGTAACTTCGACGATTTTTTGCAAGAAGAACGCCTGCTGGAACATGCTGAAGCGGTAGCTATTAAGCGTGTTATTGCCTTTCAAATAGAACAAGAAATGAAACTTCGCAAAGTATCAAAATCCGACCTCGCGGCACGGATGAAAACCAGCTTACTCACCTTAGAGAAACTGCTTGACCCAGGCAATTCCAAAGTCACTATCCATACACTGGAACGCGCAGCCATTGCACTGGGGAAAAAACTTAAAATAGAATTAGCTTAAATTATGAAACGACGACAATTTATTCACACCACAACTCTGGCAACTCTTGGCATGACGCTAACGCAATCAATCACTGCCGCTCCGAAATGGACTATCGGATGCTTCAACCGTCCATGGACGAAATGGAGTTTCGACGAAACGCTGGCGGGCGTGAAGGCTGCCGGATACAACGTCACCGGATTGCTCTCGCGGGTAAAAGGCGAGCCGTTTATCGGCTCCGAAGCGACGCCGGAATATCTGGACTCGCTGATGAAAAAACTGGCGCAGCACGGACTCAAAGCCAATCTGGGTGCGCTTCGTGTCCGGGCGGATTTACCGTTTGAAGAAGGCAAAGCCGATCTGCGCAAACAGATTGATAATGCGCATTTTCTGAAGCTCGACCATCTGCTGACGTTCGGCGTAGACAAGCCTTCAGAATTTGATAATTTTTATAAGTTAATGTCTGACGGTGCGGCGTACGCTAAAGAGCGCAAATTGAAACTCGCCATGAAACCACACGGTGGAGCCAGTGGCGCCTCCGATGAAATTGTCGCGGCGATCAAACGAGTCAATCATCCGAACTTTAAAATCTGGTACGACGCCGGCAATATTATTTACTACACCGGGAAAGACCCGGTCGAAGAATTGCTGCCGATCATCAAGCACGTGACAGGTTTTTGCGCGAAAGATTGTGCTGTGCCGAAAGGCGAAGTGATGTTGCAATTTGGAACGGGTAAAGTGGATTTCAAAGCCGTTTTTGCGAAGCTCAAAGGCGCAGGATTTAAAGGCCCGATTATGGTGGAGTGCTGTAAACTTAGTGACGTTCCAGCCGAAGTCACGGCGAACGCCAAAGCCAATCGAGAATTTTTAGAAAAAGTTTTAGCGACAATATAAATGCAATAATGAGTAGGAAGTTCGAGAGAGATTTTCCGTTAGCCCAGCCGTGAACGGCTGGGAATTCTTAAAAAACCAGACAGCCCGATTTATCGGGCTTCCTAGAGTTTCAGCTAAAGCCTTTTGCAAGTCCGGTGAACCGGACTGAGGGAAACGATTTCGCTTGTTACCCAGCCGTAAACGGCTGGGCTAATAGAAAAATAAACTTCAGATTATTCTAAACCCCGGAGGATTTTATGCTCAGCCAGAAAACTTTAATTTCCTGTTCCCTTTGTCTTTTTGGAGTCTTCGCTTTTGGAACTTCGCAACTTCCCATAAAACCCGCTCCGCCTCCAATCGGAGACCCGTTACCAGCCATCCTGAAAGAAGTGCAGCAAATTCGCGCCAGCATCCCACGCGCCAATCTGAACACCTTTCAGGCCGATGTCACAATGGCGCGAATCAAAATGCAAAGAGACATCCTTGATCGGCTTGTGACTCGCGTCGAAGAAACCAAAGCTGGAATCAAAAAATCGCAGGATGAATCTGAGGAACAACGGCTGGTCAGAAAAAGTCTTGAAGAAAGATTGCAACGCACGATTGATCCGGTGCAACGTGCCGGAATGGAGTACGCGATTGAGCAATTAAAATATAAAGTGAATTCCGGGTTTCAAAATGTGCAGGATTTACGCAACCAGGAATTCCGCTTGAACACGCAAATCCAAGCTGAACAAAGCCGCCTGGATGATTTCAATACTCGTCTGGATAAGCTCCTGAATGAACTCGAAAATCAGGTTAATAAACAGGAAAAATAAAGTTCAGAGTTCACGCTTCAGTGTACCAACGCCGCGCTTCGCAGGCGTTGGGCAAACTAAAGTTTGTACTCTAAACATTACTTCGCACTCTTGATTTTCGTCTCGCCCGCTGCCTGCGCCGGATTCGCTTTGGCAGTGTATCCCTGCCGCGTTCTCACGATATACTTACGATTTTCTTTCGGTGTGACATCCACCAGGATTTTGCGATAGGTTCCGTCTTTTTTATCGTTCGTGGGGGCATAGCTCAGCACGTATTGCGAGCGCAAATCTTTCGCAATCTGTGCCATCACAGCCGGGATTTCTCGCGCATCTTTCGGGAAAAAAGCGCGTCCGCCGGAATCTTCAGCCAGCTTGATGAGCAGGTCTTTGGCTTTTTTCGCACCTGATCTGCCAAAGATTCCTGACGGTTCGTCCGTCTCATCTAAAATCCCAACCAGATAAACCTGCACGTCGTCTTCCTGAATTACTTTGGAAACTTCTTTTTCTTTAACGGCACTGTTTTTCTCAACTCCGTCGGTGATAACGATGAGGGCTTTTTTACGCTGCTTTCCTTTTTCCTGGGCATAATCGGCGGTCGCAATAATTGCATCCAGCAACGCCGTTCCGCCGCCCGTATACAAATCATTTAAGCCGTCTTCAAGTTCGCGTTTGTCGCGGGTGAAATCGCGGACGAGTTCAGCTTCGGCTTTGAATTGCGAAAGAAACGCTTCGTCATCAGATTTCATTTGTTTGATTAAGCCAAGTGCAGCATCAGAAACGGCCTGTAATTTCGTGCGCATACTGCCGGAAGTGTCAATGACAATGCCCAGACTGAGGGGGACATCAATCCGGTTAGCGCTTTCAATTTTTTGTTTGATCTTATCTTCAAAGATGGAGAAATCTTCTTCTTTGAGCGTCTCAATTGGTCTGCCCGTCTGATCAAAAACAGCTACATCCAACAAAACTTCTTCGGTCGAAATTCTCTCTATAATACCTTTTTCATCTTGATTGTCAGCTTCAGCGCCTTGACGTTGCGGCTCTTTTTTCTTGGTCGGGTCTTGCTTCGCTGGCGGTTGCGCCGGAGTTTCCGTGGGTGTCGGAGGTTTCGTTTGCGGCTTGGCTTGCTGACGAACATCGGGTCGAATCACTTTGGCATTCAGCGGATTATACCAAATTTGCGGACGCTTCTGCGCCTGTGCCAAGAATGACAATCCAATGATAAAAACAGTTAATGTAATGGCAATAAAAGATTTCAGATTTGGGCGCATGAAAATCACCTTCCCAGGTTCTTGATTAAGGGGTTGAAACTACAAGCGTTATTATACACCTTCTACCCCGTCTGCAAATTCTCCTAAGCGAATAATGCTACGTTAGCCTATAATGCGTGATTAATGAATGATAGAAAGGTTGTAAAAATGAGAAGCACTGAAAACAAATTTGATCTCGTCCTTTTGAACGGAACCGTCGTTACTATGAACGCCGATTTCGAAGTTTTGACTCAGGCCGCTGTCGCCATCAAAGACGAACGCATCGCGCTGGTCTGTCAGGTCAAAGATTTACCGGAAGGTTGGACGGCACGACAAACGATTGACGCCACCGATGCCGTGATTATTCCCGGCTTAATCAATGCCCATACGCACGTCCCGCATTCGTTGCTGCGCGGCGTTGGTGATGGATTACCATTGGAACGCTGGCTCAGCGAAGCGATCTTCCCGATTGAAAAAGCCTGTGTAGATGAAGATTTTGTCAAAGTCGGCGCACGGCTTTCCATCATTGAAATGTTGCTGGGAGGCACGACCACTTTTGCCGACATGTTCTTTTATGAAGGAGCCATCGCGCACGAAGCGGAAACGCTGGGAATTCGCGCCGTTCTCGGCGAAACGGTGATGGACTTCCCGACGCCAGACGCTCCCGATGGTGTCAAACAGGGCTTGACCAATGCTGAAAAATTTATTGACGAATGGAAAGGTCATGACCGCATCACTCCGGCAGTGGCTCCGCATGCGCCGTACACCTGTTCGCCTGAAACCATTCGCGCTTCCCGTGATTTAGCCTTGAAAACGGACTCTCCGGTTTTGATTCATCTCTCAGAAACGAAAGGTGAAGTAGATCAAATTTTGAAGCAATACGGCGCAACTCCGATTCATTACGTCGCCCGTGAAGGACTTTTCGACGCCAAGGTTTTAGCCGCGCACGTGGTGCATCCGCAATCGGGTGAACTCTCGTTGATGCTTGAAAAAAATGCTGGCATCGCACATTGCCCACGCTCGAACATGCATCTCGCCTCAGGTGCTGCGCCGATCCGAAGAATGATGGATAAAAATATGCGGCTGGCTCTTGGAACTGACGGAGCCGCTTCGTGTCCAACCACAAATTTATTTGAGGAAATGGCGACGGCAGCACGCTTAGCCAAACTCCATCACGAACGCGCCGATGTCGTTTCCGCCCGTGAAGTCTTTGCGATGGCAACCATCGGCGGAGCCAGAGCATTGAGCAAAGAAGATGAATTAGGTTCCATCGAAGTCGGGAAATTAGCCGACATCGTGATCGTAGATACTGGCTCCGGCACGCTCGAACATTTGCCGATTTACGATATTTACGCACATCTGGTTTACTCAACTGCCGAAGCCCGCGACACGATCATCGGTGGCATGTTAGTCGTCCGCGACAAACGTGTGTTGACGATTGACTGGCAACGATTACGCAAACAGGTCAGAGAACAATCGGAACGAATTTTGCGAGTTGGGAAATAGTTAATGCAGAAGCCCGCACGCAGTAAGG
>JAYVZE010000006.1:0-37723 GCA_043783625.1 Blastocatellia bacterium | reverse complement strand
CCTTACTGCGTGCGGGCTTCTGCATTTGAATAGTACATTCTATTTTTATAAATAACTCGGATCAAACGGGGCAGGGAGCAGCTCAATAATTCTCGCTGTTTCGACCTGATCTTGCAAGTTGACCATGATGACTTCGCCGTCGTGAGGAAATAAATCTGAAATCACCTGCCGACACGCTCCGCAGGGTCGCACCGGAGAATGCGTATCGGCAATCACCGCGATGCGTTTGAATTCTCGTTGTCCCTCTGAAATTGCTTTGAAGATCGCTACCCGTTCGGCGCACATGGATAATCCGTAACTGGAATTCTCAACATTGCAGCCGGAATAAATCTGCCCGTTTTCGCATTCGACAGCGGCTCCAACTTTGAAATTGGAATACGGCGCATGTGCAAATTCACGAGTCAGGCGGGCAATTTCAATGAGGCTTTGCATATTCATGTAGTTTTTTATCTGGACTTCGAGATCTCAATATCAATCTGATTACGAATTTTTCCGGTAATCAAATCAATGCCGACTTCGTTGTGTCCGCCTTCAGGAATAATCACATCGGCGTAACGCTTGGATGGTTCGATAAATTGCAAATGCATCGGGCGAACCGTCTCAAGATATTGAAAAATCACCGATTCCACCGTGCGTCCGCGCTCATTAATATCACGTTGGAGTCTGCGCAAAAAGCGCAAATCGTCCGCCGTATCCACAAAGATTTTTACGTCCATTGCTTCACGCAAGCGCGCATCGTGAAAAATTAAGATGCCTTCGACAATGACGATGGGCGTGGCTTTGACATGCTTCGTTTCCGCCTTGCGCGTGTGCGTCGTGTAATCGTAAATCGGCATCTCAATCGCTTCACCGGCTTTGAGCGCAATCAGATGATTCGCAAACAACTCATTATCCAGCGCGTCGGGGTGATCGAAATTAATTTGTTGCCGCAAGCTCAGCGGCATATCTCCGAGATTGCGGTAATAACTGTCCTGCGGAAAATACGTCACGTGATCCGCACTGACATTTTCAAGAATGCGCCGCGCGACGGTTGTTTTGCCTGAGCCTGTTCCGCCACAAATTCCAATAATCATAATTTGAAATTTGGGCTTTGTACTTTGTGCTTTGGTCTTTGAATTGTTGTGCCAGATGTGAGCTTTGATGAAAAACTGACACCTCACAAAACGAACCAAAGACCCAAGCCCAAAGTACAAAGCCCGATATTAAATCTGAACAATAATTTTTTTCAGTAAGGCAATAAAATCATCCGCCACTTCGTTCCCCGCCTGCATCACTTCGGCGTGATTGATGGGTTGGTCTAACACTCCGGCAGCGGCATTGCTAATCAAAGAAATGCCCAGTGTTTTCATCCCCATTTGTTTGGCAACAATCGCTTCAGGAACGGTAGACATTCCCACTGCGTCTCCACCCAACACACGCAGCATACGAATTTCTGCGGGCGTTTCGTAGTTCGGACCTTGAAGAGCAAGATACGTTCCTGATTCTAATCGCAGCCCTAATTCACCCGCACATTTTTGCGCGACGCGTTGATATTCACGGGAATACACTTCCGTCATGTCAGGGAAGCGCGCTCCCAGCCGATCATCGTGTGAACCGCGCAACGGACTCTGAAACATCATATTGATATGGTCTTTGATGAGCATCAATGATCCGGCAGAAAAATTCGGATTGATCCCGCCCGCCGCATTCGTCACGACAAAACTTTTCACTCCCATCACCCCAAAGGCACGAATCGGGAGCGTGACTTCATCCAGCGAATAGCCTTCGTAGTAATGAAATCGCCCCTGCATCACCGCGACGGTTTTATCACCAATTGTGCCAATCACCAGCCGCCCCTGATGCCCTTCGACGGTTGAGCGCACAAAATCTGGAATGTCGTCATAGGAAATGCGAATCGAATTTTCTAACGTATTCGCAAATTCGCCGAGACCGGAACCAAGCACGACGACGACGTCAATTGGTTTTTTTGCTTGGGCTTGAATGTATTGCGCGGAGGCTTGAGCGCGGTCAAAAATTGTCATAGTAGGTGTCGGGTGTCAGGTGTTAGGTGTTAGGTGCTAAGTGCTAAGGAAAATTCCTGAAACCTGACACCCGACACCTAACACCTATTCTTTCGTATACGCCAAGCCCAAAGCTTTGGGCGGAATAGCGCGGCTAATGAAACCAGCTAATACAACGATAGTCAAAACGTACGGCACGATTTGGATAAATTGATTTGGGATGTTGACTGTGCCTTGCATACGAATGGCAATGGCTTCCGCGAAGCCAAATAACAAGCAGGCAACTAAGGTTCCGACCGGATCCCACTTGCCGAAAATTAATGCCGCAAGAGCAATAAACCCGCGTCCTGAAGTCATATTTCTCGTGAATAAGGAATTCTGTCCAATCGAAAGATACGCTCCACCGAGTGCGGCTAATGCGCCGGAAATCAGTACTCCGGCGTAGCGCATTCGATAGACGCTGATGCCTGCGGTGTCGGCGGCTTCAGGATTTTCTCCGACTGCGCGAAGCCGTAATCCGAAGCGCGTACGATACAGCACAAAAAACGTGATTGCTGCCGCGACCAGAGCAAAATATACCAACGGATTTTGATTAAAAATCGAAGCGAAAACGGGAGAACTCTGCTGATCGAAAAAAGCCCAATCGTTGAGTGTTTGTTCGCGTGGCAATTGCGGCGTGTTACCTGTCGTTCCGAAAAATACACCGCATAGCAAAGCCGGAATCCCAAGAAATAAAATGTTGATCGCAGTCCCGCTGACAACCTGATCCGCGCGGTAATTGATGGTGGCGACGGCGTGAATCGTAGCGACGCAAATGCCTGCGAAGACAGCGGCAATGACTCCGATCCAGGGATTGTGGGAATAAAAAGTTACAAGCGCAGCCGTGAACGCTCCCGCAAGCATGATGCCTTCAAGGGCGATGTTAATAACGCCAGCACGTTCTGAATACAGTCCACCAAGAGCCGCTAAAATCAAAGGTGTAGCCAGCCGGAGCGTGGAAGCGATGATGGTAAAATTGAAGATGTTTTTCATAGGGGGTAGGTTTCAGGTGTTAGGTGTCGGGTTGAGGGTCTACGGTTTTTTAAGCTCCTTGTTAGCCCCGCCAACATACGACCTACTTCTCCGCTTTTGGCTAGTACTGGTTCGATTTCTTCTTTGGTAATAAAAGTCAATTTTTCTGCGAGCAAAATATGAGTCTCAACCTCCATCAATGATCCGTTTGCAAATGAAAGATGATGCAAATAATCTCCAAGATGTTCTCTGCCGTGACCTTCCGCGATATTCGCAGGGACAGAAACCGCTGAGCGTTTAAGTTGACTTGCTAACCCGTACATTTCAGTTTTCGGTAAAAAATCTGAGAGCCGATAACATTCAACCACCAATTCCATCGCCTTTTGCCAAACCAACAAATCACGATAACTGTGAACCGACATCAAAACACCCTCCATCATAACCAAAAAAATAGCTCGACAAACCCTGACACCTAACACCCGAAACCCGACACCTTCAATGCGTCAGTGCATACATCACATAATTCACACCGAATTTATACGCTTCATTGGTTTGTTCAATGGGGGCGAAGGGATTGTCGGAAAATTGCCAGTAATCACTGACGTCATTGTTGAAGTTGATAACCATCATCAGGCGACCTTTATCGTCTTCGATCCCCCAGAATTCCGGCGTCATCTGTCCAAAATTTCCATAAGGTGCAGCCACATTTAATGTCTTGATAGAAAAGAAGCAGTTAAAAACCGGGTGGGAAATATCAAGTTTTTTTAATTGATATTCGGGGAAAGCTTTCTTCACTTGCGGTTCAAAAACATTCCAGTCTCTGGTGCGAAAATCGTCTACGAGCAGAAATCCTCCGCGCAGACAATACTCGCGCATGCCAGCAATTTCCTGATCGGAGAGATTCATAAATCCCACTTCGCACAAATACGCCATCGGGTATTTATAAAGTTCCGGCTCGACAAATCCATAGATCGGTTCGTTGGTTTCGAGGTGAATATCAAGCTTGGAAAGTTCTGAAACAATTTTATTGAGGTGTCGTCCCGCGCCCGGCCAATCGTGTGACCAGGGCAGCCCCCCGTCTCCCAGATGCGAGCCGAAAGAAAACATCCCACCGTACATCCCGACATCAAATTTGACACGAGCCATAATGAATTTGCCGGATAAATCAACTTGATCTTTAGGAACCTCAAGAACCGTCGGTAAACCCTCGGCATTTTTCTTTTGATGTCGTTGCTGGCGTTGCGCCAGAGCAACAGGCAACAAAAAGCAGAAAACCATCGTGACAGTCAAAATGAAAAGCAATTTTTTTCTGAAATCTTTGTACATCATGATTATGCTTGTGTGACTTGCCCACTCGAAATTATCTCATGGAAAATAGCCAGCAAAACATCGGTTTCTTTTAGATAATATTCATCACGATCAAGCCAGGCGGTAGTCCCGTTGAGCTTGAGAAATTTCCAAGTTGTTCCGGTTGTGACTGCACCAAAAATATTCGGCAACGTGCGATGTTCACGTTCATTGAATTGCTGTGCCGCGTACATCGTCGCCAGGCATTGTCCGACGGCTCCATTAATATCTTCCTTTTTAGCCTCCACAATCGTCAGGATCGGAGCGGCAATATACAACTGTTCAGGGCTTAAACTTAGGATGTAATCGCATTGCCCATCCAACCCTCTTGCCTCGTCTACCGTGAAAGTTGTACCCGAAAATAAGCTGATCAGGTTTTGCGCATGTTTGCGAACTTCAGCCAGAATAGGGGCGATAATCCATTCCGAGCGAGATTTTTCTGTGTTGATAGAAAGTGCCAGCGGCGCATATTCGTCAAGCGTCGTTTTGAGATATGGGCTCATTGGAACTTTGGAAAGTTGTGATGGATTGAACAAGGAAACATTTTCGATGAGTTGCAGCGCAAATAATTCTTTGACCGATTTTACCGAAAATTTACTATAAGCCATTTTCCCCCTCCTTAGTTCGCTCTTAATTTTAGTAACAACTCAAGAGCTTTGCCATAGCTCGGTGCTAATTCCAAAGATTGCAATAACGCTTTGCGCGCCGCTCGCTTGTCGCCATCCTCAAATTGCGCACGAGCTAGATTGTAATGCGCTTCGGCCAAATTTGCAGGCTTTAATGCGAGGGCGACTTGATATTCTGTGATCGCGGCTTTGGAATTTTTTTGGTCAAGATACAAATCTCCCGCGATTAAATGCTGTGAAGCATCGAACGGATTGATGAAAAAGCTGAGTTGTAAAGCTTCCAGCGCTTTCGCTTTATCACCTAACGCCAGGCGCAACTGCGTCAATTTTTTCAAGGCTTCGATTTCATTTTCCGCCACTCTGACAAAGGATTCCAGCGTGTCTGCCTGTGCCTGTTTGTCAGATTTCGCCTCGTAAATATTGGCTAAAACTTCGTAGGCATTCCCGTTGCCGGTGTAATAAGGAAAAAGTTCAATCGCATGTTTCAAATAGGGAATTGCCCTTGTCGCGTCATCGTCTTTGAGCAACGTTCCGGCTCGCAAATTTGCGAGAAAATCATTTGGATTTGCTTCTACTGCGGCTACTGCACTTTCTTTGGTTGGTTTTGGAGCCTCAATCTGTTTCCAGAGCGGCTGCGCTGCCGTGACATATTTTCCGACTTTGTTTTGCAAATATTCTTTAAAATTTTTGTCGAATTCTTCGTTCGTAGTTTTCAGGACAGCTTGCAGTGCCTCAAGATTTTTCACTCCAGCTTTGTATTGCGCCAGCATTTCCAGCATTTTCTCGAAGCCGTATTTATCGGTAATAAATTCGCACACCTGCGAAGCTTCAAAATATGCGAGCGGGACAGAATCGGGCGTTCTGGGGCGCAAGAATCCTCCGTCCAAATCTGCGATTTTGAAAAATCTTCCATCGGCAAAGGCTTTCAAATTATTGACGTTCCAATCATCGCCCCATCCCTTGCGTGCGCGGCGTTCTTCATACACGCTGAGGCCCTCAGAAAACCAGCGCGGAATTCGATTGTCGGTTGCTTGTAGCGTGATGACATGCGTGTATTCGTGCCACAACGTGCTGCCCCAGTTAAATTCTCCGGCGGCGCGTGCCGAAGGTGAATCCAGCGTGACGACTTGCCCGAAGCACACGCCTAACGCACCGAGTCCCGGCAATCCCAAAGTGCGCACAGCAAAGTCGTCGTGGTTCTCATAAATCTCAACTGTGACGGGAGCGCGTGGCGTGAATTTGTATTTCGCGCTCAATGTTTTCAAAGCTTCGTCAAGCAAATTCCCGACGTAAGGAGTGATCGCCGGATTTTCTTTTTCTGAAGCGCGAATGATGAAATCTCCGCGTTTGATAATCGGGTATTCTGCCAAAACATCCAATAAATCCAGTGTATTTTTCGCACGGATATTGAACGGGTCACCTTTAAATGAAGTCTCAATCGCCACGCGCCCTTCGTCAATTTTCCCGGCTCGTGTGAGCGCAATGCCGTAGCTCAAATGGGCATCCCACAAATTTGGCGAAAGTGTAAACGCCTGTTTTGAAAATTCCGCACCCTCGGCATAACGTCGCGTTTGTCCGGCAAAATGGGAAATCGTTTCATACAATTTCCCGTACTTCGGATTGATGTTGAGCGTTGTAAATATTTCTTTATCAGAATCAGTTTTACGATTTTGCAACCAGTACAAAGTCGCTTTAAGTGAATGTGCTTCGAGTGAGTTCGGATTAATTTTCAAAGCACTTTCGATGTCTTTTGCCGCCTGTTCGTATTCTTCTTTTCCCAGCAAAATCCACGCGCGAAGGTTGAAAGCGGCGACATAATTCGGATTAATTTCGAGTGATTTTTGGAGCGCGGCTTGCATCTCTTCGCCGCCTTCAATTTGTTTATTCGCGGCAGTTCCCAAATGTGCGCGAGCGGAATTTGGATTGGTGTCGAGCGCGTCTGTGAAAAATGTAGCGGCTTCGGCGTAGTTATATTTCGTGGTGTAAAGCTCGCCGCCGACCAAGTTTGCTTCGATGAATTCAGAGTCATCACTGATCGCTTCACCAACGACATCATTCGCTTCTTTATATTTTTCAAGGTAAATCAAAGCCTGAGCGATGAGCGTCAACTCTTCGGCTTTCTTTTCTTTTTCCGCCGCGTAAAGTTTCTCGAAGGATTGAAAAATCGGTTCTGCTAATTCGGGCTTTCCGGTCAGAACCAAAAGTTCTGCGCGGCGCAAATCTGCCCGATGCTTCGGTATCTCTTTGGCAGTTCTCCCGATGCGTTCAAATTCTGCAATCGCTTCGTTGTAGCGTCCGGTGAGTGCGTACACTTCACCTAAAGCGAGCTTGGCTTCGACGCTATTAAATTTCTTCGCCGCAGTTTCTGCTTCCTGATATTTTCCGGTTTCGAGATACGCCCGCAACAATCCCGCCTGCGCCTTTGCTTCATTCGGATTCGCTGACAGCAGGCGATTGAAAGCCGTCACAGCTTCGGCGTATTCACCTTTGGTGAGCTGTTCCAACGCATCGTCCAGCGTCGGAGCCTGTGCCGCCGCACACGCCGCGAAGATGAGGAATGAAATCGTCAATAAGGAAAATATTGAATGCAATTTTATCGTTGTCAGAAAGCTTTTGAGCATATTATTTATGGCCATTACGAGTGAAAAATAATTTCTGTTCGATTTATTTCGATGAAATCAATAATGTCGAAGCCTTTAACGATCCTCACAAGATTAGCCTGAAAGACAGCGATCAGATCAGCATTGCGAATGTTTCCTGTTGATACCAGGAGGAGCTTCCACGGTTCTTTGCGCAACAAAAACGAATCAACAAAATCAGAATCTTTGGTTACCACTACCCTTTGTTCATTGATCGAAAGTTGGTTAATGAATGAGTCTGGCGTACGATTTCCCCGCGATAAATCAAGTGTGTGGATTGCCTCATAGCCTGCTTGTTCTAACAAGAGCGTTAATCGTCGTGGCAAATGAGCGTCAATAATAAATTTCATACCAGCACAGGTTCAATGCGCTTAATTTGGCTTAGACGAGTGGCATAAGTCAGTACGGCGAGAATATCTTCGTGTTCAAGGTCTTCGTAATCAGCCAGAATTTCTTCAGTCGTCATCCCTGAACTCAGTAGCTCAAGAATTACTTCTACTGGATAACGCAACCCGCGAATGACAGGCTTGCCGTGACATATTTCAGGATCAGTAGTGATTCGATCTATTAATTTCATGGTTTTCTCCAAGGCTGGAATAGTATCATAATTGCTAAGTTGCTTTGTCGTACACTATTTCTGTCCTGCTCTAATTTGTAGCGTAAATCTAAAAACGTAATATGTCGTCAGACCCCAGGTAGTACTGTTAATGATGGTTGCTAACCACCAAGGCCAGAGCATTCCATAGCTTGGATGTCCAGCTAAAAAAATTGTTGGAATTGGTAAAGAAAGTAACGTATTAAGCCTTCTAATTAGGGCGTTTGTGCCAGTTATAGCAGTCCCATTGTCAAACCATTCCTGAAAAATTAGATTTGCGTAATGCCCAATCAAAATACAGAGACCGAAATGAATTAGTGATAGCATTAAAGCTAGAACCGTTTCCGGTTTCTTAACTGGACAATTAATAAGCAAATACTTGATCATGGCTCCCTCCTCATTATTATTTCTGCTTCGCTTTAATCTTCTCATTCAATTCCGCCAACTGAATCAACAATTTTTCCAGTTCATCTTCATAATCGTCCGGCTTCAATTGCGCTTTACGAAGCTTTAATTCTTCGACTTCGCGCTCTAAGCGCATCTTATCGGCGTACGCGGCTTGCAGTTCTTTATCGCTTCCGGCGAGTTGATAGAACAGGGAATCGAAGTACGTTGTTTTGGCGAGACTGCCTTCTTCGTCCGTAGCTTTTTCGCTGCCTTTGCCATCGCCATTATCGTCCAGCATCGCGTGTTCAGTGACTAAGCGATTTTGCTCTTTGAAGAATTTTTCCAATTGCAGCGTCGTGTAGTTGAAAGCTTCCAATACTGAAATTCGATTGTTTTGATCGGCATCGGATTCTTTCGTCGTCAGAGCTTTGATGAAATATTCGGGGAAGTGCGTCGCATTGGTTTCCATCCCGCTTTTCGTCGCCGTAATCGTGATGTGACCGGGGATGGACAACGGCTTGATGAATTCGCCGCTCGCGGTTGCCATGTTAATGACTACGACGCGTTTGCTGGGGAGAGTTTTGATTAATGAAGCGTATTCCGTGACGTTGATGTCAGGGCCGATTAAATTAAATTTAGCCGTTTTGTCGTCAAAGCTGCCGTGTCCGATGAAGAAAATAAAGATTGTATTGTCCGGTTTGCAATTACTTCGCAGAGCCGTAAAAGCATTGCGAACTTCAACCGCTGTAGCCTTTGGAGTTCCTTCGGTTAATAACGTTACATTTTCAGGTGCAAATCCCAGCTTATCCAGCAATGCCGAATTCAATTCCTGCGACCATTTGGCAAATTTCTTGATGTATTCCTCTTCGCCTCCTGCGCCGGAAATTATCAGCGCAAATTTCGACGGATCGGGAATAGATTTTTGTGGTAACTGTGATGGCGCAGGATTTGAAACTGCGGTCGCCGGTGCGGATACATTTTGCGCACAGGCGGAATTTGAACAAACTAATAAGATCAAAAATAAAGCTGAAAATGGATGCATTTTGTAGGTCGCTCAATTGCCACTAGCTTTAGCTAGTGGCTGACAAAAATGAAACACGGCTTTAGCCGAATTAACATATGCGTTCTTCTGAATAGCTTTAGCTGAAACGGAAATATATGGCTAAAGCCGAAGAATAATTGCAGCTATCCACTAGCTAAAGCTAGTGGCAATTTATATAACCAAAACTAAGCCAATCCTTTGCGCTTACGGAAAAACCATTCCGCACTCGCCAGTCTGATGAGGGCTAAAAAATTGATCGGCATATCCCATAAATCCAAATGTACTTTTTCTGAGTTTTTTCCTTCCAGAAAAGTTAGCTCTTCGACTAAATCCTGCGCCTTGCTGAGCGGGAAATATTTGCCTCCGGTTTCGGCAGCAATACGTTTTAGTAGCTCAACATTTTGCGCGGCGTCGTGGAATTCGCGGTTTAATTCAGTCACCAAAAAACTCGATGAAGCCGCGCCGACAACTTCTTTGCCGCGCCGTGCCGTCAAGTCTAATTTGTATAATCCCATTTCGTCCGGTTTGAATTCAGCCTGATAATCATTGGCTTCTGACGATTCTGCGGCGAAATTAAATTGCATGGGAACGTCAATGGATTGCCCTGACGGCTTCGTGATTTTTGCCGCGACCGTTGCATCTTTGATGGCATCGAATTTCTTGTCATTGACTTCACCGCGCAATCGTACCGGATCGTTTGCGGCGTACACATCACGTTCGCTCAAAACTTCGGTTTGATTCGGCGTCGTACTCACGACATAGCGTAACATCTGCCGCCAGAAATTTTCGTGCGAAGTATTTTTGCTGTCCATCAACATCCGCCAGCGCCATGTATCATTCGTCGTCAACGCTAAGGAACGTCCGCGCCCATATCGCTGTTCGACTAACAGGGGAACGGAGCGGGATTTATCTTTCGTGTTACGAGCTTCCATCAACACTGTCGCGCCGGGTTTGACGCCAGATAAAACTTCGGGCAGTGAAATCGCCGGCAGCCCTTCCCATTCTTTGGAAGAAAGCTCGCGGTTATCAGCTAAGCGCGTGATCGCATGTTTGAAGCCGCGCTGCGTTAACGCTGCTTTCCAGTTCGCAGTTTCAGGCACTTCGGGCGCGTCTATGCGGTCGTCCAACGTTAGCGGCAACAAATCACCAATCGGAGTCGGCGCATATTTTCCCGCGTCAAACGAACGTGAGCCGCCGAGTGCAAGGAATCCGCCGCCGCGTTTCGCCACGAATTGTTCGATCATGCGCAGTTGCTCAAAGCTGAAAAAATTGGCTTCAATACTTCCCAACACAAAGCCCTGATAGCTGAATAATTCTTCCTGCGTGAGCGGAAATCCTTTTTCCAATTGCTCGCCGCTTTCGACTCCCTGCCGATAAAATTTTCCGTCCGCTGATCGCAGCGAAGAAACCAGAATTACATTTTTCTCTGTTTTTCCTAAGGAAAATCGCATTTTCCCGTATTCCCAACGCGGCTCGCCTTCGATGTACAAAATCTTCGGTTGATCGCTGGTGATTTCGATTAAGGTTTCCTGCGCGTTGTCTTCGGTTGTGAATTCGCCTTCGAGCGGCGCGACGGCAAACGTGTATTTATGTGTGCCTGGAGCTGATGGCGTGAATTCCAACGTCACGGTTTGGGCGGAACCACCTTTGATTTCAAAAGCCTCAGTTTTCAAGGCGCGACCATCTTCGGAAACCTGAATCGAAACTTTTCCACGGTCGTATCCGCTCAATCTCACTAAGGCATCGGCGATGACGGTTGAACCAGTCAGGATGCGGCGCGGTGTATTCACACGCACCATTTCGGCATCCTTGAATTGTTCCGTACTACCCGTGCCGAGCGTAAACACGGGAAGATTTCGCGCGCGCAAATCTCGTAAGGAAGCCGCGATGTCACGGGGCGTATTTGCTCCGCCATCTGAAATTAAGACGACGGCGGCGAGTCCCGTTCCCGAAGCGTCTTTGACGACTTGCTGCAAGGTTCCGGCAATGTCGGAGCTGCTGCCTTCGGCTTTTAATTCTTCGCTTTCTTTCAGTCGTGTCGCGTCTGAGGAAAATTTGTAGAGATTCGTTTTGAATTTTTCTTCGATGCCTTTTGAGAATTTGCTGTCACCCTTTAGTAAATCTTTGACTGCCTGTAGTCGGGTGATAGTTCCTTCGTCATTAATTTGCATGCTGCGCGAATCATCGGCGATGATGGCGAGCGTATTGGCTTTCGGAATAACAGAAGAAACGACTAACGATGGACGCATCAGCATCAGTGCGAGGACGGCGAGGAGTGCAGTGCGTAAAGCGGCGAGTGAAATGCGCGGCAGCGAATCAAGTTTGGTACTGGCACGAAAATAGAGAAAATAGATGAGCGCACAGACGATGAGAAGTGCTATTAACGCCACCATTAGTGACGGACGCGAAGAAAGTTCAAGCTGACCTTTTGAAAAAATCGAAGATTTATATTTAAAGAAAAACGAAAAAAGCTGATCCATCTGTGTGCCTCGTGATGAAAAGCGAATCTTGAGCGGTCTGAAAAGGACAACTCATTATATCCAAAGAAGACGGATATTGTCGCATGAACGATACAACTTTATCGAGTTTGTCATTTCCTTTCAGGGCTGAGGCGGTGACTATTCAAGGCAACACGGAGATGACCTATAGTTTTTCTGGTCTGGCTCCACCAATCAAAAAAGCTCCCAGCCTCACCCACATCCCGGAACTCTTCGGGTTTTTTTCGGCGATCACTTTGATCGTTAATTTATGTTCTCCGGGCGGCAATCCACCTGCAATGATGCTGGTTCCGATGTGCTGTTCGGGCGCGTATAAATCAATTTGCTTCAAGGGTGACGGCGCAGGTTTATCGTCAATCAGGCATTCAATCATGCCGCTGTCCGGCCCCATCCGAAAGCTGAGTCCAACCACTGTACCTTCAAAATTCGTCGTAATTTCGCTCGCGGCTTTATCGGCTGATAGTAAAATTGATGGCAGATTTTTATCGTTCGTTGCTTCGGTTTTCCACATCACGCTGCGACCGAGTTCCGCGAATGGTTTTAGCTCTCCATACGTCATCTCGTCACTTAGCAAATAGCCCGGTAAAATTCGGATCAGCGGCGAAGAAGTTTCTTTCAATTGCGGTTCAAGGAAAGCGTTGACGGAAGCTTCATCGCTGAAATTGAGTGTTGGTAAATGGTAATAATTGGCAATTTCGTTGTGCCATTTTTTGGCGTCGGAATTGAGAGTTTCTGCCAGATACACCATCACGATTTCCGGTGGTTGCGAGACGGCTAAGAGTTGGCGGATGATGCCTTCCATTGATTTTTTGATGTCATCTTCCTTGGCGCCGGAATCCGCACTCGCAAATTCCAAAAAGACTAAATCCGGCTTCTGCTCGACGACATCACGGCGAACGCGAATCGCCGCGTAGGGCGATCCGGTTCCAGGGATGATGGAATTTAATTCGTTAATTTTTGCACTTGAAAATTGGGTACGAAACCAGTTGTTCAAAAAAGCCCGGTACGAATTTTTATCCGGTGCGGCAGTGCCTCCCAGATAGGCAACGTTGAGAATTTTTCCGGCTTTTAACTTAGCGAAGACTAATCCAAGATTGCGGCGCGGAACAAAACGAGGCTTCAAGGTCGGGCTGGCAGGTTGCGCAAAAGCCGGCAGGATCATCAAAAATATCAATAAAAATGTAGTAAATAAGCATCGAAACCGCATATTCAATTGTCCTCTGTGAAATAATTCGGCAAACTCATGTCACTTACGCTTCGACTGAAAACGTGAAGTCGAGTTCATATACTGATTAAGAAGTGAAAATTATGCAAAAGATTTTTATCACCGGAGCCAGTCGCGGCATGGGATTAGAATTCACCCGGCGATTTTTACAACGCGGCGACCACGTTTTTGCGGCGTGTCGAAATCCGCAGGAAGCCGGTTATTTGCAGGCGTTGAAAATTTCAATGCCTTCGCAATTGACGATTTTGCGGCTTGATGTGGCAGATAAAAACTCAATCCTTGATACGTTCGCCGCGCTGCGGATGAATACGGATAGCCTGGACTTACTGATCAATAATGCTGGCATTTATTTAGGACGGCGCGGCGCACCGCCGAACGCTGAAGACGATGCCGGAAGCGACCAGTTGGAACATCTGAATTTTGAGGATGGAATAAATGTGATGAAGGTTAATGCGATTGCTCCGATCATGATCGCGCAGCAATTTCTTGGTTTTCTCAAAAAAGGAAAGAACCCTCGCGTTGTCAGCATCACTTCGGGATACGGCTCCATCAGCAATAATGATTGGGGTGAGCCGTATCACTACTCTGCCAGTAAAGCCGCGTTGAATATGTACATGCGATCTTTGGCGGTGGATGTAAAGACCTTTGGCATCACCGTCGCTGTGATTGACCCCGGCTGGGTTCAAACTGAAATGGGCGGAGCCAATGCGCCTGTTGAAGTGATGGAATCCGTTGATGGCATGATTGCAGTCATTGATGCCTTGACTCTGAAGCAGAATGGGCTGTGCTTTGATTGGAAAGGCAAAGTACAGGAATGGTAGACGCCGCTTCAAAATCCCGGCTGATCCGGGTGATAAATTATTTCAAAATTGATGCTTCGCCGTTGCAGGTCTCGCGTGATTTTCGCCTGCTTTTTATCGGGCAGTTAGTTTCGGCATTTGGTTCGATGATGACGTATGCGGTTTTTCCGTGGCAGGTCTATCAGCTCACCAAATCCAATGCTTTAGTCGGTTTGATCGGCGTCGTAGAGTTTATCCCGATGTTCACGTTAGCCTTTATCGGCGGGGCTTTGGCTGATGCTGTAGATCGTCGCAAGTTAATTATTCTAACTGAAATTGGTAAAGCATTTTTGATTTTCCTGCTTGTCATCAATGCGTATTTACCGCATCCGCAAGTCTGGTTTTTATTTGTCGTGACATTTTTTTATGCAGCTATCGCGGCGTTGCAACAACCGGCACGCGAAGCTCTTTTACAAAATATAGTGCCACCGGATTTGATGACCTCTGCTTCGGCGTTGGGGATGTTGCGGTACAATTTTGCGGCGATTGCGGGGCCGGCATTTGGCGGAATTATCGCTTCAACGCTAGGAGCCGGATTCGCCTACGGAATTGATGTCGCAACGTTTGTAGTTTCACTGGTGACGATGATTTTGATGAAGGCGACTCCGGCACTGGAAAAATCTGAAGGGGTAAATTTTAGTTCAATCAAGGTTGGAATGCGCTACGCCTGGAATCGCAAAGACTTGTTGGGGACGTACCTGATAGATTTGAATGCAATGTTCTTCGGGATGCCGATGGCGTTGTTTCCGGCGATGGCGGAAGGCTTTGGAAGCTCTTCGGTGGGATTACTCTACGCGATGCCTGCGGTCGGCGCGTTGATCGTTTCTCTGACTTCAGGCTGGACAGCGCGGATCAATAAACACGGGCTGGCAATAGCGATTGCGGCAACTATTTGGGGCTTGGCGATTATTGGATTCGGGCTGTCTTCAACGCTGTGGCTGGCGTTATTATTTCTGGCACTCGCAGGCGCAGCCGACGGGATCAGTGGGATTTTTCGGATGACGATGTGGAATCAATCCATCCCAAGTCATCTACGCGGGAGGCTGGCAGGCATCGAACTAATCAGTTACACGACAGGCCCGATGCTAGGCAATGCCGAAGCCGGATTTGTGGCGAGCCTGTATAGTGTTCGCACGTCGGTAGTTTCCGGTGGAATCCTGTGCGTTATCGGCTCGGTCGTGGTTGGTGCTTTATTGCCTGCCTTTATTAAATATGATAGCCGTGCAGGTGTGGCGCGTAAGGAAGAAGCCGAGAAAGTTTTCTAATTGGTGCGCCAGCATCCTGCTGGCAGCTTTGATCTATAAATGTTTTGCCAGCAGGATGCTGGCGTACCGACAACTACGGAGAAAAAATGCAGACACGACAACTTGGAAATAGCGATCTAAATATTACACCGATTGGCATTGGAGCTTGGGCGATTGGCGGCGGCGACTGGGCGTTTGCCTGGGGCGATCAGGACGATCAGGAATCCATCAATGCAATTCGTGCCGGGCTTGATGCCGGAATGAACTGGATTGATACGGCAATGGTTTATGGTCATGGACATTCCGAAAAAATCGTTGGACAGGCGATTGCCGGACTGACGAATAAGCCCTACGTCTTCACGAAATGTTCGCGGCTGCGCGGCGAAGATGGCGCGCTGTACGGCTGTCTGAAAGCGGATTCGATTCGCAGTGAATGTGAACAGAGCCTGCGCAATCTCAACGTCGAAACAATTGACCTGTATCAACTTCACTGGCCGATTCCAGTGGAAGATATTGAGGAAGGTTGGGAGACTTTGGCCAAGCTCAAAGCCGAAGGCAAAGTCCGCCATATCGGCGTTTCAAATTTTAATGTCGAGCAGATGAAAAAGATTCAGGCGATTGCGCCGATCACTTCGTTGCAACCGCCGTATTCATTGATTAAGCGTGACATCGAAGCCGAAATCCTACCGTTTGTCGGTGAAAATAAGATTGGGATTCTGGCGTATTCTCCGATGGCGTCAGGCTTGCTCAGCGGAAAAATGACGAGAGAACGGATTGCGAATTTCCCTGATAATGATTGGCGCAAAAAGCGTGATTTTTTTCAGGAACCAATGCTTTCACGGAATTTGGCAATTGCTGAAAAGCTGGAAGAAGTCGGCGCGAAGTACGGACGCACAGCGGGTGAAGCCGCGATTGCGTGGACGCTCAGAAAACCGGAAGTGACCGCAGCGATTGTCGGAATCCGTACGGCGGAACAGGTCAGTGGAATTATTGGCGCAGGCGAATTTCGGTTGAGCGAAGCAGAAATTGCGGAGATCGAAGCAGTGTAGGAAAAGTGCTGAGTTTGGAAGTGCTGAGTGCTGGAAAGTGCTGAGTGACGAGTGCTGAGTAAAGGAGGGCGGAAACACGCAGTAAGTATGACTGCTCCTCCTCGTAGACTTCGGTAGTTCTCAATTCTTAACTCAGCACTTCTCCTCTCAGCACTCAGCACTTCCAAACTCAGCACTTTCCCCCCTCAGCACTGATTTTAATCTCGTTCGTAATTCGCAACTTCCGCCAGTTTTTTCAATCCGGTGGGCGTTCCGATAGCGATTAATAAATCTCCGACACTGAGTTCTTTGTCGCCAGCCGGATTAAAATTCATCGTCCCTTTGTTGTCGGTGATGGCGACGATAATGACATTGTGTTCGGAACGGATGCCGGAATCTTTGATTTGTTTGCCAGCCAATACCGAGGCTGGTTCAATGCGAATCTGCTCAAAGATTAAATCCAGCGATTCGGTCATCGTCGTTAATTCGATAAAATCTGCGACTGCCGGAGACATCGCCGCCTGCGCCATCCGGTGCGAACCGATTAAATTCGGCGACACGACTTTGTTGACTCCGGCACGGCGCATTTGTTTTTCTCCGGCTTGATCGTAGGCGCGGGAAACGATGTAAAGGTCAGGATTCAGCCCGCGTGCGGTCAGTGCGACATAAACATTTTCAGCATCGCTGGAAGCGGCGGCAATCAGGCTGCGAGCTGTCTTAACATTGGCTCCTTCGAGGACTGCTTCATCGGTCGCATCGCCGATCAAAACCAGTAACCCCTGCTGTAAAAGGCGATCCGCGACCATTGGATCACGTTCAATCACGACAAAATCAGCGTTCTTCTTTTTGAATTCGTCAATGATTCGGACGCCAACTCGCCCGGCTCCGCAAATGATGTGATGATTTTTCAGTTTACTGATGTCTTTATACAATTTGCGCCTCCCGAAAACAGCGGCAATCTGTGTCTCAATCAACGTTTGTGTGAGCATCGCCAGCATCAAACCGACAACACTGACGCCCAGCACGATCAACGCTAAAGTAAAAACTCGCCCCTGAAATGAAAGCTCGTGCGTTTCTCCGTAGCCAATCGTCGCCAGCGTGATGACGGTCATGTACAGCGAATCGAAATACGTCCAGCCTTCGATCAAATGATAGCCGAGTGTGCCGAGCGCAACGATCAGTAAGAGAGCGGAGACAGAAAAATAAATACGCTTAAAATTCATTGAGCCTGTAAAAAATTGAAACGACGAGTGAAAAAAATGTAACTAAGCAAAAGGGTAATCCGTTTTATCAAGTGAAAGAAAAAGACAGCGTAATTAGTTCGTCGAAATCATGAAAGAGAAAGCGGAAAAGAGGGAACCTCCGTTTTTGATTTTTCGACGAACTAATTACGCTGTCTTTTTTGTCCAGAATACTTTTTCTATGCTTAAAAAATGCCGACAGGAATTAATTCTGTCGGCATTTTTTAAGTGGTTACGAAAAGCCTAGAATTTTAATCGTCCTCCAATTTGGAAGATTCGAGGTCCGCCGACACCGAAAATAGGATTAGCTTTGCTGGTGGGTAAACCAAACCCGGTATCAATGCTTCCGCTATAGCCGCTCTTGTTTGAAAGATTAAAGATATTGAAGACTTCGCCAACAAGTTCGAAGGTTACCTTTTCTCCAAATTTGAAATCTTTCGACAAACGAATATCGTGAGATTGGAAAATATCTCCAAACTCAAAACTCGCTGGCAGCGTTATCGTCGGGAATGTGCCGCCACGGGGAGCGACTTTACCTGCTAAGGTTGTATTATAATTTGCAACTAATTTAACGAGGTCATCCTTACTAACGCCGCGACCTAATGAATTCCATTTCAAGCCGGGGAGGAAATCACCGTTGGTTCCATCACCGTTGAAATCAGAATTGTTGGCTCCGGGAACCGAAGCCGTCAGAGGCGGCGCACTTTCATAAGTCGCAACTAATCCAACATTGATTCCCCACTTTGCTTTAACGACACTGCTGAACGTAAAGCTATGCGGACGATCATTGCCTTGTGGTCCGTAAAACGCAAAAGGATTCGTTAAATCGCGCGTGTAGTTATACCCGCTGGAGCGCGAGAATGAATATGATCCGGTAAACGAGAAGTGTTTATTAAATCGTTTGTCGAGTTTGACAAGCAGGGCTTTGTACGTGTCTTTGCCGTTGCTTTCTAATACTTGAACTTCGCCATTCAAGCATTTGACTGCTGGATTGGTTGCCTCAGCTCCATTGCAGAAGCGAATGACGGGACCACCTAACGAGGCAGCACGGTTGGTCAACGCACGATCACGAGAGAAAAAACCGTGCAAGTAACGACGAAAAACAAAATCAGCATTTAGGATCATATTCCAGGGAAGTTCATGCTGAACACCGAAGCTGTAATTTAACGAATAGGGGATTTTGATATTCGGATCAATAATCGCTTGCGAAGTCGTCTTGAAGAAATCCAATCCGATGATGCCTGCGGAGCCGAGCTGGTTGAATTGTCCCTGCACTGCGGTACCTTGTTGTTGCAGCATCGTCAATGCCTGCGCTGTTGTTAGGCGCGTTGGCAATGTTTGCAAGGTAGCGGAATTTAATCGTGCGCCAACAGCAGGGTTGATTGCTGGCAAAGAAGGAACAATACTCGCAACCGTCAGCAAGTCAGTTTTTTGCTGAGTTGTCAGACCTGGTGTATTTGAAGCCGCAACAATCTGTTGTGCGATTGTTGGTAATGCGGCAACCAATTGACCATAGCCAGGTGCGAACGCAGTTGGAATAAATTGATTTGAATTCTGGAAGAAATCTCCCGGCAATAAAACGCGTCCATTTCCGATTGGACCAAGGTTGGCTCGTTCGGTTAAGCGGTTGACGTAAAGGCTGGTGTCGTACGCCATCGAGAATCCGCCACGAACGACAGTTTTATTTTTTTGTCCGACGTTGTATGCAAATCCGACTGACGGCGCAAAGCGAGATTTATCCAATGGATTCGCCTGACTGCCACCGTAGATGTCTTGCAATAAAGCTGATTTTTTCAGATCGTGATTCCAGAGTTTATTTTCATAAATCCACGATAAACCGTACTTCAATGTTAAGCCTTTTCCAGCTTGCCATGTGTCTTGTCCGTACGTGCGGAAGCGGAATGTATGCCGCGCATAGTCAGCATTATTTGGTGGAGGTTGCGCTCCATCACCCAATCCTCTCAGCACGAAAGCGACAGGCAATTGCAGAATGTCGTTATAAGAAATTTTCGCTCCAGGTGTTGTGAAGGCTGCTGGTAATGGTAATTTGAGGAGAGATGCAAAAGGAGCGAATGTGCCGGCGATTTGTGGGCTTAATCCGCCAAATCCTGAAACTAAATTATCGACGACAGAGTTGACCAGCGCGACCGTCCGCGGATCGTGAGCTACGACCAGTGCCGGATCAACGAAGCTCCATTGACCGATACCGTAGGCAGGTTCAAGAGTTACTCCGGTTTGGACGACATGCTTTCCGGCTACCCAGGTCAAATTGTCAGTTGTTTCATAACGATGCAACGCACGATTTTGCGGTGCGTCTGTTGAATTTCCGACGTTGAAGCTCGAACCATTCACACGAACTTGTGCAGCATCAATGCCGATACATCCTGAACATTGTTGCGACGGAATTAAGTTTTTATTTCCGATGTACTGCCAATTCAAGGTTAAAGAATTCGTTAAACTTGGACGAAGCGTCGAAACCCATCCAGCTTGCACTTGGTAGACGTCGTTTTTGTTATAACGCCATGACGAAGGCAGTACGTTACCAGACGAAGGCGCGAAGCTTTGGTTTACGTCAGAACTGCCGCGCAAATACGCAGTATTTTTGCTGTTGACGTTGTAATCAACACGAGCGTTATAAAGCCATCCTTTGTATGGACTGGACGTGACAGCATTGAATTGATCAAATTGCGGATTTCCGGAATTGATAAAAGAAAGCGCAGCAGTTTGATTCGAACGTTCGAGGTTGGTGAACCAAACTAATTTATCTTTGACGATAGGACCACCTAACGTGAAGCCACCTTGCAGGCGACGGAAGAAAGGATTGGTGGTGGAGTTGTTAACTCGCTTCAGCGTCGGGTACGCGGACATGTGATTGTCGCGATAGAAGGCAAATGCACTTCCGAAATAATCGTTCTTTCCCGTACGCGAAACAATGTTGACGGCTCCAACAGAAGTCACGCCCGTTGATAAATCAAAATTGAAAGTAGAAATTTGAAATTCCTGCACCGTGTCTACGGAATAATTTTGTGCGGAATAACCGGTAACAGGGTCAACGACGTTTCCTCCATCAACCGTAATTCTTGTGAGTGCCGCGTTGCCTCCGCCGATGGAGACGTTGAAAAGATTGTTGTATTGACCGGGAGTTCCGGTGGAGACTTTAACGCCAGGTTCAAGTTGCGCGAGCTGCAAAAAATTTCGACCATTAAGGGGCAGACTATCAATCTTTTGCCGATTGATAACACCGTCTACTTTAAAATCAGAAGTATTGAGGGTGACCGCAGTGTCTGCTGAAATATTGACTGTGTCAGTAGCGCCACCAACTTCAAGGCCAATTTCAGTGTTGAGCGATTCACCAATAGAAAGCGCGAGCACTAATTTCGAAGTCTTAAAGCCTTGCGCCGTCACTACGATTTCGTAATCGCCGGGATTCAGTTGACTGACCTGAAATGTTCCATCGTTTTCTGTAATTGCAGAACGTTCGGCTCCGGTGCTGGTATTCTTGACGACGACATTTGCACCAGGAATAACAGCTTTTTGCGGATCGGAAACTTTTCCTTTAATTCCGCCGGAAGCCTGCTGTGCGAATCCGGTGGTTGCCAGTAATGCTAATAAACAAACGCAAAGAACATTGCGCAAAAGAGTTATGCTGGTGTGAATTGGGGAAATACTTCGCATATTGCCTTTGATCTCCTTATTTTTCCCGCAAGGGGAAAATGGATTTGGTTATTACCTGAAAATCGAGCCTCAAAACGGCTTTTTTCACGCAGAAGAATATTAGTTATTCATAAGCTCTGCATTTAAAGTTAAGAGAAGTTTTGATATAAAACATAGAAAGAGAATTACTATGTCTTCATGACGCTGATCGAGTGTCAGCTTTTAAGTGCTTTCTATTTACGAATCCCAGCTAGGTTTTTTAGTTCTTTTGAAAATACAAACGGAACAAGAATTAAGAATCGAAATTGATGTACCGTTTGGAAGGCAAGCGCATTATATGCCTAACTTTCGGTATGTAGCAATATCATTCAACTTAATTAATTGAAATTTTATGATTTTTCAACAACCCATTTGGAACTTTGAACAAGACCCGACAGATGAAGCCATGGATGAAACCAGCTTCAACCTGCGTGCCTATTTTGATCGCATCGAAGATGACAAGATGCAGCAATATTCACCCACTTGGAATGATGAGCAGCTCATCGTCTGGGACGGGAATTTTCGTGACGATGGCGAATTAATGTTGTTCTGTTGTGAGCGCGATGTGGATGTGGTGAGTATCGTCGAGTGCTGGAACAATGCGTGGCGTACCGGAATAGAGTGCGGGGATTGGTTCAATAAACTTTAGTTTGTTGCTCCTCGTGGCAAATATATTTCCAGTGCGAGACATTAACAAACGGATGGTCTTTGAAAATTAATTCCGGCAATGCGCTGAAGGCGCAATCAGATGGTAGCCAGTGGCAAGACCGTTGCAAACCGTCGCCGCCTCTGGTGAGAGTGCCCATCAATTTCGCGTCCTGAAGGGACGCGAAGATAAATTAATCTTGATGTCTGCCGCCCCGCTGGGGCTTGGAAATGTTGGCGACCATTTCCAGAGGTTGCGCGAAACGCTGACCCCTGGCTACCATCTGGAAGCCCCTTCGGGGCGTCAATTCCTTGCCGATTTTAATTTTCAAAGATCATAAGTTTGTTGCACTTTAGATTTCAATACTCACAGACTTTGCTCGTTCTCGTATAAGGCTTCATGGCTTTCATCGAAGATTCGTTGAGATGGCAATCCATGCACAGTGTCGTGCGCGGCTGAAGCTGGTGTTTCAGCATAGATTTTTCTTTCGTGTCGTAATGCACCTGATGGCAACTGATGCAGGTAGTTGTCGTTTTTCCATCCACGGCTACGTCACGGACGCTGCGATAAATATGCCGCTCAATCGGGTTCAGTTTTTCATCGTCGGCTTTCTTCCAATCAATTTCATAATCCTGAAATAAATTGTCCCCCGCGATAAAAGTATTCGGATAGGGAAGCCCCGTAGATTTTGATTTCCCTTCGCGCAGATGACATTGCGCACACAACGAATTAATAAGCTGTGCTTCGTTGCGGCGTCGCCTGGAAAGAATCATCAAAGATGTATTGTTGGTATGATCCAGCGTGACGGCTCCGTGACAGGTGTAGCAATCCAAACCAAAGGCCGCAAAAGTTTTGGTTTTTTCCTCAATTCCGGTGGCATGACAGCCAGCGCATTGATTGGCAAATTTGTCTTTATCCCAGCCCGGTTTTTCACCGTCAATCCATTTGGTAACTTTACGGTCTTTATCAATCACGGCATGCGCATTGAGCATCGCAAATTTTCCATATCCGTCTTTTTTCAAAAAACGGATGTGGTTACGAGAACCGAGAAAATAGGTAATATCTTTTGTTGTGGATAATTCAGGCTGCTTCAATAAACCTGCTAAATCGGTGGCATCTTCGAGTTGTCGTAACGTGGCGGCGTGCGCGTTTTTTTGCCAGTTCGCGCCGATGCTGTTGCGATGACAGAAGAGGCATTCATCGCCGTGAACGTATTCGGGAATCTCCTGACCGACGTGATTGCTGCCCCAGGCTTTCGGGTCAAGTGGTTTCTTTTCGGCTGCTTCTTGTTGCGCCCGGACAATTCCTATCGCCCCGGAAAACGCACTCAAAACAATGATGATCCGCAGCCAGAATCCGACCACCAACCACCGGCCACTGTTCACGTTGTATTTATTTTTTCGCATGACCTTCAACTAATTCAATGAGTAAATTATCAGGACCTTCGATGAAAGCGGAACGAACTTTCGTCCCTTTGATGGTCTTAATTTCCTGAAGGATTTTCACCCCGTCAGTTTTTAACTGCTTCAGCATGGCGGGTAAATTATCAACGCTGAGCGCGATGTGATCTATCGCTTTGCCTTTCGTGGAGACAAACGTCGTCCGATTTTTCCATTGATCCGCATAATTCTTTTTCGGGTATTCAACGGGATAAATAATGACGTTAACATTATCAATATTGAATGACGCGCTCGGCTCGATTGGGTTATCGCGATAGAGGCGAGGCTTTCGGGCATTCGGGCTTTTCAGCGCCGCCGACAATTTGACGCCAAAATGTTTGCCGTACCATTCCGCCGCCGAAACCGGGTCGGTGCTGAACATGTGCAAATGTCCGAAGTTGTGATGACGCGCCGTGTTCAATTCAATCAGCGCATTGTCAGGGCTTTGCACGTAAGAATAATAAAATAAATCTTTCGCTCCCACATTTCCGCCGATGTCGCTGATGTCGCGGATTGGCTCAAAAAACTTTGTTCCCATCGCTACTTGTTTGGCGTAGGTTGTTTTCATATCTTCGGCTCCCCATCCCATGTGCCAGATGGTCGAGGTGAAATCCAGAGCAGGGGATTGCTTGACTTTATTGAATAAGAGCCACGATTTTTGTGCCCAGACCGCATCCTGTTTGCCATCAAACTTAGCCTTTTCGCAATCGAATTTACTTGTATAAAAATCCGCCGAAGCCGCCGGATCGGTAACGTTTAAATGGACGTGATGGAAATGAACGGAGGGCGGTGCAGCGGTTTTTTCTTGCGCGAAAATTGCGAAGGAAGTTAGTAAGAGCAGTGCGAGCGAGTAAAGAATTTTCATAACGAATTAGATAGACAATAGTACCTGCGTTAGCATAATGTTTTAAAGCCCCAACGGGGCGTGATGTAATAGCCCAGGGTACAACCCTGGGTGAGTAAATCGTGAAACCGCAAGCCCTGAAAGGGCGACATAATCTGTTTTATGTCGCCTTTTCAGGGCTTCTTTATTTGTTGCCGCATTACCCAGGGTTGCACCCTGGGCTATTACATTCCGCCCCGTTGGGGCTTCAAACCGATCCTGACATTTATTTCTTCACTGGTGCCAACGTCGGCATCGGCACATCCTTGAACGGCTCCACATCGGGCAGCACTTTCACGCCGGTTGTGAATTTCAACGGCGCTGCCGCGATTCCACTTGGATACGTCATTTCAACCATATATGCAGTGAACCCATGTTTTGGCGTTGGCACTTTTCCGATATATTTTCCATTGCCCTGATCGGTGAGTTCGGTGCTTTTCCACTTCGCTCCGATGGTTGTCAAACGGAAATCTCGCGCACCGGGATTTGTTGCCTGCCACAATTTTACGACTGTCGGTTTGTCTTTGACCTGAACTGTCGTTGAGCCGTCCGTTTCAATTTTCCAATCGTATTGCGGCAGCGCAGCCTTCGTGATAATCGCGTTGTAAAAGGACAGCAACGAGAAATAAGCATCCGTGCCATTCATCGAATGTTCTGCATTCGGGACGTAGCGCAAATATTTCACGCCCGGCAAATCGTTGTAATAAAACTTCCACGAATCCGGCAGGAAGAATTGATCTCCCGTCGCATTCATAATTAGTTTTGGCATGGTGAAGCGATGGCGATATTCGTACGGCTCAACGATTTTCAGCAAAGCCTTATATTCAGGCGTTTCCGTGCGGCTCATGATGCCCATCGTTTCATAATCGCCGACCGCCGGAGCGAAATATCCGTACGAAGCATAATGATGCTTGAAGGACGGAATCATATTCAACATATCAATCACGATGGGGATGATGCCGATGACGCGCTTGTCTACGGCAGCAGTTGTCCACGTTGTCCATCCGCGTTTGGAACCGCCGGTGACAACGAAGCCGTCAATATTTAATTTTCCACCTGCCTCGCTGCCTAAAAAGTTCGTGACAGTATCCATTGCGCGAACGGAAGCTTTTGTCATCGGCAAACGCGCCGGCCACAGCTCGTCGCCGGTTTTCATGAACTTGTCCCACGTATAGGCGATCATCGAATCTTCCGTGCGCGAAACGCCATCATCGCTGAAGATAAGCGGTTGATTCGGAATCATTTTTAATTCTGTAATCACTGATTTTGAAGCTACTGCCATCTGCGCAATTTGTGCATCCGGGCCTTTAGGCGCAGGTGAATTGTTACTGCCGCCAGTGATAAACAGCAGTGATTTTGACGAGGTCACATTGTCCGGCTTGATGACGATCATCCAATGTTTCCAGACGTTGCGATTGACCTCATTCGCCGAGCGCCACGTCTGCGAAGTCATATCAAGGATATACGTCGTATAGCCTTTGCCGGGAACGGTACTGACTAATTCATATTTGTAACTGGGGTCAGGAGCTTCGATGTATTTGTCGAGCGCGGTTTTGACTTCAGCGGTTTTGGTGGCCTGCGCGAAGAGCGTTGAAGAGAGGCAAAGTAGAGAAAGCAGAAGTATTTTTTTCATTTCGATAAGAAACCTGACTTGGGGAATAACTTTATGTTGGATCCATTTTCCATTTTCCATTTTCCATTTTCCATTTTCCATTTGTCAATTGTTCAAGCCGTAACCAGCGGAATGAACAATGACAAATCTTAAATGGAAAATGAAAAATGAAATCTGCCTTTAATCCGTCGCACGAACCCAGCCCATTGCGGCACTTTCGGTATGTCCGCCGCGTTCGAGATACGCGATTTTCAGTTTATCCAAAGCATCAGCGGGAAGGGCTTTGCGTTTGGCTTTAACATCAACCTTGTACAGCTTCGCCGCGTTGAGTCCGAAGATTCTGGCTTTGTCTTCTTTGGTGATTTTCTTGTAGCCAAATTTTTCGCATAATTCATCGGGAATCTGGAAACGCTTAAAGGCATCAATCCCCCATTGCGGTGATCCCCACCACAGACAATCTGTACCCCAGATGACGTGATCGGAGCCGTAATACTTAATATTTTTTCCAATGCCGTGTGCGCACATCACCGGATCAATAATTGAAAGCGTATTGAAAAAGCTGCCGATTTCGCAGAAGACGTTATTCATCTTCGGGTTACGCTTTTTGATGTCCATTAAGACGCTGTGCCATAAGAAATCGCCTGTGTTTGGATCGTACTTGTTGCTCTCTTTCCAATTTGGTTCGTTAGAGCCATGCTGAATGGCCGAGTGATAAATTACGAAATTGAAATCAGGGTTTCTGAGCGCGGCTTTCTCAATATCCTTGGGGTTCGCTAAATGTCCAAGTGTGCGCGATTGATAGGAATAACCCTTGTGGCAGCTAATTAATTTCAATCCCATCTTGCGGGACTGCTCAATAAAATACTGCGCGTTGTCATCATCAACTTGAAAGCCGTTGCCGGTTTGGGCAGGATCAGTATGGCAGTACCATTTCCATGACTTGATGTCGTAAAGCTTTAATTCGCGTTCCATTTGCTCCGCTAATTCGGCTTTGTTCATCGTATTGGTGGTTTTATCCCAATAATGATTGGGCGCACAATTTCCTTGATTTAAGGCACGTTGCGAACCGGCCAGCTCGTTGATTTGTTTGCGCGCTTCGGCCATGACCCAGCTTGGCAAAACTTTCCCCGCCGCGCCTGGCGTCCGTGCCGCACCTTCTAAAATTTTCCCCTCTTTATCCCGATTGTATTCCTTGCCCGGCACACCGGAAATGATTACGAGATTAGTTTCGCTGTCGAAGAACATTTCTTTCACGAAGTTGCGGAAGCCATAAGAATCCGCGTCATCCTTCAGATTAAATCCCATGTTTTTGACGAATTCCATGGTGCGAAATCCGGTCAGCGGCAGACCATTCGTGAAATGCGCCTGCACGTCAATAATGAAGTATTCGCTCTTCGGATATTTTTCCTGCGTAGGAGCCGCTTCCCAGGATTCAATCTCGTCTACTTCCCAGACATTAGAACCGAAAGCCTGATTGGAAGCGAGCAGACAGGTCGCCATTCCCATTGAGGAAGCCATAAAGCTGCGGCGATCCATGTTGAGTTTTTTTGCGCGGACTTCGGACATTTCCTGAATCAAATGTTCGACGTTTTTTTGCGGTTCAGATTGCGGACGTGGAATAATTTCCTCGTTGGAAACTACCTGTGTCGGCATCGGGGAGATGACACCTTTTTTTTGGTCACGTTGAAATTTACGAATCCACATAAATGGCTCCTTGATGGTTGATGGTACACGATTTGATGAATCGCTTTACGTTGTTAAATTTGCTATTCTAGTCAAGGTTGAAAGAAATATTGCCTTGATGCACGCGAATGAAAACGAATATGAAAAGAAAAAATCAGCCCTGCGCAATCGCTCTTATCTTGCTCTTCTTGAGCGGATTTGTCATGAGCACACACGCTCAGGAATCAACTTTATTAAAAGAAATTCAAGCGCAGGCGGCCACAGTTTACGTGTGTCCGATGCATGCGGATGTTTCCTCAAAAGTTCCCGGCAAATGTCCGAAGTGTTCGATGACGCTGATCGCCGCCGGAGCTGGAGAAGATCAGCAATTTTATGCCTGTCCCATGCACGCGGATGTGATGTCAACGAAAGCCGGAAAATGTCCTAAATGCCAGATGGAACTGGTCAAAATGTCAGCTCCGGTAGCCGGTGATTTTGACCTCAAAGTTGAAACAACGCCGAAAATTATCAAAGCTGGCAGCCCGCTGAAATTACGCTTTTCGATTTTCAACCCGAAGACCGGAAAGCAGGTGACGGACTTCAATATTTTGCACGACATGCCATTTCATTTATTCGTTGTGAGTCGTGATTTTAGCCACTTCGCACATATTCATCCCACGAAACAAAAGGACGGCAGTTTTACCATTGAGACGGTTTTGCCGAAGCCCGGATATTATCAAATCTACTGCGATTTATTCCCCGCCGGAGGGATGCCGCAGGTTCTTCACACGAATCTTGTGACGGCAGGCTTTGTCGGCGATTTGTTCTCTTCGCAAGCGAAAATCATTCCTGATAAAAATTATGCAAAGAACTTAGACGGAATGCATTTTGAATTAAAACTCGACCCTGGAAATCCCGTTGCCGGACAACCTGCCATTTTGAAATATCAAATCACCGACGCTCTCACGAAAAAGCCTGTCACCAATATTCAACCGTATCTCGGAGCGTGGGGACATACTTTAATTCTCAGCGAAGACGCGACTGATTATTTGCATTCTCATCCGACTGAAATGATTCCCGAAGGCATTGATCGAAGTAAGATTAGCAGCACGGGTTTCGTAGATTTTGATACCTTCTTCCCACGTCCGGGGAATTATCGAATCTGGTCACAGTTTCAGCGAAATAATAAAATCACGACGGTGTCATTTAGTTTGAGTGTGCCGCGCATGTAGCAATGCAGAAGCCTGCACGCAGTAAGGGCGCCTTCACATTAGGAGCATGTTAGGTTCTGCGGAATTTTGAGAAATGTACTGGCGCCCTTACTGCGTGCGGGCTTCTGCATTTGGTTTCCCCATCATCAATTCGCACAAAGCCTGTCGGACTCGCAGCGGTTTTTCTTCCACGTTTTCAAGATAAGCAATAACCTCTATTTTCGTTCCGGCGGGCAGTGCGACAGGTTTTTTGTAGTAATAACTTGGTTGCCAGTTAAAGCGATAATCAGCCGCTGCAATTAATACTTCAGCCGTTCCATCGGGTCGTATCGCCACGACTTCCATGGATCTCGCTACGGGAAATAAGAGCGGGCGAATGCCGATTATTTCTGCCGGACTTGCGACCAGATAAGAAGCCTTAATTCGTTGCTTCATTGCTCCTGCCGCCAGTAAGATTGGCGGAGCTTTGATCTGTACGGTTTGCACTTTTTTAGTTGGAGTTTCGTGTGAGAAATAGACACCAAAAATGCTGTGATCGGTGGCGTCTTTTTCGCCTTGACGATAACGAATTTTCAGTTTGATGATTGCTTGCGCAGGGAGCAGAAAACCAGTGTCATGCGACAAATGAATTATTGCCTGCCCCGGATTCCATTCGCCAACTTTCTGGTTGGCAATAAAAAATTCCGCTGAAGAAACAATAGCGCTATTCGAGGGAATGAATTCAAAAGCATCCGCCCATTGAGCTTTTTCAAGCTTCGTCGGGAGCAGAACCTCCGCGACATATTCGCCATTTCCCGCTGGAATCTTGAGTAACGAATCGGGCTGCAAATTCAAATCCGGCTTGCCAAAAGTCCAGGTTGAAGAGGGGAGCAATTCACGTGGAATATCTTTTTCTTCACCGCGCGGTGCGCCGCCTTCAATCCACGACACCAACAATTCTACGTCACGATGCGGCATTAAATAACTGTGCTGAAAATCTCCAAAACCTTTCACCGCTTGGAACGGCGGCATGCGTTTTTCCAGCACCTCTTCTTTGATTGCCTTCGCCCACGGACGCGCTTCTTCAAAGGTCGTCAGGCTGATGTCCGCTTTGATTTTTCCGGGACTATGACAGGCAAAGCAATTTTTTTGCAGGATGCGGACGACTTCTTTGTTGAAAGTGACGGTAGTTGTGACGGGATCGTGAGAGGTCGCAGGTAAAGCGAGCAACGAACAAAAGAGGAAGGTAAAAAAAAAGATTTTTGTGGACGGAGAGTTTCGTAAGCGCATCTTTAATTTATAAAAATAGACCACCGATCAAGCGGGTTTTACGGGTTTACGCGGGTCTGAATATCTGTAGAATCAAATCCGCGTAAACCCGCCTTATCCGTAAAATCCGTGGTCTATTTTTTTTACTTCATCGCGGTTGTCTTGAGATTTTGCTTATCCAGCGTGTAATCAATCCAACCAATCGTCATTTCCTCATACGTCGGATCGCCCCAGCGGATGTCTCTTTTCGGATCGGGATTGTATTTATTTTTCGTCGAATTATCCCACACCGTAGTCACCTGAATGCGCGTGCCTTTCGGAATCGCAACTGGTTTCTTGGCGTAATAAACGAGCTGCCAGTTGAAGTCGTATTTCGGAACATTGCTGACGACTTCGCTGCGTCCGTCGGGATAAAAAGCCTTGAATTCCATTGATTTTCCGCGCATGTGCAAATGCGGCATGAACGTGACAATGTGGAGGTCTTCTTTCGCTGTCCAGCAGGCCACCGATTTATGATTTTCGACGCCGGCGGGAATCTTGAAATAGTGATTGCCGATGCCAACGGTTTTTAATTCACGATCCGGCGGATTTTTCGCAAAGACTAACCCTACAACTGAGCGGTCTTTTAATTCTCCGGTTGGATTCAGGAAGGTTGAGTAGTGAATCTGGAAAATCAGTTTTGATCCGGCAGGAACTTTTTTGACTGTTCCGGCTGGCCAAATTTCCTGATTTTTCCCTGGGGCGTAACCACATAGCATGGCTGATCCGGTGCCTTCGCCGCCGTTGTCTCCGGCACCGTCGCGCTTGGAGCCGTTTCCACCACTGGGCAATGCACAGGCGTCGTCAAAAACAGGTACATCATTTTTTACTTTCGTTAGAAATCCTTCGTTGTAAAAAATATTTTCAGCATCAGCTTTGAGGCGCATTTTGCGTCGTTCTTCAGGCGAAAGTTGCACTGCTTTTGCTCCTTCAGGAGCGGGAGGTTGGACGAACGCGATGATGTGATGCACGATCTTGCGATTACCCGGGCGGGCTTCCGCAAATTGAATATATTTATCTTCCTTAAAATTTGTCTCAACCTGAAAGTATTGAATCTCGTCCGGCGTTCCCGGCTTCATCACGAATTCTTTGCCCATATCAAGGACGACATCAGGCGTGGGAATTGCCCAGCCCTGCGTGAATTTCGGCGTTGGAGGTAAGTCTTTGGGATTACCTTCTTTAGCTCCGCCATCAACCCACGCGACGATGGTGTCAATCTCTTTTTGTGACAGGCGCGGATCGTTCGCCCATTGACCCACATGCGGATCGGCGTGCCACGGTGGCATCTCGCGTTTGACAACTTTTTCTTTAATTGATTTGGCCCACGGACGAGCGTCGGCGTAGCTCAAGGTTGAGAACGGAGCAGCCTCGCCGGGACGATGACAATCGGCACAGGCTTTATTAAAAATCGGTGCAACGTCTTTGGTGAAGGTTACATTTTTAACGGCAATTTTGGCTCCTGAAGCCTGACTGACCTGCTGCGCAATAAAGGCAGCACTCACCAGACACGCCAGAACGATCAGGCTGATGCGGGATTTTTTCATGATGGATTCGCCTTCTGAATTGTTTAGAGTTACGCCTTTAGGCGTGTGCTCCGCCGCCGCGGAGCACACGCCTAAAGGCATAACTCTGTGCGTTTTAATTCGACGCTACGTCGTCCTTGATTTTCTTAGCTCTAATGTCGTCATTAATGGCTTCAAAAGAGTCATTCTTCTTCTCGAATGATAA
This sequence comes from Blastocatellia bacterium, assembly GCA_043783625.1. Taxonomy (GTDB): domain Bacteria; phylum Acidobacteriota; class Blastocatellia; order RBC074; family RBC074; genus JAFDVL01. The sequence goes on along the minus strand of JAYVZE010000006.1, from coordinate 5,840 downwards.
GTCGCTGTTGCCGACCGTGCTGAAAAACTTGGTTGCACTGGAAGGCAGATACACCATATCGGGACGTGATGGCACTGAGACGATCAGTGAATTGCCATCTCGTTTGATGGTTGCTACAACGCCGGGACGCATTTCGTATTTGCCGACGTATTGATCCAGAATTTTGGTATCAACCTGCGCAATAGCGGGTTGCTCAATGACGTAATCCATAAATCCAAGCATCATTTCGTCGTAAGTCGGTTCACCGTAACGAACGTCTTTCGTCGGATCAGGGTTGAATTTATTTTTAGTCGAATTATCGAAATACGCCGTGACTTGCAGACGAGTTCCCGCAGGTAATTTCTTTGGCTGTTTCAGCACATAATTCGTCTGCCAACCAAAGTCCCATTTCGGAACACTGATGAGAATTTCTTCTTTTCCGTCTGGATAAATCGCTTTGTATTCCATGGATTTGCCACGGTAATGCATGTGTGGTTCATACGCATAAATTGTCGTGTCGCGATTGAACGTGCGGCATCCGGTAACTTTATGATTTTCGGCTCCAGCAGGAATCTTGAAATTCATGTTACCAACGGAATTCGTCACTAATAAACGCTTTGGTTTTTCCTTGGCGAAGACTAATCCAATCATCGAACGATCTTTTTCAACTTCGGTGGTTTTCACCGTTTGATTGGAATAGTGAATTTGAAAGCGAATCGTTGAGCCAGCCGGAACCAACTTTCCGACTCCGGGTTCCCAAATGTCAGCGTTATGTCCGGGCGCAAATCCTGTGAGGATGTCTCCGGTTCCGCCACCGCGCCGGTTGCCGCCACCGGTTGTCGGTGCGCAGGCATCGTCAATGATAGGTTGATCCGGCTTCATTCTCATTAAATAGCCATCACGATAAAACGGAGAATTCTTGAGCATCATCTCCATGGCTTTATAGCGTTGCTCCGGCTTCATGTTTCCCATGTTCGGTGTGCCGGGAGGAACAATGAACGCCAGAATGTGATGCACGATTTTGGCATTGGTCGGACGCGCTTCCGCAAATTGAATATATTTGTCTTCGGTGAAATTCGTTGGCACATCGAAGTACTGATATTCATCCGCACCGGGCTTGTAGGTGTACTCTTCCGTGATCGGGAAAACGACATCGGGCTTGGGAATATTCCATCCGGCGACAAAAGTGGGAGCCTTCGGCATATCTTTCGGATTGCCTTCTAACGCTCCGCCGTCAACCCAGGCGACGATGGTGTCAATTTCTTTCTGCGTCAATTTGCGATCATTGGCGAATTGTCCAAAATGCGGATCAGCATGCCAGGGCGGCATCACGCGCGTTGAGATTTTTTCTTTGATTGACTTCGCCCACGGACGGACATCTTTGTAGGTTAATGTCGAGAACGGAGCCGCTTCACCCGGACGATGACATTCGGTACAGGATTTATTGAAGATCGGCGCCACGTCTTTGCTGAAGGTTACTTTGGGAGCCACCTTCGCACTGCTCGCAGGCATCGAAATAAATGAGGCTGTCAGTACGGCAGCCGATGTGAGAAAAAGTGTCAAACTACGTTTCATGCTCTAATACCTCAAAATGAATGATAATTCCGCGTCAGCAATCAAAACGCGTGAAGCGCGGACAAAGTTCAAAAAAATATCAAAAACTTATCGCCTGATAGCGTCCCAGCAACAGGTTTCGGCCTGACCAATTAAATCTTTCGTTAACGTGAAGCATCCGGCGCGACTAGCTTTAATCAGCCCGACATACGCGCCCCAGACGATACTTGCTAAAAATTCAGCCTGCGCATTTTTGACCATTTGCTGCTTCAGGCAATCCTTAAAATAGCCAACCATCGCGCTATGCCCACGCTCTTCGACTTCACGGCTTTGCTCGTCTAAATAAGAAGCGTGATAGTGCAGTTCCAGAAATCCGAACGCGACGGGAAATTCCATCGCAAAATCCACCAGCCGATTCCAGCAAATGCGGAACTGATCGCGCAGTGGAGTCGCCGGAGGAACATCGCGCAAAATCTCAGCAATTTGAAATTCTTTCCAATCCCGATAGAGCGTATTCACCAAAGCTTCTTTGCTGGTGAAATAGCGATAAATCGTGCCCGCGCCTACGCCCGCGCGTTCAGCGACCTGCGGCATCGCCGTCCCGTGAAATCCAAATTCTGTGAAAAGCTGAAGCGCAGCATTCAAAATTGCTTCACGCTTGCCGGTGACTGGTTCTGTACTTTCGTATAATTGTGCGACTTTACCCATGATTATTTTTTCTCACTCCGCTGACTTTGGTTAAGTGCGGAATGAACATTCATTCTCGCAACGGATGCATTTGAAGTCAAGTGATAATTCTGTGGCAAACGTGAAAGTTCGCAGTTCGCAGAAAAAAACAGTTCGCAGGATTCCTACTGCGAACTGTTTTCACTGCGAACCGCGAACTTTTAGGCTGCGAACTGCTTTTTACTTCGAGAGCATTTCTTTGAGTCGTTCCATGTCTTTCGTCACAGTGCGTGAAGCGGCGAAAAGAACGCCTGCCAGAACTAACGAAACAATCGGCACGACAAAAAATGCGTTATGTAATCCCTCGGCTTTAAAGGCTTCGGTCATTGCCGTCGCTCCGGCTTTCATCATTGCGCTTTTCGCGGAATAATCACTGAGCATTCCAAGGACGGTTGTCCCGAACGCTCCACCTAAAACATACATGGCAAAAAAGTACAGTGCCATTGCCGTACCGCGTTGCGCCGGGTCTACAACATCCTGAATCGCCGGATAAACGGTGACGTAATAGACATAAAAGAAAGTCCATCCAAAAGCGAGCAGGGCAATAAAGGTAGAGATTTCACCTTTGATTTGCATGAGTGCAAACAAGACGCATGGCGTTGAAATCAATAACGAAAAAGCACCGATTAACAAACGTCCGTTAGGTCGCCATTTTCTGGCCCAATCCGCCGCCAGTCCTCCGCCTATTAACCCGATGATGCCGACCGCGCCGATAGTGTAGGCGGTGTAAATATTCGCTGTTTGATTGTCTAATCCGTGAAATCGTCCAAGGTAGGCGGGCATAAAAGCGTTCACGGCGTAAGCGTTGAAATTATGCAAGGCTCCGGCAATCGCCAGCCACCGCATCGTTGGGATTTTGAGAACTTCTTTGTAAGGCTGCCAGAACGAAACCGACGTACCAGTTTGGCTGAATTTATGCTCTTCGTTCGCGCCGCGTTCCGGCTCAATAATTTTTAGTGCTAAGACGGCAAGGATGATGCCGGGAATTGTCGCGATAAAAAAAGGAGCTTGCCATCCATAGTGTTTAGCAATTGTTCCTGAAAAGAAATTTGAGAGAAAAAGCCCAATCGGAAGTCCGAGCATAAACACGGAAATTGCACGTGCTCGTTTCGTGGCAGGAAACATATCCCCGATGAGTGAATTCGCAGCAGGAGAACACCCGGCTTCACCCACGCCCACGCCCAATCGTGCGATGAACATTGACCAGTAATTCCACGCCAGCCCTGAAGCCGCCGTGAATAGCGTCCAGATTCCTACACTCGCGCTTAGGACGGTAGTGCGTTTGCCACGATCTGCCCAGCTTCCTAACGGCAGACCGACGAAGGCGTAAATTAATGTAAAAGCTGTGCCGAGAATGCCCATTCGTGTATCAGAGACATTCCATTCTTTGCGGAGGATTTCTGTGACCGAAGCCAGAATCTGGCGATCAAAAAAATTCAAGGTGTTGATGAGGAAAAGAATTGCGAGGGCAAATGACGTGCGGTTTCGTTGGCTCATAGGCTTTTGAAAGTAGTCTCAATGAATTGTGATTTAATACTGCGAAAACTTTTGACTTGGAATGCTGATTAGTAGTAACTCTGTTTCTTCAATCACGCAAGAGCTGACCGAAAAAATCGTAGCGTAACCAGTGAAAGCTCAGAGTACAAACTTTAGTTTGCCAAACGCCGCGCTGCGCTGGCGTTGACACGCTGAAGCGTGAACTCTGAACAAAGAAAATATGAAACCACTAGAAAATATTACCGTGCTTGATCTCACACGCCTCTTACCCGGAGCCGTCGCTACGATGTGGCTGGGCGACTTTGGCGCGAACGTCATCAAAGTCGAAGATACGAAAAACGGCGATCCGGCACGTGCAATGCCGCCCTTCATCAACGGAGAAGGCGCAATTTTTCTCGCCACCAACCGGAACAAAAAAAGCATCGTGCTCGACCTGAAAAATCCCGGTGGAAAAGAAGCCTTTCTCAAATTAGTCGCCACCGCCGATGTCTTAGTCGAAGGCTTTCGACCCGGCGTCATGCAACGCCTCGGCTTGGATTATGAAACCCTCAAAGTGGTTAATCCCGGACTTGTGTATTGTTCGATCAGCGGCTACGGGCAGGACGGGCCGTACCGCGAAAAAGGTGGTCACGATATAAATTATATGGCGATTGCGGGCGCACTGGGATTGAATGGAATCGCCGGAGAACCTCCTGCAATTCCCGGTGTTCAAATCGCAGATTTAGCGGGCGGGAGCATGCAATCCGTGATGGGGATTTTGCTGGCTCTGATGGCGCGTCAAAAAAGTGGCGTCGGGCAATACGTTGACGTTTCGATGATGGATGGCGCGTTCAGTATGATGCAGGTTCCGCTGTCAGTCTATTTCGCTACGGGGCATGTGCCGGAGCGCGGAAGTGAGACCTTAGCGGGGAAATATGCCTGTTACAATATTTACGAAACGAGCGACGGGCGGCATTTATCACTCGGCGCGTTGGAGCTGAAATTCTGGGCGAATACTTGTCTTGTGCTGGGGCGTGAAGATTTAATTCCGTTACATTTTGCGAGCGGAGAATCGCAAGAAAAATGTATCGCCGAAGTTCGCGCAATCTTCAAAATGAAAACCGCGAGCGAGTGGTTGGAAATTTTTTCGTCAACGGATTGCTGCCTGATGCTCATCAATAATGTCGAAGAAGCTGTGAATGATCCGCAAGTGCAGCAGCGTGAATTGGTCATCGAAATAGATCATCCGAAAGCAGGGAAGCTGAAACAAATTGCGAATCCGGTAAAACTGAGCGCGACTCCTGCTGAGACATTTTTGCCGCCGCCGGGCTTAGGCGAACACAATGAAGAAGTGGTCGGTGGTCTGTGAACGGTGGTCGGTTTACATTTTACAGATCACAGTTATTCCTATAATTTATGTTTTCATTCTAACGAATCATTTTTATCACTAACAACTGTGAACGGTGTTCAGAAAACCGACCACCGTTCACCGACTACCGACCACCTCTTATGCTGATAGAAAATCTCGCCGAACTCCGCACCAAAATTGGACAGGAAATTGCCGTCTCCGATTGGTTTGAAATCACCCAGGAACGCATTCAGCAATTTGCTGACGCGACGCTCGATCATCAATGGATTCACCTTGATGTGGAGCGTGCCAAAGCCGAATCACCTTTCGGGACAACGATTGCGCACGGCTTCCTGACGCTTTCGTTATTGCCGTATTTATTGCAACAAACGATTAAATACAAAACTCCGCCGCGCCTGGGAGTCAATTACGGAGCCAACCGGATTCGCTTCACTGCGCCTGTGCCTGTCGGGTCAAAAGTCCGCGCCCGCATTGTGCTGCAAAATGTCGAAGATATTTCCGGCGGCGTCCAGCTTACCTGGGGCATCACCATTGAACGCGAAGGTTCTGAAAAGCCTTGTTTAGTGGCGGAGTGGTTAGGACGAAGCTACGAATAATGATGTTCAGAGTTACGCCTTCAGGCGTGCGCACGCCTGATGGCGTAACTCTGAACATCATTTCCTACTCTGATAATAATCCGCTAAAAACCGTAATCCGAAAGCAGTCGAGAGGTCTCTGATAATCAATCGAATTGAGT
>JAYVZE010000005.1:0-11223 GCA_043783625.1 Blastocatellia bacterium | reverse complement strand
AATGCAGAAGCCCGCACGGAGTAAGGGCGCCAGTACTCTTCTTAAACTTCCGCAGTTACTAATTCACGCGCTTCAAATGCGAAGGCGCCCTTACTCCATGCGGGCTTCTGCATTTTAAAATCCAAACAGCTTTACTGCATTCAGCCCAAATATTTTCGCCTGATCTTCGGGCTTTAAATGAGACAAAAATGGACGCATAACTTCACGCGCAGCGCGATAAGATTCAGGCGTCGCAGTTGGGCCGAAACCTCCGCCATAAATCATCCGATCTGCGCCGTACGCCTCAGTGAGCTGCTTAACGACGGGGGTAATCTGACGATACGGATATTCTGAAGCCGCCGGTAACGCGGCAATTTTCACCACGGTATTTGGAAAGCGCGACCAGCGCACAATGACTTGATGTTCTTCCGTTGTCGCCTGAAATGGTCTTCCTAAATGGTCAATGATGACTTTGGTTTTGGAAAATTCTTTGATGAACGGCTCAATCGGTGGCGCATAATGCGGCTCTAAATGTAGCTGCACCGCCAAACCTAAATCACTGGCTTTTTTCCAGAATGCACGCATCTCCGGTTTGCCAAACGGAGGCAGACGATCCGGCGCGTAGGCATGCATTCTAACGGCTACGATGTCACCACGCTTGGCTAATTTTGGCAGTTGCTCCATTGATTTCGGCTGGTCGGCAAACACGAGGCAAACGCCCTTCAAGCGTCCTTGGCCAACGTTCAGACAATGCTCCAAATAACGATGATCGTCCTGATACGGTTCGGGATGAACAACGATAGCGAATTTAATTCCCGCACCATCCATGCATTGCAACAACTGTCCTGGCGTAGCCGCCGGAGCCGGACGATACGGCGCATTCGCGTGATACGGGAAACGCTCGTCCTTGAGACCTGCAAAACAATGCAGATGCGAATCAACGACGATGTTTTCTGCGCTTGAAGCTTCCGCAAAATGTACAGTTGAAGCGACAGAAGCCAGTGCAGCAGTTTGTAAAAATTGGCGACGGGTTGAATGGTGATGCATCAATGATTCTCCCAACTGTGATTCCACAGGTGTTTTTTGTTTCGGGTTGTAATTTTAGTTAACTCTGAGCCAGGTTATTATCACACACAAAATCACAATTGATTAGTTGCTCACCTGGTCATTCTCTGCACCTTGAAAAAAAGAATAGCTGGTTGTAATCTCACTCCCGTAGTAACCATAGAATTGTGTAGAATATCCCCCAAGGCCAAGCATAAAACATAGGATAAGTGTGCCACTGCGATGAACCCCAAACGCTGGCAACAAATCGAACAGCTTTATCATAGTGCAATGGAGCGTGACGCCGCACAGCGAACGGCTTACTTGAACGAGGTTTGTGTCAACGATCAGGAATTACGCGGTGCTGTTGTCGCCCTGCTGTCGGCTGATAAAAAAGCTGAAAACTTCCTTTCTACCCCTGCATTTGAACTGGCGGTCAAGGAACAAGCCGAAGCACTTGCGAGAGAGCCTTCCCTTCTGATAACAGGGCAGGCTCTCAATCATTATCGTGTCATTTCCCGCCTCGGCGCCGGTGGCATGGGAGAAGTCTGGCTGGCAGAAGATATTTCATTGCGTCGCCGCGTGGCGTTGAAATTACTACGAGCGCAATTTACTACGCACGAAGATCGTGTCCGCCGCTTCGAGCAGGAAGCACGCGCCGCCTCAGCCTTGAATCATCCAAACATTATTACAGTTCATGAGATTGGCAAATCCGAAGCGATGCATTATCTCGTCACTGAATTCGTTGACGGGCAGACGCTCCGGGAGTGCGAGGCGAACAATGAATTGCCGTTAGCCCAAGCTCTCGACATCGCTGTACAGATTGCCGCCGCACTCGCCGCCGCACACGAATCAGGAATTATTCATCGTGACATCAAACCCGAAAACGTCATGATCCGGCCTGATGGCTATGTCAAGGTACTGGACTTTGGACTCGCCAAACTGACGGAGCGAAAGGGTGGCGCGAAGATAGAGCGACGCGGAGAAGATGATCCAACCCTCGCGCAGTCGCTCTCGACCGAGACCGGAACGGTCATGGGAACCGCCAGTTATATGTCGCCGGAACAGGCACGCGGGTTAAAAGTAGATGCGCGGACGGATGTCTTCAGCCTCGGCATCCTGCTTTACGAAATGATTGCCGGAAACAGGCCTTTCACTGGCGAAACTACGATGGACGTGTTGTCTGCGATTCTGAGCCGTGAGCCTGCGCCACTGACAACGAACAAGGAAACCGTACCAGATGAATTACAGCGGATCGTGAGCAAGATGCTGCGTAAAGCACCTGACGAACGTTACCAAACGGTGCGGGACTTATTGGTTGATCTGAAAAGTCTGAAACAGGAAATCGAATTCCAACAGAAGCTCGGACAATCTCAACCATCAGCTCACCAAAGTCAGACCACCTCAAGTGGAACCACAACTGGATCATTTGAATCTATTAAATCAACCATTGAGAACCCCACCGCTCAAGCCACCCGTGAGCATGACAGCCTCAAGCTCATCTTCAGGGAAATCAAACGACACCGAATGGGAGTGACGGCAATTCTGGCATTGCTGGTGGTAGCACTGGCGACAGGTGGTTATGGAATCTATCGTAAACTTAATAGCCAGCAACAAAAAACTTTTCAGAATATTAAATTAGACCGATTAACTTCAGCGGGAAATTCTTTTTTGGATGGAGCCGCTCCCGCAATTTCCCCAAATGGTCAATACGCGGCGTATGTAAACGTCGAAGGCAGCTTGCAAAGTTTATGGGTCAAACAAATTGCCACGGGAAGCGTCGTTCAGATAGCTCCGCCTTCCAATCTGGAATATGGCGGACAAACTTTTTCCCCGGACAGTAATTATATTTATTACTCTGTGAGTGACGGAAAAACAACCGAGGCTACACTCTTTAAGGTTCCATCCCTGGGTGGTGCTCCAGTAAGAATCCTGAGCGATCTTACACAAGCAATTACCTTCAGTCCGAAAGGCGATAAATTTGCTCATGTAAATGGAACTCTCACCTCTTTAATTATTACAGATGTTGATGGAAATAATGCCAGGACGCTTGTCAAGCAGATAGATGACGACAACCTCAGTTTTCCCGCCTGGTCGCCGGATGGGCAAACAATTGTGTATGTCACCTCTTCAACAAAAAATGGTAGTAATTTATTTGCAGTAAATGTCACTGATCAGAGCGTGCAAAAGATTGGTTCGCCTTCCTGGAGCCGGGTTGTTGGTCTTGGTTGGATGCCCGAAGGTAAGGGCATTGTCATCAGTGCTGTAGCAAAAGAGTCAGGAAGTTTTCAATTATGGGCTGTTTCGTTTCCCGCTGGTGAATTAGTCAAAATGACCAACGACCTTAGTAGCTATGAAGGCGTTAGTGTTTCCAGCGATGGATCGAGACTGCTTAGTTCACGGCATGATAGATCTGTCAATCTTTGGGTAGTCCCAATTGGAGACTCTGCCGCAGCCCGGCAGCTCAGTCCGGAAAATAGTGCAAGTGACGGGATAGATGGTTTGGCTTGGACCCCGGACAATAAAATCGTTTATACCGTCAGAACCCAATCTGGATCGGATTTATGGATGGTTGATGCAAACGGTAGCAATCAAAAACAATTAACTTTAAATGCCAGGCGAAATATGATGCCGGCGATTTCCCGTGATGGTCGTTTTATTGCATTTATCTCAAATCGTACAGATAAGATGAGGCTCTGGAGGATGGACATTGACGGTGGAAACCTCAAGCAATTGACAGACGATTCAGGGGAGGCGTTGAAGCCTGAATGGTCAATAGACGGGACGCGGATTCTTTATGATTCCTTCCGTGACAAAAAGCTGAAGATCTGGCAATTGCCGCTCCTAGGCGAACCTCCAACGCAGTTATCCAACATCACAGCCGATGGCCCGACAATTTCTGCTGATGGAAAATTGTTAGCTTGCAAATTTGGTGAAGGCACCAAGGAATCACCCTTACGATTGGCAATTTTTTCAATGAACGGCGGTGAACCTCTGCAACAATTACATTATCCGGCAGTCACCAAATCACCGTTATTTCGCTGGTTACCGGACGGTCGCAGCCTGGCTTATCTTGATGCTCAGGATAAAGTTTATAACTTGTTCAGCCAGGCTCTATCTGGTGGCGAACCGAAACAGCTTACCGATTTTAAAACAGATCGCATTTATTATTTCGCCTTATCACCTGATGGCAAGCAAGTGGCTTTCGCGCGTGGTCGTGAGACCGCAGATTTGGTGATGCTGAGCAATTTAAAATAACCCTCATTCACCTGATGCTGTCAGAAAAATCTGCCAGCTCAGAAAAATCAGGCTGGCAGAAATCCAGCCGTTTCTTCAAAGAAAGGACTTTCGCCATGGAAAACCAGAACATCGAATCGCAGCAGCTGACAAATTTTCCCGTTCATGATTACAACCTGGACCCGGTTGCTGAACGAGTTTCCTGCTCCGAACATATTGGCTCTTGTTATCCGATCAAGTTGCTCACTGCTTCGCCTTCCAAATTTCACGATCAAACACTGATGGAGGCGACCGCCAAAATTAATGAAGCACTTGCCTCTATTCCACCTGATAACGAAGGTCGAACTGTATCGCTGCTCGCCAGCAAGGTTGGAATCATGCTGGCGTGGGTTCATTATGAAAATCCTCCTGAAGGTGGTTGTGTTTCAGCACAAACTGATCGAGAGACGATGGCTAAAGCCCTAAAACTGGTGGTGTGAATCACCGCAGATTCATCCAAGGGTAGTCAGTAGACGGTAGTCGGTAGGAAGCGTTTTGTAGTTACTTGTTTCTCTGAAAGCGAAAGCTACCGACTACTTTCTACCGCCTACCATCTACCGTCTACATTTTTTCAGCGAAGACGAATAACCAGGCCCGCACTCAACCTGAGATGGTGTTGAGTTTTTGACGTGTATTGATCCAATGCTTCGAAGCGCGTCATCAGGTAATCGGCTTGCACCAGACGCAGCCAGACGCGTTTATTTACTTTCACATCTACGCCGCCTCCCGTGCCAAAAGCAAAAGCATTGTCTTTTAAATCCGTCGGGCTGCCACTGAGTAAACCTGAAAATTGGCGACGGGCGACTCCTGCCATCACGCGGGCAAATGGCGCAACGCGTGACCCGCGTAATTGAATTTGCGGACCGAAAAGAAAATTGTGATTCTTTGTTTTTAAGTCTCCGAAATATCCCGCATCAAGCGAAAAAATTACTACGGATGAAGTGCCATAATGTCCGCTCAAATCAGCAACAGCTCCTAATGAAACTTTTGACCAGTTTTTGAGATTTGCGTTAAGTGCCACATTCCATCCATGCAGGTTGGCAGGCTCTTCGGCTCCGGTAGCGCGAAGGAAAGAATACCCGCCAAAAACTTCTACTTTCGGATGATCCTGCGCTGATACCACTACCGATATTGCCAGCATCACTGCCAACTTCAAGGCGAGTGTCAGCCATGATCGAGAAGCTATGAGAGTTATCTTTGAAATCATATTTTTTCCTTTTGCGAAGTTGGTGAGAAAAAATAGTTGGAACTGCGACCATCACTTTTTCTCAAGTGGATCAATCGCAGTTCGATACACTTTACTTTATTTGCTCGCAGCCTTGGCGGGCGCAGGCGTAATACTCAGTTCCGGCATCGGGCTGTAAACCGAGATGTTCGTGTGCATTACCAGACCAGCCGTCCGACCCGCCAGCTTGCTGTAGCCTTCGATTTTAGGCAGGTCTGCCTGAAACTTTTCGTACTCCGCCCACGAGTCAAACGAATCCACTTGATAGTACGCATTGAGATCGCCGCCGAGCACGAGCCGGCTGACCCGGTGGCCTTTGAGGTTCGTTTTTTTCAGCACCGCCAACAGGTCTTTGAGATAGCTCTCGTAATCCGCCCGGCGTCCTGGCGTAATGCTGACCTCACGACGCACCATCAGCTTCGACGTGCCGTCTTGAGGGATTGCAGCTTCGGGAATACCTCGGATGATGTAAGCGTGGTTGCTGACGATCATCGTGCGTCGCTTGGCGTCGTAGGCTTTACGGCCTTCTGTGCCAAGTGCTTTAGTCAGCGCACTGTCTTCGTCGAACTGCGCCAGGCTATCAAGGGGCTGAACGACTCTGAATTCAAAGCCATTGCCGATGGGGCCGGACGATTGCATGACGAGTGATTGTTTGATTCCGCCTTTCTTGAGCGCAGGCAGCGTTTCGTTTTTATAAAACGCCAGAAACTGCTCCCACATTTCGGGTTTGACCTGCGTCACCGAAACGCGGGAGAGTTGTGGTTTTGGCGCGTCCTGCGCGAAGGCAGATAGCGCTGTCAGCAGGAACAGGCTCAGTACGAGCACGAGTTTGGTTGTGAAGTGATTCGATTTCATGGTGCAATTCTCCTTTGGGTTATGGGGCTGCGATGACAGCCGGGTGTTACTTCTTATTTGCTCGCAACCTTTACGGGCGTGGGCACAATGCTCAGTTCCGGCACGAAGCGATAGATGGCGTTTTCACGGCTTACGATGCCGACGCCCTTTGACGAGAACTTGGCGGCTGCCATCTCTTTGGCTAATGCCTCGCGGTACTTCCCAAGCTCTTCAAAAGAGTCAAACAGCGCCGCCGATCTGTAGAGATTGAGGTTTCCACCATAGACCACCCGGCTGACCCGATAACCCTTGGGGGCGGCCTTCTTAATCATCGGCAAAACTTTGGTCTTGACGAAGCTTTCGTAGTCCGCAGTGTATCCCTCCTCAATGGTACTCAAGGTGACAACCATGAGTTTGGGCTGATCGCCTGGCTGGATGCTCATGTCAGGTCGGGTCTCAATGGCGATGGTGCGCGAGCTTTCGATAAAGCGCGATAACTTTGCGTTATAAGCCGCCGCCCCTTCCTCTCCCAGCACTCTGCGGGCAGTACCGGGACTGTCATATTGCGCCAGACTCTCAATGGGCGTGGTGATCAGGTAACTGCCTTCGCCGAAGATCGCTGAACTCCAGAGGCGCTGATCTTTGGTCCCGGCTTTTTGGAGCATCGGCAGCGTTTCGTTCTTGCGGAACTCACGCCATTCCGCTCCCATGCCGGGCTTGATGCGCACAAATTGGACGCTGAGGAGTTGCCGTTGAGCAGGTACTTGCGCGGCTGGCTTTTCGGTCGCCCTGACCTGTGCAAAGCAAAGCGGTGTGAGTGTAATGCTGAGCAATAACGCGCTACAGATTCCGATGAGTTGTCTTTTCATGATGTAATCTCCTTTTGAGGTTGATGGTTGATGGTGAATGAAATTGTGTTACTGCACAGATGACGGTTGAATTCATAATTCCCTCTTTGTCATTAACAGACTCCGCCTGCCCAATTACCGTAGGGATGAAAAGTGAGTTCAGGCAAAGTAAAAACAATGACTTGTATTCTCCCCCAAGTTACAAGTCGTCACCTGAAGTCTCACTTTTCATCTCTGCTGTAAGGAAGAAGCCCGCCCGAAGTAAGAGCGTCGAGGCACATTTACTGCGAGCGCTTTTCCACATTTATTTTCCCTCATTGGTGCATGCGTAGTTCATTGCCAAATCCCGCCACGCGTAGGCAATTTTTTTTAGCTCTCTTCTGAGTTCGATGTGGTTATGGTAAATTTGCTGCTTCTAAGACAAATCATTCCGTGAGGCGAATCCGATGACGACTTCAGAAAAACCAGAAGTCACGCAGTTGCTCCTCGCCTGGAGCAATGGCGATGAAGAGGCATTGGCCACATTAGCACCGCTGATGCAACAGGAGCTGCATCAGCTCGCTCGCCACTATCTCAGTCACGAACGTGCCGGGCATACCCTGCAACCTGGTGATTTAGTCAACGAAGCCTACCTGCGCCTGATTGATAGCCATCAAGTGCAATGGCAAAATCGCGCCCATTTTTTCGGCATCGCTGCCAACGTGATGCGACGCATTCTGGTGGATCACGCACGCCGTCGAAACGAACTCAAACACGGTGCGGGCGCAGTGCAAGTTTCACTGACAGCCATAGAACAAGTGAATCCTAAACCCGGTACAGATGTGCTGGCACTAGATGAAGTCTTGAGCCGCTTGGCGGAATTAGACCCACGCAAAAGCCAAATTGTAGAACTACGATTTTTTGGCGGCTTGAGCGAGAGTGAAACGGCTGAAGTCACAAACCTATCCCTGCGCACGATCCAACGAGAATGGAATCTGGCACGCGCTTGGCTTTATCAACAATTGAGTCTCGACGGAATGTAACCTGTACCAACGAATTTATGATGAAACTTTTACTGGTTGGAGCAGGCGGATTTCTTGGTTCAGTCGCCCGATACTTATTGAGCAATTTTGCCCAGACTTCTTCTGAAAGCCGCTTCCCTGTCGGAACCTTGCTCGTGAATGTCATGGGATGTTTTGTGATTGGCTTACTTTCACAAATCGGAGAGTCGCGCGAAATATTTTCAGCCGAAACACGCGCGTTTATTTTTGTCGGCATCCTCGGCGGCTTCACAACTTATTCGTCATTCGGCAACGAAACAATCAATTTGTGGCGCAACAATGATAGCCGATTCGCGCTGGTGAATGTTGCGTTGCAGTTAACGCTGGGACTTGGCGCAGTAGTACTTGGGAGAATGATCGGGTCAAAAATTTAAAATAACGGATTTATTATTCTGTTTATACAGCCAATCGTCGGCGCCGTTTCCGCGATAAAATTCCAGTGACAATCATCAACAAAACCAATACTACTAAATCAATTGGGATTGGAAATTGCCATTCATTAAAATGCACATTCGGCGGAGGCTTCACGCTGCTTTGATCTTTCGCATTGGCAAAAAATAAATCATCCGTCGCAGGTCGCGGCGACGAGTTATCCGTGAATTCCGTCAGCCACGGTTGCGCTGGCAATTGGTCCATTGACACTTTAAAATGATTGGCAATTTCTTCGCGCTGCCCAGCGTTAATGGTATTTGACCAATACGTGCTGGCAGTCCATTGCACAGTAGATTCTGCCCCGATAGTCGCATTCATTTTTTTCTGACTTAAAAACCAAACCTTGAGCAAACGTGCAGGTGAATTTTTATTTTCATTCGCAACCGGATTGACGGGTTCGCGGTACGGATAAAAAGGCTGTTCCGTTTTGAACGACATTCGCACTGCGCCTAATTGCAGCGGTATCGCTTCACCGTCATTGGCAATCTTAAAAGCCGTAATTTTCCAATTTGCTTTGACGTATTTTTCTAACCATTGTTCTAATGCAGGCGAAGATTGATAGCCATGCTTTTTCAGCCACGCATTAAGTGCCGCTGCATTATTCGCTTCTAAAACTGCGGCATCATAGCCGGCGATTTTCTTTTGACTGAGGACACGTACTTTACTTGCTTCTGCACCTGCTGCATTTTTATGTTCTTCTGCATTCGTAGTATATGTCGCATTTGCACCTTCCTTATTACCAGAAAGAAACGATAACGTAAGCGGCGTAAAATCAAAGCCATCAAATTTATCCTGATAGACATTTTCCGGCTTCGTCATCGGAGAGAACAACTCAAAATCATTCGATGTTTCCGCCAGCTCAGGGACAGACGGCGTCGGCACTAAAAAGCCAAACTCTTTCGCTGTCCCCGAAAATTGTGCGCTCCGAATAAAGTGCTCTGTTTTGGATTGCTCATCCCAAATGATAACGGCGTTTTCAGAATCAATGTGAATGGATTGCGTGACATTCTGCGGCGCAATTGCGCAAGCTAATAACTGAATTGGAAGCGCGTTGAGTGCTAACAAAAGAATGAGGAAATGAGATTTGGTAACTTTTGTCATGACGAACTTTCTCCATATTGGGCTTGCGCTAATTTGATAGTGTCCTGCAATTTACGCTGCAAAACTTCGCGTGCAGGCAATTCAGTCAGGTAATCAGCTACGCGAATGCCGCTTTTATCAAGTTGTAATAGCTCGACATGCTCTTCCGATTTTCCTGCGCACAAAATCAAACCAATCGGAGTTTCTTCACCTTGCTGCATTTCGTATTTCTCCAGCCAGCGTAAATAAAGCTCCATTTGGCCTTTGTCTGCCGCTTTAAATTTCCCCAGCTTGAGTTCAATAGCAATCAGTCGCCGCAGCGTCCGATGATAGAAAAGTAAATCGAGATAATAATCTTCACTGTCAACGGAGATGCGTTTTTGACGCGCTACAAAACAAAAGCCCTGCCCTAATTCCAGGATGAATTTTTCCATCTCGCGCAAGATGCCCGCCTCAATATCTTTTTCGCTGAACGTGTCTTTGAGTCCGAGGAAATCGAGAAAATATGGGTCACGAAAAACTAAATCAGGGGTGAGTTTGTCTTCGGTGCGGAGAGCTTTTAATTCTTCCTCAATTAATTTTTCCGGCTTGCGTGAAAGTGCTGTCCGTTCGAATAACATCCCGCCAATTTTTTGTCGTAACTGCCGCACACTCCAACGGTCGACGCGACACATCTCAGCATAGAAATCACGCTGAAGCTGGTCTTTGAGCGGCATGATTTCGACGAAATGACTCCAGCTCAATTGTCTCGACAGTGTCGAGACAATTTGCTCATCAGGAAAAACCTGTGCCAAGCGAAGCATTCTGAAAAGATTTGGACGAGAAAATCCATCGCCAAATTCGGGAACTAATTTTGCCGACAGTGTCGGCAAAATCTCTTTTCCATATTCTGCTCGCTTGCCGTCAAGAATATCCTGATGAATGCGCTGCCCGATTTTCCAGTAAATCAGCACTAACGCTGAATTGACGGTTCGCGCAACCGCTTCGCGTCCACTTGCGATAATCTCGCGTAAATCCATCAGCAACGCTTGTTCACTTTTACCAATCGTTGTGGGCTTTTTCGTTAACTTCATCGTCACCAACTCCTTTTTATTCTTCACCCAAATTTATAAGCCTTCTTCGCCAACCGATACGCCAGATCGTGGATCATTTCTTCGGCATCTTCCATATCAATCACGCCGCGTATAACTAAGTTTGCGATCCAGTTCGCATCCGACCTGCGCGCTAAATCATGGCGGGCAGGAATTGAAGGGAATGCGCGTGTATCGTCATTAAATCCCGTCGTGTTATAAACGCCTGCGGTTTCCATCACTTGATCGCGGAAGCGTTTCATCCCGTTCCAGCTATCGTGAAACCACCAGGGCGGGCCAAGCTTGACCGCTGGATAATGTCCGGCAATCGGCGCGAGTTCGCGCGAATACGTCGTTTCATCCAGCGTGAACAAAATCAATGACAGGCGCGGATC
>JAYVZE010000004.1:0-16767 GCA_043783625.1 Blastocatellia bacterium | reverse complement strand
CTGACTGTAATTCGCGCCGTACACCGTCGTCAATTGATTACGGTCAGGCGGGCTATAGTTTTGACAACTTCGGGAACATGACGAACGGGATGAGCTTCCCGATGATCGGCACCAGTTCTACGCCCGTCAACAACCGTCCGAACAGCTATAACAACGGAACCGCGACGATTAATTTCACCTATGACAATACAGGAAATATGACGGCAGCGGGAGCGACGACCTATCAATGGGACGGCGCAAACAGACTCAAGAGCGTCAACAATGGCACGTCCGGCAGCTACGGCTTTGACGGCAACGGGAAACGCGTCAAGAAGACCGAAGGCGGGGCGAGCACGTACTATGTCTATTCGTCCGTGATCGGGAGTGCGGTGATGGAAGTCAATAGCAGTAGTGTCCAAAGAGCGTACGTGATGAACGGCGGAAGCGTCGTCGCGCAAAGAAATCCCGATGGTAATTTCTATTGGCTCCATCAGGATCATCTCGGCTCAGGACGCAAGATGACCAATACCAGCGGCAACCTCACCTATCGCGCTGAGTTCGATCCGTATGGGAAATTGCTCTATGAATGGAGTGCCGCGCCGAATCAGAATACGAAGAAATTCACTGGATATGAAAGAGACGCCGGATCGGGACTGGATTATGCACAGGCGCGAATGTATGGCAGTGAATGGGGACGGTTTTTGTCGCCTGATCCGAAAGGATTTGCGTCGGCGAATAAACAGAGTCCGAAGACTTTGAATCGCTATACTTATACCAGTGGTGATCCTGTCAATCGGGTTGATCCATCTGGCACAGAAGATTGGTTCATTGGAAGTTTGCCAAGTTCCTGGTGGAATAATTTATGGAATCCCCCGTGGTATCAGTCGAACTATGTCACGACATTCGTTGATAATACACTCGCAGATTTAAATAACCTGATTACATTTAATATGGCTGCGCTTGCGAACTTATTTAACAATCAAAATCAGGATAAACCTAAATTTCCACCAATTCTCATTGGGTCGCCAGTTTATAATAGTCCTAAAGAAACAAAAGGATGTGGCGATGTCTACTCTGTAAGACACTGGCTGGTCTTCGCTCTTGGCGCGTTACCAGGTCAAGACGGGCAATTTACTGGTGCTGTCGTTCAACATGCTGAATTTTCCTGGGAGGTCAATGGGAATTTGACTAACAGAGGTTTTATTGAAGGATGGAGATTGAATAATGGAGTTTGGCTTGATAATGGAGGAAATGATGATTTTACCGTTGACCGGCAACCATTTGGAACTAAAGGTTCTTTAACAGTAGAGGCTTATGCGAAATTTATCGAAGGCTCTAAAATTATTGATGAGGTTTCTAAGTGGGGGGTAGTATTTGAAAGCGGCATACACTCATTTGAGGTTGGACTTGGAGGAGCAAAAGTTAATGGTGAAAAATGGTCAGACCTTGGTGGGTTAAAGAAAACTTGGAAAGTGACTTGGGACTGTACAAGTGGGAGTGGTAAGACGACTATTGAAGACTAGGTGTTGAAAATGGCTACCTCAATTTATAGTAGGTGAATAGTTAATGTGGGGGACTCTATATGAAAAGAAGAAAAAGCTTGATACTGAGCTATATATTTTGGCTGCTTCTATTTGCGTTTACCGAGGTAGTTGTAGCCTCGGAGCTTACAAACGGGGACAGCATTAGTGAGTCCAAATCTTTAGATAATATTTCTCGCGATAAGATTAAGCCGGAGAGAGAAGTAGAAATTATTATGAAGTTATTCATTGACTGCCCGTCTTGGGACGGACAGTCAGTTACTATTCCTAATAGTAATGCACAAATATTAAATCAGTTGGAAAAAATTTCCAAATTTCAACTGACTACTATAAGGCAGGCTGTTAAGAAATACGCAGCGGAATCGGAGAAAGCTAAGTTTGCTTACCATGAGCGAATGGGGACAATTTTGCTCCTTCATAGGTACTTATTTAAAATTCCGAGCGGGCTTCATCCTTTAAAAAAACATTTTTTCGGAGGAATAATCGGCGTTCCTGCTTCGGATGGAAAAGTTGATTTGCTTTGGCCATTTTCCAGTAATAGTAAGGGAAATCTTCTATTAACTGGATATCCAATTGGTTATCATAATTTTGGTTATCAGGCTGTTGAAGAGTTCGATTTTTTCAATAAGACTTATGGAGTTAGGAAACGAGTGAAAAGTGCTGTGCCAAAACCAAAAAAAAACAAGAAAAAATGAGATGTTCATCTGAGGGCAAAATTTCTTACCGATATGTAAATTGGCACGAGCGACACCCCGATCAACAACCGTCCGAGCAGCTAT
Source organism: Blastocatellia bacterium (assembly GCA_043783625.1). Classification (GTDB taxonomy): domain Bacteria; phylum Acidobacteriota; class Blastocatellia; order RBC074; family RBC074; genus JAFDVL01. The sequence continues at coordinate 14,468 of JAYVZE010000004.1, read as the reverse complement.
AACAACGGCTCCGCGACGATTAATTTCACCTATGACAACTCCGGCAATATGACAGCGGCGGGAGCGACGACCTATCAATGGGACGGCGCGAATCGGTTGAAGAGTGTCAATAATGGTACGTCAGGAAGTTATGGTTTTGACGGAAACGGAAAACGAGTGAAGAAAACCGAAGGCGGGGCGAGTACTTATTATGTCTATTCGTCGGTCATTGGCAGCGCGGTGATGGAAGTGGCAACAACAGGAGTACAACGAGCGTATGTCATGAACGGGGGAAATGTCGTCGCGCAGAGAAATGCAGACGGGCAGTTTTACTGGTTACATCCCGATCATCTCGGTAGTGGCAGAAAGATGACTGATACGAGTGGAAACCTGACCTATCGGGCGGAATTTGATCCGTATGGCAAGCTCATTCTGGAATGGTCGCTCGGCAATCAAGCAAATAGGAATAGCAAGAAATTTACAGGTTACGAACGTGATGCGGGGTCAGGTTTAGATTTTGCACAGGCAAGGATGTATGGCAGTGAGTGGGGGCGCTTTATGTCGCCTGATCCAGTAGGAATTATGAGTGCCAGTAGTGTTAGTCCGAAAAGCTTTAATCAGTATTCCTATGTTGATGGTGATCCGGTGAATAAGGTTGATCCAAGTGGATTGTATGGTCAATCTGTGCCGCCTACTGTCGTACCAGGTACCAAAGATGGGTTCACGGTAAATGTTGTCGGTGATATTAATCCGAATCCGCTCGCAACATCTGGCGGCGGTGCGGTTGTGAGGGGCGAGATTGAGCGAGCCTATTTCATGAATTATTATCAGAGTCAATTTCTACAGAACGTATTGAAATACATTACACCGGCTGTAATCCCAAAAGGAACTCAAAGCGAGAGAGCTTTTTCTCAGAGTGCAACTGATTTCTTCAAAAATAACCCTGAATGTGCAAAGAAAATAAACTTCGCCGCATCACTCTTAGGAAAGGGGACAATCGAAGATGCGATAAAGAATACTAAGATAGTAGATGTAATTGAAAATAAAGCCGCCTATAATCTAGATTCTGGATTGGCTTTGGGGCGCGCAGCTACAGGCGATACGTTAGGTGAGCAGCTAAGTAGTTTGGGATTGAATGGAGTTTTCACATATGCGCTGACCGATTGGGTGACATTTTCTGCGCAATCTAATCCAATCATTTATTTTGGTGGAGCTTATGCAATTCGCGATAGTAAAGGAATTACGAATGTTGCCGTTCACGAGATGCTCCATTCTTTATTTAAACAAGGGCATCCTGAGATCGCTAATCTTCTAAATATAACTGTCGCTGGGAACGATGAAGCAAGCGCAATAACGGCTATTCAAGGCTGGCTTGAAAAAAAATGTACTAATTAGAAGTGGGAAATATTTTCCTACGGAGATACAAATGAAATTAATTCTGAACCATCCTCCTTCCCGATTAGTGATGATGGTACTTCTTATAGTGATTCTTAACTTTTTATCTGTAAAAGCTGATACATGTATTAAAGTTGGTGAATTTTGTAATTTTTACAATGAAGCTAATGAAGTTTACTCAGCTATATTAATCAGAAAAGAAATTTCAGGACCTAGATGGCTATATGTCTTTAATGTTACTGAGGTTTTAAAAGGGAAAGCTATGAGAACTGTTCAAGCTCAAGCAGTGCGTAACGGCTCGTTTTGTCTTCCTGAAATTAACCTAGAAGTTGGGGCGAGTTATTTGATCTGTGTCGGTCATCATAAAGGTGTGACTAGGTTAATAGGTGGGGATAGGTATGCAGCGATACCACTGTCTAAGGCAACATCGGAGCTTGAATTATTACGAAAACTCAAGAGTCAAAAGAAATCAATGATCCAACCATGTGCAGCATTATGATGGGGTAATCTACAAATGGGACGGCGCGAATCGCTTGAAGAGTGTCAATGGCGGCACGTCCGGCAGCTATGGTTTTGACGGCAATGGCAAGCGCGTCAAGAAGACCGAAGGAGGGACGACTACCTATTACGTCTATTCCTCCGTCATCGGCAGCGCGGTCATGGAAGTCGCCAGCGCAGGTGTGCAGCGAGCGTATGTCATGAACGGCGGCAGCGTTGTGGCACAGAGGAATCCCGACGGTAATTTCTATTGGCTCCACCCCGATCATCTCGGCTCAGGACGCAAAATGACGAACACCAGCGGCAACCTCACCTATCGCGCCGAGTTCGATCCGTATGGGAAATTGTTGTACGAATGGAGCGCGACGCCGAACCAGAATACGAAGAAATTTACGGGCTACGAAAGAGACGCCGGATCGGGACTGGATTATGCACAAGCGAGAATGTATGGCAGTGAATGGGGAAGGTTTTTGTCGCCTGATCCAGCCGGATTGGCGGCGGCGAATGCGTATAGCCCGCAGAGCCTGAATCGGTACAGCTATGTCGGCGGCGATCCGGTCAATCGAGTTGATCCGAGCGGGCTGCTTACGCTCTTGATTCATGGAACAGGAAGCGATCCGAATGAACATGAATGGGCGAATGAGGGTTCGGATTTCTGGCAGTCGGTTTACGATACTTTTGGCGAGAAGCCGCAAGCGTTTGATTGGCGCGAATTCTCGAATTGGACTCAAATCGTCGCTACATACGTTGGGTTCTATGGCGGCGCGGGAAAATTAGCGAACTTTCTTAATAATGTATATCCGTGGAAAGAAGGCGAGAAACTGAATATCGTGGCTCACAGTCATGGTGGAAATGTTGTAAAACTCGCGTCTTACTTCATAAATCGCCAGATTGATAATCTGGTTACGCTCGGAACGCCGCAGAATTCCGACTTGGTAAAGATCAATCCGTTTGCGGTAAAAAACCATTGTAATGTTTCATCTCTCGCCGACCCGATTCAATTTTTGGGAGCATCAATAATTAATCAGGTTGCCGTGACAAGCTACTTACTCGCGCAGGCAGTTCATTACACTTATCTCGCGGCACAATTTTACTCTCAGGCATTTAGTTTACTTAACCAGAACCCATTCGCAGCCATCATCCAATTTCAAATTGCTACGGCGTATGCACAAGCAGCAGTTCAACATTATGCCGCCGCTACGGCAGTATATCTGTCTACAAAGATTGATTTTCTCGCCAACCGTAATGTCATTCTGGGTTCCGAATCACATCATGACTTGATTACACCCGGGACGTGGAATAATCGTGTGAGAGGTAACTGCGGACTATAAATATCATCGGCACTGTCACACTTGAGAAAGTGTGACAGTGCTTGAATTGAGACAGATTTATTTTGGTTATATTCCTGAGAAAGGAGATTTATTTATGAGATGCGGAATCACAAATTATTACTTTTTAATCGGGGCGCTCAGCATTTTTTTACTATCCATATTCTCGCAAAACCTGCCAGCGCAAAGTCCGATTGTGCCTGCTCCCTTTGGCAAATACTCCGAAAATATTAATGGTATAGCGTTAGAATTGGTAAGAATACCAAACGGCAGTTTTATTATGGGCAATGATAAAAGCCCAAACCCCGAAGAGAAGCCTGCGCATCAAGTGGGCCTCAAATCGTTTTATTTGGGGCAGTATGAAGTTACAAGGGGGCAGTGGAACATGGTGGCCGATACACTCCCAAAAGTGAATGGTAATTTGGAGCATAAGAAAATCTTTACGGACTATGAAGAGACTAAACCTGTAGACTTCATGTTTTGGGATGATGCCGTAGAGTTTTGTGATCGCTTATCAAGATTTACGGGAAGGCGGTACAGATTACCATCAGAAGCGGAATGGGAATATGCCTGTCGTGCTGGCACACAAACGGCGTATTCCTTTGGAGATCAGGTTGATTATAAGCTTGCTCACTTTAAAGATATTTCGCCTGGCAGCCCGTCACTACACTACCTTAATGACGTAGGTAAAAAAGGATATTCAAATTATTGGGGGCTTTTTGATATGCACGGAAATGTCGCGGAATGGTGCTTGGATGCCGAACATTCTAATTACATCGGTGCACCGTCAGATGGCAGTGCCTGGGGCTTAGGCGGTGGCACTCAACGAGGTGGGGCGTATGATTGGTATGCAACATTAGGTAGGTCATCCGCAAGGCTTTTTAGGGGGAAAAACCTACGCATTAGCGGCTTTGGCTTCCGCGTAGTCGCCGAAATCACTCCAACCATCGGCACTGGCTCGATCACCGCCACCTCCGCCGCGAATTATCTCCCAACCAATTTAGCCACTGATTCGCTTGGCAGTTTGTTCGGTACCAATCTCGCCACTGAATCAAAAGCCGCCGAAGTCTTGCCGTTGCCGACGACGCTGGCAGGGTGCAGCGTCTTCATCAAAGACATTCTCGGCAATGAACATCTGGCGAACATGCTTTATGCTTCGCCGACGCAAATCAATTTTCAACTGCCTCCGAATCTGCCTGCCGGAGCCGCGACGATCTACGCGGTTTCCAATGGCAATATTCATTCATCCGGCTCCATCAATATCGTTAACACCAATCCCGGCATTTTCTCCGCCGATGCGACTGGCGCAGGCTTAGCGGCGGCGGTTGTCCAAAGAGTCAAAAGTAGTGGCGAGCAAACGTATGAAAATGTCGTCCGATATGACTCCGCGCTGAATCGTTGGGTGGCGATTCCGATTGATGTCAGTGATCCTAATGAACAAGTATTCTTAGCCACTTTCGGAACCGGAATTCGTGGTCGCAGTTCGCTTGCCAATGTCAGCGCAATGGTCGGAAATTCAAATGTCGAAGTTTTGTACGCCGGAGATCAGGGATTTTATGCCGGCGTAGATCAAGTAAATATTCGCTTGCCGCGCAGCTTGGGCGGCAGCGGAGAAATTGCGATTGCGATCAATGTTGACGGTATCGCGACGAATCCGATCAAGATCAACATAAAGTAAGGCAGGTTTCAGGTGCTTGTTGTCAGATACGGGTAAACAGGCAATTCATCTCGGCAACCTCACCAGCGAACGGCACCCTGGCACGACGCGCTTATAAGCGGATATAAAAAGGGCATCCTTCAAGCTCCAGAAAGCCTGACCCACCACAGAAGCCCCCCGGCAATCGGCACGCAAGGACAACTTAAGCTTCCGTTTTGCCAGCGCGGACAGGTCATGGTTTCAACGCCTGCGCCGAAGCCATGGAATTTCACTGAGTTTAAGGGAACAAAGGACAATCTTTGGTGGTTACCCTCCCGGATTCTGGTCACTCACAGCTTTGCTTCAGGCGGTAGTCCAGTCTTCCTCAGCCGAAATCCAGCGAAATCCCCAATCAAATAGACTATCTGTTTACTCTGCGCTGACGAGGTGCGTCAGGGTGCGCCTGCCGTTCAGATGAATTAGGAGGAAATATCACTTTATGCGCGAAAATAATTTCATGTTATGTGCGAATTCAGAACTTTCCTGCTACAAACTCCTCTTTCGTTATTGAAAAATATTGGCCCGCGCAATCGTCAGGAGGCTCACCGAAGCCGCCCCGGACTTGAGCAAGGTTTCTGCTAATTCGTTTGCCGTTGAGCCGCTCGTCATCACATCATCAATCAAAAGAATATTCTGCGCCTGAATTATTTTAGGTGCTCTGGCGATAAATGCGCCTTTGATGAGTGCTGCGCGTTTTTCTGTGTCCATTCCAGCCCGATGGCGTTCGGTGGATTTTTGCCGCACGACGCAAGTGCTTTGCGCACGAATACCAAGAGTTTTACTCAGGGCTTCGGCGATTACCTCCGCTTGATTAAACCCTCTTTCACGAAAGCGTTCAGGATGTAACGGGATCGGAATCAATAAAGAAATTTTCCGAGCATTCGGGAGGCGATGAAAACTTTCAACCAGATTCTGAAGTAGTCGTTTGGAAATTTGCGGTGAGGTTTTCAACTTCAAAACGGATTCACGAAAAGCGCCTTTGTAGGCTCCGCAACTTCTGGCTGCCAGCACTGATAACTCACGGCAATACCCGCAAGGTCTGGTTTGTGAATTCAGTGCAAGACGAGGCAGGAAGGTCTCGCATTTGTCGCAAAGATCGTAATTGATGTGATCGTTTTCTGATGTTTCCCAGCAGCTCACACAAGCGACTCCGCCCTGCAAGCTTTCATTCATCGCTTCGCAGACAGAGCATTTGGCAGGGTAGAGAATTGACGAGGAAGCATTAAAGAAAAGCTGAGCGTTACTTGTAAGCGCAGGGAGCATCTTAAATTACTCAGGGAATTTTACATTTTTGTGAATCCACGTCACGATGTCTTCGGTCGAAGTTCCCGGCAGGAAAATCTCAGAAACTCCCGCCGCTTTTAGTTTTGGAATGTCGTCATCGGGAATAATTCCGCCTCCGAACAGCGGCACATCTTCCATTCCTTGTTCTTTCATTAATTGCGCGACGCGAGGGAAAATTGTCATGTGGGCGCCGGATAATATTGACAGTCCGACGATTTGCACGTCTTCCTGAGCCGCAGCATTGACGATCATTTCAGGCGTCTGACGCAGTCCAGTGTAAATGACTTCCATCCCGGCATCACGCAACGCACGGGCGACAACTTTGACGCCACGGTCATGTCCGTCCAGTCCGGGTTTCGCTAAAAGTACTCTAATCTTCATAAAAAGTTCGCAGTTCGCAGTGGGGAAAGTTCGCAGCGGGAAGAAGTTCGCAGTACACCGTGAATTAACATTAGTGTACTGCGAACTTCTTCTCTGCGAACTATTTACTTCTGTTTTGCAAAATCCCCGGCTTTAATAATCGAGATTTTGTTCAGATCAATATGCTTACGCATCGCGCTGACGATTTGTTCTGCCGTCAGATTGTTGACCTTGTTCTCGAAATCAGCATCCCAGGCTAAGGTTCGGTTGAGGAACAAATAATTGTTCAGCCGCCCGGCCAGTTCACGATCCTGTGCGCGTGAAACATTCCGCGATTGCATCCAGCCGGATTTTGCTTCTTTGATTTCAGCTTCGGTAAATCCGTCTTTCAGCATTTTGGTAATTTCGTCTTTGAAGGCGGCTTCCAGTTTGTCCCGATTTTGCGGGGCATAAATCGCAAAAGCCAAAAAGCTTCCTGATTTATCCAATGAACCCGCCGAGAATTGTGAACCTACGCCATAGCTCAAGCCTTCTTTCTGACGAATGCGAACTGCCAAACGTGAATTTAAAAATCCACCGCCGAGCATATAATTTCCCAGCACCAGTGCCGGATACTCCGCGTCATCGTCACGGATGTTCAGATTTTGACTGGCGACGAAAAAGGCATTCGCTTTGTCCGGGGCTTCCAGTGATTTATTCAGCACCGGAATATCTTTGTAAGGATTAGTCAGCCGCGAGTAAGTCGTTTTGCTTTTCCAGCCGCCGAATAAATCATTGGTTAGTTTGGCAATTTCTTTATCGTCAAAATCACCGACGACGGTTAATTCGCCATTATTCGCCCCATAAAAATCGGCGTAGAATTTTTTAACGTCATCCATCGTCACGGCTTTAATTTCGGCAATGTCTTCGTCAGGGCTGGAAACGTAGCGCACGTCGCCTTTCGGATAGGGCGCGATGTGGCGACGAAGTTCGGTAATTGCAAGGGATTGCGGTTCGCTGCGTTGTTGCTCAATCCCTGCCAGTTGTTCCTGTTTCAATTGCTCAAATTCTTTGTCAGGAAATGCCGGTTCTCGCAAAATTTCGGCTACCAGTTTCATGACGGCTGGCAGATTTTCACGAGTCGTTTCGATAGAAGCGTTCGCTCCGGTGGGTGAACCGCCCACGCGGGCGCGGGCTTTCAATCTATCAAGTTCGTCCTGAATTTGTTGACGCGTATGTTTGGTGGTTCCACGCATTAACAGATCACCCGCAAAGCTGCCCGCCGTAGCGCGATTCATCAAACTTTTCTCATCGCCAAAGCGGAACGAAAGCGAGGCAATCACCGAATTACCGCGCGTTTTCTTGGTTAGAAAAGCTGTTTTGATTCCGCCTGATGAGGTGGCACGGACAGTGCGCGATTCAATGTTAGTAGTAGATGGATCAAAGACTTCGCCCGCCGCGATGAGGGCATTACCCTTGTAATCTTTGACCAATGCTTCGACATCAGGTGTGGCGGGAATTTCCGAACGCTCAGGTTTGGCTGTCGGGACAAAAATTCCCATCGTGCGATTGGAAGTTTTTAAATAGGCATTGGCGACCCGTTGCACGTCCTCAGTTGTAACTTTTTTCAAGCGATCACGATGAATGAACAACAGTCGCCAGTCGCCCGCTGCCATCCATTCGCTGAGTTCTAAACCGACGCGATCAGAAGCGTTCAGCAATAAATCAATTTGTTTCAGTTGGGCGGCCCGCGCGCGCTCAACTTCTTCTTTGGTGACAGGGTTTTTGGGGAGTTCTTCGATGACCTGCAAGAGTGTCTCGCGGGCGGCCTCCAGCGCGGCTTCCTGCCTGACTTCTGCACTGAATAAGGTAAATCCCGGTTCTCTCAACGCGAGGCTGAAATTAAAAACGGAAGATGCTTTTTTCGTCTCAATCAAAGCTTTGTATAAACGCCCTGAAGGTTCATCAGCGAGGATATAATTTAAAATATCTACGGCTGCATAATCAGGATGTGAACCAGCGGGAACATGATACGCCGCATTCACTACCTGCACATCGCCAACTCGTCGCAGCGAGACTAATCGTTCGCCGTCCTGCACGGGATCAAGCGTGTATGTTTTCTGAATAACTCTGGTGGGTTTCGGAATTGGCGCGAAATATTGACTAATGAGTGCCAGCGTTTTCGCTTCATCAAATTTTCCCGCGACTAACAGAATGGCATTATCGGGCTGGTAATAATTACGGTAAAACGCCTGGAGCCGATCAATCGGAACATTTTCCAAATCGGCTTTGGAGCCAATCGTGGATTTGCCGTAATTGTGCCAAATGTACATCGTTGAAAGCGTCCGTTCCATTAACACTCTGACCGGACTATTTTCGCCGGATTCAAATTCGTTGCGCACCACCGTCATTTCACTATCAAGGTCTTTTTTGGCAATGAACGAATTCACCATGCGGTCGGATTCAAGATCAAGTGCCCATTTCAAATTTTCGTCTGAAGACTGAAAAGTCTCGAAATAATTCGTGCGGTCAAACCAGGTCGAACCATTCGGGCGCGCACCGTGCGTCGTCAATTCCTGCGGAATGTTCGTATGTTTGGGTGAGCCTTTAAAGACAAGATGTTCCAGTAAATGCGCCATGCCGGTTTCGCCATAGTTTTCCTGACGCGAACCAACCATATAGGTCACGTTTACCGTAATCGTTTGTTTGGATTGATCGGGGAAAAGTAAAATACGCAAACCGTTTGGCAAACGATATTCTGTGATCCCTTCAACGGAAGTGACTTTTTCTTGCGCTAATACTGCAAACGCAAAGCAACTGACCAATAATAATGTGAGACAGTGTTTTCTCATGGTGTTCTCCTCTGAAAATAGTTATGTCTGAAACTTAGACCGATAAGCTGAAACTTCGCCGTAGAGCGAAGCAAAATTTAATGGGACTAAAAACTTGGTTCCTGATATTCGCCGAAGATTGGGCGCAGGGCATCACACATTTCTCCGAGGGTGACATCGGCTCGCGCACAATCAATTAATAACGGCATCGTGTTTACTGCGGGGTTTTCTGCTCCACGTTGTAGAGCATGTAATACGCGCTGGACTTCGGAATTGTTTCGCCTGGCGCGAAGTTTTTTCAGGCGTTCGGTTTGAAATTGCTCGACGGATTCATCTATCTGTAAAATATTCGGTTCGCCTAACTCGGTTCCGTCCATCTGGTAGGCGTTGACTCCGACGATAACTTTTTCGTCGCGTTCGACAGCGCGTTGATATTGAAACGCTGATTCGTGAATTTCTTTTTGCGGGAAGCCGGCGTCAATGGCTTCGACCATCCCTCCGATAGCATCAATTTTTCTGAAATATTCCCAACATTCTTCTTCCAGTTCGTTGGTTAATTTCTCGACGAAATAAGAACCTCCGAGCGGATCAATTGTATTCGTGACGCCGGTTTCTTCGGCGATAATTTGTTGCGTGCGCAGTGCAATCAATGCCGCGCGTTCGGTTGGCAAAGCCAGAGCTTCATCGTAGGCATCACAGTGCAAACTTTGCGCACCACCGAGGACTGCCGCGAGAGCCTGAATTGCAACCCGCGAAATATTGTTGATCGGCTGTTGCACTGTCAACGAAACGCCCGCTGTTTGGGCGTGAAAACGCATTTGCCACGATTTTGGATTTTTTGCACCGAAGCGTTCTTTCATGACTCGAGACCAGATTCTGCGAGCGGCACGATACTTCGCAATTTCTTCAAAAAAATCATTATGCGCATTGAAGAAAAATGACAGGCGCGGCGCGAAATCGTCTACCTTTAATCCGGCGCGAATGCCGTACTCAACATATTCAACGCCGTCGCGTAACGTAAAAGCAAGCTCCTGCGCGGCAGTCGAACCGGCCTCGCGGATGTGGTAGCCGCTGATTGAGATCGAATTCCACTTCGGCATCTGTTCTGCACAAAATTTAAAAGTATCTGTCACCAATCGCATCGAAGGACGCGGCGGATAAATCCATTCTTTTTGGGCAATATATTCCTTGAGAATATCGTTCTGCAAAGTTCCACTAATTTTGCGCCAATCGGCTCCCTGCTTTTCTGCGGCGGCTAAAAAGAACGCCAGAATCATCGAAGCCGGACAATTAATCGTCATCGAAGTCGTGACTTTTTCGAGAGGAATTCCCTCGAACAAAACTTCCATGTCTTCGCGGGAAGAAATGGCGACACCGCATTTTCCGACTTCACCTTCTGCTAACGCATGATCCGAATCGTAACCCATTAAGGTCGGCAAATCGAAAGCCGTCGAAAGTCCCGTCTGTCCGTGTTCGAGCAAGTATTTAAAACGTTGATTGGTGTCGTACGCGGAACCGAATCCAGCGAATTGGCGCATCGTCCAAACTTTCGCGCGATAGCCAGTGGGATGAATGCCGCGTGTGTAAGGCGGTTCGCCGGGGAAGCCAATTTCTTCAGCGAAATTTTGTTCGGCGATGTCGCTCGGAGAATACAATCGCTTGATCGGCTTGAGCGAAGTTGTAGTGAACTCGCGCTGCGATTCAGGCATTTTTTGCAAGGTGGGATTGAGCGTGTTTTCTTCCCATTGTTGCTGTTGGGATTCGATGGAATTGTCGTCAGTTTTGGTCATATTCCTAAAAGCTCCCCTCCTGTTTTAGGAGGGGTGTCCGAAGGACGGGGTGGTAATTCTTTCCACTGCTGACCACCTCTGCCCCTCCTAAAACAGGAGGGGAGCTTGTGTTTTCGATTCTCAGTTTTTTCTAAATATTTCTTAACGCTTTGACATGCGCCTTCACAGTCGCGCCCAGCGTTTGCAGATTATATCCGCCTTCGAGACAGGAAACCAATCTTCCTTCGCAGGAATTTTTCGCCCACTCTTTCAAGCGCAAAGTCATTGCCGCAAAATCATCATCTTCCAACCGTAGCTGTCCCAGCGGATCATACAGGTGCGCGTCAAATCCAGCGGAAATCATGATTAGATCAGGAATGAATTTTTTAGCCACGGTCTCCAGGGTCTGCTCAAATTTAAGGCGGTAATCGGCAGCAGATGTAGAAGGTAAAATCGGAACATTTAAATTATACCCTTCGCCTTCGTTGCTCCCGATTTCATTGGCTGCGCCTGTTCCCGGATACCACGGATATTGATGCAGGCTTAAATAAAATACCGAAGGATCGTCGTAAAAAATATCCTGCGTTCCATTCCCGTGATGCACGTCCCAGTCAACGATGAGGACGCGGTTAATGTGATCGTATTTTTGTTGTGCGGAGCGGGCGGCGATGGCGACGTTGTTGTAAAGACAAAAGCCCATCGAACGATCAATCGTGGCATGATGACCGGGCGGACGACACAACACAAAAGCGTTATTATTATTTCCTTCGATGACGGTTTCGGTCGCCAGGCAAGCGGCTCCGGCGGCTAAGCGGGCGACGTAATCGCTTTCTTTAGAAATAACTGTATCGGCATCTAATAAGATTCTGGACGTAGCAGTTTTAGGCGTCGCCGAGGCGATTCGTGCAAGTGTTTGTGGGGTATGACAGCGTAAGATATTTTCTTCATTCACCACAACCGGCTTGAGAATGTTCAGCTCATCCCACAGCTCTGCATCGTTTTTCAGCGCGTCAGCAATCACGCTGTAACGCGCCTGTTGTTCGGGATGTTCGCCCGTGTCGTGAAGCAGGAAATCTTTGCTGCAAATAATCGCGGTAGACATAGCAACGTATGGTAGTCGGAGAAAAATAGTTTAGCAAAGCAAAACTGTGGCGATTCTGCGTGCGGCTCCCAAACCGCCACAGCGAAATCGTTAAAATAAAACGATAACCCCTTTATTTTATGATTTCAGCCATTGGCACGTTGCTTGCACTATTGTTCTGCGGATGAGCCGCCCGACACTGTGTTGATGTTGCGGTAGATCCTACAAATTATTTTTTCCGTCTATCAACAAACGGAAAAGCTTTACTGGAGAAACCTAACAACATGAAAAACAATATCCTTTCAGTCTCTTTGTCAGCGGGTGTTTTGGCGACAGCTTTGATTTTGGGCGCTTGCTCAGATACTGCACCCACGACTCCTGCACCGACAGCAGCAGCCTCAACTGCGGCTCCTATGGCTTCAGTAGCAGCTTCAACTGCGACAGCAGCAGCTTCAACTGCAACAGCAGCGGCTTCAACCGCGACAACGGCAGCTTCAACTGCGGCCTCTGTTGCAACTGGTACTGCGGTTAAAGCTGGTGAAGCAGCCAAGACTGTAGCTGGTACTGCGGCGGTTAAAGCTGGTGAAGCAGCCAAAACCGCTGGTACTGCGGCGACTAAAGCTGGTGAAGCAGCCAAGACCGCTGGTACTGTGGCTGGTGGCGCAGTTAAAGATGCGGCTAAAGCTACAGCGAACAAAGCTGGCGATGCGATGAAAGCTGCTGGCGACAAGACCAAAGAAATGGCTGCTCCTGTCAAGAAGCAGTAAGTATTTCAACCGAATTTTTCGGCAAAAACAAAAGAGCCTGATGGATTTTCCGTCAGGCTCTTTTCGTATCACGGGCTGGCAGCCCGCGCTACATTACGGCTTCTCCGGTTCAAGGTTGATCCCAAAGCGTTCAGCCATTCGATAAAATGTCCGGCGATCAATCTGAAGTATTTCAGAAGCCTTGGATTTATTGCCCTTCGCGGCTTCCAGCACAAATAATAAATAACGTTTTTCTAATTCGTCCAATGAAGGTAAATCGCTGAAAAGTTTACTCGCTTCGGACACGATTTCATTGCCTTCACTTAGCGCAGCCGTTTTCATTTTTACCGGAAGGTCTTCTTCGGTAATCGTTTTTCCTCGTGTATGTAGGACTGCATGCTCAATTGTATTTTCCAGTTCACGGACGTTACCACTCCATTCATAACTTCTCAGCCGTGACAGCGCTTCGTTGGAAAGCTTCAATTGTTTGTCAGTATCACGACAGGCTTTTTGCAGGAAGTGAAGCGCCAGCAATGGAACGTCTTCGCGTCGTTCTCGCAGCGGCGGAACGCGCAAGGTAATCACGCTGATCCGGTAAAATAAATCTTCTCTGAACCTTCCGGCTTTGACTTCATTTTCTAAATTTCGATGCGTCGCCGCCACCACGCGAACGTCCACTTTGGTTGATTTACCTGAACCCACGCGCTTGATTTCATTTTCCTGCAAAACACGCAAAAGCTTGACCTGCAATGCCGGGCTGGTTTCTCCGATTTCATCTAAAAATAATGTCCCGCCCTCAGCTTCTTCAAATAATCCTTTTTTATCGGCGACGGCTCCGGTGAAGCTGCCTTTGAGATGTCCGAACAATTCTGCTTCCAGCAATGTTTCAGTTAAGGCTCCGCAGTTGACGGCAATAAATGCAGCGTCTTTGCGGGGGCTGTTACTGTGGATGGCGCGTGCGACTAATTCTTTTCCAGTCCCGGATTCGCCGGAAATCAGCACCGTCGAACGGTACGCGGCGACGCGGGCAATTTCCATGTAAAGTTCAATCATTTGACGACTATGACCAACTAAACCGGAGGCTTGCTGCGGCAGGTGCGTTTCGATGGAAGGGGAAATTTCTTCGGACGTAGACAATGCGCGGCGGGCGGTGGCGATGATTTCCTGCACATTGAAGGGCTTGCTGATAAAATCGAAGGCGCCTTCCTTCACAGCTTCGATAGCGGTTTCCAACGTGCCGAAACCGGAAATTAAAATTACTTGCGGGGGCGGAATTAATTCTCTGAATCGCTTTAAGAGTGCGATGCCATTCATCGCTTCGTTGAGGTTGATGTCGCTGACGACTAATTGGAATAGTTGTTTTTGCGAAAGGTTAAGCGCAGTTTCGGAATTTTCAGCCGTTGTGACAAACCAGTCCTGTTCTTCAAAAATTTCTTTAAGGAAGTTGCAAGTGTCACGGTCATCATCAATTACTAAAATATTATTCATAAGTTGCAAATGCAGAAGCCCGCACGCAGTAAGG
>JAYVZE010000003.1:0-5773 GCA_043783625.1 Blastocatellia bacterium | reverse complement strand
TGCGCGTGTCGGAGCGATGCGTGCCGGATTGCCTGTGTCAGTGGGCGGCATCACGGTCAATCGCTTTTGCTCGTCAGGTTTGCAAGCGGTAGCGATGGCTGCGCATCAGGTACTCGTCGAAGGCGCTGACGCTTCCATCGGCGGCGGCGTCGAAAGCATTACGATGATGAAGCGCGACGGCGACCCGCATCCGGGCGTGCTGGCGAGCCATCCTGGAATTTATATGACGATGGGCGATACGGCAGAAGTCGTCGCCAAACGCTACAATGTCAGCCGTCAGGCGCAGGATGAATTTTCCCTGATTAGTCAGCAACGGACAGCACGCGCTCAGGCCGAAGGATTTTTCAAGGCTGAAATTTCTCCAATGCAGGTGACGCGCGGAATCCTTGATAAAGCGACTGGACAGGTTGCGAGCACTGAAGAATTTTTAGCCGACAAAGACGAATGCAATCGCGCCGATACAACGCTCGAAGGTTTGCTGAGCCTCAAGCCGGTGTTCGATAAAGACAGCGGTCTGGGCAGCGTCACCGCCGGAAATTCTTCGCAGCTTTCTGATGGAGCGTCGGCAACGCTGGTGATGTCGCGTGAACGTGCCGAAGCTCTTGGGATCAAGCCGAAATTAATTTTCAGAGGCTTTGTGACCGCCGGTTGCGAACCTGATGAGATGGGCATCGGACCGATCTATGCCGTCCCGAAATTGCTCAAGCGTCACGGCTTAACCGTCAACGATATTGATCTGTGGGAATTGAATGAGGCGTTCGCGGTACAGGTGATTTACAGCCGCGACGTGCTAGGCATTGATCCTGAAAAATTGAATATCAACGGCGGTTCGATTGCGATTGGTCATCCGTTTGGCATGACCGGTTCGCGGATGGTGGGAACACTGGCCAATCAGATGCTTCAACGCCAAGCTAAGTACGGCGTAGTGACAATGTGCATCGGCGGCGGTCAGGGCGCAGCCGGATTATTTGAAGCTTGTTTGTAAAAATAATGCAGTGATTCAAGCCTGATTCTTATCCAAGCACGAAGGGAAACGAAAATAGGAAAATCCAATTGGATTATTCTTTTTGGTTTCCCTTCGTGCTTCTTCCTGTCTTTCGTGGATGAAATTATTATTCGCTCCCATCATCGGACTGATCGCTGTTATAAAACAACCGCAACGCGCCACGATTCCAGCTCCATTCATCGCCGCCGTTTGTGCCTAACCGGATGTCGTAATTCTGTAAGCGTTTGTTGTTGACCGAGAAAAGTTTTTTTGTTTATGTCGGCGGAAGTTGTCGTCAGGGATTGATTGATCGTGCGATTTCCGAAACGGTCATAATCGAACGCCTGCACATAATTTGAATCGCCCAAATCTATATCTTTCTTGAGGCGATTCAAACTATCGTATTCGTAATCGTTAAGATAAATTCTATCTGGAATGTAATGGTGTCCGCGCAACACATTTCCGTTATTGTCCGTGCCGCTGCGCCCCCAGCCGACGGTCATGTCCTGATTACCGTAATGCGTAATCAGCATCCCGCGATCCCATGAACTACCCCAGCCGTTATAATCTGTTAACCCTGCTGCCTGTGGATTCTGCCGTGTCGCTGACGATTCGGACACGCAACCAAGCAATTGTTGGAGTAAGTTGAGATTATTGCGATGATACAGTGCTGTCAGATGATAAGCTATATCACTTACTCAAAATTTCTGACACTCTCGTACGATGTGGTACTGGAGGTCTGCGCTGGGTTTTGGTATTTCCAGTTATCTCGTTAATCCTAAATATCACAACAAGCCTATTATCTATTTCTAGCACTACTAAGAACCTTTCACATATAATTTATTCATTTTATAAGTATTTCCGACTGGTACCACAGAAAACCATATAAGTAAGGTTTTATTACTTCTATTAACTATTTTATAGGCTAAAATAGAGTATTGTTTCAAATCCATACGATCAACAAGGTTCCAAGAAATTAAGTTAAACTGATTTACGTTATTACATATGAAATCTGAGTAATTTTTTTGAAGGTTAGGCTCTAGGTTTTCTATTTCTTCATATTTATTAACACTTAATGGTTGAAGTATTTTTTCACAACTACCATTACTTAGCTCATTAAAAAAAAACTCACAAACAATTTCTGGGGTTTTTCTTCGAAGAGGGTTTAAAATAATCTTATCAGGTATCATAGGAAAAATGTATGGGGTATTATACTCTCTGTAAAGAAAAGGTATTCGCCAAATCCATTGAGTATAATAAACAACCAAAATAACACAAAGAATTGAAGTAGCAATTACTGTTATTTTTCGATACGTCATAGAGATAAATTAACTCCTAATTTTTTGGTACTGGTCTTCTTGCAACAGCACCTCCTCCCTCTGTTACCTCAACTTTATCAAGCCTTGAATGAAGCGATATATGCTTATTGTAATCTGATGATGCGCTATATTCTTGATGAGAATAGTATAATAGATCACCAATAAATCCAGCAGTGTTAACACCTTGCGCATTTGCAAAATCCTGCGCTGAATCATTAGCTGTATATGTTTTATTGGTATGAGGGTCAACATTTTTACCACCAGCACTATTGCAAGCATATAGGATTGCATTTGCGTCGCTAGCCCAGTTAACTTTTAGGCTTGCCATCCCATTAGCTGTTAGCTGGCTTGCACCAGTTGGTAGATCTAACGTTGAACGAGCTAATGCAGACGCCATACTAGATGCAGGAAGCAGTAGCCCTCCGTTTCTAAATCCATGTCCAACAAAATTGTACTGCGAAACTTTACCAAAATCTTTCTCAAGGCTTTTTGCTTTATCAAATGCCTTCTGGATGTCACCAAGACTACTAACTCCTGCAACTATAACTTTATCTTTCTTGGCATCAAAGCCCTTACTTGTTTCAATTGTAGTCTTCAACTGATAAGCATATTGCTCAAATTGTTCATTCATCTGCTGAGCACCTACTGTATAAGTAATTACATAAACCTTTTCCCCATTCGGGTCTATATATCTATACGGATTATTCCAAACATAAGAATAACGATTCCAATTTTGAGGCTGCAACACATATGCGTTGAATTTTTTTTCGCCACCTTGACCATACTTGTAGGCAACTGGAGAATACGGGTCAACTCCTGAAAAACGCCCTTGTACACTGGACATATAACGTGCCCCAAAGAAATCCAACCCCGTCTCTGTATCCCTCTCCTTCCCCGTGAATTTCTGCTTGATCTGATCGGAGGTGTAGCCATTCCCCGCACTGCGAATTCCGACATTCGCGCCGATCTCTTCCCCAAAGGGCAAATAATCATGCCGCTTGATCCCACTCAAACTTCCCGTTTTGTCAATGACCATGCGCGGCGTTCCCAAGTGATCCGCGACCATCCATTGCAGTTTTTTATCTGCCAGCGGTTCCGTATTGTCATACACCACCAACAACTGTCCGCTACGATAGCCGTATTCTTTCTGCGGACTACCAACCGCTGCATTCGCATTGTACTCCGCGACCAATTCGCCGTCTATTCCGTAGACAAACCACGTCTCGACACCGCTCACCAGCTTGCGCGTCCGCTTGCCGTTGGCGTCATAAAAATATTGGCTGGTTGGTGCGGTATTATTCGTGATGAAGTTCACTCCGGCAGCGACGACATGATTTTCGGCATCGAATTTATATTCCATCCGACCTGTGCCGATGACTTTATCTTTCGTGACATTTCCGGCTGTGTCATAGACCAGTTCGGTGAAGCGATTATTTGCTGCATTCACCGTGTACTTGTCTTTGTTGATTCCGCCGCCTGTTATCGCCGTTTTCCCGGCACGATCCCACGTGGCTTTGCCGCCGAATAAACTGAATGCCATGCCGTTGATAGCACTGCCTGTCAAACCAACAGATGAAGCTGGCACTTCCAGCCGCACCCATCCGCCTGTCGCTGGCAATGCTCCCATATATCGCCGTGAATCTGTGTTATTTGTTCCCCAGCCGATTTGATCCGCGCCCCAATAAGCGCGATGTTCCCAGTTTCCGTTATTCCACTGAAGCATCACTTCAGTTGGCGGACTGGTCGGATCAAGATAGACCCATGCATACAAACTCTCGCCTGTCGCTGGGGTGATCGTTGGTGCGCCTGTGAAATAGTGTTGATGGACTCCGGCGAGATTCGCGGATTGATGGCTTGCTGTGCCGGAAAATGGTGTTGGACTGGTCGTGACCCAATTCCAGCCGTCGTTGTCAGGGGCGGCAGCGGCTCCGCTTGGAATGGTATCTTCCACCCAGACCGAGCCGTCATAAGCCCACGTATTGTTTTGATCTATCGTGCGATTGCCCCAGCGATCAAAGGTGTTCTGCTGCCGATACGCCGTCGTTTCCGCGCCGTTGTCCACTTTATTTTCCTGCACCGCGCTGAGACGATTCAAGGAGTCATAAGCATAGTAACTGGCATTCATTTTCCACGACGAAACCGTATCATTGTCGGGAATGAAGTGATCCATTCGATACAAATTGCCATTATTATTCGCACCGCTTGGGGTTCCGTAATCACTCAAATCACTGTTGTAAAACAACCGCAACGCGCCGCGATTGACCGTCCATTCATCCGCGCCGTTTGTGCCTAAACGAATATCGTAATTCTGTAGCCGTTTGTTGTAATGTTTGTTGAGGAAAAGCCCTGCCGGAGTCGCGCTCAACGCATTGACGCCGAGCCGTTCCTGCGTCATCAGACTTGCCGCATTGTAGGTGATATTATCACTGTAGGTGCGCGTGACATTATCTCCGAGATTGCCTGTAAAGCCCGTTAACCTTGCCGCTTGATCGTAAGTGTAGTTGACAGCTTTGCTGGACGGATAATTTTGCGAGAGGGTGTTTCCGGCTAAATCATACGTTTTGGAAACGCTGTAATTCGCGCTCCATGCGCCGCCTTGATAAAAGAGTTGATTACGTCCCAGCGGTCTTCCCAACACGTCATAACCTGTGACTTGGAATTTCTCCTGCGTGACGGCTCCGGTCTGCGTGGAATATTCTAAGGCTTCCTTGATTTTCCCTTTGCCGTTGGTGGCGCTGTCATAATAATTCCGCAAATAATGCGTGTAGCCTTGCCCGCTGTAATCTACGGTTGTATTGCGATTTAATGCGTCATAGCCGTAAGTCGCTGTCCAACCTCGCGCATCCGTTTTCGTATACAAATTCGAGTTATTGTCATAGACATAGCTGATGACTCCGCTTTCAGGATTCGTCGCGGATTTCAGCCGTTTGAGCGAATCGTAGACAAAGCTCCGCGTCTGTCCGCCTTGATTCACCGTCATTAAATTATCCAGCGTGTCATACGAATAGGACGTCAAATAACCTGCATTGAATGATTGTCCGGGGAAGCTCACCGCGACGGTTTGCGGGTCTGTCGGAGTGATTTCCCAGACCTTTAGCAGGCGTCCGAACGCGTCGGTTTCGCTCATCCGTTTTTTGCCCGCTTGATCGCTGACTACAACTTGATTGCCGTTGTAGAAAGTGTCCACGTGTGCGCCATCCGGCGAAGTTACGGCAGTCACGCGACCAGCCTGGTCAAAGGTCGTGGTTGTCCATTCAGTCGGTGTCGTGCGATAGGGATTGGAGACTTGATACGCTCTGCTGAGCGCATCGTAATTCGTATCTTTGAAACTCCAGGTCGTGCCGCCCTCAAAGGATTTCGTTTGTTTGGTGCGACCCAAGCCGTCAAAGTAGGCGTAGCTATCCGTCCACTGCGTCGCATTCAATTTGTTCTGGGTGCGGACGTAGAGATTCCCTGCTCCAACACCGTC
>JAYVZE010000002.1:0-32685 GCA_043783625.1 Blastocatellia bacterium | reverse complement strand
GGTGATCGCCGCTGTCAACGTTGTTTTCCCGTGATCCACATGTCCTATCGTCCCGATATTCACGTGCGGCTTTGACCGATCAAATTTCTCTTTCGCCATAATACTTCACTCCTTAAAACAAAAGTGGAATTTAAGGTGCGGAATGAATCCGCAGTTACAATAACAATTCTCAAATCGAGAACTAAAACTTCAATTCTTTAAGCGGTTCCCTGAACCTTAGCAATGACTTCCTCACTGACGCTCTTGGGGGCTTCTTCGTACTGTGCAAAATGCATCGTTGAAGCTGCCCGACCTTGCGACATTGAGCGCAGTTCAGTTTCATAACCGAACATTGCAGCCAATGGAACCATTGCTGTAATAATCTGAGTGCCGGGGCGCGATTGCATTCCTTCGATTCGTCCTCGTCTTGAATTCAAATCACCATTAATGCTTCCCATGTAATCTTCGGGTGTAACAACTTCGACTTTCATCACCGGCTCCAACAAAACTGGTTTTGCGGCTTTACAAGCTTCCTTAAAGGCCATTGAGCCTGCAACCTTGAATGCCATTTCGTTCGAGTCAACTTCGTGATAACTACCGAAAACAAGGGTGACCTTGATGTCAACCAGTTCATAACCAGCTAACACACCGCCTTCAAGCGCTTCACGTACACCTTTTTCAATAGCAGGGATATATTCACGAGGAATAACACCGCCAACAATTTTATTGATGAACTCAAAACCGCCGCCAGGTTCGTTAGGCTCAATTTCCAGCACCACGTGACCGTACTGACCGCGTCCACCGCTCTGCTTGGCGTACTTCATTTCGCCCTTGGCAGGTTTGCGAATTGTTTCACGGTAGGCTACCTGTGGCTTACCAACATTGGCTTCGACGTTATATTCACGCTTGAGACGATCAACAATAATTTCAAGATGAAGCTCACCCATTCCAGCGATAATCGTCTGGTTGGTTTCGTGATTCGTCGAAACACGGAACGAGGGGTCTTCCTGCGCCAAGCGACCTAAAGCGATACCAAGTTTTTCCTGATCTGGACGAGTCTTTGGTTCAATAGCAAGCGAGATAACCGGAGTTGGAAACTCCATCGCCTCAAGTAAAACCTGATGAGCTTCGTCGCAGACAGTGTCTCCTGTCGTTACATTTTTAAGACCAGCAACGGCGACAATCTCACCGGCATAAGCCTCATCCACATCTTCGCGCTTATTGGCATGCATTTTCATAATGCGACCAACACGCTCTCTGTTATCTTTAGTGGAATTATAAACGTATGTTCCAGCTTTTAACGTTCCAGAATAAATTCTGGTGAATGAAAGCTGGCCGACATGCTTGTCGGCCATAATCTTAAAGACTAAGCCTGAAAAAGCTTCTTTATCATCAGCTTTACGCTCAACTTCGACACCATTATCATCAACTCCAGTCACTGCCGGAATATCAAGAGGCGAAGGTAGATAATCAATGACCGCATCAAGTAAGGTCTGAACGCCTTTATTCTTAAAGGCAGTGCCACAGATCACAGGAAAAATTTTAATACCGATGCATCCACGTCGTAGAGCAGCATTGATGTCCTGAATCGAAATTGCTGTACCTTCTAAATATTTTGTAGCGATCTCATCATCAGCATCAGCCAACGCTTCGATCATTTGCTCGCGTGCTGCTTCAGCGTCAGCTTTCAGTTCAGCCGAAATTTCCTCGACGACGTAATCCGCCCCCATCGCCTCATCTTTCCAAAGGATTGACTTCATCTCAACCAGGTCAATAACGCCTTTGAATTGATCCTCAGCACCAATCGGCATCTGAATCGCTACGGGCTTGGCATACAGCCGCTCCCGAATCGTATCAATCGCATGATAGAAGTCAGCTCCAGGGCGATCCATTTTATTAATGAAGGCAATCCGGGGAACATTATATTTATCAGCTTGACGCCAAACAGTTTCAGATTGCGGCTGAACGCCTGCGACTGCATCGAAAACCGCTACTGCACCGTCAAGTACACGCAAGCTACGTTCAACTTCAATAGTGAAATCCACGTGACCGGGAGTATCAATAATATTGACTCGATACAGAACATTATTACGCTTCCAGAAACAAGTCGTAGCCGCAGAGGTAATTGTAATTCCGCGCTCCTGCTCCTGCTCCATCCAATCCATTGTGGCCGCACCGTCATGCACTTCGCCAATCTTATGATTCACACCTGTATAAAACAGGACTCGCTCAGTCGTCGTCGTCTTACCAGCATCAATGTGCGCCATGATGCCGATATTCCTAAACCTTTGTAATGGTTCTGTTCTTGCCATAAAACTCAATCAAAATCTTGTGAGGATCAGCCGAGGCTTTACTGTCTACCTCAAACCTGTTCTTACCAACGATAGTGCGCAAAAGCCTTGTTCGCGTCCGCCATACGATGAACGTCTTCACGCTTCTTAACAGCATTCCCTTTGGTTTGCGCAGCGTCAAGAATCTCTCCGGCTAATCTATCAACCATCGTTTTTTCGCCACGTGAGCGAGCAAATTGAACCAACCAACGCATTGCCAACGCATTGCGACGAGCCGTCGTAACTTCCACCGGAACCTGATAGTTCGCACCACCAACACGCTTTGATTTCACTTCGACACGCGGTTGGACGTTCTCAATTGCTTTCTTGAAAATCTTCAACGCATCTTCCTGCGTCTTCTCTTTGATCTTGTTCAGCGCATCGTAAAGAATGCTTTCGGCGGTGGATTTTTTGCCACCCCACATTAAAGCATTAACGAACTTCGCCACGAGCGGGCTGTTATAAACCGGATCAGGCAATACTTCGCGTTTGGGAATTCCTCTTCTTCTTGGCATAAATCAATTCCTGAATCTTAAAGTTCTATTTCTTCTTCGCGGGTGTGCCTTTGGCTCCTGCGCCCTTAGCTCCGGCTGCGCCTTCTTTCGGACGCTTGGCTCCATATTTGGAACGACCCTGCTTACGATTAGCGACGCCGACAGAATCCAACGTACCGCGCACAATGTGATAACGCACACCCGGCAAATCTTTTACACGACCACCGCGTACCAGCACAATCGAATGCTCTTGCAAGTTATGTCCGATACCAGGAATGTAAGAAGTGACTTCAATTCCATTCGTCAAACGAACACGCGCGATTTTACGCAGCGCTGAATTCGGCTTCTTGGGGGTTTGCGTTTTTACCTGAACGCAGACACCGCGACGTTGTGGGCACGATTGCAAAGCAGGACTGGAAGTTTTGTACTTCACCGCTTTGCGACCTTTGCGAACTAATTGATTAATCGTCGGCATATTTCGATCAAATTTCTGCCTTTAAGCAGACACTAATAAGCACCAGAGGTGCCAATATTTTTTTTCACAATCCAATAATTTCTGAGAAGTCTAGTAAGTGTGCAGATAATGGCGTCTCAAAATTCGCCGAGTTTTTCTGTGGCGTTAAAATTAATGAAGGAGCAGTTTTTAAAGCTGCCGACCTGTGCGGTTCGCGCATTCTGAGGAACACGGAACAAATACGCCACAATACGTTCTCTAAAGTATTACAGTAAACTTTATTTTGTTTACCG
Organism: Blastocatellia bacterium; assembly: GCA_043783625.1. GTDB lineage: Bacteria > Acidobacteriota > Blastocatellia > RBC074 > RBC074 > JAFDVL01. The sequence goes on along the minus strand of JAYVZE010000002.1, from coordinate 29,135 downwards.
TGTGATGCCTCTGCACTTGTTAGACCGACTGAGCATCACTTGAAATGTAAAGACCTTTATGTGCAAAGCGCGAGATATTACCGAAGTAGCCATGTGCTGTCAAGTAGGTCTTGTAAGTTTTTGCAGCATATTCAAAATTATCTCCTGCAAAATTTACTCTTTTCTGGAAAAACTCACGAACATTCTGCTTATTACTCTTGCCCGCTGTACCGAAGCAACCAATGAATGCTATGCTTTAGTGGCATTCACAACTAATTCACTTTGTCAGGAGAAAAAATAATGAAAATAAAGTTTACGCTCAGTATTTTAGTAATTTTTGTTTTGTCAGTCAGTAGTTTTGCCAATCCCAAAACTCCGCAAATGGCAGAAAAGCCCAAAAAAGAAAAAGGCTTCAAAACCATTTGGGATGGTAAGTCCTTCAAGGGATGGAAAATCGCCGAGCCTGAAAAAAATAGCTGGTCTATTAAAGACGGGGCTATCATGGCCAAAGGCGAGCGCAGCCATTTATACTATGTTGGCGATGATAAACCTTTCGTCAATTTTGAACTAAAAATTGACGTGATGACGGAGCCGAAATCTAACGGCGGAATTTATTTCCATACGCAATGGCAGGAAACCAGTTGGCCGAAAAATGGCTTTGAAGTGCAGGTCAATCAATCGCATGGCGACTGGAAAAAAACCGGCAGCCTTTACGATGTCGTCAACGTCAAAGAAAATTTTGCGAAGGACAATGAATGGTATTCCTACGACATCATCGTCAAAGGCAAACATGTCACGATCAAAATCAATGACAAAGTTGCCGTAGATTGGGAGCAGCCCGCAGATCGTCAAGCTGGAAAAGATTTCGCGAGAATGCTGGATAAAGGCACGTTCGCTTTTCAGGCACACGATCCTGGCAGTGTCATCCGGTATAAAAATATTCGTGTGAAACGATTGGACTAAGTCTTTATCGCAAATTCACTGTATTATCAGGAGCAGGCTTAATGCCTGCTCTTTTTAATGGCGCGCTTATGAATTTAGTCTTATCGCTTTTACAACAAACTCCCGAAGACATTCGCCAGATGATGGATCCGATGCTGCGCAATGGACGGGAAAATATCAGCAATCTTTATTCGCTGGATGCCTTCGATATTACCGTAATTATTTTGTATTTTACGTTGCTTAGTTTGTTAGCGATTCTTGGATTGTATCGCTTGCGAATGGTCTATCATTTTTGGCGATACAAAGACATCAAGCCGCATCCGCTGCGTAAATTTCCCGAAAATGAATTGCCCCGCATCACCGTTCAACTTCCGATGTTCAATGAATTGTATGTCGTCGAGCGCTTGCTGGAATCCGTCACCAAACTTGATTACCCGCGTCATCTTTTTGAAATTCAGGTCTGTGATGATTCGACGGATGAAACTGTCCAAATCGCTGAAGCCGCCGTCGCAAAATACCAAGCACAAGGCTTTGACATCAGCTACATTCATCGTACGGATCGTGGCGGATACAAAGCCGGTGCGCTGGAAAATGCGATGAAATCCGCGAAGGGTGAATTGATGGCGATTTTTGATGCAGACTTCACGCCGCATGCTTCGTGCCTGCGCAAAATGGTGGATTTTTTCAGCGATGAAAAAATCGGCATGGTGCAAATGCGCTGGAGCCACATCAACGCGAATTACTCTTTGCTGACGCGCATTCAGGAAATCATGCTCGACGGACATTTTGTCGTAGAGCAAACTTCGCGCAATCGCACCGGAGCGTTTTTCAACTTCAACGGAACCGCTGGAATGTGGCGACGCCAAGCCATCGAATGGTCAGGCGGATGGCAACACGACACATTAACCGAAGACACCGATTTAAGTTTTCGCTCACAGTTGATGGGCTGGCGTTATGTGTATTTATTGGACGAAGACGTGCCCGCCGAACTGCCGGTTGAAATCAACGCCTTCAAAGCACAACAGCGACGCTGGGCAAAAGGTTTAGTGCAAGTCGGAATAAAATTATTGCCGCGCGTTTGGTCACATCCCAAATTATCACTCGCGCAAAAAATTGAATTAGCGTTTCGGCTGAACGGGAATTTAGCCGCTCCGTTGATGATTTTGCTGAGCCTTTTGCACATCCCGGTTTTAATTGCACGATTCAATCAGGGCTTCTATCACATGCTGATTTTTGATGCGCCGCTGATGATTCTTTCTACTTTTTCGGTCGCGGCATTTTACGGTTCGGCCATTTTGTATCTGCATCCAAAAACAAAATGGCGACGCTTAGCCTTGTTGCCAATCGTGATGGGAATGGGGATTGGTCTGGTATTTTCCAACACGCGCGCAGTCGTGGAAGCATTACTCGGTATCAAATCCAGCTTTGTGCGAACTCCGAAATATGCCGTTCAGCAATCAAAAGATAACTGGCTTCAACAGGCACGTCTCTACGGACGCAAGCACGGATTTTTGCCGTACATTGAAATCGCGTTTGCACTCTATTTCGTAGCGGCAATTGCCTACGCCATCCGTTCAGAAATTTACGGGACGATTCCTTTTTTGATGATTTTTTTAATTGGTTACGGCTACACTGGATTGATGTCTTTGTTTCAAGGACCAGCGCGGATTTTGATGCAGCGCTTTCGACGGGATTAAGATTAGTTATGAAAATTATGAAAACAATCATCATTGTTTGCGATGGCAGCAGCCTCGGTAACGGACGCGGCGAAACCAGAGCCGCCGCCGCTGCGGTTTTAGAATTCAACGGCAAGCGCAAAATCTGCGGCGAATATTTGCACGATCATACCAATCAACAAGCCGAAATTATTGCTGCCTGCATTGGTCTCGAAGCTCTCAAAGAAAACTGTCAGGTCAAAGTGATTTCCGATTCGCAGTACGTCATCAAAACGATGAAGGGTGAATTCCGGCGCAAAACAAATCACGATTTCTGGAAACGCCTGGATCGCGCCGCCTACAAGCACGAAGTGCAATGGGAGTGGACACGCGGACACGCCGGACATCCCGTGCAGGAAATCTGCGACACCGCAGCGCGAACCATCGCCGAGCGAGGTGTGGTTGATGAAGATGAAATGGATGAGATTTTGAATCAGAAAATTTAGTTTTGCTGTGGCGTGAGTCCTTTACTCGCGGCTGAGCCGACACAAAATGAACTATGAAACGAATCGCCAAATTCTCAGTATTGTTATTTGGGCTGAGCCTGCTTTTTCCGCTGTTCAATTTTCTCGCGGCGTTGTCTCCGCAGGTCAAAACCATAGATTTTGAGCGCGATATTCAGCCCATTTTTTCTGCTCATTGCGTGGGGTGTCACGGCAGTAAAAAACAGGAATCCGATTTACGCTTCGATAATAAACAAAGCGTAATGCGAGTGATTCAGGCGGGGAAAAGTGAACAGAGCCGCTTAGTCCATCGCATCCTCGGACTCAACAACGAACCTCGGATGCCAATGGGCGGCGCACCGTTGCAGCCTGAACAAATTGCCCTGATTAAAGCGTGGATAGATCAAGGAAGCGAATGGAAGGATACTCTCCGCGAAACTCAAAACTCGAAACTCGAAACTAAACTTCATTGGGCGTTCATCACTCCAATCCGTCCTGCCCTTCCTGAAACGAAAAATAAATCATGGGTACGCAATCCGATTGATAATTTTATTCTCGCCAAACTCGAAAAAGAAAATCTCACGCCTTCACCCGAAGCCGATAAAACTACGCTGATTCGTCGGCTCAGCCTTGATCTGATTGGGCTGCCACCAACGCTGAAAGAAATTGATGATTTTCTGAGCGACACATCACCGAACGCATACGAAAAATTAGTTGACCGATTGCTCGCTTCACCGCATTACGGTGAACGCTGGGGGCGTTGGTGGCTGGACGCGGCACGGTATGCCGATACGAATGGATACGAAAAAGACCGCGACCGTTCGATCTGGCCGTATCGTGACTGGGTTATCAAATCATTCAATCAGGACAAGCCTTTCGATCAATTTACGGTTGAACAAATCGGTGGAGATTTATTACCGAACGCAACCATAGATCAAAAAATTGCCACCGGTTTTTTGCGCAATTCGATGCTCAACGAAGAAGCCGCCGTGGAGCCGGAGCAATTTCGCGTCGAAGGTTTGATTGATCGCGTAGACGCCGTAGGCAAAGCGTTTCTTGGCTTAACGATCAATTGCGCGCAATGTCACACGCATAAATTCGACCCGATCAAACACGACGAGTATTACAAATTTTATGCATTCCTGAATCACGACGAAGAGCCTGAAATGGAGGTGCCAACTGTCGCCGAAACAAAAAAGCGGACAGAAATTCTCTCGCGTATTTCCAAACTCGAAGACGATTTACTCAGCAAAAACCCTGACCTTCCACCACGAATTTTTGCGTGGGAAGCACAGGCTAAACAAGACGCCGGGGAATGGACAGTATTGGAAAAAGCTGAAGTTATTGGCACGAATGGCGTAAAGTTTGAGGAATTGCTTGACCATTCGTTTATTCCGCGTGGTGACAACGCTCCGACCAATGTTTATTACCTCACGGCAAAAACTAATCTAAAAAATATTACGGGCGTTCGGCTGGAATTGATGACCGATCATTCATTGCCGCGCAATGGTCCCGGACGTTCGATGGAAGGTACGGTTCTGCTGTCTGAGTTCACGATTGAAGCCGCACCCGCTGCACAACCTGATAAATTTCAATTCCTGAAAATTGAAAATGCGACAGCGGATTATGCGACGCTAAATAATCCGATCAGTCTGGCGATTGATGGAAATCCAAAAACGTCGTGGAGTCCTGATGCCGGGTCAGGTCTGCGCAATCAGGATCGCCGCGCCGTCTTCACCTTCCCAACTCCGATTGCAGGCAATGAAGAAGGGGCTTTGCTGAAATTTTCTCTGAGCCAAAAAGAATTTGGTGGCGGTGCGGCAGAACGATTTGAAGCACCGAATATCGGACGTTTTCGCATCTCCATCACGACCAAACCAAATCCAAAAGCTGATCCGTTACCGACGAACGTGCGCAGGATTTTATCAATTCCAAATACACAGCGTACGGCAGCACAACAGCGTGAAGTGTTTCGTTATTACCGCACGACTGTGCCCGAATTTTCCGATGCCAATAAAGCTGCTACAACTTTATTGAAGGACTGGCCGTATCCCGCGACTACGATGGTAGTCACACCGCGTGCCGTAGCGCGAGAAACGCACCTCTTCAAACGTGGTGATTGGAAGCGTCCCGGCGAAGCCGTCACCCCCGGTACGCCGTCATTTTTGCACTCCTTTCCAAAAGACGCTCCGCTGAATCGTTTGGGTTTGGGTCAATGGATTGCCGCCAAAGAAAATCCGCTGACCGCCCGCGTCATCGTCAACCGCATCTGGCAACAATATTTTGGAACTGGTTTCGTAACGTCGCCCGAAGATTTCGGTACGCGCTGTGAAACGCCTTCGCATCCTGAACTGTTGGATTGGCTTTCTGTCACGCTGCGTGACGGAAGTTCGCAGAAAGAAAGTTCACAGCAAAAAACTGCGAACCGCGAACTGACTGCTGCGAACTGGTCTTTGAAAGCGATCCATCACCTCATTGTCACCTCCGCAACCTATCGTCAGTCTTCTTCTATTCAGCACTCGATTGACCCCGATAACCGCCTGCTCGCACGTGCGCCAAGATTGCGCGTTGAAGCCGAAGCGATCTGCGATATTGCCTTATCCGCAAGTGGATTGTTGAGTTTAAAAATTGGCGGGCCAAGCGTCTTCCCTCCGATTCCTGACGGAGCGATGGCGGTCAGTTTTCGCAGCCGTACTGTCTGGGAAACCAGCAAAGGCGAGGATCGTTATCGGCGTGGAATATACACTTTCTGGAAGCGCAATGTTCCCTATCCGTCGTTGTCAGTTTTTGATGCGCCGAATGCAGATATGTCTTGTACGCGTCGGATCCGTTCTAATTCACCATTGCAAGCATTGACGACATTGAATGACGCAGTGTTTCTTGAAGCAGCGCAGGCGCTCGCGTTGCGTATTTGGAAAGAAGGTGGAGCCGATGATGCGATGAAATTGCAATACGGATTCAGGCTCTGCACCAGCCGGTTGCCGGATGAAACTGAAGAAGCCCGGTTATTGCAATTACTACAAAAAGAGCGTGGGCGATTTACTGGAAATACGGCAGCGGCGGTGTACGTTTCTTCAGCCGATCTTAATAATTTGCCCGCCAACATTGACCTCCATCAACTTGCTTCGTGGACAATGGTGGCGCGTGTTTTGCTGAATCTGGATGAAACGATTACGAAACAATAGTGCTGAGTGCTGAGTGCTGAGTTTAGAAGAAAAAAATACAGGAGTTATAATGAATTACAAGGATGAAATTAAACTTGAAGTTAAAAACCTCGTCACGCGCCGTCATTTCTTCAAAGATTGCGGCGTAGGCCTCGGCTCCATCGCCTTAGCTTCATTGCTGAGCGAAACCGCATCCGCGTCTCAAAACTCAGCACTCGGTACTCAGCACTCCCCTCTTTCCCCCAAACAGTCGCACTTCACGCCGAAAGCCAAGCGCGTCATTTATTTATTTCAAGCCGGAGCACCATCGCAGCTTGAAATGTTTGATTACAAACCGGAACTGGTAAAATACAATGGCAAGCCTTGTCCGCCTGAATTATTGAAAGGGCAAACACTCGCGTTTATCAAACCCGACGCAGCCTTGTTTGCGACAGAATTTAAGTTTGCCAAGCACGGAAAATCCGGCGCGGAAATGTCGGAAGTAATGACGCATCTTCCGAAAGTTGCTGACCAAATCACGATCATCAAATCCATGATGACGGACGCGATCAATCACGCTCCGGCGCAGATTTTTATGCAAACAGGCAGCGTCCAATTCGGGCGTCCGAGCTTCGGTTCGTGGGTGACGTACGGCTTGGGTTCCGAATCAAACGACCTGCCGGGATTCGTAGTCTTATCTTCTGCCGGAGGAACCAGCGGAGGTTCAAGTTTATGGGGCAGTGGATTTTTGCCGACTGTGTATCAGGGAGTTCCCTTTCGACGGACAGGTGATCCGATTCTTTCGCTCGCTAATCCGCGCGGCATTTCGCGTGAGATGCAACGCGATTCGCTGGATGCACTGAAAGATTTGAATGAACATTTGATGGGGAAAAACGGGGACAAAGAAATTGCTACGCGGGTGAATTCTTTTGAGATGGCGTACCGCATGCAGGAAAGTGCGCCGGAACTAATGGATTTGAGCAAGGAATCAAAAGCTACGCTGGAGCTTTACGGAGCGCAGCCCGGCAAAAATTCTTATGCCAATAATTGTTTGCTGGCGCGCCGGATGGTCGAACGTGGCGTACGATTTGTGCAGCTTTATCACGAAGCCTGGGATCATCACGGTCAGGTTCACAAAGGCGTCAAAGAACAGTGCAAAGAAACCGATCAAGCTAACGCCGCGTTGATTCAGGATTTGCAGCAGCGTGGTTTATTGGATGATACGATTGTGATTTGGGGCGGAGAATTTGGACGGACACCGATGGTGCAAGGCGAACCCGACGGCAGCAGTTCGCTAGGCCGCGATCATCACAATAAAGCCTTTACGATGTGGGTCGCAGGCGGAGGATTCAAACCGGGAATTACCATTGGGGAAACTGACGAAATCGGCTTCAATGTGGTGCAAGACCCGATTCACGTTCACGATCTACACGCGACCTTGCTGCATCAGTTGGGTTTCGATCACGAGAAATTAACCTATCGTTTTCAAGGACGGGATTTTCGGTTAACGGACGTTCACGGTGTCGTGCAAAAAAAATTACTGACGTGATCCATTCCCAACTAATAGAATACTCGCCGGAATTAAGACAGTAAGTTAAGGTGGTGATAGTTGCCAGGTAAGAAAAGTATCTGCCAGCGCTTTTATACATTGCTTGTTATTTTGTCAGCCTCAGCAGTTTTGCTTCGCTCACCGCAGGCAAGCGAGAGGCTTGCGTTCCAGTCTGGAACTTGACACTTTACGAAAAGATAGTGAAGATAGCTCAGCACCGAAATTGACGATTGACGAACGAAACGAAGTACCATCCATCACGACCAGCGACGATAAAATTCTTTTGAAAGAGTTGGCATTTGCCATTGCTTCACAATATGCCTGAGCCGAAAACCCAAAGTACTCCGATCCTAAAAGACAAATACGAACTCAATAATTTCTTTGATGAAATGTTTGAAGGCGCACAACAACCGCGTCCGCATTATCAAACACTGCACAATCGTTTGGCTTCATTCAGCGTTGAAGACATGAACGAAAAGGCTCGTGCAGCAAATATTTCTTTTCTTTATCAAGGCATCACATTCACTGTCTACAACGAAGATCAGGGCATTGAGCGCATCTTCCCGTTCGACCTGATTCCGCGCATCATCCCCGCCCGAGAATGGAAAATAATTGAGCGTGGATTGACGCAACGAGTGCAGGCGCTAAATCATTTTTTGCATGACGTGTATCACGATCAGCGCATGATTAAGGACAAAAAAATTCCCGCTGAACTCGTTTTCGGAGCCAGTAATTTCCGCCGCGAAATGATCGGGATTAACGTCCCGCGAAATATCTATGCCCACATCATTGGAACTGATTTAATTCGGGATGATAACGGAAATTATTTTGTCCTCGAAGACAATTTGCGTTCGCCTTCCGGCGTCAGCTATATGCTCGAAAACCGGCAGGCGATGAAGCGTTCCTTTCCGCGTTTGTTTGAGCAATACGGCGTCGCGCCAATAGATCATTATCCACAGGAATTGCTCAGCACGTTGCGCTCCGTTGCGCCGCGCGAAACGCACGATCCGACAGTAGTTTTACTGACTCCTGGAGTTTACAATTCGGCCTATTTTGAGCATTCATTTTTAGCCCGGCAAATGGGCATCGAAATTGTTGAAGGTCGTGATCTGGTCTGTCATGACAATCGTGTGTACACACGCACGACACGCGGGCTACAGCGCGTAGATGTCATCTATCGCCGCATTGACGATGACTTTGTTGATTCGCTGGCTTTCAAGCAAGATACCATGCTGGGCGTCGCCGGATTGCTCAACGCTTATCGCGCCGGAAACATCACGTTAGCCAATGCCGTTGGGACTGGTGTCGCTGATGACAAAGCTGTTTATGCGTATGTTCCCGAAATGATCCGTTATTATTTGGGCGAAGATCCCATCCTGAATAATGTGCCGACCTACCTGGCAATCAATGATCGAGACCGCGAATATATGCTGGCGAATCTTGATAAATTAGTGGTCAAAGCCGTCAACGAAAGCGGCGGTTACGGCATGCTGATTGGCATTCATTCCACTCAAGCGGAACGTGAAAAATTTGCTGAAAAAATCTGTGATAATCCACGCAACTTTATTGCGCAACCGACGATTTCACTGAGTCGTCATCCGACCTATGTCGAAGGCGAATTGCGCGGCTGCCATGTGGATTTACGTCCTTACATTTTGAATGGCGAGAAAGTCACCATCGTACCCGGCGGACTGACACGAGTGGCATTGCGCGCCGGATCATTGGTCGTGAATTCTTCGCAAGGCGGCGGCAGCAAAGATACCTGGGTGTTGACTGATTGAAATGAGCATTAATTTCGACGGAAAACTTTTCAGATCAGCGGCAAACGCCCCCAACGGCGAAGTGAATGAGAGTACAATTTTTCGCTACCACCAACAGGATAAAATTGTATGGGCGGATTACTCCGGCGGCAAAATCAGGCTTGGGCAAATGATTGGAATTGTCTTGCCGGATGAACGATTAGAATTTCGCTACCAACACGTCAACGAAGCAGGTGAACTGATGACCGGGATTTGCGTTTCGACTCCTGAAATATTGACCGATGGGCGAATCCAATTACACGAAGAATGGCAATGGACTTGCCATGATTTTTCGACTGGAAAATCCATCGTCGAAGAAATATTGACGTTGGATTTCGGATGAAGATTGGATTGAAATATCTATGATTGACTTATTTTTTGTACTTTTCTTTATTCCACGACGGGTGAAAGCTCTGGCTATTTTGCGCGGTGAGAGCTGGGTCAAATGGACGCTGTGAACGATTGGCGTCTGGTTAGGCACAGAAATCGTGACTGGCCTGGTGATCCTGATTGTTCTGATGGCTTATTCGGAGATAACAAACACTGAACTTAATAAAGACCTTGCCTTGATAATTGCTTCCTTTACGGGAATGGCTTCGGGTGCTATGGCGGCAACTCTGGTCGTCAGACAACTTGCCAAAAAACCTTTGCTGCCAATTCCTACCGAAGATATTTCGAACTAAAATTATGCTTTCACGAGTTGCAGAATCACTTTATTGGATGTCGCGTTACATCGAACGGGCTGAAGATTTGACGCGCCTGTTGGCGGTTAATTTCCATACGCTGCTGGATGCCGGAAAGATTGATTCGGAACAGGGTTGGCAACCGCTGGTCACCTTGACGCACGATGAAGAGCTATTTGCCGGGCTATACGAAAATTATAGCGCCAACAACGTGATTGATTTTATGCTTTGGAATCAGGAGAATCCAAACGCAATTATCTGGTGCATTACTTTAGCGCGTGAAAATGCACGGAGCGTCCGCGAACAAATCAGCCGCGAGATGTGGGAATATCTCAATCGCCTTTATTTCACGGTCAGAGAAGCGAATCACGAATCAGTCTCCCGGAATTTGCTGGAATTTTTTTATCAGTTGCGGGACGGCTCACAGGCGTTTCAAGGCATCACCAACGAAACCATGACGCACAGTGAAGCCTTTCAATTCATTCAACTTGGCAAACATCTGGAGCGTGCCGAAAAGACGACGCGGATTTTAGACGTGAAGTACGACACTGTTAGTAAGTTAGCTGAAGGCTCGCCCGATGAAGCCTTGCAGTTAATGGCAATGCTGAAATCGTGCAGCGCATTTGAACCGTTTCGGAAAGATTACGCCTCGCAATTACAAGCTGCACCTGTGGTCGAATATCTGCTGCTCAATCGTGAATTTCCCCGTGCGGTGGCATATTGCCTGAGTCGCGGATTACAAGCGGTGAATATGATTTCCGGGACAGGCGATCAGAGCAAGAATCAGTCGCAATACAATGCGATTCAATTCAATGTGGCAATGAATACGCCGCAGCGCAGCCTCGGACGATTAGTCGCCGATCTGGAATATCTGGAAGTCCACGATATTCTCGGCGAAAGTTTACACAAATATCTTGAGCAGCTTTTATGGCGGCTCAACTATGCGGGCGAAGATATTGCGCGAATGTATTTCAGTACGCAGGTAATTTTGCCCGAACTGCATCCGCAACAGGCGCAGCAACAGCAGTGAAATGGTGTTCGGTAGGTGGTGATCGGGGGTCGGTTATTTGCGATGAAAGTTTGCAGTTATTATCTGAGCATTTCATTTCAACTGCGAACCTGATATTTACTAACCGACCACTGACCACCGATCCCTGACCACCTCTTCTCCGACCACCGACTTATGAAATTACGCATTGAACACATCACAACGTTTACCTACGAATTGCCAATCAGTGAGGCGTACACCGAAATGCGGCTGGCTCCGATGGATTTGCGCGGGCAGCGGCGTTCTCACTTCACGCTCAAAACTGAACCGGGTGGTGAAGTCACGCGCTTCACGGATCGTTATATGAATGAAGTGCATTACTTTGATGTGCTGCAACCACACGAACAAATGAAAGTAATTGCCACCAGTGAAGTTTATACGAGCGAAACTTTTGTAGATGAACAAACGGTGCTGACTCCGCTGGATCAATTTGATTATTTGATGCCGACCAAATACGCCCCGGAACACGAAAGCTTGCATGAAATAGCTGAAGCGAATGTTGTCATCGGAAATAAAATGGCAACGGCGACCGCACTCATGACGGCTGTTTATAATGCTCTCCAATACGAAAGTGGCGCGACGGATGTCAAAACAACTGCCGAGGAAGCATTACAACTGGGCAAAGGTGTCTGTCAGGATTATGCGCATGTCATGCTATCGGCCTGTCGGCTAAGCGGATTACCGGCGCGATACGTTAGCGGGTATTTATTCAGCCCTGACGCGCCCGAAATGGCTTCACACGCGTGGGTAGACGTGTTCATCACCGATCACGGCTGGATTTCGCTTGATCCCACGCACAACTGCTGGCAAAGCGAAAAATATGTCCGCGTTGCCATCGGACGCGATTACGCCGATGTCCCGCCGACACGCGGAGTTTATAAAGGAACAGTGAAAGAAAAAATGGATGTAGATGTTAAGGTGATAGAAGTTTAATCAATCAGCGGGCGTTTTTTTTACGATTCCGCAATTTCACAATTACAATGCCAACCACAATCAGGATCAAAAAAATGAATCCGGCACGCCCGATCCAGCGATGGATAAATTCCCAGGCGTGACCGAAAAAATACCCGACCAAAGTAATCACAATTCCCCAAATCACCGCGCCTGCCGCATTGAAAAAAACGAATCTCCGCCACTCCATAAATGACATGCCAGCGAAGAAGGCAGCGAAGACGCGAAGCCCCGTAATAAAGCGTGCGACAAGAATAGTTTTATCGCCATGCTTCGCAAAATAATCCTCGCAGGCTTTCATGCGCGGAGGCGTCAGGAAAACATATTTTCCATATTTTTCCGCAAAACCGCGACCTAGTTTCCGTCCGGCTAAATACCCAAGATTATCGCCGATGATGGCTCCGACGGTAGCGACGATAATAACTATTGGAAGTGAGAAATGATTTTTTGACGCAAAGAATCCTGCTGCCAGTAAAATGGTTTCGCCAGGAATTGGCAAGCCCGCATTTTCCAACATCACGCCAAAGAAAACGATGCCGTATCCATAGGTTGTAAATAAGTAAAAAAGATAATCAAGCGAAACGAATGACAGCAGGTATTTAAAAAAATCAAGAATCGGTTGAAAAAATTCCATAGGGCTGTCACGGGGCTTTCAGGCAGGATTGACAGGATTTAAGCATAGCGGCAAAAAATCCGGGGGGTTCATTTGTCATTCTCTCTTTCGGAGGCAGCGGTTTGGGCAAGAGCCGATGGCAACTGACAAATCTTAAATGATAAATGAAGCCACCTTAAAATTATTGCCTAACTGCTTATGTTCCTCAGTAAGTTATTCTTCGCCTTCTTCGTCACGATGTTCTTCGTCATATTCGCGGAGCAAATCAAGAATCAGCGAAGTATTACTGCTGGCTTCGATTTGGCGAGCAAATGGCGCGGGGGATTTATCGAAATTAAAATAACTCTGATTCGCTTCCTGCATTAATGCTTTAAACGCATCCATGCCAGCGAGATCATTGAAAGAAGCATTCACAATCTCGCCTTCGGTGAAATAAACTTTTCCTTTGAGGTCATCTTTGCGGATCACTAAAATTCCGGTCAGATGATTATTTTCAAGTACCTGTACAATATCGAAAACGCTGATCTCAGCCAGATTCCCGGCTAAAGTCGAACGCGGCTCCGGCGCAGTTTGTGCCGCTCCAGTAGTGACAACCTGAATTTGTGGAGCATTCGCACGTTGCTGCGCCTGCTGCATTTTGCGCAGCTCCTGCAAGCGAGAGGAAACCGCTGCTTGTGGGTTCAAATTACGTGCCTGCAATAAACAACGATCCGCTTCTTCAAAATTCCCGGCGCGAACGTAAAGCCCTGACAGCGCGATGCACTGACTGGCAGCTTGTTCCAGCATCTTCAGAGAAATATACAATTCCAATAATTTTTCGCGGAGCCGAATATTACCGGGATGCCGATCCAAAGCCGATTCCAAAGCCACTACACCTCGCTCCGGCAAGTGATATTTAATCAGCAACTCGGCATCCAGGATGACGCTCTCTACATCTATTGGTTCAGCTTCTTTCATACCACTTCGGGATTGACCTATCAGAATGGAAAGTAATGATTAGCGCGCGGGGTTGCTAAAAATCAGTGTAGCATTTTCAACAGGTGTAGCTCAATTCAATTTTCTGCTGACAAGTTCTTTAGGTTTTGGTTGTTCTCTTCATTCTTGATTTTTCCACCCTATGCTATGCTGGAATTCATTGCGAGGTACATTATGAGCGCTCGACAAAAAGACATCCTGAAATACATTGAATACCCCGAATCCGATGGACAACCTATGGGTGAAACCGATAAGCATATTTTATTGATGATGACGCTCCGCTTTATGCTGGATGAATTTTTCCGAGCCACGCCGCGAGTTTATGTGGGTAGCAATTTAATGTGCTACTACATCGAAGGCGATCCGAAGAAAAGTATTTCGCCTGATGTGTTTATCGTTCGTGGAGCGGAAAAAGGTGAGCGTCGCGTCTATAAGTTTTGGGAGGAACCAGCCCCGCAAGTCGTCATCGAACTCTCTTCGCGCAAGACGAGCAAGGCGGATTTGACCACCAAAAAAGACATCTACGCCTCGCTCGGCGTACGGGAATATTTCATCTTCGACCCGGAATATAAACTCGCGCCGCCCTTGCGAGCCTTTCGACTTCACGGCACAAACTTTGTCGAAGAAATAATCAGAGACAATCGTGTGATGAGCCTGGAATTAGGATTGGAGTTAGTTAATAACGGAGAAACTTTGCGGCTGTATCAGCCATTAACAGAAAAATACTTACTAACACCACCTGAAATCTATGCGCGTGTGGATGTCGAGGCTGCTCGCGCTGATGACGAACTGTCAGCCCGTCAGAAAGCTGAAAACCGCGCTGACCGCCTCGCCGCCAAATTACGCGAACTCGGACTTGATCCCGATAATCTTTAATGGGAGCGCAAGCATCCTGCTTGCTGCGCGAGCGCGTGCAACGCCGCTCGCGTCACGTGGCGAGTGGATCATTTGATCTTCAGGGGATTTCCTCGCCACGGTGCGTTTGCCTTGCTCCGCTGGCAAACGGCAAGCAGGATGCTTGCACTCCCAGCCCGTCATCGCTGTTGTAGAACAACCGTAACGCGCCACGATTCCAGTTTCATTCCTGTCTTTCTCCGACAACCTGATTTGCGAAGTATAGGCTGATGATTCGGATTTTTTTAAAGGACTGAGTTTGTATCGGTAGTCTCGACAACGAACACGATTGAATCGCTGAAGGTATCACTGCCAATAATCATCAAAAATCGCGCCGCGTTTCCGAGCGAAGATGCCGCTTACAAATTGCCCGATTTAGCCTTGCGATATAAAAATAATGAACGCTGCCCTCAGGATTGAGCGAGCGTACTCAATCAACTGGCGATCCTCTTTGATGGTCGCTTAACTATCATCCACTTACACAAAATTTCTAACACCCTCCTCGGCGAGTCTTTGGTTGTAAAGCGCATTAGCACTTGATTCCTGACAGAATCAAGTAAAATAGGTCAACTACTTGATCCTTGTCTATTTGGTCAAGTCCATCATCTAGTTCTATTGAAATTTCAACACCACCCAATCATTGTAAAATAATTAGAGGCCAAAAAACAGGTTCGAATTTATTAACGTACTTCCAAATAATGTCATCATGCTGTGGTTCGAGAAAACCATAAGCACTGCTCTGTAAACCATCTTGACCATTCTTTGGAAGAATAATGCCTTGAATTAAAACTATTTTATTATCTTTCAAGAATACAATCTGACTACTAACCGTTGCTAAATCTCCATCTGTATAAACCATCTCCCATTCTTCGCGCATTTGATTGAGGGTCTCTATATTAGTAAGTCGTAAACAATTTCTTGAGACTTTACTTTTGATATTTTGATAATCCCCGTACGAAAGTGTAATATATGCAGACCATGTCCCTTGGTTGAAATCTAATTGCTCTAATGGTCTAATAATTTCCCCCTTATTTCGTTGTTTCTTTTCAGTTATTGCAACTTTGCCGTCTCGAATAAAGTAGGGAGTATAGCCTGTCCAATAAGACAACATACACAATCCAATCATTATCAGAAAGAGTACAATTAGGTAATATATTTTAGTTGCTAGAATAATAATTCTCCTTACCGGGGCTGGGAACTGTAATTAACTCTACTTCTTCCCTCCGCGCCCTTTAATTTCGACAATTTTCCCTTTATATTTCTCAACAAGTTTTTCATCTGACACAACTCCTCCACTAAAATAGACAGTTACATTTGATGCCCTTACTTTCCCTCCGACAATATCTGCAAGTTGTTCCGCTACGCTTTTTTCAAAAACCGCCCCTACTGCTGTGTTACATGCAGCAACAACATCTGCTACAGAATCTTTGGAGAACACTTCCGGCTTGAACTCTTCAAAATCAAGCTCGTCCATCCAATCCCCATAGCCGATATTTAAATCCCCTGCTAATGCATGTCCAACATACGTGAAGCTAGTAACTAAGTCGTTACTTCTTGAAGTCCCCCCTGTTTTTTCATTAACATAATCAACTATTTTTTGTTGCTCTGATACTACTTGCACGTTGATACCGAGTTTCTCAGCCTTTTCTTTAAATGGTTTAATTTGATCTTGCGTATAGCCATATTTACTACTTCCGCCATTGTAGATAAACCAAGTGACTTTCTCTCCTTTCTTTGACTCGTTTTTTACTTTTTTTGCTTTATTTAGACCATTCTCTAGGAAATGATCCCGTCTCTTATGATCTCCAGGTTGCCCAGAAACAATTATTCCTTCTTCGCCTTTCGGGTCAACAGCAATTAATGGGTTATTCCAAACATACACGTACCTATTCCAGCTACTCGGATTTATTGTACGACCTGATTCTAGCTTGGGATCAACACTTGTAAATCGTCCCTGGAGAGTTGATAAGTATCTAGCATCGAGATAATCTAGCCCAGTTTCACTATCTCTTTCTTTTCCCGTAAATTTCTGCTTGATCTGATCGGCAGTATAACCATTCCCAGCACTCCGAATCCCGACATTCGCACCGATTTCTTCCCCAAACGGCAGATAATCATGCCGCTTGATTCCGCTCAAACTTCCCGTTTTGTCAATGACCATGCGCGGAGTGCCTAAGTGATCCGCGACCATCCATTGCAGTTTCTTATCCGCCAGCGGTTCTGTGTTGTCATACACGACCAACAACTGACCACTACGATAGCCGTATTCCTTCTGCGGACTTGCGACCGCCGCATTGGCATTGTACTCCGCGACTAATTCGCCGTCTATTCCGTAGACAAACCATGTCTCGACACCGCTGACCAGCTTGCGTGTTCTTTTACCAGCCGCGTCATAAAAATATTGGCTGGTTGGTGCGGTGTTATTCGTGACGAAGTTATTGCCTGCGGCGATGACATGGTTTTCGGCATCGTATTTGTGACTGGGAGCGCAAGCATCCTGCTTGCCGCGAGTGCGTGCACGCCGCTCGCTCGTGGCGCGGAGGGCGTGTGATCGGTCAGGGGATTTCTGGTGCGAAGTTTCGTTTGCGACGCTTCGCTGGCAAACGGCAAGCAGGATGCTTGCGCTCCCAGCCCGTCATCGCTGTGATCCCACAACCGCCATCCGCCACGATTCCAACTCTATGCATCGCTACAGTTTGTGCCGAGCCGGATGTCGTAATTCTGGAGCCGTTTGTTGTAATGTTTGTTGAGGAAAAGCCCTGAAGGATTGGCACTGAGCGCATTCACGCCGAGCCGTTCCTGTGTCATCAGGCTTGGTGCATTATAGCGAGAACGAAGACCGTTTGATCACTTACACAAAATTTATGACTCCTGAATTTCTTCAGTTGTTTCCGTAAAATGGATGAGTGCTAATGAGCCGTTTACACGTGCACTTGAACACCAAGTACGTTTTATTCCAGTCACAGGGACAGGCACATCTGATTCAATTTGCTGGATTAAGTAATCCTTGCCCTTTGGACCAATTCCTTCAATTTCATTATACATAAGTTGCTCGGCCCAAATTCCTGGTGCTTTCTCAGGTGTAGGAGCATACACCTGAGAAATATAAGTGCCTCCCCGATAATTCAAATAGAAAGTAAATAGCGTCATATTTATACTCGTCAAATTCTAAAATACTTAACACTCAGCGTCCTTTAACTCCATGAGGTTCTGATCGCCTCATTCTATCTAACGCCCTATTAAGTGCTTTTTGCGCCTCATTTATTGCTTTTTTAGTTGCCTGAGTAGCATTTTGCGTAGATTTTAAATTCTTCAAAGTTTCTCTCGCCCCTTCTGCGGCTGCCTTAGCAACTTCATATCTTTTTTCATTAACTTTCCTTTCGTTCTTTGTACTCCCAGCCTGCATCGGAGCGGGAGCCGCCTGTGGTTGAGCTTGAATTCCTGGCACAGTTATTGGAGGTGCTGGAATATTCGCTGTAGGTGTCGGATCAGTTCCAATAGCTCGACGAATATGGTTAATTCCTGTCGCTTCTCTAATTCCTTCCGTTCCACTCATAATCGTATTATCTATTAAAGTCCCTAATTTTATGAGATCGCCAATCGGATCGCCTTGAACTGGAGTGACAGGAATAGGCGGCATTGGCACAAGCGCTGGTCCAGCAGGAGTGGGAACAACTACTACTTGTTGAGTTGTCTCTGGCTCATGTCCATTAGGGTCAACATATCGCAGAGGATTATTATAAGTATATTGATACTTATTGAGCGACTGTGGATTCGTCAAATCTGCATAGAACGTTGGGTTTGCTGATGCAGTCTGAGTAAATACTTCAACCGGGCCGCCAGTGAATTCATCGGGAGTTGTAAACCGTCCCTGAATGCTTGAGTAATGCCGAGCCTCAAAGAAATCTAACCCTGTCTCATCATCTCGCTGCTTGGAAGTGAATTTCTGTTTCGTCTTCGTCGCTGTCCCGTACCCATTCGCTGCACTCCGCATGCTTCCTGCCAACTCTTCTCCAAACGCCAGATAATCATGCCGTACCACCGCATTCGCCGCGCCATCTTTCCCGATTTCCATGCGCGTACTGCCGAGTTGATCGGTCACTAACCATTTCAGCTTCAGATTCGCAGTCGTTTCGGTGTCGTCCCACACCACCAGCATTTGTCCGTTGCGATAGCCGTATTCTTTGTTCGGAGATGTTTGCAGGGGAATGCTACTCGTGGCGTTGTATTCCGCCACCAGTTCACCTCCAATGCCATACACCATCCAGAATTCGCCTTGTCCTGAGATGATTCGTTTGACTCGTTTTCCTTCCGCATTGTAGCGATATTGATGTCCGCCGTTTGCCGCACTCGTCATGTGATTTTCAGCATCGTACGTCATCGCGTCTATCTTGCCGGGGTTCGTGTAGCTGTCAAAGATCAAATTCCCAACCGCATCATAATTCATCGCGCCCGTTTGTCCAGTTGGGACTCCCAGCCGATTGTTGGCGGTGTTGACGGAGAAGAGTTTTTTGTTGATGTCTACGGAAGTTGTCGTCAGGGATTGATTGATCGTGCGATTGCCGAAGCGGTCATAATCAAACGCCTGCACATAATTTGAATTCCCCCAGCCCGTATCTTTCTTGATCCGGTTCAGTGCATCGTATTCGTAATCGTTGACATAAATTCCACCTGGAATGTAGTGATGACCGCGCAGCACATTGCCGTTATTATCCGTGCCGCTGCGTCCCCATCCGACCGTCATATCCTGATTGCCATAATGCGACAGCAGCATCCCGCGATTCCACGAACTGCCCCATCCGTTGTAACCCGTTAAGCCTACTGCTTGTGTAGATTGCGTTTTACCATTTAAAATCAGCCGCTAACTTTCACAATTGCGACAGGTTTTCTAGTGACTAACATTCTTTTCTGATATGTCAAACTACATGCTTTTCCCCCTACCATTAATCAATTCCGCTTCTTCCTCTTCTGAATACATATGAGCAAAGCCTGTTGAAACTACGGTGTTGATGGCAACCCTTAGCTTGCAGTGATACCCTGTTTCATCTTTCCAATCATCGCGATAGGAAATATCATCTGGATATGAATCATTTATATTACCTGAGAAATCACTATTTACTCTAAGGTTATGCCCCATTGCATTTAATCGCATGACAACTTCACTAAGATACTCTCGCATATTCGTATGTACTTCTTTGTATACTTCATGAGCCAGAGAAATTGCTAAGTTATTCGCCTCCTCCGTGTTCAAGCCGCACGCTGAAAAAGCTGCTAAAGAAAATTTTTCATCAATCATAATTTTGCCTTATTTGCCCGAGTTAATGGTTAATCCCACCTGCTTTTTGTATCAATCTTTCCCCTTCAATTTTAAGTGCCTGTTGAAGCTCGGGGTTATTACGAATTTCGTTTGCTCTCCGAACAAGTTCAGCACCTGCTCTTTGATAAGGCGTCCCGTGACCGCTAGAACGCCCGGCAGCCTGCCCCAATCCCGTATCTTTAAATTGCTTTACGAGCTTAGCACCTTCTTCTGAAGCCTGCTTTCTAGGTTCCGCCATTCTCCGAGGAGCGTTATCTGCTATACGTTTTTCAACCTCTTCAGGACTATAAGGATCACTTCCCTTTTTTCCGAACCCGGGAGCCGGTAACTCTATCTGAACCTCAGGTACTATCGTTACGGTGAAATTTCCATCACTGATTTCTTTATGATGCTTCCAGACCTCCGCATCAGTCATTTTAGCAGGGTCTCCGTTCTTACCTCCAAAAGCCCTTGTTACACCCTCTCCCCCACCACAAAGCCAGTCCTGTAGTGCCTGACGCTTCCACACTGACTGTTCTTTGCGCTCAGCATTAGTAATCGTTTCACCAATTACGAACCCATTTTTTATTTTTTCAAAAAAATCACTAACCTTCCCTCTCCCTGTTGGGTCAGTATAACGTAATGGGTTATTTGCTCCATAACTATATAAATTCATGCTTTGCGGTTCAAGAGGGTTTTGATCTGCAAATGGTAAATCAGGGCTGGTAAAGCGTCCTTGTGTATTTGAAAAATACCGAGCCTGCATGAAATCCAAGCTCGTTTCTACATCGCGTTGATGTCCCGTAAATTTCTGCTTAATCTGATCGGCAGTGTACCCATTCCCCGCACTGCGTATCCCGACATTCGCACCGATTTCTTCCCCAAACGGCAGATAATCATGCCGCTTCATCCCGCTCAAACTTCCCGTCTTGTCAATGACCATGCGCGGCGTCCCTAAATGATCCGCGACCATCCATTGCAGCTTTTTATCAGCGGTCTCGGTCGAGTCGTAGACCACCAACAACTGCCCACTGCGATAGCCGTATTCCTTCTGTGGGCTGGCTACCGCCGCATTCGCATTGTACTCCGCGACCAATTCGCCGTCCAAACCGTAAACGAACCACGTCTCGACGCCGCTGACGAGTTTGCGCGTTCGCTTGCCGTTGGCGTCGTAAAAATATTGACTGGTTGGTGCTGTGTTGTTCGTGACGAAGTTATTGCCTGCGGCTATGACATGATTCTCGGCGTCATATTTGTATTCCATTCGACCTGTGCCGATGACTTTATCTTTCGTGACATTTCCTGCGGCATCATAGACCAGTTCTGTGAAACGATTATTGGTGGCGTCTACGGTGTACTTTTCTTTGTTGATTCCGCCACCTGTCACCGCCGTTTTTCCAGCCCGATCCCACGTCGCTTTGCCGCCAAATAATGAGAACGCCATGCCGTTGATCGTTTGTCCAACTAAGCCTACCGATGCCGCCGGAACTTCCAGACGTACCCATCCACCTGTTGCGGGCAAAACTCCCATATATCGCCGTGAATCTGTGTTATTCGTTCCCCAACCGATTTGATCGGCACCCCAATAGGCGCGATGTTCCCAGCTTCCGTTATTCCATTGCAACATGACTTCCGTTGGCGGACTCGTCGGATCAAGATACACCCACGCATACAGGCTCTCGCCAGTCGCTGGCGTGAGAGTATTCGTTGCACCATAAAAATAATGCTGATGGACTCCGGCTGCGGTAGTGGAAGCATGACTAGATGATCCTGAAAAAGGAGTTGGACTGGTCGTCACCCAATTCCAGCCATCCGCATCACCCACTGCGACGGCTCCCATTGGCGCGGCATCTTCCACCCACACGGAGCCATCTTTTGACCAGGTATTGTTTTGATCTATCGTCCGATTGCCCCAGCGGTCAAACGTATTGGTTTGCTTGTATGCCTCAGTTTCTGCGCCGTTATTAACTTGATTTTCCTGTACTACCTGCAAACGATTGAGCGCATCGTAGCCGTAATAATCTGCATTCATCTTCCACGAAGAAACCGCGTCATTGTCCGGGATGAAGTGATCCATCCGGTAGAGGTTGCCGTTGTTACCCACTCCGCTCGGAACCGGATTGTAATCAGTCTGGTCGCTGTTATAAAATAACCGCAAAGCGCCACGATGCCAACTCCATTCATCGCCGCCGTTTGTACCTAAGCGGATATCGTAATTCTGTAAGCGTTTGTTGTAATGTTTGTTGAGGAACAAGTCGCTTGGATTCGCGCTCAGCGCATTCAGCCGTTCCTGCGTCATCTGGCTGGTAGCGAATGCTGCCCCCAAGAGTATTAATCTTACATCCTATTCAGATTTATTAGCTCAGCGGTGGCTTGCTTATGATCTTGTTGTGCTGCCTTGCTTAGCCATATTCGGGCATACTTGCTATTTTTCCGCACTCCCTCATCTCCATTGCGGTACGCCATACCTAGATTGTATTGTGCTTTATCATCGCCTTTGTATGCCGCTTTTCGTAACCATTTGATACCTTCGAGTAGGTTTCGCTTTGTACCCAAGCCTTCGAGATATGTGATGCCTAAGTTACACTGCGAACATGCATCACCAAGAATCGCACCCCTCTTATACAAGGAAAATGCCTTTTTATGATTAACCTCAACGCCTTTGCCTTTTTTATAACAAATGGCAAGATTAAATAATCCTTCTAAATCATCATTACTTGCAGCATACCCATACCAATAGAAGGCTGCCTTCAAATCCTTTTCTACGCCTAGCCCAAGGTCGTAACAATAACCTACGAGGTTTTGGCAATGCGGATCCCCATTATAGGCGGCTTCAAGTAAGTAAAGAAAAGCCTTTTTATAACTCTTCTTTCTACCTTCGCCATAAAAGAACTGTTGTCCGATTTCTGATGAAGCTTCTAGTGTGACCATAATCAACGAATTCCATTTTTTACTAAGCGCGTGTAATAAAAAGAAGTTTGACGTATGGCGGGCGATTCGCCTGCGGTAAGGTTGGCTCGTTACGAGCCATTAAATGTTGACGTGGCTTAAACCTAATATTTCTTTTTGTTACACGCTCTAAATGACATTAACCGGAACGGCGATACCTTAAGCTAAGATATCGCCGTAGTATTTCTTAATCTTTTTAGGAGATGTAGAAAGTAGAATACAGAGTTTAATTACTTTTTTTTCTTGCAGTCCTTAGTCGTATTTTGTGAGCTAAAAAAGGTGGGCTTGTTTGTGTATCAAATTCCGCAGCCGCTTGTATCCCGAGAGTAGCGACCTCCTCAGCACTATTTTCACCTTTATAGGCTAAATACATTGCTCCCATAGCATATTCAGCTCCAGACCCATATGCAAAAAACTTAGTAAATTCTTGTACGGCTCTGTGTGCTGATACACCAAAAATTCCAGATGGATTAGCAATTAAAACATCCATTCGAGAAGACTCTACTGTATCGTCCGAATCTTCTTCGGGATTCAAAAAATAATCTTCTTTTAAGATTTGATGTAACTGGACCCATACTCTAAAAATACTTTCTACATTGTTAAGCTTTCCCTTCACACTGTTTTTGGAAAAAAAATCTCGAATCATCAATTTTGCCGAGGTCGCGCCACTAATCCCAAGAAAATTATCACCTGCTTGGACAAGCTTACTGTGATTAACTATATATTCTGCAGATTCTTTTTCAGTTCCACATGTTGTTAGTGAGTCAGTTATAATTACTGCGTATCCATTCTTTTTAACTACTGCTATTGTTGACATACCTGTTTTCCAAATTATGTGATTAGCTCTTCAGGTTATTTATACCTGATACATTTCAAAGCGATTTGTATGGCAGACACTACAAAGGGCCGAACGGTTTATTTGTATTTCTGCCTCCTCTAAAAGGTCGTCTACTATCGCCTTTTTCTCCGCCAGGTTTATTTTGCTTTTTCGCGCTCTTCCCTTTTTGATGGCGTCCCTTATTTGCCTTATTGGCATTACTTGTATGCTCTTTGTTGCCTCTATTCTCCCTTCCTTTTGACCGTCTTGCTTCGGCCGGAGCGGGAGCTGCCTGCGGCTGAGCCTGAACTCCTGGAACAGTAATAGGAGGTGCTGGAATATTCGCTGTAGGAGTTGGATCAGTTCCAATCGCCCGGCGAAGACGGTTAATTCCTAGAGTTTCTCTTATTCCTTCAGATGCATTCCAAATAATATCATGTGCCTTTTGTAAATCGCCAATTGGATCGCCTTGAACTGGAGTGATAGGCATAGGTGGCATTGGCAACGGCATTGGTCCAGCCGGCGTGGGAATTACTTGACAACAGTTAGTTGTCTCTGGCTCATGTCCATCAGGGTCAGTGTATCGTAAAGGATTATTAAATGTGTATTGATACTTATTGAGTGACTGCGGGTTCGTCAAATCTGCATAGAATGTTGGGTTCGCTGAAGCAGCCTGTGCAAAAACTTCAACAGGTCCGCCATTGAATTCATCAGGAGTTGTAAATCGTCCCTGAACACTTGAATAATGTCGCGCCTCAAAGAAATCTAACCCCGTCTCATCATCTCGTTGTTTGGACGTGAATTTCTGTTTCGTCTTCGTCACAGTGCCATAACCATTCGCCGCACTCCGCATCGTCCCTGCCAACTCTTCGCCAAACGCCAAATAATCGTGTCGCACCACTGCATTCGCTGCACCATCTTTGCCGATCTCCATCCGCGTACTGCCGAGTTGATCGGTCACTAACCATTTCAGCTTCAGATTGGCATTCGTTTCTGTGTCGTCCCAGATCACCAGCATCTGTCCGTTGCGATAGCCGTATTCTTTGTTCGGAGATGTTTGTAGCGGAATGCTACTGGTGGCGTTATATTCCGCTACTAATTCGCCGCCGATGCCGTAGACCATCCAGAATTCGCCACCATTCGCTCCTGCAATGATTCGTTTGACGCGCTTTCCTTCCGCGTTGTAGCGGTATTGATGTCCGCCATTTGCCGCGCTCGTCATGTGATTATCTGCGTCATACGTCATCGCGTCTATCTTGCCGGGATTCGTATAACTGTCAAAGATCAGGTTTCCAACCGCATCATAATTCATCGCGCCCGTTTGTCCAGTTGGGACTCCCAAACGGTTGTTGTCGATGTTGACGGAGAAGAGTTTTTTGTTAATGTCGACGGAAGTTGTCGTCAAAGATTGATTGATCGTGCGATTGCCCCAGCGGTCATAATCAAACGCCTGCGTATGGCTGGTATTGTACCAGGCTGTATCTTTCTTCAAACGGTTCAGCGCGTCGTATTCGTAATCGTCCACATATATCCCGCCGCCTGCCGGAATGTAATGATGTCCACGCAGCACATTGCCGTTATTGTCCGTCCCGCTTCGTCCCCAACCAACGGTCATATCCTGATTGCCGTAATGCGTTATCAGCATCCCGCGATTCCACGAACTGCCCCAGCCGTTATAATCTGTCAAGCCTGCCGCCTGCGGATTCACATCAAGCGCGGTGTTGCCATCAGTCCCAACGCGCACACCGAATAATTGCTGCCGTACGTTGTAGTTGTTGCGTGATACAGTGCCGTCGGATGACAAACCATATTGCGCTTTACAAAACTTCTGACACCCTTCGGCAAACTTTTAAAAAAGCTCATTACTTCGTTATCTCGCGGTTACTTGTAGCATAGCTATCTAGAATATTAATATATATCATAGTAGTTTCAGGAGTTAGTTCTTCGTGCTTTAACGTATTTGGTGGGTATAACAGTGCTTTGTATTCATCTCTATAGGCAACAAACTCTATTCCATCTGCTGAAATATTGTGAACAGTAAAATGCTTACCGTCTATTTTAGAGTCTTCTTTATCCATAATAATAATTTGTCTTGGCATTTTCTTATTAAAGTACAGTGCTAAAACCTCCCAGTTAACAGTTTGAAGATAGCTTATATTTGTTGGCTTGAAGGGTCTATAATACCTACCATTTACTATATAACAATTCCCGCCTAACCGTTTCCAAAGGGTAATACAGTTACCTTCTACACAGTAAAACCTTCTATCCTGATCGTACCAGATTAATATTATTGATAATAGTAGTATTAATATCAATATTGCGCTTGTTATTATTCTCAACATTCGTTTCATTACTTTAAATTATAGCGTGAAGTTGTTTTTATTGAACCGCCGTCCGTATTTCTACTGAGTTATGCTCCTCCATACTTTGCGCCATGTATTTTTAACCCTATCTACTCTTCGCTGAGTTTCGCGCTGCCCTTCATTAAACCCTAGGCGCTGTGCTTGCTGAGTTGGTTGCCCCTCTGTTTGCAATCTACCTGCACGTCTACTTTGATATCCATCGAAGCCCAATCTTGCAGCACCCCACCTAAGACCACTCCTTGCTGCTACATAACCTGCGGCCACATTCCCCACGTCTCTGGCAGATGCAAATGTACCAGGCGGTATGTTTAAACCCCGGATTCGGTCAAACGGCATCCCTCTATAATGATTAAGGTCTCTGTCTCCAGGTGTACCGCTATCTCCCCTCGATTTAAAATCATATCTCTCGTTGTTCCCAGCGTTTCGTACATAAAGTGAGAGACCTGGTTCATGGCTAATAATTTCATGATCCATAAAATTCATCCCTGAGCCGTCAGCGACATTGATAACTGCGCCTACCATTGGGGCACCCTCATCATTGAAAAATGAATTAGGAGTTAACATTTGCCCCAATGTCCCTGCACGCGCTCCTCCAACCATTATATTGATGGTTGTATCATTATTTAATGTTCCACCCGTTACCGTATAAGTTCCATTTTGCTGCCGTTCAACTTCCAGGTCAGGTGCTTTCCCTTTGGAATCTGTGGTAGTCGTTGGGCGATTTAACACATAAGTATACGCACTCCAACTCTGTGGATTCTGAGTTGTTGCTCCTGCATTTTTAGGATCAGCACCTGTAAACCTTCCCTGCACACTAGACATGAAACGAGCTTCAAAGAAATCCAACCCTGTTTCCTCGTCCCGCTGCTTAGAAGTGAATTTCTGTTTCGTCTTGGTCGCCGCTCCGTAGCCATTGCCACTCCGCTTCGTGCCGCCCAACTCTTCCCCAAACGCCAAATAATCATGCCGCACCACCGCATTCGCTGCACCATCTTTTCCAATCTCCATTCTGGTACTACCAAGTTGATCGGTCACTAACCATTTCAACTTCAAGTTTGCAGTCGTTTCCGTATCGTCCCAAACCATCAGCATCTGACCATTCCGATAGCCGTATTCTTTGTTCGGAGATGTTTGCAGGGGAATGCCACTGGTGGCGTTGTATTCGGCTACGAGTTCGCCACCGATGCCGTACACCATCCAGAATTCGCCACCATTCGCTCCTGCAATGATGCGTTTGACTCGTTTGCCTTCCGCATTGTAGCGATATTGATATCCGGCATTCGCCGCGCTCGTCATGTGATTTTCAGCATCGTACGTCATCGCGTCTATCTTGCCGGGATTCGTGTAGCTGTCAAAGATCAAATTCCCAACCGCATCATAATTCATCGCGCCCGTTTGTCCACTGGGTACGCCTAAGCGGTTATTGGCGGTGTTCACAGAAAACAGCTTTTTGTTAATATCTACATTGGTTGTCAGGGATTGATTGATCGTGCGATTGCCGAAGCGGTCATAATCAAAGGCTTGCACATACGTTGCGTTGTAGTTTCCCGTATCTTTGGTAATTCGATTCAAGGCATCGTATTCATAATCATCTACATACACGCCCGCGCCGGGAATCCAGCTATGCGCCCGCAACACATTGCCGTTGTTATTGGTTCCGCTAGTTCCCCACGCGGCGAAATCGTTGTTCCCGTAATGCCAATTCAATATCCCGCGATCCCACGCCGCACCCTGATTATAGTACGATCCCAGCGGATCATTATCGTACGTCGTCGCGCCTTCGGTTCCGACACGCACGGCATAGAGTTGCTGCCTGACATTGTAGTTATTGCGATGATAGAGCGCGGTCGTCGTTCCAAAAGTTTCCTTCGCCAACAATCCCGCTGACGTGTAGGTGATGCCAGTCGCGTAATTTAAATCTGTATTTCCTGCTCCGGTAATGCCTCCCAGTTTTCCTGAAACACTGGTCTGACGTGCTGCCACATCATAGCCGTAATTGACCGTGCGTCCCGATGGATACGTTTGGCTTAGAACATTGCCAGCGAGATCATAAGTCGCGGTCGTCGTGAAAGCTTTCTGCGTCCAACCGCCCTGATTCACGAGGAAGTTTTGCGATTTACTGGTCGGTCGTCCTGCCGCGTCATAACTGTTAATAAAATCGTAATTGTACGCCAGCGTTCCGTTGCTTTCGGTATTGTACTTGGCATTGTATTGGAATTTACCCTTACCGTTCGGCGCGTTGTCGTAATGCGTCTCAACAAAGGCTGTCCCGTTGGTGTAGGCTGAATACCCGACCGTCGTACTGCGATTCAAATTGTCGTAGGTGTAAGTCGCGGTGAGTCCCAGCGCATCCGTCTTTTGATAAAGGTTCGAGTTGCTGTCATAGCTGTAAGTCGTCGTGCCGCTTTCAGGATTGGTCGCGGATTTCAATCGTTTGAGCGAATCGTAGACAAAGCTCCGCGTCTGTGCGGCTTGATTCACCGTCATTAAATTATCCAGCGTGTCGTAAGCATAAGTCGTCAAATAACCGGCATTGAAGGATTGTCCGGGGAAGCTGACCGCGACGGTTTGCGCATCGCTCGGCGTGATTTCCCAGACTTTCATTAACCGTCCCAGCCCATCTGTTTCGCTCATTCGTTTCTTGCCCGCCTGATCGGTGACGACGACTTGATTGCCGTTGTAGGCGGTTGCCACGACGGCGTTATCCGGCGAAGTCACGGCGGTCACGCGACCCGCTCCGTCAAAGGTGGTCGTCGTCCAATCGGTCGGAGTCGTGCGATAGGGATTGGAGACTTGATACGCTCTTCCCAGCGCATCGAAATTCGTGTCTTTGTACGTCCACGTCGTGCCGCCTTCCCACGCTTTGGATTGTTTGGCGCGACCCAAGCCGTCAAAGTAGGCGTAGCTATCCGTCCACTGCGTCGCATTCAATTTGTTCTGGGTGCGGACGTAGAGATTCCCTGCTCCAACACCGTC
>JAYVZE010000001.1:0-56055 GCA_043783625.1 Blastocatellia bacterium | reverse complement strand
CTGTACTACGTTGCGCCCGATGACAAACTGATGGCCGTGCCGGTCGAGCCGGGCGCGAACTTTGGAACCGGGACACCCGTGCCGCTCTTTGAGGTGGGCAGCTATGGCCGCCGCAACAACCGCTACGTGTACGACGTGAGATCCGACGGGCAGAAGATTCTGTTGCTGCGCCCGCTGGAAGACGCTTCGACGCGCCCGCTGACGGTGGTACAGAACTGGACCGCGTTGCTGAAGAAGTAGCGCAAACGGTTAGCTTGCGATGCTGGACTGGAAATAACTTGGCGTGTAAAAGCACAAGTTCGTGCTACAGCGGATTGCAAGGCTCGTTTTTACTGCGTGAGGAAAGTGGTAGGCTTATTTCTTGTTCCTTAATAACCATAAGGCGATGAGCATGCAACTTCCCCCGGTCAGATCAATCATGCTGTCATAAACAGAACCTGTTCGGTTGTTCGTGAAAGTTTGATGGTACTCATCCAGTAGCGCGTAAATTCCAACTACAAAAAATGAATACAATGCCCAATTCCATCGCCATCGTAAAATAGAGCCAGAGCGAAATGCTCGCATCAATAAGAAAGTCAAAACTGCATAGACACTGAAATGTCCGGCTTTGCGAACCATGAAATGGATGGTTTGGTGTAGTTCGATAGATGCGTTCGGAATAAGCCAGTGGACAATTTTATAGACAAGACCACCTGTCTGACCCGCCGAAAAATAATCCGTTGAGAATACAAAAATAGCTGCCATCCATAGAAACGGAGGCAACCAGTAATAAAGTCGGCGTGTAATATTCAAAGCGTTTGGCAAGCGAGTAATATTTTCGCTCATAGATTACAACTATAACAGGGGATGAAAATTTCAGGGGCGGGGGAAATCAGGAGTTCGAATACAACACTCGAACTCCTGAAGATTATAACGCGGCAGCTCCGCTGACAACCTCGATAATTTCTCGGGTAATCGCAGCCTGACGGACACGATTCATGCCTAACGTGAGCTTATCAATAACTTCGTTAGCATTTTTAGAAGCGGCATCCATTGCTGTCATGCGCGCTCCGTGTTCAGAGGCGACGGATTCCAGCAACGCCCGATAAATCTGCGTTTCGATGAGCTTCGGCAATAACGAACTGAAAATTTCTGCGGCAGGTTGCTCGTAAGAATAATCCAGTAAATGCTCCTGATCCGGGGTCTCATCTTTAATTCCACCGATTGGCAAAATTGTTTCTTCAACAGCCTTTTGCGACAAGGCAGATTTGAATTCGTTGTAAATCAGGTAAATCTGATCTACTGGTTTCTCATCAGCCGTGAAATCAGTGATTACTTCTTGAGCGATTTTTTGTGCATCAGCGAAGTTCACTTTTCCGCTTCCTGTGATGCCTAAATACTCGCGTCGAATATTTCCCTCGCGGCGTTTGAAATAATCTACGCCTTTGCGACCAACCAGAATTAATTCCACGTCCTGCCCGGAGTGGCGGCGCAAAAACTGAGCTGCGGCACGGTTCAGATTTGTATTGAAACCTCCGCACAGACCTTTATCAGCAGTCACCAGCACCAGAATAATTCGTTCCTGACGACCTTCAGTAGACTTGCGAGAGTTGGCGAGCAGGGGATGCTGAAAATCTGGCGCACGTTTGGAAAGATCACTTAAAACGTCCATCATTTTGATGGTGTACGGTCGAGCTGCCACGACA
Organism: Blastocatellia bacterium; assembly: GCA_043783625.1. GTDB lineage: Bacteria > Acidobacteriota > Blastocatellia > RBC074 > RBC074 > JAFDVL01. Next base: position 54,370 of record JAYVZE010000001.1, on the reverse strand, counting down.
CGTTCCTGCGCACGACGCAGTTTCGCAGCCGACACCATTTTCATTGCCTTGGTGATCTGCCGCATGTTTTTGACGGCTCTGATGCGCCGCCGAATGTCCTGTAAATTAGGCATAATTCAATTTCGGATTTTGGATTTCAGATTGCGGATTCAAAGACAACTCCGCAATCTAAAATCCGCAGTCCGCAATCATTAAGAGGCTGTTGTTTTCGCTTGCGCATTATAGCGATCTTTGAATTCAGTGAGCGCGGTCGTTAATGCCGTTTTCACTTCGTCGTTGACCTGTCCTTTGTCGCGCAGCGCGGACAAAGCTGTTCCCTGCGTTTCAAGGAAGCCCAGCAATTGGCTTTCAAATTTAAGAATATCACCAACTGGAACATCGTCAGCGTAGCCATTGGAAGCCGCCCAAATTACAGCAACTTGTTTTTCAACGTCCATTGGCACGTACTGATTTTGCTTCAGGGTTTCCGTCAGACGTTGACCGCGCGACAACTGTTTCTGAGTAGCAGCATCAAGATCAGAACCGAACTGCGCAAAAGCTGCGAGTTCGCGGAATTGCGCCAAATCAAGGCGCAACGTACCAGCCACCTGTTTCATCGCCTTAATCTGAGCGTTACCACCGACGCGGCTGACCGAGTTTCCGACGTTGATTGCCGGACGAATTCCAGAGTTGAACAAATCGGATTCAAGGAAAATTTGTCCGTCAGTAATGGAAATTACGTTGGTTGGAATGTACGCCGAAATATCTCCGGCTTGGGTCTCGATAATCGGTAATGCAGTCAATGAACCACCGCCGCGTGCATCGCTGTATTTCGCTGCACGTTCGAGCAAGCGCGAATGCAAGTAGAAAACGTCTCCGGGATAGGCTTCACGTCCTGGTGGACGGCGCAGCAACAAAGAAATTTCACGATAGGCGGCGGCGTGCTTCGATAAATCGTCGTAAATACAAAGCACTGGTTTGCCGCGATCCATGAAATATTCGCCCATCGCACAGCCGGAATAAGGAGCGAGATATTGCATCGCTGCCGGATCGGACGCCGAAGCCGAAACGATGATCGTGTAATCCATCGCGCCGAATTTTTCGAGCGTAGCGCGAACCTGCGCTACCGTAGAATTCTTTTGACCAATGGCGACATAAACGCAGATAACGCCTTTACCTTTTTGATTGATGATCGTATCAAGGGCGACCGCAGTTTTTCCCGTCTGGCGATCTCCGATGATTAATTCGCGTTGCCCGCGACCAATCGGAACCATCGCGTCAATAGCTTTTAGCCCTGTCTGCATTGGTTCTTTCACAGGTTGACGATCAACAATGCCGGGAGCGATACGCTCAACAGCCATAAATTCGTCAGTCACAATCGGACCTTTACCGTCTGACGGTTGCCCGAGTGCGTTGACGACGCGACCGATCAAGGCATCTCCGGCAGGGACGGAAATAATGCGCTTGGTGCGTTTGGCGATAGCACCTTCTTTGATAGATTGAAAATCGCCGAGCAACACAGCTCCGACCTTATCTTCTTCAAGATTGAGCGCGAGACCGGATGCTCCACCTTCAAATTCTAATAACTCACCAGCCATGACTTTTTCCAAGCCATAAATTTCGGCGATACCGTCTCCGACTTTGATGACCGTACCAACTTCGGCAATGGTCACGCTGGCATCGAAGTTCTCGATTTGTTGCCTGATGATATTACTAATTTCGTCTGCTTTGATTTCGTTTGCCATAAGCTTTTCGAGATGTTAGATGCCGGATGTTAGATGTTGGAAAATAAGGAACCCAGCATCTAATATCTAACATCCAATATCTACTTAACCCCTACTTAGTTGTTGCTTCATAATTGCTAGTTGATTTTTAATGGAGCCGTCATAAATCAAGCTCCCAATATGAGTCACTACCCCGCCGATAATATCAGGGTCGGTTTTAAAATTTGCTCTCACCTTTTTGCCGGTTGCGGCTTGTAATTGGTTGAGCATGGTTTCTTTTTCGTTGGCGGCCAATTCACGCGCAGTCGTAATGTCAGCGGAAACAATTCCACCACGAACATCAAGTTCTCTGGCCAGACTTGTCTGGACGACTCCAATTTCGTGTAGTCGCTGATTTTTCAATAATAATTGTAGGAAGTTATTGGATGTCTGGCTCAATTGAAGTTTATTGAGGATGTCGCTCAGGATGGCTTTTTTGCGATCTAACGCAATGACAGGGCTGGCGAAGACATCGTGCAATTCAGTATTGTGCGCCAGCAAATCAGCAACTCCCTTGATCTCATCAGCGATGGCTTGTGTCTCGCCGCTTTTGCTGACAACGTCAACTAATGCTTTGGCGTATCGGTTGGCAATGGTGGTAATGCTCATATAATCACGGACTACATCGTTTTCATTTCAGCCCCGGCGCGTTGCAATAACGCTGCATCATCGTCTGAAGATAATTCTTTGCGAAGGAGCTGTTCCGCCATCGTGACCGCGCTGGCGGCGGTATATTGTCGCAATTCAACGAGCGCAACCTGCTTGGCAGATTCAATTTCTCGATGCGCCGTCTCTTTAATTTTTTCAATTTCAGCGTTGGTCTGCGCTTTCAATCGCTCAGTTTCTGCGGCGGATTCCTGCTTTGCAATCTCTTTGATCTTCGCGGCTTCGGCGTCTAAATTTGCCAGTCGCATATCAATCGCCTGAATGCGGGTTTGCGCCTCTGCTTTTTCTTTCGCGGCTTTTTCCAGCGAAGCACGAATCTGTGCGAAGCGTTCAGTGAAAAATGTCCTGACAGGTTTTCTTAGCAGGATGAAAAGGATGCCGAAAAATACGATGACATTAAACCAGCGGGCATACATATTTTCAGCAGCTAAAACCATCAGAGGGGTGGAAAAAAGGATTGAAATCATCATTAAGCCCCGAGACCTCCAGGTGCGTTAACAGGGCGACGCAAAAGATTTGAAGTAATGCTGACAGCCATCTGGCGAGCATCATTTTCTAATTTCGTGCGAGCTTCAGTGGATTGATTCAAAACTTCCTGTTTCGCGTTTTCAATTTGAGTGGTTGTCTCAGTTTTGGACTGATAAATCAAATCTTCGCGCTCGGCTAATGCTTCTTTACGGTTTACTTCAGCATACTGAAAGGCTTCAAGCCGAGCATTGCGAATCCCGTCCTCATACATCATCACCTTTTTGTCGTATTCTGTAATCAGGTGTTTGGCTTCGTTGGAAGCACCACCGCCCATCTTTTCCCGTTCTGCCAGAATATTATTGATTGGACGGAAAAGAGTGGCATTGAGGATAAAGATTAACAAAATGATAGAGATAAAGATCAACAGGAATGATCCATCAATCGCCAAAATATTATCCGCCAGAAACATGACCGCTAAGCTCGTCACAGGATACTCCTCAAATCTAAACTATACTGGTTGGGCGTGTTATGTAGCATAACCCACGCGAAATTAAGCGGAAATAATTAGCACAATTTTTCACTATTGGCAAAGGAAACATGTATTTGAGGGAAATAAAATTTTCTTCAAAGATTGATTGGTTTATTGTTTCTCAGTTGACGATTTACAGGGAAATAGTTATGCTTTGCCCGGTGATGCACAAATGCCGAAAACAAAACTTACAATTAGTCTGGCGGAACAAGCATTAATTAAGTTGATGCGGGTTGGAGATCGTTGCTGGCGCGAATCGGATGAACGGTTCGGGCGTTGGGGGATTTCAGATAATCACTACAATGTTTTGCGGATTTTGAACGGCGCAGGTGAGCCGATTTCGCAAATCGAAATCGGGCGGCGTATGCTCTCATCGCGTGCCAACGTCACCAAGCTGATTGATTTGCTGGAAGAGCGAAAATTTGTCCGGCGACTTAGTTGTGGTGATCGGCGCGTCAAGTTGATTGAGTTGACAGACGATGGGGCAAAATTTATCGCTGACACTCACAGTGAGATCGTTGGCTTCGCGGAAGAGGCGCTAAAACCGCTGACGAAAGCAGAGCAAAAATTATTGGCTGAAATACTCAATAAGCTGCCGTAATAGTTAACGGGAATTTTTTTGCTTAAATTGTTAACCTGTTGACAGTTTAGCGTCTAACGAAAGAGAGGTAAGTTTATGATAAACAAAATTGCGGCGAATGATCGTTACCACCTTGAAGCTGATTGGCTTTCGGCTTACTGGTTATTCAGTTTTGATCGTTACTATGATCCAAATAATATGGCTTTCGGAGCCTTGCGTGTTTTCAATCACGACACCATTCAGGGCGGAGCCGGATTCCCGACCCATTCGCACCGCGAAATGGAAATTGTGACGTACGTGCTGGAAGGACAATTAGCACACAAAGATAGCACAGGCGGTGTAGGCTTCATTAATCCCGGTGAGGTTCAGCGGATGACTGCCGGCACTGGTATTGCTCATTCAGAATTCAACGCATCCGAAACGGAGACGACGAAGCTCCTGCAAATGTGGGTTATGCCCGAACGCGAAGGGCTGACGCCGTCGTACGAACAAAAGCAGTTTTCCATCGAAGAGCGCACTGGAAAATTATTACCAATCGCTTCCGGTCAGGATTTTCCGGGAGCTGTGAAAGTACATCAGGATGTGACTTTTTATGTCTCGCGGATGAATGAAGGCGAAGCTCATACTCATACGCTGGATGAATCACGGAAAGCTTTTATCTACGTGATCGAAGGCGCAATTAAAATCAATGGAGAAGGCTTTAATTCTGGCGATCAGGCGCGAATTTTGAACGAATCAGAACTCATACTGGAAGCCACCGGCAGCAGCGAAATTATCCTGATTGATTTGCTGTCATAAAATATTAACGGGAGAAAAATTTATGAATACATTAGAAACAATCAAGCATCGTATCTCAGCGAATAACTTTGACAAGACAAAAACACTTTCTGAAGCAGAAATCAAAGACTTGATTTCATACGCTATTGAAGCACCATCTTCATTCAATATTCAGCACTGGCGTTTCGTAGCGGTGACGAAATCTGAAGAAAAAGCGCGACTGAAAGCAGTTGCCTACAATCAACCGAAAGTCAGCGATGCTGCTGTCACTTTTATTGTTTTGGGAGATTTGCAGGCGCACGAAAAATTGCCGGAAATCTATCAACCGTTAATCGAAGCAGGGGCGATGAAGCAGGAACAAGTGGATGGAGTCATCGGAATGGCGAATGGTTTTTACGCGAATAACCCCGCCATGGCACGTGATGAGGCGATCCGTAGCGCCTCATTAGCGGCGATGACTTTGATGCTGGCGGCAGAAGCGAAAGGATTAGTCAGCGGGCCAATGATTGGCTTTGACCCCGAAGGCGTAAAGCGTGAATTCGGAATTTCTGATCGTTACTTGCCGGTAATGTTGATTGCTGTTGGATATGCCGCAGAAGGGAATCATCCGCGTAAACCAAGATTGGGCGTAGATAAAATATTAGCGTTCGAGCAAGGGCAAGAGTTCTAAAAGATTGTGAATAAAGAGGAGAAGGAAGCTAACCTTCTCCTCTTTCTATTTTTTAGCCAAATGCTGAAGCCCAGACTGCGGCAATCAATGCGGCTATTACATATAATCCAATAACCACCGCAGCAGCAGTTCCTACCGCCAACTTCCGCGACACAACGGAAAAGCCAATGGAAAGCAAAACAATTTTCCAGATCGAAAACACATCTATCCAACTTGCGAGTGCCATTAAAAATTTTGGTAAGCCATTTTTGCCCAGAGCAATTGCCAATACTGATCCAAGATTTGAGTCAATCGGATTTTGTATGTCAATTTCATCAGGGCTTTTCAGGTATAACAAGATAACGAAAACAATTGAAGAAATTATCCCTACTGCTAAATTGGCGTATGTCGTTACTCCTAATAATTGTCCGTAAGTGTTTTCTGTCCCCACAGCCATACTTCCTAATTTTAAGATTCCGGCAAAAGCAAACACCATAATCAACGACCCGATAATCGCAAAGATTGGGATGGAAGCTTTGATGTACACTTCATTTTTTTTCATGGCTGCGAGTTGAGGATCAGCTTGTTCCTGAGTCATTCTCCCATCTGCAACAGCCTTTTCAATTCCTTGCGCAGCAATTTTTGTTGCTCCAAGTCGTTCTGCCATGATCCAGCCGACCGCCCCAGACATAAGAGCTAGAATTATTAACGGCACAGCAATCTTTGGAGCGCGACCAATCTCCTTAAAGGTTTCGCCGGGTGAAAAATAAACGCCTATCAAGCGGCTGAAAAAATTTCCAGGTGCGGGTGTTTCAACATTTGTTTCAGGTGTCATAAAGCCTCCTTTGAGAAAGAAAAAAGGTGGCAGTAATCAGTAGGGCAATCATTCTCAACAGCAGTTACATCAAGGGGCACTACAGACTACTGTCTAATTGTGGTCAGTACCACCTACGGTAGCGGGTGGCATTGTACGAGTATTAATCATTCAGAAAACACGCCGCAAAATGTCCGGGCGTAATTTCTTTGAATTCGGGTTCAGTAATTTTACATTTTTCCATGACGTGCGGACAGCGCGTGTGAAAGCGGCAACCCGATGGTGGATTCATGGGTGTTGGAACCTCCCCACGCAAGGCAATACGTTGGCGGTCGCGCGTTTGTTCCGGGTCAGGTAAGGGGATCGAAGCGAGCAACGCTTGTGTATAAGGGTGCTTTGGATTTTCATACAGTTCAGCCGACGAAGCCAGCTCGACAATTTTGCCAAGATACATTACTCCGACACGGGTTGAGATGTGCTCAACAACGGCAAGTCCGTGCGAGATGAAAAGGTACGTCAATCCGAATTGCGCTTGCAGGTCTTGCAACAAATTCACGACCTGCGCCTGCACCGAAACATCCAGCGCGGAGACCGGTTCATCCGCCACAATAAAATCAGGATTCAACGCCAAAGCGCGTGCGATGCCAATGCGTTGACGTTGACCGCCGCTGAATTGATGCGGGTAGCGATTGGCGTAATCAGGATCAAGCTTGACGACTTTCAGCAATTCAGCGACGCGGTCTTGACGTTCCTGCTTGTTGCCGATGTTGTGAACGATCAACGGTTCACCGATGATGTCACCGACTTTCATGCGCGGATTCAGTGAAGAGTACGGGTCTTGAAAAACAATCTGCATTCGCCGCCGCAAAGCCCGCATTTTACTTTTGCTCAGAGACAATAAGTCCTGCCCATCAAATTTTATTGCTCCGCTGGTTGGCTCAATCAGGCGCAGCAAACATCGCCCTACCGTAGTTTTTCCGCAACCGGATTCGCCTACCAGTCCGAGCGTTTCACCACGTTCGATAGTAAAAGAAACCCCATCAACGGCACGCACCGATTGTCCGCCCGAAGCGGGGAAATGTTTCTTGAGATTTTCGATTTGAACTAAAGTTGATGCGGTCATTATTCGTTATTATCGTTTGTCTGCTTCTGCTGCTCGCCGTAAGGCTAAAAAGGCTTCTTTTAATGGTTGAGAAACAGCACTTGTTGTTTCCGCTAGAACCATGTCCTGATAGGTATTCAAAAACTTGTTTCTATGTCGGTGGAAGAAATGTAGGTAATGCCTGATAAAATTCAGACAATCTAAAACTGCAAATTCAACGCCTGTCTTTTCGTACAAGCCTTTAGCGTATTCAGTTACTTCAATCTCAATTACATCTGTTGTAATAAAAATATAGTTATCAATTTTATTTGTATGTTTAGATAGTTTTTGCAGTGCAATATCAATGTCAACAGTTGTTACCCGTTTATCTTTCATTTCGTAGCAGGTAACAATGTGTTCGTCATTAACTAGGGTTACTTCAATATCTCCAATGGCTCCAGTCTGTTTATCAGCTGCATTATGAGCAGACAGTTTTTTGCTTTCCTCGCCTATCTCTTTTTTGACTGTTTGATATGCGGCAGTAACCATAAGAACTGGTAATCTGCTTGAATTTTTGCAGTTCAGATGTTGCGCTAATAGAGTAACTGTTTCTTCACTTGAAAGCGGTAAAAGATCGTCAGCTTGATTGAGGTCAGCAATAAGTTGCTTCATTCGCTGTTCATTTTCTGTCTTGATGATTAGCAACCAGCGAATAATTTCTCTTAACAAGCTATCCGGGGATTCTTTCTTACGATGAGCAATATCAAGCAATTCGAGCGTGTATTTATAAACTTCTCTTGGTCTGCCAACTAAAACGAGGTCGGTTATAAGTATCCGGTCGAGATTTCTAAAGGCAGGGGTTAAATATGCCGTAGTTGGATTACAAGGTAACTTGTACTTATGAATAAATTTTTCAATAAATCCCTCGTCATAAAACCGACCAGAGAAAGTATCGTCGCCTTGGATCTCAGTGTAAGGCTTGCGTATGTCAATTTCAGGGCGATGAATTTTGGCAAGTAAGCAAGCCATTAAAAATCTAATCGGTGCTTTGTTGGCATTGCATCGGCACACATACTCAATTCTAGTTTTAGTATTCTGAGATTTTACCGCACTTCTGGCAACGCTTTTTAGAGAAAGCTGATAGAGTTTTTCTAAAATTTTCTCTGGCATCGGATTAGTCATTAGCAAAAAGGGAGAAATGTTTTTTGTTTTTCAGACGCGCTAAATCATAGTTGATCCAAAGCACTTCCTGCCGCACATCTTTTGTTGAATGAATGGTTTTTTCCAAGCTATATATCTTAGTCCATTTACTGGCGGGATATAATTCATCCATAAGTGGGCAATCATAATTTGAAATTGCAACTAAGCCTTCCACGGAATTTAAGACGGTAGCTAATTGCTGATGGTCATAATCATCCATTTCATAACCATAAGATTTCGTATCGCCTCTGGTTCCGTGAATGTATGGCGGATCGCAATAGAATAAAGTTTCGGCACTGTCATAAAGTTTAATAACATCTATTGCAGGTCTATTTTCCATTTGTACTCGCAAAAGTCGTTCGGCAATAAAATCAAGTTGTGCAACACCGCCCAGCCAACGGCTAACTACTCCACTCATACCCGCACGGCTGGTGTTTTTACAGTTCGCCCAGCGCCCAATGGAGGCTGTTTGCGCCAACCCTGTTCTCACCTGTCTGGCTCGAACGTAAAAACGTCGTGCTCTTTCAAGCGCTGTTAGTTCAGGGTCTAATTTACAGGCAATGCCAAACTCTTCTCTTGAAAAAGGAGTCAGGGCAATTTGCTCAATGAGTCGTTCTTTGTCCTCTCGCAAAACTCTAAAAAAATTTACTACCTCTCCATCAATGTCATTGTATGTTTCTACTGGTGCGGGTTCTTTGTTAAGTAATACTGCTCCCGAACCGGCAAATGGTTCGCAGTAATGCAAGCTTTCAGGTAGCAATGGAAGCAACCAATCAAGGTGCGAAAACTTACCGCCATACCATCCAAAAGCAATTAGTTTTTTGGATTTCGTGAGCCGTTGAATCGGCGGAGCTGTCCTTCTATTATTTTTTAGCAGGGATGCCACGCCATCATCTAAGTTTACAGTACTACTCATAAATTTCATCAACTCTCACACAGCGCGAAAAATGGTTACTTCCAATCTCAACCAAAGGGATTTCACCTGTCCGACATTTTTCCTGCGCGTGTGGACAGCGCGGAGCAAAACGACAGCCTGCGGGCAATTCCAATGGATTTGGCACGACGCCTTCGATGGTTTGCAGGCGCGACCCGTGTTCGGTCTTGCCCAATTTTGGTACGGCTCGCAGCAAGCCTTCGGTGTACGGATGACGCGGACGGGCGAATAATTCACGGACGGCGGCTTCCTCAATAATTTTTCCTGCATACATTACGGCTACGCGGTCGGCGGTTTCGGCTACGACGCCGAGGTCGTGGGTGATGAGCAGTAATCCTAATTTTCTTTTTTCGCGGAGTTCCGCCAATTCCTGTAAAATCTGCGCCTGAATTGTCACGTCCAATGCCGTAGTCGGTTCGTCGGCGATCAGCAATTTCGGATCACACGCCAGTGACATCGCAATCATCACACGTTGCCGCATTCCGCCGGACATTTCGTGTGGATAATTTTTGGCGCGAGCTTCGGGCGCAGGAATCGCTACATCGCGCATGCCTTCGACAGCTTGATTCCAGGCTTCTTTTTTCGAGACGCCGCGATGCAAGCGAATGGCTTCGGCAATTTGTTCGCCAACCGTATAAACAGGATTCAGCGAAGTCATCGGGTCTTGGAAAATCATGGCGATGTCGTTGCCGCGCATCTTCCGCATTTCGTTTTCGCTAAGCTTGAGCAGATCTTGTTCTTCAAACAAAATCTCACCGCCTGCAATGTAGCCGGGATGCGCGACCAGCCGCATAATCGAAAGGGCAGTGACAGATTTTCCGCAGCCTGATTCACCGACTACACAAAGCGTTTCACCACTTTCGACGGTGAACGAAACATCATCCACGGAGCGTACTTCGCCGTGCGCCGTAGCAAAATAGGTTTTTAGATTTTTGACTTCTAACAAAGGCATAAGAAAATGGGCATAAAAATATTTCAGCCACGAATTATCACGAATGCTTGTGAATTGAAAGAGCTAAATTAGCTCGTCTTAATTTGCGGTTTTTTGAGCAGGCTGAAAATTACCGCAGCCAGACTGACGACCAGGCTCAAATAAGCAAACCAATCGCCATACTGTGAATAAATCGTTTTCCATTTTCGCTGCTGTGCTGCCCAGACATGACTCGCCGCCGTGAAGCTCGGCAATGGCTCGACAATTTTTCCTTCAGCCGTAATCAAGGCTGAAATTCCTGTATTGGTAACACGGACGATGTCGCGGTCATTTTCAATCGCACGCATTCTGGCGTGGCTTAAATGTTGCGCCGTTCCAGCAGAATTTCCAAACCAGGCATCGTCTGAAATATTGATTAAGACCGACGCGCCGTTGTTAACAAATTGCCGCACGATGTTTGGATAAGCGGCTTCGTAACATATAAAAGTTCCAGCTTTGACGTAATTCGTAGTTCGTTCTAACGCTACTTCGCCGTCGGTTTCCTGCTCGTTTTGAATAACGGCGAGCTGTGTTTTGAGCTTCAATGAATTTACGACAGCGGAATTACCGGGAGTGAAATCCCCAATCATTGCCGGTACGAAATAACCTAGGACTGGACGAAGGGGGACATATTCGCCAAAAGGCATGAGCCTCATTTTATCGTAGCGTTTCAAGGCTCGACCGTCTGGGGTAATGGTTTGTACGCAATTATAAATTTGTTCTCCGTTGCGTGCGACACCGCTAAAAATCAGATGAGCCTTATGTTCTTTGGCTGTCTCGTTGATTTGCTGTCGCGTCTTTTCGTCTTCGTCGTAATTCAAAACCAGCGGAGATTCTGTCCAAACGATGATGTCTGCCGATTTATTTTCGGCTGGCTGTAGTGCGCTGGCAGTCAGTTTACGATTAATGTCCAGCCCGCCTTCGTTACGCTGCGTGATGGCATCGGCCTGCGTCAAAATATCAACCGGAAGATTTGGTTGGACTCCGGCGATTTTGATTTCGTTGCCAACGTGATTTCCAGTACTCAAAGCAAATTGTGGCAATCCGATCCAGTAAATTACCAAAGTCAGCAGTAAATAAACGGCGATAATTTTTCGTGAGAAGGCATCACTCAAAAATTCTGAGAGAAGAAATAAGACTGTGCTACAGGCAATGACTGCAAAGCTGACTAGGTAAACTCCGCCGGTCATAGAGAGCTTGCTGACTTCAAAATAATTGACTTGAGAAATTCCCAGCGCATTCCACGTCACGCCTGTGATTACTGCGCGTAACCACTCTGTAGCTACCCAGATGAAGGGAGCGAAGCCGATTGCGTTAAGTCCGAATCGCTTCACAAGTATCATCGTCAGGAAAGCAAAAAGAGCTGGAAATAAAGCGAGGAGTGCCGAAAAAATCCCGGCAATCAGGTAGGCCAGCGCGACGTTGATGCCGCCATAATTCGTCATTGAATGTGTAATCCAGTGACACGAAAAAAAGAAAAATATGAGGCCTGTCACAAAGCCTAAAGCGAAAGATTTTTTCAGCGTTTGGGCTGGTAGTGTCAACGCCCAGAACAGCGGGACGAAAGCGACCCACGCAAGCCAGCTCCATTCAAATTTTGGAAATGAAAGAGCCAGTAAGACGCCCGAAGCAAGAGCCGCAAGCCATGAATAAATGCTTGAGAGAGATAATTTCATTAACGTTTACGGGACGTAGAGGGTTGCTCAGTTGCTTGTTTTGTCAGCTTAAAATCTGATAGATACAACATCACAAAGGCGAGGCAGGTCGCGCTGAGCAAAGCGATAGAAAAGTATAAAATCAAGGCGCGTTTATCTTGTTGAGTTAAGTGCTTAATCGGTAACATATATCGTAGTGTGATTATAGATGAGGTCTGCTCATTGGCAAACTCTTCAATTATTTCTGAGGTAAACAAATCGTGCCCGTCCGAAACGAACTTCACAGCCATCTTCAAGTTTCGTTTCGCTGGAAATGCGTTGTCCGTTGATGAAAGTGCCGTTACTGCTCTCCAAATCAATCAATACGTGCTCGTCATCAATTTTTAAAATCCGGGCATGATTTTTAGAAACGGATGGGTGATCTATCACAAAAGCATTATTCAAAGTTCGTCCGACTGTGATCTCGACCCGGTTCAGAATACACGCCAGCTTTTCTTTTCCGTCCTCTAAAATCGTAATTAAATGTGGGCGATGATCTAAATTTTCGGCGGCGGTTAGTTTGAGATTAGCTCCGCAGCGCAAACAATAACGGGCTTCAGAGCGATTAATCGAAGCGCAGACCGGACAGATTAACGATTCCGGCGGAGTCGAAATCAGTTGACCACACTGATGACAAAGTTCTCCGGCAAGGCCTTTTGTTCCGCAGTTTTCGCAGGTATTACTAATCGGCAAAAGCATTGTTTCTTCGCGGTGCGGCGAAGCTTCGCGGTGAAAATTGATTTGTTTTCTCACCCAGAAGAATAATGCTAACAGCGCGGCAATCACCGCATAAAATAAAATCTGACTGACGCCTTCCGTGGTCATTAATAAGGCATCAAACGTACCATGCAATAAGGATGCTATCAGCCATCCTTTGAAAATAATCGGGAAGCGAGCCGCCATGACATTCGGAGCTGATTTGGCACGGCTCAGACTTAATCCCCACAGGGAAGAGAACAATGCATGTCCCGGATTCGATAAGGGGCCGCGCAGTAAAACCAGCATGGGGTTATTGTGCGAAAGATAAAAAATATTTTCGACAGCGGCAAAACCAAGCGCACCCGCCGTGCTGTAAATGACACCATCAAGCGGTTCGTCGAATTCTTTTTGGCGATAGGCGTAGGCAAGGACGGCTAACAATTTACAGAATTCTTCAATCGGCCCGACGACTAAAAAGAGCATTAGCACCCGTGCTGGTAAACTGGTTCCCGCTACACGCGAGTAAATTTCCTGCCCAAAATAATTAAGTGGCAAGGCGAGGATGGTGGCGGCTGCACCGAGACCAAATGTAATCGCAATGACGCGCAGAGACGGGCGTTTGTAAAGGCTCCGACTGTAAAAATACCACAGCCATAAAACGCACGGTGTGAGTGAAAGCAGTGATATTAAAAGGTAGTTGGAAAGCATGAAGAAGTCTTTAGAGTCTATAAAGTCGGTAGAGTCCGAGGAAGTCGTTACGCATAGCAGGCTGTTCGACTCGATAGATTTTATGGAGTCTCCAGACTCTACAAACTTTTACACCTCTCGCTTGACGATCACCATCGTCAGATCATCGACAGATTTTGCTTTGCCGACGAAACGGGTCAGTGCTTCATCAATGCGATCACGAATCCCAGCCGCCGAACGAGACATGTTTTTTTGAATGACTTCAATCAGGCGCGGCTCGTCGAATTCCTCTTCTTGTTCGTTGACGCTTTCAGTGACGCCGTCAGAGTACACGACTAAAACATCGCCGGGATTTAATTGCACTGTGATTTCAAAATACTTAACAAAAGGCATTAACCCAACTGGTAAGCCGCCTTCGTCCAGACGCTCGACTGCGCCTGAAGCGCGAACGAGAATCGGAGCATTGTGTCCGGCATTCACGTAGCTTAGTTGGCTGGTGACGGGATCAAGTTCGCTGTAGAAAAAAGTGATATAGCGATTTGAAGGAGTATTTTCGTGAATATATTGATTGATTTGCGCGACGACATCAGGCGCGGCAGCGGGAGTTGTGATGTGCGCACGGACTGCTGCGTGCAATGATGACATGAGCAATGCGGCTCCTGTTCCTTTGCCTGAAACGTCTCCAAGCGCGACTGCCCATTTACCATTTTTTCGATCAATGAAATCGTAATAGTCGCCGCCGACCTCGTAGCAGGGGAAACTCACTCCGATTAAATCGTAGCCTTCAATCGTCGGAGGATTCGCCGGATGCAGGCGCAATTGAATTTCACTGGCGACGCTTAATTCATTGGCTAAACGTTTTTGTTCGACCTGCACATCCAGCAGACGGGCATTTTCAATCCGAATCGAAGCGACGCCGGCAATCAGAGTGAGCAGCTCTAGTTGCGGTTCGGTAAAGCGATTCGTTCCAAAAGAACTGTCAACATAAATCATTCCCAGCACTTTCGTATCCATCATCAAAGGCACCGCCATGACGGATCGAATCCCACTGAGAACGACGGACTGATGCTGCTGAAAACGCGGATCGTGCTGCGCATCTGAAGTCAAAACTGATTTCCCCTGTTCCAGCACCAGCTCAGAAATGGAGTGGCTGATTTTGACATCTTCGGTTTCAAAATTTGGCTTCGGCTTGCGCATTTTGCGAGCCTTGCAAATCAGTTCGTCCTGTTTCGTACCCGGGTTGCGCTCGAACAGCATCAGGTAGCCCTGATCGGCGGGCAAAGCTTCAAAAATCGAATCCAGTACGCGATGCAGCGTTTCATCCAGCGAAAGCGACGAGAGCAAGGCCAGACTGACGCGGCTAATCACTGCCAGCACCTCACTGGGGTTATCAGCTATTTTGTGAAATCCGTCAGTCGTTGTCTGATTGAGATCCATTGAAGAGAGGAGCCGCGAGACAGCGATATTCGAGGATGGAGCAGATTGCGGAGTGATCGTGGCTTCGGGCTGAAGCTGATCGCCGAAAATTTGTGGTGCAATCAAAACACCGGTTTGTTTGCGCAGCGGCGAAGTCTCTTCGTTTTCAATAAAAATTATTTCAGTTTCACCAACTTTCACGACATCACGATCATGCAGCACAACAGAAGTCGTTAAGCGGACGGAGTTAAAATACGTTCCATTCGCGCTGCCCATATCGCTCAGCCAGAAACCATCGCCGCGTTGACGAATCTCAGCATGTAAGCGTGAAGTGAATGGATCATCCGTCCAGAGATCGTTGCGGGCGGAGCGTCCAATCGTGACGCGCGGACGGTTAAGTTCAACGACAGAATCGGCGTTTTCAGAATTAGATTTGACAATGAGACGCGGCATAAGAATAAGGCTTATAGAGTTAAGAGTGAACCGTCAAAGCTATTCGTCGGTCTTCTCTTCTTTACGTGATTTTTTGTTGAGCTTTTTGGCTTCTTCCTGCTCACGGTCTTTCGCTATTTTGATGTTGCGACGCGCTACTTCAAAATACGTTCCGCTTTCGCATTTCTCGTAATATTGTCGAGCCAGAGAATATTTTTTCATCCCGCTGTAGGCCTGTCCAATCAAATAGTTGATGTCAGGATCGTCCGGGGTTAAGTTGTGCGCCGCTTGTAATTCGTTGAGCGCAGAAGTGTACATTTTTGAACCCAGATAATTCGTCCCGCGATTTTTGTGACTGTGAGCCAGCGCACTGGCACTAACGGATTCTTCGGCAGTTGTGTTAGTAAAGGCTGTTGGCGCACCGCTCGCTAATTTAGGTAATGTTAAAGCTAAGCTGGGTGCGATGCCATTTACTTCGGGCAATTGAACACCACGTCTGGTTCGTTTCTGAATCGTGCGGGCAATCACTTCAGGCGTAATGGGTTCAGCCGGACGATTTGTTTTAAAGCTACCAAGAATTTGATTCGCACGACTACCTTGTTCTGTGCCTCCGGCGTTTTTGGCTAAATAATCAAGATCATTGAAGGCTTCTTTCCAGGCTCCACGGTTGAGCATAATCATGCCACGTTGGTAACGTGCCTCATTATTTTTTGAGTCAAGTTCAACGACGCGAGAAAAAGCTGTCAGTGCATTGTCTACCTGTCCGGCAGAGTCATACGCGAGTGCGAGATTAAAATGTACGGCGGTATTGTTTGGACTGAGAGCCTTGGCCTGTTCAAATTTCTGAATCGCTGCCACGAAATCGCCGTGGTCAAAACTTTGGCGACCCTCAGCTAAGGCTTGATTGAGCTTATCAAGCGGAGCGACAAAATTGAGAACTGGTGAATTTCCTCCAGCGTTTTGATTGCGGTAGAAAAAATACGCCCCACTCAATAATAATAATCCAGCCGCAAGAGAAGAGAGCCGGAAAATCAGACGCGAACGTGAAGATGATTGAGTTTTACTCAAGCCGGAGGCTTTGGCTAAAGCACTGGACGCCTTAGTGAGAGGAGAGTTGGATTTTTTTTCAGTGAGACCAGCTTCAGACGCATTGAGCCGCACACCACACATCGAACAAAAGATCGCCGTCGTCGTTACCGATGCTCCACATTTCCCACAATTGAGCATACTCGCTACCTCGACCAGCGAAAGGTGATTTCGATCACCGATCTCTGTCAAATGAAATTAACTTTTGATAACCAGTGTTCCAGCTAGTTTATCGTGCCAGCCACGTTGTTTGGGCTCAATAATCATCCACAAAAACCCTAATCCCGCGCAAAACAATGACAACGGGTAGCCGATCAAATGTCGCAACGCAATGGTTCGGTAGCCAGGTGCGCTACCATCGTTGAGAATGATTTTAATCCCAACTAGTCTTTGCCCGATACTCTGCCCTTCTTTCACACAGAGAAAAATTCGATTCCAAAGAATAAAGCCGACAGTTGCTACGTACCCGACAATCGAAATCAAATTAGCTATTTTAGGAAGCAGGTTTCTAAAAATTAATGTCAGAAAGATGAATAAGACAAAAACCAGCAGCGTTAAAATGTAGTCAAGTAAGATTGCTGTAGCACGCAACCCAAAGCTGGCTGGCATATTTTCCTCGAAGGGAATTTTGCGGATGAACGGGTTTTCACTGCTGTGTGCAGGTGACGTTTCTTCAATGTTTGAGAAAGTTTCCATTTGATTTTGGGGGCTCAGCCGCCGCGCTTGTGATGTTCTCAACTGACTACAAATTTCATTGACGCACTGCCAATGCGAACGCTGTCTCCACTACTAAGGAGGTGACGTTCCTGCGAAGAGAGCTTGATTTTATTATTAATAAACGTGCCATTAATACTACCTAAATCTTCGATCAGAAATTGCCCGCCGCGTGCCACCAGTTTAGCGTGGCGGCGTGAAATTCCCTGCGGATCGAAGCGCGACAAATCTACGGCGGGAATGATTCCCGTTCCTGGATCAGGGCGACCAATCAAGTGTTCGCCTTCCGCATCCAGCGGAAATTGAGCAGCAATTTCGTTGGTTCCGTCAATAATCAATTTGGCAGTAATGCGACGACCGCTTTTCAAATCAGCACCACAGGCAATACAGAATACATCTCCTAGACTAAACGCTTGACCGCACTGAGCGCAAGTTGCAGGCGGTGGAGAAGCTTCTTGTACGCTCTCAGCACGGTTTTCAATCGGTGGCGTAACCGCAGGCATGACGACAGTTTTAGGACTGGCTGGCAAAGTCTTCAGATGAGCCAGCAGTTCCGCCCGGAAATCTCTTGCTGAGGGGTACCGCTGCCCGGCGTCATGTTCGACGGCGCGACAGATAATTTTTTCCATGCTTTCAGAAATAGCCGGATGAAGATCACGGGGCTTGGGATTTTTGGTGAAATCAAAAATCAACAACGGATTTTCCTGCGGGTCTTTGCCGGTTAGTAAATGAAACATCGTCGCGCCGAGCGAATACAAATCTGATCCCGTCACAACCTTGCCGGAAAATAATTCAGGTGGTGCATAACCCATCGTTCCGACCGCCGTCACGCCCTTTTGTGCGGGAGAGACAAAGCGCGCAATCCCAAAATCTACCAACATGACTTTTTGAGTACGAGTATCGAGCATTAAATTAGCAGGCTTCAAATCACGATAAATCAGTGGTGGATTTTGCGAGTGAATATAGTCCAATACTTCACAAATCTGGATGCCCCATTGCGTGACGATCAGCTCATCAATTCTGCCCCCGTTTGCTACCTGATAATCGGCCAAATCTCCGCCATCAATAAACCGCATGACAAGGTAGTAGCGTCCGCGTAATGAATCGAAGAAGTAATCAAAAATCGTCGGAATTGAAGGATGTTCTAGTCCAGCCAGAAGTTCTGATTCGCGCTTGAAATCTTCAATGGCTTTGCCACGAGTGTTCGGGTCGGAAAACATTTCCATCATTTCCTTGACCGCGACAATTCGTCCCGCCAGATTGCGGTCAGCCGCCTTATAAACCGAACCCATCCCACCGCCGCCGACCCGCTGCATAACCTGATAACGATCTGCCAGCAAAACTCCGGCAGGCAGGTGCTGAACGCCGGAAGGGGCGGGCGTTGCCGCTACTGGCCTGGGCGGAGTCGGAGAGTGAGCCGCCGCCGCTTTTTGCGGGATGCCACACTCGCCACAAAAGGGATCACCGATCCCGGTTGACTTGCCACAATTAGAACAGAAAGGCATAACAATCTACCGATTATTCAAGACTAAATTTCAGGAAAACTTTTCCCACAATAATTTCATCGCCGTCACGTAGTAAAAAAGGTTTTCCCTGTTGCAAATGATGTTCGCGGTTAATCACTGTCCCGTTCAGGCTGCCTAAGTCTTCGACCCAGAATTGATTATCTTTCACCAGAATGCGAGCGTGACGCCGCGAGATTTTTGTTTCCACGTCGGCCTGTTCCAGGTCAATGTCCGGGAAAATATTACGTGCCGCATCCCAACGCCCGATCACCGTTTCCACCTTTTCAATCCAATACTCATGTCTGAGCTTACCATTGACGCTGACAGTGATGCGGGGCGGCTTAATCTGAAGCTGACCAGTTTCTTCAAATAATCTGGCAACTGGTGACAGTCCGCTGGCCGCCGCTGGCGGAAGACTCTCGGCGGCGAAGCGCGGACTGGAAGATGGTCGTAGCGAACGCTCACGACAGAGCCGCGTCCCGCACTCATCGCAGAACTCAGCGTTGTTTACATTTCCATTGCCACACTGCTGACATCGAATCATAGCCGCCTCTTTGCTTGCACCAACTCGTACCAGCCCAAAATATTACAATGGATTTTCGTACGAAGCTATCCGTTGCTTTCATTCCGAGCGTTCTGTTACGATGATTCTGGTTGACAAGTGGTCAATCCTTCTTGTTTCTGCACATTTATATGTTCCCACGACTTGCCATTGTAATTTCTATTTTAATGTTGGGCGGAGCCTTGGCCGTTTGGGCTGGCTCCGGTTTGAATGCTAAGCAGGCACGGGAGCTTTTGCGAAGGCTGGGAGGCGCGGAGCTAAAACCGGAGCAGGTACGCATTAAAACAGTGAGTAATGGTCTCAACGGGAATGCTATTGCGGAGGCTCAAATAGAAACGGCGGTGCGCTTTAAGCAGGAAAAAAATGAGTGGGGAATTGCTGAAATTCGTTTTGGGGATAACCACTGGGAATCCGTAGAATTAATGACGGAAGCCATTCGGCGTGAGAAAATTCGCCGGACAGAATTGCAACTGCAACAATTTGCCGCCGCCTTTGAAAACTATCAGGCTGAACATGGAAATTACCTTGTTGCTGAATCCTTCGAGAAAATGATGGAACAGTTGCCTGCGCGTGAAGTGGTTAAAATACTCCGCGTTGATTACTGGCAACAACCTTTTAGTTTTCAAGGGACGGCCAAGAGCTACCGGATGACTTCATCTGGCGCAGATTTAAAGTCGGGAACGAATGACGATCTGATCGTGGAGAAACAATGAGCTATCTTTCTACCGCCAATCAGAAATCACTGGATGCGCGCTATCGCCTGGCAGTTATCATTGTCGGTGCGCTGGGTCTGAGCACTTTGCTCTATATCCTAATTGGATGGGCTTTTGCATCAGCGATGCCGCGCGGTGGGTATGGCTGGCTCAACAGTATTAATCTCGCCGTTCTGGTGATCGTTGCTGTCTTAGCTTTATTGTTGTTGAGGCGATTATTTCTAGCTCCAAAACGATTACAAATTAAAGCTCGAAGCGGAATCAACGCCGTGCTTGGCTCGCTTTATCTGGCATCTTTGTCCGGCGCGGTTCTGGGCGATGTCGTTGGAATTTTCGGAGTTGTCGGAAGTCTGACCGGGATTCGAGAATATAGCTGGCGCTTAGGACTTGCGGCACTGATGATGATTGCTTATAGCTTTCCACGTCGCGGTGAATGGCAGAATGCGGTAGCGATGATTGAAGGCGAAAACGCTTCGCCGCAGGCTGATTTTTTATCGAGAGATGCAGTGAGACTCGGTTTATCAGAACCGAACGATTAAGGAGTTCTATGCAGGTGAATCGGGTATCAATCCAAATCAATTTCAGTCAGACATTATTGTTGGTTCTAGCGTCAGTACTAGCGGTGCAGGCTCTCGCCAAACCTCAGCAAGCCGTCTCACCTGAGACGAAGAAAAACCGGAAACAGGCATATTTACGATACATCGAAGCGCAGCGGCTGAAATCTTTACGCACGACAAAACCGCTGGATTTGATTAGCATTTATAAAGAAATAGTCCAGCTTGATCCCACCGCAGCCGATCCGCATGCAGACCTCGGAGAAATTTACTTTTTCAGCTTAAATGACTTTGATGCGGCGGAGCGCGAAGGTCAGGAAGCGGTCAAACTTGATCGTGATTGTTTGAATGGTCAGAAACTGCTGGCCCGGTTATACGCGATTAATGTGCGGTTTGATAATAATCGCCGCGTTGCTCAAATTGATCGTGCTATCAGGGCTTATGAAGAAGTTGCCCGCCTTGATCCGGTCAGTGCGGAAGCCTGGGCCTTTCAATCCGATCTGGCGCAGATGAAAGGCGATCAGGCAAAGCAAATGAAAGCACTGGAAAAACTTTCTTCGATTCCGGCTCCATCACCGATGGATGCCTATTTCTATCGGCAAGTGATGGGTACAGAGTTAGCTCCTGACCAGACTTTTTTTCAGCTTTCACAATTATATTTGAATCAAGGTAAAAATGCGCAGGCGATTGAAGCCGCGAAACGAGCCTTTGAGCTTGACCCGGATTCAACTGTTAACGCCCGCAGCCTGATGAATATTTTGCGCCTTTCTTCGAGTAGTGAAGAAGAGCTATCAACT
Organism: Blastocatellia bacterium; assembly: GCA_043783625.1. GTDB lineage: Bacteria > Acidobacteriota > Blastocatellia > RBC074 > RBC074 > JAFDVL01. The sequence goes on along the minus strand of JAYVZE010000001.1, from coordinate 33,101 downwards.
TATTCAAGACTGATTAAGCGGACGGGCAGCCCGCTGTTACAGGTCGGCTACGGTGCCTCTTTGTTACGAGTCGGTCGCTATACGGAAGCCATTGCAAAATTGCGTGAATATTTGAAATCTGACCCGAAAAATGCGGATGCTATTTATTATTTAGCTTCGGCGCAGCGTCGCGCTGGTCAGCGCAATGAAGCCATCGAGACACTCCGGCAGGCGATTGCGACAGTTGATTTTAGTGCGCGTCAACGGCTTAGTATTGAAGTCGGTGAAACATACGAAGAAATGGGGCGGACAGCAGATGCTGTAGCCAACTACGAAGGTGTCCTGAACGATTTAGCGAATAAGCCGAAACTCGACCAAAAGAGTTCTGAGGTTTTTGTTGATTTAGTTGGAAAGCTGGCGCGTGCTTATAATCGGCAAGGTGAAAAGAAAAAGGCGCAGGCGTTAATTGGTAGAGCGAAGCAGGTTCTGGGAGAAACTTCACCCGCCGCAGATATATTGATGATTGAGAGCTTGCGTGAAGATGGACAGTATCGTGAAGCACTCGAAGCCGTTCGTTCTGCACAAGGTAAGATGGCGAACAACAAATCTCTCAGGCTCAATGAAGCATTAATCTTAGCTGAGCTGAAAAATTACAGCGAAAGCCTAACTTTATTGCAGGGAATGTTAGATGACAAAGCCGCCGATAACGGAGATATTTTGACAATTATCAGCAATATTCAAGTTCAAACCGGACAACTTAAAGAAGCTGAAACAACGATTCGTAAAGCGTTGGCGGCGAATCCTAACGACAGTGATTTAGCGGTGCAATTAGGATCAATTCTTGATCGTTCAGGGCAAAAAGAGGAAGCTGAAAAAATCCTGCGAAGTCTTATTCAGCGTGAACCCGATAACGCCGCAGCACTTAATAATCTTGGATATTTCTTAGCTGAGCGCGGCGCACATTATCACGAAGCTTTGCCGTTCATAGAAAAGGCAGTGAGTATTGAGCCGATGAATGGCAGCTTTCTGGATAGTCTGGGCTGGGTTCAATACAAGCTGGGAAAATTACAGGAAGCGCGCGGACAATTGGAAAAAGCAGCCACGATGACGCGACGCAATCCGGCTGTTTTTGAACATCTGGGAGATGTGCTTCGTGATCTCGGTCGCATACAGGAAGCGCGTAAAAATTGGGAATCCGCTCTCGAATTTTCGGTGGAAGCCGGTGTCGTTGCCAGACTGAAAACCAAAATCAAGAACACACAATAGCAATAATTTCACTGGACTAAAATAAATTGACTCAATCAAAGTTTGCGTGCATTATCGTCCACGGTTCGGGGCTGAAATAGCGGTCAGCCGAAGCCAATAAATTTCTGATACATCACACAAATTAAGCGATATTCAAAAGTAAGTGTCGCATCTGCCACAGGAAGAGTTTCAGGTACAGCGTTAGCATACGTGTTGCGTTGACCATAATGAGTCCAAAAGTAACGAACGCATTGGAAAGCATTCATGCTGATCCAAATGGCAGGAGTCACGAGATGAAAAACGTCCTTCATCATTTTCTTTGTCTGTCCATTTTATTTTCATTAATCGCAGGCGGGCTTCCGGCGAATGCGGCGGTGGCTAATAACAATGCTGTTGCTGCCATGGCTGTCGCTGATATTGAATCACAAGTTTTTCAGGCGATTAATAAAGTCCGCACCGAAAATAATCTGCCAGTTTTAGCGTTGGCGAATGACCTGACCAGTGTCGCCCGTTTTCACAGTCAGGATATGGCTATCAAAGATTATTTCGATCATGTTTCTCCAGAAGGCGATAATTTACAGAAACGCATTGAGCGTGGTGGCGTCAGAAACTGGATGCGGCTGGCGGAAAATATTGCTACCAGTTTAGGCTATTCTGATCCGGTTGAGGCGGCTGTTCGCGGCTGGATGAAAAGCCAGCATCATCGTGACAATATTCTCGACCAAAAATTGAACCAAACCGGTATTGGAGTTGCCGTAGATGCCAAAGGTCGTGTTTACCTGACGCAACTCTTTGCTACCAGGAAAAGCTAGTTTTGCAAGTTCCTTCCTTCGCCAAAATCAATTGGACTCTTGAAATACTTGGTCGTCGCCCGGATGGTTATCATGAGCTTCGGACGATCCTGCAAACAGTAGATGTTTGTGACGACTTAACGTTTTCCTTCGCAGAATCTCAAATCCTCCTGACCTGTGATAATCCGGCTGTTCCCTGTGATGAAACCAATTTAATTTTTCGAGCGGCTCTGTTCTTGCGTGAATTGACGGGCTGTGACAAGGGCGCGAATATTCACCTGACAAAACGTATCCCGATGGGAGCCGGGTTAGGCGGCGGAAGCAGTAATGCCGCAGTCGCACTACTAGCTTTGATTCGGCTTTGGGATTTGGAAGTAGCTCCGCAAGATTTATTGGCAATGGGCGCGAAGTTGGGAGCCGATGTCCCGTTTTTCTTTTTCGGAGGTACAGGGATAGGAATCGGACGCGGCGACGAAGTTTATCCAATGGAGGACATAACTTCAGATCACCTTCTGCTGGTGAATCCTGGAATCAACGTTCCAACACGGGAAATATATGGAAATTTACCTTCTGTGTTGACAAGAGCACCAGCTCTGAATAAGATTCCCCATTCTCTAGCGTTGGCGTATGCGCACAACATGAAGTTGCCCTTACAATTACGCAACGATTTAGAGGTTCCCGCGCTCTCGCTTTTCCCTGAAATTGGCAAAGTCAAGCAGCGGTTAGTAGCTTTAAATGCCACACAAGTCCTGATGTCAGGCAGTGGTTCGACAGTTTTTGCGGTCTTTGAAAGTGAGGCGGCTTGTGTTCAGGCACAAGAGAAATTACAACCAACTGGTTGGTGGTGCGAAAAAACTCGCACACTGGATCGAAATGCATATCAAGCCGCTCTTAGATTTTTTCGGAATGCCTAAGACGGATTCAGGTGAATGCCTGCAATCCGGCTGGGCGTTAGCAATCCACAACTAAAGTTACTGGGGAGTCGCCAAGCGGTAAGGCAGCGGCCTTTGGAGCCGCCATTCCTAGGTTCGAATCCTAGCTCCCCAGCCATTTTTTTGTTTGGCTTCTAGTTGCGGCGCTGGAATCAAGTGAAAGCTGCACAACATTCAAATATTGTCCCGTGAATCGTTTACAGATTTTCTCAGGTAATGCCCATCGCTCACTGGCAGAAGAAATTTGCCAGTATTTAGGCGTCCCGTTAGGGCGGGCAAATACGACTCGCTTTCCTGACGGAGAGTTTAACTTTCAGATCCTTGAAAATGTTCGTGGCAGTGACGTTTTTATCGTCCAGCCGACCTGCCCTCCGGTGGATACGAGTTTGATGGAGTTGCTGCTAATGATTGACGCTTTCAGGCGTTCATCGGCAGATCGCATTACGGCAGTCATTCCATATTATGGTTACGGTCGAGGCGATAAGAAAGATAAACCACGAATTGCAATTTCGGCGAAACTGGTCGCCAATCTAATCACGACGGCTGGTGCTGATCGAGTTGTAGCGGTAGATTTACACGCGCCGCAAATTCAAGGATTCTTTGATATTCCGTTTGACCATTTGTTTGCTTCGCCAGTGATTATTGAATATTTCCTGAAGCAGCAGATTGAAAATTTGGTCGTCGTAGCTCCTGATCCTGGTGGAGCGGAAAGAGCCAGGGCTTACGCGAAACGTTTGAATGCGGATTTTGCAATTGTAGATAAGCGCCGCGATAAATCCAAGCCGGGACACGCGGAAGCCGAAGTAATGAATGTGGTCGGTAAAGTCGAAGGTCGTAACGTGTTAATCGTGGATGATATGGTTGATACGGCGGGTACTTTAACAAAAGTTGCCGAAGCCTTGAAAAAAGAAGGTGCCAAAAGTATTGTTGCCAGTTGCGTCCACGCAATTCTTTCAGGAAGCGCATTGGAGCGAATTGCGAATTCACCATTGGAAAAAATAGTGATTACCAATTCTGTACCAACTGAAAAAATTCTTAATTTGTCACAGTATGAATGTTTGAGCGTGGCACCAATTATTTCTGAAGCAATTCGTTCCATTCACGATGAGACTTCAGTAAGCCGATTGTTTATTTGAAAAATATTGAGAGCAGTAATTGATTTCTGCTCAGTTGTTATTCGCACAATTTGATTTGTGCAGTCGGGAGTAAAGTTATGAGTATTGATACCAGTATTGTTTTGAACGCTGAACCGCGTACCGCTAACGGTGGTAATGCCGCCGGACGTTTACGCCGCGAAGGATTTATCCCGGTGACCGTATATGGAGGTGGCGAAGATGCCGCTTCAGCCGCGATCAATAGACGTGAATTAGGTGCGGTGGTTCGCAAGCATGGTCGCCATGTGATTTTTACTTTGAATCTGGGAGCCGGGTCATCTCCGGTTAAGATTGCTCACATGCAGCTTGATCCGATCAAAAGCAATGTTGTCCACATGGATCTGCAAAGAATTTCTTTGACCGAAAGATCAGAATTTGAAGTTGGTCTGAAGATTGTCGGTGAAGCGGCTGGCGTCAAAGTTGGTGGCGGTATCCTTGATGTGCCGACCCATAAAATTCGCCTTCGTTGTTTGCCTGGTGATTTACCGGAACATCTGGATGTTGATGTTTCTGCCTTAGAATTAGGTAGCCACTTTCGGGTCGGCGATCTTAATTTGGATGCCGGGAAATTTCAGGTCATAACAGATGCTGACATTATTATCGTCAACGTTGTCAGCCCGACAGTTGAGGTTGCAACCGAAGGCGTGGCGGCAGAACCTGAAGTTGCCAAGAAGGGCAAAGACGATAAGAAGTAATCTGGCATGTGGTTGATTGTTGGTTTGGGTAATCCGGGCGATGAGTACGCACGCACTCGCCACAATTGTGGATTTCTGGCAATTGATGAATTGGCGGAACGCGCCGGACGACAAGTAAAAACTTCTGAATGTCAGGCACTGACCACCAAGTCTCAGATTAGAAATTCTGAAGCATTACTGGTTAAACCGCAGACCTTCATGAACTTGAGTGGTGTTTCGGTGGCGGCTATAGCTAAGAAATACGAAGTTAAGCCCGAACGAATTTTGATAATTAGTGATGATGTGGCTTTGCCGTTCGGCAGCCTCCGACTGCGTCAACAAGGTAGCGCGGGAGGACAGAATGGTTTGAAATCCATTATCAAAGAACTCGGGACTCAGAATTTTCCGCGTTTGCGCGTAGGCATTGCGCCGGATCATCCGATCAGAAATCTTTCAGATTTTGTACTCGGAGAATTCACCAAAACCGAACGCACCAAAGTAGGTGAAGTTATCGGTCAGGCAGCGGATGCAGTGACTACAATTTTGACAATAGGCATGGCGGAAGCGATGTCTAAATATAATTAAGCCTTTCCAGGCTTTCTCCTTGCTCGAATATGCTTTCGGGCTTCTTCAAAATCCATAAGGAGGATTTATCTTGCGAACCTACGAAGTAGTTCACATCGCGGCTCCTAATACCAGCGATGACGACCTTAACAAACTCAATTCACAACTTGAACAAGTAGTAGCCGATTTAGGCGGAACTGTCACCAAAACTGATGTTTGGGGACGCCGCAAATTAGCTTATCCCATCGAAAAATACGACGAAGGAATCTATACCGTTTTTTACATTGACGGGACTGGAAAAGAAATCGCCGAAGTCGAACGCCGCTTGCGAGTCACTGATCTGGTCATTCGGTTTATGACCGTGCGGACGGATGAAGACCTGAAACGTGCCGCGAAATTAAAAGCGAAGCGGAAGGTCAATCCTGACAAGCCTGCTCCCGGCGGAGACTATGACGATGATGCCGACGAGGCTGATGATGAAGGGTTTGATTCCTAAATTTTAAGAGGATAATTATATGCCAAGACCAACTGATAGAAACGATTCAGCCAAAAGAAGCGGTGGTGGCGGCGGCTATAATCGCCGTCGTCGTACTTCACGGCTGTCAATGGAAAAAATTGATTATATTGATTACAAAGATCACAAATTGCTACAAACATTTTTGACAGAGAACGGCAAGATTTTGCCGGCGCGTTTGTCCAGTGTTAGTGCCTTACAACAACGCAAAATCGCCGAAGCCATTAAACGCGCCCGGACGATTGCTTTGTTGCCATACGTCGTAGCTTAATATTTTTGTCTGACGAACTCGCATAATTTCTCATGATTTTCTGAGCAAGCGAGTTTGGTCAAGACATTCTTTTGGGAGATATTTTATGCCACAAATGGAGCTTTTATTACGCGAAGACGTAGAAAGTTTAGGAATGCGCGGTGAAATCGTCAAGGTGCGTCCAGGTTACGGTCGCAACTATTTACTGCCGCGTGGATTGGCTGTGCAGGCCACTTCTGCCAACGTCAAAGCGATTTCCAAACAGCGCAATGCCTTGTTGAAGAAAACGGCTGCTGATAAAAATGCCGCTGAAGCACAGGCTGCATTATTACAATCGGTTACTTTGGAGTTTGCCCGCAAGGTCGGCGAACACGGAGTCCTTTACGGTTCAGTGACGTCAATGGATTTAGCTGAAGCGATTGGCAAGAAAGGCTACGAAATTGACCGTCGTAAAATTCAACTGGCCGAGTCTATCAAAGAAATCGGCGAGTTCACGGTTCCGGTGAGATTGCACCGTGAAGTGACAGCGAATTTGAAAGTCGTAGTGAAGCCGGAAGAAGCGTAAATCCGGCTGTACAAAATTCACTGACTTTGAGATAACAAAGCGGAGCGCAAGAATTGATTTTTCAGTTCACGCTCCGCTTTCTTGTGATTGATGTTTTTCAGGAATAGTTATGGCTGAAGCAATCGTTTGGATCGGTGCCATTGTTTTAGTGATTTTAATGTTTTGGGCATTAATCCATGAGCAAACCAGGCGTGCTAACAGAACGGATGAAGAATATCAAAAAGACGCGACCGGGGAAGCTTCCTTGTTAAGTCAGGGAATGATGGCTTTGGATCAAATTGCTTTCCGTCCACAAGCTAAAGCAGCGATTGAATATCGGCAGGATAAATTGCGCGGGCAAACCGCCGACAACCCTTCGGCTGGTGAAGATATTTCATCAGTGAAAATATCAGAAAAACCTACTACTAATGGCGAGAACTGATTCCCCGTTTGACCGGGCTTTACCCAACAATATCGAAGCCGAGCGTTCGATTCTGGGCGCAATTCTGCTCGACAATACAACCGTCAACCAGGCGGCTGAGATGCTGCAACGTGATGATTTCTTTTTGGATTCGCATCGTCGTATCTACGACAAAATGCTTTACCTGATGGAGCAGGGCCGCGCCATTGACCCGATTACTTTGCAGGACAGCTTAAAGCAAGCTGGTGATTTGGAGATGATCGGTGGAGCGGCTTTTATCGGAGCCTTAATTGACGGTGTGCCGCGCTTCTCAAATATCCAGGAATATTGTCGCATCGTTAAAGGCAAATCCATCGTTCGCAGATTAATCACGACTTCAAATCAGATTATGAATCGCTGCTTCGATGCCGAAGACTCTCCTGATGTTTTGTTGGACGAAGCGGAACGTTCTATTTTATCTATCGCCGAAGACCGCATCAGACAAGGCTTTGTCCCCATCAGCGAAGTCGCGCACAAGCAATTACAACACATCGAAGAGGTTGCCGGACGCGAACAATTAGTTACCGGCATCGCTACTGGATTCCGTGATTTAGATTACATGACTTCGGGTTTGCAGCGCGGCGATTTAATTATTGTAGCTGCCAGGCCGTCAATGGGAAAAACGGCCTTCTGTCTTAATATCGCACAAAATGCTGCTCTGAAAATCCAAAATCACGGCGAAAAAGCAATTGTTGGAATCTTCTCGCTGGAAATGAGTAAAGAGCAATTAGTACAGCGCATGCTGTGTTCTCAGGCGCGGATTGATGCTCATCGTTTGCGGACAGGAATGCTGAGCAAAGAAGATTGGCGACATCTGGCATTAGGCGTGAGCGAGTTAGCTGAAACGCGAATTTTTCTGGATGACACTCCGGCTATTAATTCGCTGGAAATGCGTGCCAAAGTCCGACGTTTGAAAAATGAACAGCGTGGGCTGGACATGATTATCGTAGATTATTTACAGCTCATGTCCGGCAAAGGCAAAATCGAATCGCGTCAACAGGAAGTCTCACAAATTTCGCGCGATTTAAAAGCCATTGCCAAAGAAATGAACGTTCCGGTGATTGCGCTTTCACAGCTTTCACGCGCCGTCGAATCTCGTTCAGATCATCGCCCGATGCTCTCCGATCTTCGTGAATCAGGCTGCCTGACGGGTGAGAGTTTAGTGACGATGGCTGACACTGGCGCAAGAATTCCGATCAAAGAATTAGTCGGTAAATCCGGTTTCGCGGTCTGGTCTTTGAATGAAAACAGCATGCAAATCGAACGCGCATTAGTGAGTAATGCTTTTGCGACAGGTGTGAAGCCAGTCTTCAAATTGACGACCAAACTTGGGCGTACAATTCGTGCGACAGCGAATCATAAATTCAGAACTTTTACTGGCTGGCAGCGATTAGATGAATTGAAAATCGGAGAGCGTCTGGCGTTGCCTCGTCAACTATCCGGTTCGACAACACAAACGATGACGAATGCAGAACTCGCATTGTTGGGACATCTCATCGGCGATGGTTGTACCTTGCCGCGTCACGCGATTCAATACACGACGAAGGAAGAAGACTTAGCCGAAACCGTAGCTAATCTAGCAATGGACGTTTTTGGAGATGCCGTCGCACCGCGCATTAAGCAGGAGCGAACCTGGTATCAAGTGTACTTATCTTCAACTCGTCATCACACGCATAACGTGCGCAGCGCCGTCACTGAATGGTTGATGGAATTGGGAGTCTGGGGGTTGCGCTCGCATGAAAAGCGAGTCCCTGAAAAAGTTTTTGCGCAACCAACGGCTGCGATTGCAACTTTTTTACGGCATTTGTGGGCGACAGATGGTTGCATTTGGGTAGACGAAAAAAAAGGGAAGCATCATCCGGGAGTTTATTACGCTTCTTCTAGTGAGCAACTGGCAAAGGATGTTCAGGCTTTGTTGTTGCGTCTTGGCATTAACGCTGCCCTTCGGCGAATCGCGCAAAATAACAAGGGACGAGATCAGCTACATGTGATTGTCAGCGGTAAAAAAGACCTGACAATATTCGCTGAAATAATTCGCGCAGTCGGTCAGCGTAAATCCGAAGCTATAAAAAGAATGCAATTGTTTATTGATGCAACCATTGCCAACGCTAATCGGGATATTATCCCAGCTGAGGTTTGGCGAAAATATGTCGTCCCTTCAATGAACAAAAATAAAATTACAGTTCGTGAAATGATGGCGGGAATTAATACTGCATATTGTGGGACTTCACTGTATACACAAAATATGAGCCGTGAACGCGCAAATCGTGTTGCAACGGTCGTGAAGTCTGAAGAGTTACTGCGATTAGCACAAAGTGATGTGTACTGGGATCAGGTGATTTCAATTGCCCCTGATGGCGAATCAGAAGTCTTTGATTTAACTGTGCCAAATTTGCAGAACTTTGAATCTGAAGGGCTTATACTGCATAACAGCATTGAGCAAGACGCCGACGTCGTGATGTTTATTTATCGTGATGACGTTTACAATCCTGAGACTGAAAAGCAGAACATTGCTGAAATCATCATTGGCAAACAACGTAACGGACCGATTGGAGATATTGAACTGGTCTTCCTGAAACAGCTCACGCGCTTTGAAGACAAATATCGAGAATAGTCATTAGCACGTCGTAAAAAGCCAAATGTTACCGACCACCGACCACCAACTACCGACCACCGCTCTCCGTCCCACTTGGGCTGAAATTTCGCTTCCGAATCTAATTCATAATTATCGAACCGTCAAAAAATATTTGTGTGGTCAGGCGCAGTTAATGGCAGTCGTCAAAGCCAATGCCTACGGCCACGGCGCAATAGAATGTGCGCAAGTGCTTGAGCGCGAAGCGCAGGCTGACTGGTTCGGAGTCGCTTTGATTGAAGAGGGAATTGAGCTACGCGAAGTAGGAATTACGAAACCGATTTTGTGTCTGGGCGGATTCTGGCATGGACAGGAAGAAGCAGTCATTACACACGACTTGACATCAGTGATTCATCGTTTTGATCAGGCTGAAGAATTGAACGCACAGGCTAAAAAAATAAATCGAATCATCAACTGTCACGTAAAAGTTGATACAGGACTTGGACGACTTGGTATTCCATTTTCTGAGTTCCCGGAATTTCTGCATGCGTTCAAGCAATGCACGAACCTCAGTATTGACGGGTTGTTAACGCACTTCGCCGAAGCCGATGAAATTGATTCGACCTTTACAAATACACAAATCCATACATACGAAGAAGCTTTGAAAATGATGCATGAGCTTGGATTCAATCCAACCTATCAGCACCTTTCCAATAGTGCCGGAATTCATTCTCATCCAAATGCATGGGGAAATCTGGCGCGTGCCGGAGCGACACTTTACGGCTTCACTCGTGATGTAATTGCGCCGCAACCAGAACCTTTTGAAGTCAAGCCTGTGTTGTCGCTTCATTCCAGAATTGTTCATCTCAAAACGGTCAACGCAGGTACTCCGTTAGGCTATGGACGCACCTATCTGACAAAGAGAGAAAGTCGAATTGCAACTCTTCCGATTGGTTATGCCGACGGTTTGCGACGCGCACATTCCAATCTTGGGCAGGTAATTTTACGTGGAAAGTTTGCTCCAATCGTTGGACGCATCAGTATGGATTTGACGATAGTGGATGTGACAGATGTGCCTGATGTCGAACTTGGTGACGAAGTGATTTTAATCGGTGAGAAAAATGGATTGAAAATCACTGCGGAAGATTTAGCTGAACAGATAGATACGATTTCCTACGAGATTGCCTGTAGCCTGACAAATCGTGTTCCGCGCATGTATCGCACATAAAAAAAGACGACTGGTAAAGTCGCCTTTTTCGAGAAAAAATTTGGTGCGGATGAATGGAATCGAACCATCACGAGATTGCTCCCACAGGCTTCTGAGACCTGCGCGTCTACCAGTTCCGCCACATCCGCAGCGTCCACGGATAGTACCGAAAAACACCGCACGTGACAAGTCTATCTCTTTGACAAAGTAATCTATCAAACATAATCTGCTCTGGCTTGCCCCGATTATATAGAATTTATTCATGGAGGTTTTTATGAGTGTTGTCCGCTCCAGTGGGATTTTGCTTCATCCGACATCACTTCCCAGTCGCTACGGTATCGGTGATTTAGGAAAAGCGGCTTACGATTTCGTAGATTTTCTCGCTGCTGCCAATCAGTCATTGTGGCAAATCCTTCCATTAGGTCCGACAGGATATGGAGATTCGCCGTATCAATGCTTTTCGGCGTTCGCAGGAAATCCTTTATTGGTTAGCCCTGACGCATTGGTCGAAGACGGTTTGCTCAAGCCGAACGATCTTGAGACTGTCCCGAACTTCCCGCCGGACATCGTAGATTATGGAGCAGTGATTGAATTCAAACAATCACTACTAAAACGAGCATTTGAAAATTTCAAAGCGGAGTCTTCAGAAGCGTTACAAAAAGAATTTGCTATGTTTTGTGAACAGTCGAATCTCTGGTTGCAGGATTATGCGATCTTTCGCGCCTGCAAAGATGAACACGATGGCAAGGAATGGACGAAGTGGGATGAACATCTGCGCAATCGTGAAAATAATGCGCTCCATTTTTTTCAGGAAAATCATTCTAAGGAAATTACAGCGCACAAGTTTTATCAGTTTTTGTTCTTCCGCCAATGGTTCAAACTGGCACTTTACGCCAATAGTAAAGGGATCAGAATTATTGGCGATGTCCCGATTTTTGTCGCTCACGACAGCGCTGATGTGTGGGCGAATCCACATCTTTTTGATTTGAATTCAGATGGTACGCCGCGTGAAGTTGCCGGCGTTCCCCCGGATTATTTCAGTGAAACGGGACAGCTTTGGGGGAATCCGATTTACCGTTGGGATTTGATTGAACGGACGGGTTATCAATGGTGGGTGAATCGAATCAAGGCATCACTGGCTCAAGTAGACATTATTCGTCTCGATCATTTTCGGGGTTTTGAGAAATACTGGGCGGTTCCGGCTGAAGAAAAAACAGCCATCAATGGAAAGTGGAAAGATGGCCCCGGTGCATCGCTTTTCCTGGCTTTGCAAAAAGCATTGGGGGAAGAACTACCAATTATTGCGGAAGACCTTGGCGTGATTACAGAAGAAGTTGATGCCCTGCGCGATCAGTTTAATTTTCCGGGCATGCGGATTTTACAATTTGCCTTTGGCACAGATGAGCAGGCCGATGATTTTAAACCTTTCAATTACCCGCAAAACTGTGTGGTCTATACGGGTACTCATGACAACGACACAACCATTAGCTGGTTCACCTCTATGGATGAAGGAGACAGCACGCGTTCGATGGATGAAGTAAATAAAGAACGTGAATATATTTTGAAATATTTAGGCACGAATGGAAGCGAAATAAATTGGGATTTAATTCGGTTAGCGTTGGCTTCAGTTGCGCGCACTGCTGTGATTCCAATGCAGGATTTATTAGGTATCGGAGCATCAGGTAGAATGAATGTTCCTGCGCGTGAAAGTGGTAATTGGGGATGGCGTTATAAATCCTCTGATTTAACTGAAAAAATAGGTGAGAGATTATTAGAACTGACAAGAATTTATGGAAGGAATCGGGCAAAGCTTAAAGATGATGTGATAGAGTAATTTACTTTAATTTATGAAAAGTAAGAGCAACACCATGCCCTGTTGCGATAAGTAAGAGCGGCATGATTGGTACCCGGAGTCTGGCAATTGCAACTACTCCGCCAGAAAGTAAAAATAAGTAGCAACACATCAATAATAGTACCTTACCGGAAGAGTAATCTAACTTAAGCAAGTCTCGAAATCCCACCAGTGAAAAGAAATAGATGCAACCCAGATAAGTAAAAAATATCATTGAAATAAAAACGAGAAGCTTATTCTCCGTAATAATTTTTATTAACCCTTCAGTCTTAATACTATTTGTAAAATTTCCTGAGCTGGGGTAGCGACCTGATAGCCTCAGAAAATCAGATGAGCCAGGGTCAAGTAAGGTAACAGCCAAACCCTTCACGTAAATTCCTGCAAATGTAATTGGAGCCTTACGAATAGCAACTATTCCTTCATTTCGCCAGAATCGGTATCGCTGCGATTCTGCCCAATTTTGCTGCTCAGGGTGAGCTTGAAAATAGGTTTTGACATCATAATATCCTTTCTTTTCCATTACTTGTCGGAGCGGTAGTCCTGTTTGTTGCGCCTCTATTGAGCTGGCATGATAAAAGTATAACATTACATCTGAGACGGCTGAGAATCCGGCATAATCAGCCCGATTGATGTTTCTGACGTGCCATAAGCCTAGCAAGGGAAGTGTTAGTAGCAGGAATGCTATTCCACTTGGAAAATATTTTTTCCCTTTCAGGAAGATCAATATTACCCAAAAGATTATTAGGTAATAAGCGATTGGTCTGACGTAAGTTGCCGCTACAAGCGCAGTACTTGAGAGAGTTAGATTCAGATACTTGGGACTCTTCAAGAAAGTAACAAGCTGATAAATTGCCAGTAACAATAAAAATATAAACAGAGTTTCACTTAATAGGTAACAAGCATAAGTAATACTAAGCGGTTCAACGCAAAATAATAAAGCAGCCAATTTAGCACTGACTTCATTCGTAATTACTTTTCCAGTCAGAAATATTAAGTAACAGGAAATCACGCTGAGGATAATTTGCAGTGTTACGGTTATAACTTCTACGTTGTGCGCAAATATTCCAATGGTAAGAAAGATAGAATAACCGGGAGTCCGAATCACTTCGGGATGATTATTCGTCGCAAAATTTCCAGTAGTGAGCAGCTCCTGTGCGGGAGCCAGATAGGTAGCTGTATCTTTTGAGTGGAAAATTGTCAGGTCGTTCGTTTGCCAGAGTACGACCCCGAAGATGCTCAGGCGAATGAGAAAGGCAACGACTAAGATTAATCGAATGGAAGGAAGCTGTCTGAAGGAATTTCTTGTCATTATTGCGCTTCAGAAAAAAGATTTTCTTGCTCAGGTTCAGGAAGCACTTGGCGAAAAGTTAATCGGTGAATAGGTGAATGTCCATGCTGTCGCAATGCGCTTAAATGAAAAACTGTCCCGTATCCGGCATTGCTGGCAAAATTGTATTCAGAAAACTCTTCGCCATACTCTTTCATCCATCTATCACGGGCAACTTTCGCAATAATTGAAGCTGCTGCGATGGAAACAGATTTGGTATCGCCTTTGATAATCGCTTCCTGTCTGATGTTAAGTTCCTGAAGTCGTAATGCGTCAATCAATAAATAATCAGGGGTTGGAGATAATGCTTTGATAGCCGCGATCATGGCTTTTTTGGTAGCCTGTAAAATATTAATCCGGTCTATTTCTTCAGCCTCAATTCGCCCAATCGAAAAGGCCGTCGCCGTCGCCCTGATTTCTATGTCCAGCCTTTCGCGCGTTCGGGCGGAGAGTTTTTTGGAATCATTTAAACCATTGGGGATATTGTTTAGATCAAGGATAACTGCGGCGGCAACTACCGGTCCGGCTAAAGCCCCACGACCGACTTCATCAATTCCGGCGATGAATTTTGCTCCCGATTGTTGCGCTATTAGCTCAAAACTTGTATCCATAATGTTATTGAGGAGCAGGTGTTTTTTCTAAGCTACCCCACTTAGGCCTGGTTTCAGGATCACCTAAGTCTACTACTCGCATATTTGGAACAGCTACAGATTCAGTATTTTGTGAATTTCCCTTTTTTATCTTATCTCTTAGTTCTTTAGGTAAGTTGAGCATTGCACTCTCAACTGATTCATTACGAATTTTACCGCCATTGATATAAGAGGTTTGATAAGGAAATTCTTCTATCGCTCTTTCCGGTACTTCGTGTTTGAATCCAAGATAAGCAAGATAGCGAACATTAAGAGTTTTCCATAACCCCCACGGTTCATTAATTGACTTAACACCTACCGATTTTTTACCAGTCCAAAGATAGACAAGTCCGGGGTTATTCGTAGCAATAGCAATATTTTCCTGCTTAATATTCTCATTCATCCAATTCAACATTTTCTGATTTTCAGCATAACCGCGTAACCAGACAGGAACTTTCTCAATCTCAGCGCTATGTTTGCGGATAATATATGCCGTATGATCGTAGCAAAACAAAAGAATTAGAATGCCTGCCATTATTGCCACAATACTGGATTGACTGGAAGTATTGACCTGCTGCATGAATTTTTGATTTATCAGATAAATAGCCCTGATTCCGCAAAAACAATAATATGCCAGGAAAGGAAGCAGGGGTAACATGAATCGTACGGGATCCCACGGCCAGAGCGCAATAATTCCCAGAGTAAAAGGCACAGCAATTTCAGCCAAAGTAATTTTTTTACGAAAGCAATGAATATATCCAATAATAATAAATAAACTAAGAATCCAGGAATACCAGATAACCCCACCAATAATTCCTAATAACTCTAGCCCACTTATATCAGAGCTACGATGTAGGGGTGCTAGGAATAAATTAGCTACCGCTGTATTTCCCATTGTGAGACTATTGTCCCAGACACGTCCCGGTAAGTCTAAAACTCCCTGAATCTCAGACTCGCTTGTGCCAATTTCTTTCTTCCAGAAATGCTTTGTATAAGGTGTAACAATGTAACTGTTTTGCTCTAACTGTTGCGCTTCGGTCGGCATGCGGAATCTGGAATACAACATCCAGGAACCGGCAATCAGGGCAATTACCGCACCAACGATTATTAACTGACGAATCATTTTCTCTTTCAAGAGATACAGCAAAACAGCGAGGATTAATCCGATCCCAATTGATCGGGTCAGAAAAGTATACGAAATAAGGAATCCGCCTAAGAGCGAATATCGCCAAACTATTGGTGAATCTTTGGCTTTGACAACTTTTTCAATAACCTGGATAGCTGTGAACTGGACGACAGCATACAAACATTCCGACATCAGCGTTGAAGTCGCCAGAAAAACAAAGCCGGGACAGAGCACAATAAAAACTGCGATTGCCAGAGCTGTCAATCGGGTTTCGTGACGATCCTGATTGAAGTAATAATAGGCAGCTAGGCCCAAGCCTGCCATTGCAATGAGCGAAACCAACTTCAGGACATAAACATTATTTGGATACTGTGGAGCAATTTTAAAAAAGAGAGCAAGTAATAAAGGGTAAGCTGGAGGGTACAGCGGGAAGATGCCAGGGGTTGGCGAGTTAATCAGATTGTAGCCCTGACCCGTCGCAATGGATTTGGCGATGAGGGTGTACCACGCATCATCGCGTACCATGCCACTGACGCGATCCAGTCGCAAAAAATAAATCAGCGAACATAACGCGACCGCTCCGGCGACAATCCACGTAAAATTTTTCTCAGTGAAAGTTTCCGAAGGCGGGGATAGTTTGTGATTTTCCTGCTTATTTATCGTGGCAGCTTCGTCTTTTGTTTTCCGGGTTTTCATAATCCTGATTCAGCTATTTTATGAGGTAAGGACACAAACAGGCAATGAATGTTTGACTGTGAAAGTGTCAAATCTACCAAAACTATTGATCGTTATTTCAATGATCGAAGCTATCCTCAAACAATTGCCTACAGTTAGTCAACTGCTAGGCAAGAAAGTTATAAACTTCACTTTTCGCACAAAAAACGTGATAGCAACTTCGCAGTTGTATCACGTTTTTTCTGTTGAGGTAGTTTTAGTCGTGTGAAAATAATTGTGAGCAAGCCGGAAGCTCAAGCACATTTTATTTCTTGTCATTACCCAACATTATCGCCCTCTTTGCGTAATCGTATAGCTCTTTCCTGCAATGGTAATGACCGTACTCCGTGAGCTGGTCGAAGTATTACTTGTGTAAGAAAGCCTGACAGTGTTTGTTCCTGTGATCGTTGAGGTGTTTGAAAAACTCAGCCAGGAAACATTTTCAACTGCTTTCCAGCTACAATTACTTGTCGTTGTAACTGTTATGTAAATACTGCCGCTGCCGGAGGGCAGAGTCGTATTGAAAGCACCGACTGAATAGGAGCAGACCGGCGCCGGTTGTCCTGCTTGTGTAATCGTAAATGTTTGCCCGGCGATGGTCATTGAGCCACTCCGCGCAGTGGTGCTGGTATTCGCGGCGAGTGAATAATTTACGATCCCGCTTCCGGTTCCGCTGCTGCCTGAGTTAATCGTAATCCATGAACTATTACTGACAGCCGTCCACAAACAGGAGGAGCCGGAAGCAGTCACGGTCACACTGTCACTTGAAGCTGTCGCCGGAAATGAAGTCGTCGAATATGACAACGTATAGGAACAAGCATTTTGAATGACGGTAAAAGGCTGACCAGCAATGGTCATGCTTCCTGCACGGTAGGTTGCCCCGGTGTGGGGCTGGACTGAAAATGCTACCGTTCCATTACCTGAACCAGTAGAACCTGAAGTAATAGTAATCCACGCTGAATCCGTTGTGGCATTCCAGGCGCAGGAGGAGGTCACATCTACGGTTCCATTTCCGCCACTGGTAGGAATCGAAGCACTTGAGGCTGAGAGCGAAGAAGTACAAGCTGGTGGCGTCAAGCCGGTCACTTGATAGCCAATGGTTTCCAGCATTTGCAGATCATTACCGGTCATAGTTTTGCGGACACCTGCCGACAGCGATGGATCCATGATACCGACATAAACTCCTGATTGCTCATCGGCTTTCCAATGACTGGCTTGTCGCCCGTCTCCACCTGTGGCGTCAGGTCTTCCCGTCGAAGTTGCTAATTCGGGATGACCATCAAAAAATCTTTGTTCTCCACCCGATGACATCACGCGCAGAGCGCTGGTAAAGGTTGAAAGTGTAGTGCCTGGGCGAAACCGGAAAATATCCCAAACCGTCAATGTTGGGGAGCTGGATGGATAAAGTTCGTTGTAACCAACATTGGAAATAAATCCCAAAGCGTGTCCCATTTCGTGAACAGCTACTGCGTCAAAATCTCTGGTATCCGCCGAAATCCCATCGCTCGGATCGAAATCAAAAGCGAAGTTGGAATTGAATCCAATTGATGGAGCGTTGGTTTCCGTCGCCGGATCAGCGTTCGCCACGAGCAATCCAAAAACTCGCATCAAAGGTGAAGTGACAGAGGCATTTCCAATTGCTCCAATGTCTGTACTGACACTGCTGGCAGGCAGCGAATTGTAAAGAGCAGTTTCATCCAGATTCGTTGCACCACTCACCAGTTTTCCACGAATCGTGCTGTAACTGACGCGGTAGGACGGTGTACTGGTACTGCCGAGAACTCCGGTTGGATAGGCTTGTCCAAAACGTGTTGTTCCATAATCTACGTCAATGACAATAGTAATGGGGTTTTTGATTTGAGCTTCCCACGCGGCGGCGGCGCGAATAAATGCGGCTTTCGCCAGCGGAAACCCATCCAGTTGCGCCGTCGAACGAAGGACGATTTTTAATCCTGTCGCCTCCGTTGCTGCCTCGCCCTGATAGCGACCGAGGACTTCATTGCGCTCATCCTGCGTGATGACACGCATTTCACGAACCTGCTGAGGATTGCGCTTGATCCCTTCGATTTCAACCGGAGTCATATCCCGGCAAACAGATTTATCGCCCTCAACCACTGTGACGAATCCATTTTGTTGAGGTGTTTCATTTGAAGAACGGTTGCCAGTGTCGCGCCGTTGCGTGGTGTCGCGTTGACGCTGGTCTTGTGTGGAATTCGTTCCGCCGAACGCAGTTGTTAAAATAATGGCTGAAATTAATAAGTTTGAGGTCAGTCTTCGCAAGAAGGCATTACCAATTGAGTTTCGCATATCTGAGGACTCCTGTTGAGATTAGATTTAATGGCTGACCAAGTGCGGTCAAAGTTCAGGTAACCTGGGGATGTGACTGTGGCTGGACAGATCACGGGGCATTATTTTTGTTCTGAACCGAGAAAATACTACAAGCCTGTCATCGGATCGTCAAGAAAAATAACCGCCTGAAAGATGACATTTTAAAGACAAGCGAAAGTCTGGGATTTTGCTTATAAATTGTAATGAACGTAGTATTGGCGTTTATCCTGGCAACTGTAAAACAACAAAGTTGGACGTGGAGACCTGATTATGAGTAATCAAAACGAAACACCTAAATTTACCAATCGCCTGATTAATGAAACCAGCCCATACTTAGTACAACACGCACATAACCCTGTGGATTGGTATTCCTGGGGCGACGAAGCCTTTGAAAAAGCAGGGCAAGAAGACAAGCCAGTCTTGCTTTCTGTAGGTTATGCTGCTTGCCACTGGTGTCACGTAATGGCTCATGAATCCTTTGAAGACGAAGCCATTGCCCAGCTCATGAACGACAATTTCATCAACATTAAAGTTGATCGGGAAGAGCGTCCTGACATTGATTCCATTTACATGAATGCGGTGCAAATGATGACGGGACGCGGCGGCTGGCCGATGACGGTTTTTCTGACGCCGGAAGGTGTTCCGTTTTATGGCGGCACGTACTATCCGCCAACAGATCGGCAGGGTATGCCCGGCTTTCCGCGGATTCTGATTTCGCTGGCAGAAGCCTACAAAGAACAGCGCGAAGAAGTTACCAAAAATTCTCAAGTCATCATCGAACAGCTTGAAAAGCTGAATCAATTTACGCCTGCGGAAGGCGATTTGACGACTGAAATTTTGGATCAGGCAGCGGCGGGAACCATGCGCGTTTTTGATACTGTTAATGGCGGTTTCGGACAAGCTCCAAAATTTCCACCGTCAATGGTGTTGAGCTTTTTGCTGCGCCAATCGCAGCGTACAAATGACAGAGCAATTCAAGCGGCGATTGAATTGACACTTGTCAAAATGGCGTGTGGTGGAATGTACGATCAACTGGGCGGAGGCTTTCATCGCTACTCTGTAGACGAAAAATGGTTGATCCCGCATTTCGAGAAAATGCTGTACGACAATGCTCTTCTCAGCCGGATTTACCTTGATGCTTATCTTGTCACCAGCAAAGAATTTTATCGCCAGATTACGACTGAAATCCTTGATTATGTTATCCGCGAAATGACGCATCCAGGCGGCGGATTTTATTCTTCGCAGGACGCCGACAGCGAAGGCGAAGAAGGCAAGTTTTTTGCCTGGACGCCTGAACAGGTGACGGCTTTGTTCGGCGCGGAAGATGCCAAACTTTTCAATCACTATTTTGATATATCAGCGTTTGGAAATTTCGAACATGGGACCAGTGCTTTGCATATTGATGATGAAATTTCAGTCGTTGCTAAATCCCTCAACGTCACCTCTGAACACTTAACCGAAGTCATCGCTCGCGGCAAAAAGATTTTGTTTGAAGCCCGCGAGCTACGGATCAAACCTGCGCGTGACGAAAAGATTTTGACGGCATGGAATGGGTTGATGCTGCGGAGTTTTGCCGAAGCTGCCCGCGTTCTCAAGCGCGAAGATTATTTGCAAATCGCCATCCGCAACGCCGAATTTTTGACGAAAGAATTGAAGCGTGACGGACGCTTGCTGCGCACCCACAAAGACGGACAGAGCAAGCTCAACGCCTATCAGGAAGACTACGCATACTTGATTGATGGACTGCTATCATTGTACGAAGCGACGTTTGATGAGAAATGGTTCAGCGAAGCGCGTGCGTTAGCCGACACGATGATTGAGCAATTTTGGGATGAAAATGACGGCGGCTTTTTCTTCACTTCTAACGATCATGAAAAACTTATCAATCGTGCGAAAGAATCCCACGATAATGCTTCGCCGTCAGGCAATTCCGTCGCCGCGCACGTGCTGCAACGCTTCGCACTTTTCACAAACGAACCGCGTTATCGGGATTGTGCTGAACGTACGTTGAAGCTGCTGGCAAATTCAATTTCACGCTATCCAAATGCGTTTGGACATTTGCTGTGCGCGATGGATTTTTATTTAAGTCACCCGCACGAAATCGCCATTATTGGAGAAGGCAAGAATACGCTTGTTGATGAAGTATTCAGTCGTTATATTCCAAATAAAGTTGTTGCGAGTGCTGAGCTGAATCAAGCATCAGTAATTCAATTACTTGAAGGTCGTACGCAGGTTGATGGCAAAGCCACTGCGTATGTTTGCCACAACTATCTTTGCGAAGCTCCTGTCACCAATGCTGAGGAACTGGTTGCCAGTTTGCTGAAGTAAGTTTATTTCAAATAATGAAAGGCGCGCATCTGAACCATAATTTGTTCAAGCTTATACGGCTGTGGAGGGATTCCGGTCGGCTCTCCAATATCGTAGAGTTTTTTGACTCCTAACGTTTTTATTTCTTCATCCGTTTTTTCGTTTGTATTGTGTAATGCAATGTCCCAGACAGTCGCTTCTAACTTATTAGCCAGTTCTTCTTTTTGTTTTTTATATTCTTCAATGGCACCTTTTTTTCTGAGCATTTCAGCTCGTACGGATTTCGCATAGATAGAGTTTGGAAAGGCAGCAATGCAATCATCTAAGGCAATAATCGCCTTATCAAATTCGCGTGTTTGCTCATAGCAATATGCCAACAGCGAAACGCTCCAGGGACGATTGTAGCCCTGCTTGATGGCAAATTCGATGTGTGGAATAGCTAATTCAGGCTGATGCGTCTGATATAGCATCACGCCGTAGCCAAGATTGGCACTAACATTTTTTGTGTCCCAGCTTAAAGCTCTTTGATGTTCGGCTAAGTAATTGCGGTTTTTATCTCTGTCTTCGAGGTCATACATGAAGGCAGCTTCCCGTTCGATTTGATAACACCGTATGACGGAGAAACTATGCCAGGTAAGAAATGAAAAAACTAATAGAAAAGTAGTTATTACACCTATGCAGATAAACTTTGAAAGGGGAGCCGATGGGATTTGGTGAGATGGCTCTGACAGACAGGAACCGATAATAATAACGCAGGCGACCAGGATTACTCCAGGTGCTGAGCGGAAAGAAAAACTGGTAAATGCTGAGCAAATTCCATAAGCGATTAAACCAGCGAACGCTCCGATCAGGTAACTGTCTGACCAGATTCCTGATTTCCAAAAGAGCAATGCCAGGCTACCCAAAAATATCAGCAGGAGTATGATTCCTATCGAACCTGTTTCTCCCGCTATTTGAATATATTCATTATGGGCTTGTCCGCTTTGCGATTCGTATTGTCTGAATGGATCAGAGGCATTAATAAGTGTCTTGCCAAATTTCCCCTGAATTGCCTCCCTTCGATAACTTGTTTCGAGAGTTGGATAGCCACCGATTCCTATTCCACCTAGAGGGTGAGATTTGAACATCTCCCATCCGACCAATGCTCTTTGAGACCGATCATTGAGATTCGATTGTGAAATTTGAGTAACTTCATCCATTGTGACAGCAATTGCGATTTTTGATTTAATCTCCTTGTAGTTTGCATATATTTGAAAAATAGAAATAAGACCTACAATCAGTAAGCCTATTGCCAGAATACGAGGTGATTCAACTTTCAATTTCTTAAAGACGACAAAGCCACTGATTATAATGGCAGCTATTACAATACCTGCCAGCGGAGCTCTTTTCGTCAATTGCATTTGGACGACACACGAAATGACTAAACTTATAGCTGTAAGAATTCTTAACGAAAGATTTTTCGTTGAAATAAAAACTGCAATTTGTAACGGAATAAGTAACGCTAATAGCTCCATTTTTAAGTAAAAGCTATAAAAGAGACCTGTTATCGTCAATCCTTCTTTTTCAAACAGAGTGAATTGATAACTGGCTAAGATGATCGCTACGATTGTGGATGAAATGTATAAAGTATACCGAATTTTTTCAGTTGCATAACCGAACCCCACGGCGAGAAATACCAGAAAGCAAAGCCAGTTGCCCAGAACCCTGACACCTTCTGAAGAGTCTGGCGCCCAGAACAAAGTGACACCTTGCCAAACACAAAATAACAGTAAGGAAAGAAGAGCAATTCCTTGCCATCTACTCATTTTTAGTTCAAGTTTTTCTCTGCATGCCTGAACTAAAACCAGGGAAATCATCACCGTTGCGTAAAGCAAGCTCATGAATTCCTGTGATGGCAGACTGTTAGGTGTCAGCGGATCGGCTGGGGTATTTGAGCGCGGAACTAAAATCAAAAATGGAGCCGCAATTAACAGGTATTCAAGGGACTTCGTGAGACGAGATGGTTGGTTATTCATTCTAAAACTAGCGAAGGGGCTTCGTTAAAATGTTGGGAAGGGGTTGGAACGAAAAAGGGCACGGCATCTTCATTGATGAAAATGCCGTGCCTCTTTATATTGCAAATTGAATTTCAGGTCAAAGCTATTTAGCTTTCGCTGCATGTGTACGTGTATCACGTTCACGCAAACGAGCCGCTTTGCCACGAAGCGCACGTAGGTAATACAATTTTGCACGACGAACACGACCACGCTTAATGACATCAATATGGTCAATAATGGTAGCGTTGAGCGGAAAAATTCGCTCGACTCCAATGCTGAATGAAGTCTTACGCACTGTAATGGATTCACGGATGCCGCTACCACGGCGGGCAATGACTACACCTTCAAAGATTTGCAGGCGTTCTTTGTTGTCGTTTTCTTTGATCCGAACGTGGACGCGAATCGTGTCACCGGGAATGAATTCCGGGGTATTACTTTTGATTTGTACACTTTCTAATTTATCCAATGATTGCATAAGTCACCTCAGTTTCTTGTTATTTCAATTTTTTCAATTTCTTGTGCCAACCACTCCCGATCCTGATCGGAGAGGGTAGCTTGCGCCAATAATTCAGGGCGCATTTTTAATGTTTTCAATAAAGCTTCACGTTTCCGCCATTCAGCAATTTTTCCGTGATGCCCGCTGAGTAAAATCTCAGGTACTTTCATTCCTTCAAACTCAGCCGGGCGAGTGTACTGTGGAAAATCCAGTAAGCCACTTGAAAAAGAATCGTTCACTGCTGAAGTCTCACTCCCTAAAACGTTAGGCAATAAGCGAGTCACAGCATCTACCAGAATCATCGCGGGAATCTCACCACCGGTCAGCACGTAGTCTCCGATGGAGATTTCATCCGTGACCAGATGCTGCGCTACTCGTTCGTCTACCCCTTCGTAGCGTCCACAAATCATGATCATTTGCGAAAATTCGCTGGCAAAACGCTCAGCCTCAGCTTGCGAGAAAACCCGACCTTGCGGTGAAAGCAAAACAACGGCTGCCTTCTTCACAGTTTCTTCAAGCTGTAATGATTTTACAGCCTGGAAGATCGGCTCAGGTTTCAGCACCATTCCATCGTCTCCGCCGAAGGGACGATCATCAACAATGTGATGCTTATCAGTTGTAAAAGAGCGTAAATCGTGAATATTTATTTCAATCTGCTGTTGCTGTTTCGCCCGACGAATCATTCCGAAATCGAATGGTCCGGCAAAAAACTCAGGAAAAATTGTGAGCAGATCGAATCGCATAAATCAGCGGCTACTCCCACTTTTCTGAGCTACAAATCCAGCAATCCAACAGGTGGATTCACAACAATTCTTTTTGCCGCTGTATCTATCTCAGGACAAATTTCGTGAGTCATCGGAATCATCATTTCACGGTCGTCTTGCTTAACTACTAATAATGGAGCGGCTCCGAAATCCTCAACTTTTACTACTACGCCGATAATTTGCTGATCCAGTGTGAACACTTCACATCCTACTAAATCAAATATAAAATATTCGTTTTCGGGTAACTCGACTAATTCATCAGGAGAAATTACCAGACTGACGCCGCGTAATTCATCAGCCTTATTTGGTTCATCATAACCAACAAATTTTAAAAGAAGGCGATCCTGATGAAAGCGCGATTTTTCTATTTTCAATGAGCCGATTATTTCTTTACCACGAACCGCTAAAACCTCTTCCAGCGTCTCAAAGCGAGCTGGAAAATCGGTCAGAATATCAGCGACTACTTCGCCACGAATGCCGTGTGGACGAGCAATTCGGGCGATGGAAATTAAATCTGGTGCTTCTGCACGTTCCGGTGTCACGATCATTAAAGTCAAAACTTATTCCAGAATCTCTAACACAAAACGTTTTTTTAGTTTTGTGCCAGAGGCTGCGAGCAAGGTTCGGATGGCTCTTGCGGTTCGTCCCTGCCGACCAATTACCTTACCTAAATCACCGGGAGCGACACGTAATTCAATGGCACACTTCTGGTCTCGTTCGACTTCCTTGACACTGACTTCGTCAGGGTGATCTACCAAGGCTCTGGCTATCAGCTCTACGAGTTCCTTCATTATGCTAACCTCCACAATGAGCTACAATTAATTACACCTCGGCTGTGGGGGGAGAGGTCAGTCTGGAGCACAACTCGAGAAAAGTTTTGCATCGAAAAAATGCCTGGAAAACTAGACCTCAGCAACGACGGCAACGGGAGTATTTTTGCGGATCAAGCTCCGCACCGTTTCCGAAGGCTGAGCTCCGCACTTGATCCAATATTGAATTCGATCATGATCAAGTTTGACCTCATCAGGTTGCGAACACGGATTAAAATGACCCACGATTTCGACGAATCTTCCGTCTCGTTTGCCACGTTTTTCCGCGACGATCACACGGTAAAAAGGACGTTTCTTGGATCCCATTCTAGTTAATCTAATTGCTAACAATGTAGTTACCTCCGAATTAAGCGCGTTTCTATTTACGCTTTTTCTTTTTAACTTTTATTCTTTTCTTTCCACCAATACCAGTCAGGCGTTGAGCGACTTTCCCGCCCAATCCACCTAACATTCCGCCACCACCCATCATCTGTTTCATCATCTGCTTCATTTGAACGTATTCGTTCAGCAGGTGACTGACTTCGTTGACCTGTGTTCCACTGCCTCTGGCAATTCGCTTACGGCGTGAAATATTAATTATCAAATGATTGTCGCGCTCAGCGGGCGTCATCGAATTAATAATTGATTCGGTTCGCCTGAGTTGCTTTTCCATTTGCGCCGACATTTCCGGCGTCATCTTTGGCATTCCCTTGAACATGTCACCCGGCAGCATGCTCATAATGCTTTCGAGGGAGCCAAGCTTTTTCATTTGCCCTAAAGAGTCGCGGTAATCTTCGAGCGTGAATTCGTTCCGCTCCATTTTCCGCTGCAGCTCTTCCGCTTTTTTCTCGTCAATTTCGGACTGTGCTTTTTCGACCAAAGTCAGCACATCGCCCATGCCAAGAATCCGCGAAGCAATTCGATCAGGGTAAAACGGATCAAGTGCGTCGTATTTTTCACCAACGCCGACAAATTTAATCGGCTGCCCGATCACTTCTTTAATGGAAAGAGCGGCTCCGCCTCGTGCATCGCCATCCATTTTCGTCAGAATAACGCCACTGATGCCGATTTGATTGTGGAATTCGGTAGCACTCTTGACGGCATCCTGACCAGTCATCGCATCCGCCACAAACAAAGTTTCAATGGGCTGCATTTCGGTTTTGATGGCGCGTAGCTCGTCCATCAAAGCTTCGTCAATATGCAGCCGCCCCGCCGTGTCAATCATCAGCGTATCGAAGCCGACTTGTTCGCAATGCTTACGTGCAGCGCGACATAACTCTAAAGGATCGTTAAGTCCTTCTCCATCAAAAACCGGAATTCCAATCGCCTTGCCAATCACTGCGAGCTGGTTGCGAGCCGCCGGACGATAAACGTCTACTGAAAGTAATAACGGAGTTCGATCCTGATTATTTTTCAACCACTTCGAGAGTTTTCCAGTCGAAGTCGTTTTACCGGAACCTTGTAACCCGACAATCATCACGCTATTTGGACGACGGGATGTAAAGAGCAAACGTGATGATGTTCCGCCCAGCATGCCGACGAGTTCGTCGTAGACAATGCCAACGATTTGCTGACCGGGCGATAATTGTTGCAGTACTTCCTGCCCGACAGCTTTTTCCTTAACTCTTTCAATGAAGCTTTTGACGACTTTAAAGTTGACGTCAGCTTCCAGCAGCGCAATCCGAATTTCGCGCATTGCCAATTCAAGATGTTCAGGCGTCAAGCGGCTTTCACCGCGCAAATCCTTGAGAACCTTCTTGAGCTTATCCGACAACGCATCAAACATAGCTAAATAGCATACCTATACAAACACTTGCGCCATACACAAAAGCTGTAAGGATAGAAAATGGCGGGCGTTATGTCAAGAAAAGCTTGGGCTGATCCATTAAAATCTGGACTTTTAAGCCGCCATACTTAGAAAAGCGGCTTCAGTAGCGATTTGGCGATTGATATTAATGCGCAGATTAGCTCGTAATTCATCAATTTGTCTGACCCAGGCGGTGACACGGGGCAGTCCGATTTTTTCGGCTAACGTCAGCAACCGATCTTCGACATCTCTATTGATGATTCCATCAGAGTTGCCGAGCGCGGCCAGGCGAAAGACATCACGTAATAAAATCAACATCAAATCCAGCAGGCGTTCGTAGGATTCGCGTTCCTGCTTGCCGTAATGTTCGGCAGCTTTTAAAAGGCGAACACGGTTATTTCCGGCCATCAATAACTCCATCAGTTCGATTAATTCACGACGTTCACGGCGATATTCAGTCAAATCAATGGTTGAGACTTGTCCGATGCGTCCCTCAGATAAATGTGCGAGCAGTTGATTATCAATGGAAGGGCGATCAAAGTTTTTTGCCAGATACGCCTGCATTTCCGTCAAGTTTAAAGGTGCAAAATTCATTTTTTGAGCGCGAGAACGAATGGTCGGCAAAAGCGTATTCGGGCGCGAAGTCAGCAGGATAATCGTTGACGATGAAGGCGGTTCTTCGAGAGTCTTGAGTAATGAATTCGCCGCCTCTTCGCGGAGCCGGTCAGCTTCCTCAATAATGAAAAATCTTTGCTTACCTTCGCGTGGGCGAACCTGAACATCAGAAATTAGTGCGCGTGTTTGCGCAATTTTGATATATGCGCCATCTGGTTTCAGCGACACGACATCACCAAATTCTCCGGCTTCGATCCGGCGACAATTTGGACATTGATCGCAGCTATCATAATTTTGCGAAGTATTATTTTGGCAGTTAGCAGCTTTGGCTAAGGTGAGCGCGAATTGTCGTTTGCCGACTCCATCAGGGCCGGCAAAAATTAAGGTCACGCCTAATTTATCATTCTGAAGAAAGCGTTGCAGAATCTGCTTATTGCGGTCATTTCCGATGAGTAATGCAAAAGACATAACGGGGCAGTCATGAAGTAAATTTCAGTAGCTAAGTTTACAGAATTCCATGCAAAGCTTCCAACACCATTGGGCGTACTGTCTCAATTGATCCGGTAGCATTGATCACGCGAAATCGTTCCGGCTCTGCTTTGGCCAATTCAAGGTAAGCGTGTCTGACGGTTTCGTGAAAATCACCTGGCTCAAGGTCTAAGCGGTCAGCCTGGGTTTCGTTACTTTCAATTTCCGCTTCGCTGCCACGCCAATGCGTGCGTTCCATTCCAGTTTTTACATCTAAATCAAACAGCAGCGTTATATCAGGCTTTAGGCCGCCTGTTGCCAGCTCATTGAGCTGCTTGACAAGCGATAGGTCAAATCCGCGTCCAGAGCCTTGATAGGCAACGGTAGCATCATAAAAACGATCACTCAACACCAGCCTTCCTGCTTCAAGATTTGGCAGCACCACTTCACGCACGTGTTGCGCGCGATCTGCGGAATAAAGTAAGAGTTCCGCTAACGGTTCAACTTTTTGACGAGAAACATTAAGTAATGCTGCCCGAATCGTTTTCCCCAAATCCGTGCCACCGGGTTCGCGGGTCGAAGCGAACGGAATATTACGACTGGTCAGGACACGTTCAAGTAAACGCAATTGCGTTGTCTTGCCGCAACCGTCAATGCCCTCAAAAGTAATGAGCTTGCCGCGATTCATGATTTAATTTTCCGATCCAGCCTCCGTCTTATTCGTTTTGAGCTGGATTGACTGGCGGTGGATTAGGAACAGCGGGAGCGGAAGGTGCATTGCTCTGCTGATGTGAGCCACCTCCGTAATTGCCATGTTGCACTGCACCGCGTGGAACGGAGATCGTCGAAATTGCATGTTTGAAGATCAATTGTTCCAGATTCCCAGATTCCAGCACGACTGAGAATTTGTCAAAGCTGCGAATCCGTCCGGTGAGTTTGACTCCGCCGATTAAGTATATCGTGACATTGATACGATCACGACGTAGGGTGTTCAGAAATCCATCCTGAACATTTTGAGATGCTTGGGTTTCCATTGCTTGAGCCTCTCTATATGGAAGTGTTTGTTAATTCGTTTGTTAATTATCCATCCGGGGCACCGTTTACAACTTCAAAATAATACCTGAAACCTCAGGTTGTGGCTACTAAATAATAATAACGAAGAAACTTAATTGGCACGAACAAAGGAGCTTTTGGCTCGCCCGTCTCCGCCTCTGCGCGTCATAATAATTTCAGCCATGATCGCTACGGCAATTTCTTCAGGCGTTTGTGCGCCAATGTCCAGACCAATTGGAGCCTGTAATCTCTGCATTAGATCATCGCTGATGCCTTCGCGTTTGAGATGCGCCCGAATCGTTGTTGTGCGACGCCGACTGCCAATCATTCCCAAATATTTCACGGGTTTTTCAATGATCTCACGCAGGCAAATTTCGTCATGGCGATGTCCGCGCGTCACGATGACAACGTGTGATGCACTTGTGAGCTTGAGAGATTGCAAAGCGGAAACAAAATCATCGCAAATAATATTGATTCGTAAGTCTGGAAATTTTTCACGTGCGGCAAAGTCCGCCCGATCATCAATCACTGTGACCCGAAATCCCAGAAATACACAGCATTGCGCAACCGCTTGCCCGACATGCCCGCCTCCACAAATGATTAATTCCGGCTGAGGGCGGGCAATTTCAAATAATAACCTTACGCCACGAGCGTCTTGTGAAACGATTTCCTGGCGATCATCGGCGAGTAATGATTGCGCCTGCGCCAGAGCCATTTCGTCAAGTTCTGCGCCTTGCGCCAGCGAACCACCGACGATCCCGGTTTCTTCTTCAATGAGGAGCTTATTCGGAGCTTGATGTTGATCGGAAACTGAAGAAATAATTGCGAGTGCATGCCCGTTCGCAAAAGCAAGATTTATCGCGGAAGAAATTTCAATTGGCGTCAGCATAAAAATTTACCAAACCTCAATCATGACTTCCATCTCTCCGCCGCAAATCATGCCTTCTTCGTCGGGCGGGACATCAGGATTATCGCGCAAAATAAAGTGACAGAGCCGCGACTTGCCGTCGCTCAACGCTTCTTTCGCTTCCGCCCAGACATCAGCTTCGACACAGCCTCCGCCCACTGTCCCCAGCATTTTCCCATTGTCATACACTAAAAGTTTGGCTCCGGTGCGCTGCGGAGTCGAACCGGAAGTCGTAATAATCGTCGCCACGGCAAGCTGGTTTCCGCCAGCCTGCGCCTGGGAAATTTCAGTATAAACTTCGGATTGCGTTAATAAACTCATAGAAAAATAAATTATCAGTTTTGCAGAAGCCCGCACGAAGTAAGGGCGCCAGTATACAATGCGAACTTCCGCAGTTTTCTAAATCTTTATTTCAAATGTACTGGCGCCCTTACTTCGTGCGGGCTTCTGCATTTATGCGGTAATTTCACCACGTCGCAAAGTGTACAGGACGATTTCCGGTGGGCAAAATAATCGTACGGGAGGAACTATCGTACCAATGCCGCGCGTCGTATAAATCTGCATCGTGTCGAGGCGATTCAGCCCCATAATATAATTATTTCCAAGCAATTTTAGATGGGGAGCACCTAAAATTGGAACTCTGATTTGTCCACCGTGCGTATGCCCCGACAACATAAAATCGGAGTGTTGTTTTTTCTCCGCAAAAACTTCAATAAAATCCGGGTTGTGTGAAAGCGTGATGCGGGCTTCGTCTTTTCCGCAATCGCTGTAAAGCTTCGGTAAATCAGTGTCTCCAAACAATAAATCATCAACTCCGACCAGCCAGAGCTTTTCACCGTTTTTTTCCAGGGCTTCTTTCTGGTCAATTAAGACAGTGATTCCAGCTTGCCGCAACGCTCGCGTGACCCGTCCAGCACTGTTGTAATGATCGTGATTTCCAAGCACTGCAAATTTTCCAATTCGTGCGCGAAGTCCTGACAAGACTTCGCCGCACGGCTCTGAATACGCTTTTGCCCCAAATGTGAAATCTCCGGTGAGTGCAATCAAATCGGGATTTAACGCATTCGTGAGGTCTACGCAGCGTTGGATGTACTCCTGAGAAATGAACGCTCCGTGATGAATATCGCTGAGATGTGCAATTGTTAAGCCGTTAAATTCGGCGGGCAGGCGCGGCAAATTTACAGCAACTTGAGAAACTTCAACGGCGGTGCGCAGCGCGTAGCCAATCCCTAATCCACCTAATCCCGCCGTCACAACTGAAGCGGCAGAAAGCTGGATGAATTGTCGGCGCGAAAATTTCAAAATTACTTTTCCCCGGCAGATGTTTTATTTGTCTGCGGTAAAGGTTTGATGGTCGCCATCGTATGCGTCAAAGAGAAGATGTATACGATGTTCGCGCGAATATCAACGGCTTGCCCCTCAACCATCACCGGATCAAAGACAATCCGTTTCGCCATTTCCATCGCATTTTCGTCTAATCCAAAGCCTAGTTTTTGCTCAAATCCGAGGTCTTTGACTTTTCCGTCACGGGTGAATAAGGCACTGATGACGACTTGACCTTCGATTCGTTTTTCGCGGGCTTTGGGCGTGTAAGATGGCAGATACATGGAACGAATAGTCGGACGCGGAAGCTCCACAGATTTATGAATTATCAAAGGCTTCACAGGTTCTGCGGGAGTCCGACTGACATTGACGGAGTGCTTCTCCGCCGCGTCTTCTTCGATGACTATAATTGTTTCGATCACGTCTAAAGGATTTGGCTTTGGCAGTGCAGCGATGGTGCGTGGCTTCTCAGTTTTTTCCAGTACGAAAAACTTTTCAGCGCGTTTTTCGATTCCGATCAACCGCCATTGTCCGCTTAAAATATCGCCTGTTTTTAAGCTTTGCGTGCGTTCATCCTGCACTCCCATCATCGTGATTAATTCGTCAGGCGTGAGAATTTGCAGCTCAGGCACGATGTCCAGCCCACTGCCTGCAACCTGTTTTTTGACATACTGCTTTTGTAATTGGAGTCTTTGTTTCGAGCGAGCATAATCATTGCGATTGATTTCCTGATGCGCAATTTGATATTCCAATTCGTTCAACTCTTCGTCAATATTAACGAAGTAAGCTGTGACGATGGGACCAAACGTTGACTGCGCCCGAACGCCGCTGACGAGTGAGAAAAAAATAATTGGAAGGAAGAGGAGTTTTGACATTAGGATGAAATGATAGGGCTAACTTAACAACGACGAGTATTATGTAGCATCGTTTCCAGTGAGGTCAAGAAAGCATTTTTCCAATGGCGAATCAGCACGAGACAAGTTATTCAGTACGCGCAGCAACTGTCGCGGATACAGCAGCGATTGCGGCGTTGACGCAGCAACTGCTGCGCTATGAAACCGAGCTGTCACGTACGACGAATACGATTAATTCGTGGGCAGCCACCAACGACGAAGTTCGCAAACAATTTTTCTTATCCAATACCCGATTTTTTATCGCAGAAACTGAAGGCAAAATCGTCGCGTACCTGAAAGCTGTCATCGTCGGAAAAGAGTTACAATCCTCACAGCTCAGCCTCAACCGAAAGCTACGAAGTAAAATCGAAAAAATCGCTAAGCGTATATTTATATTTTTACTAAGGCTTCCGCGTCCCGCCATTCAAGTGCAAACCGGAATCATTTCAGGAATTTTTGTCTTGCCTGAAGCACGCGGACAGGGAGTTGGAAAAGCTCTGGCCGAAACCGCTGAAGCATGGTTCGCCGAAAATGGATTATTAACCAGCGAGTTACAGGTGCTTCACGGCAACGAAGCCGCGCAACATTTGTGGGAAGAATTGGGATACGAACCGCTGGCGTTGGGAATGCGAAAAAATTTAAGCAAGACAAATCCAGCCTAGTAAAAAATAAGTTGACAGGAAATGTCACCTGTTGGATCCTCCGCTTGTCCACCAGATATACAAATTGAAAAGTACCTGAGACCAGACTTGATTTTATTG